>JAAFJG010000025.1 GCA_013298075.1 Cytophagales bacterium | reverse complement strand
ACTCAAAAAAGAAAAAAAAGTAGAAAAAAATCAAAAAAATGAATAGAGATTAGACAAACTTTAATGAAAAATAAAAAAATGGTTTTCTTGAAAGAAAACCAACGCTAAAATATTGTCCAAAGTCTAAATTTTATGTATGTAAAAATATTGACTATTAGGAGAAAACTCACCAGTGTAAAATACTGATGTGTAACCGTATTTATACTTTTTGTCGTAGATATTTGTAGATGTTATAGTTCCAATCTTACTATCAAAATTAAAAATTTGAAAAGTAGATATTTGACTGAATAATAAAATCTTTTTTCCATTAGGGCTAGATTTAAGATGATTCATGGAATAAGAGTATAGACCTGGTCCATACCAATAATTTTCCGTAAGATATAAATCACCTGTTTTGGAAATAACTGTGGTAGTATCTAATCCTTTTTCATTGATAAGATAAGTTCTAAAAATATTTTTAGGAAAAGCATGAGAAATTAGCCAAAAATCTTTTTGATTATAATGTTTTATAGCTGTCAAATCTGCCAAAACTCCTGCTTTGCCTTGATATAAAATATGATTTTTAGAAACTACCTCGCCTTTTCCTTTGTTCTTATTCATATCTACTAAATGATAACAAAGTTTCGCTTGATGTTGCCCAGGTCTATTTTTGAGATCAATTATTCGAGTACTCATTATTGTTCTTTGTAAAGTTAAAGTATCAGTACGTTCAAAATAACTTTTGATAGTATCATTCATACTCACTGTAAATACATAAAATAGATTTTCTTTTTGGGGATAAGGAACAATAATAACTGAGCCATGTCCCCATAAATCAGTACCATTTTTCATTATTTCATGTTCCTTTGTAATGATACTTGTTCCGTCAGTATAAAATAATAAGTTGCCGTTTTTATCTGAAATACTTGCATTAGGGCTACTTCCAAAACCAATATTTTTAGTTTGAGAAGTAATAACAATAGAATCAAATTTTATAATATGACCATTACCTAAAACCCAAGTATTTGCTTTATTTTGAGCAAATACTGTATTTATTAAAAAAATAATCAAGAATAATAATAAATATTGCATGTTTCCAAGGTATTGAACAAAAGATATTTTTTAATATTCTATTTAACTATCTTTTGTTCAATAAAAATTAGCTTTGACAATTATAAAAATCAGCACTAGTACCAACATCAATAAACTGTCCCCTATCTTTAGCAAAAAATCTACCTGCATTTGTTCCAGTAGGTTGATACCAAACATCTACTAAAGACCCTTCCAAGTTACGACATCTTTGCCATGCGCCACCTTTAACTGAATTACCTTGCTCTTTTGTCAGAGCGAATTTTTCAAATTTTTGTAATAAACTCATTTTATTTAATGATTTTAAAGTTTTAAAAATATTTTCTTTAATTTGAACGCAAATCAAAAAAAAAAAAAATGAATTTTCCAAATAATTAACGATATTTAACATAAATTTAACATTTTATTTTTTATTATTGTTGGTTTTGTTTGTTTTATGCTGCAAATATAAATGAAAAGAATTGAAATAGCAATTATTCTTTCAAGTTTTTTTCGATTTCTTTGATTAAAGTTTCTTTTATATTGCTTTTATACCCTGTTTCAAAAAAAGTAATTTCACCTTTTTTATTGATGACGATATTTGTTGGATAACTTGTGATGCCAAATAAATTAGCAATTGGAAGTCCATCTTTAATAACTTTGTAAGTAAATTTCTTTTTTTCCACAAACTTTTTTAAATATTCTTTGACACCTTCAACTGATGGTGCTAAAAATATAATTTCTTTCCTTTTCTTTGCAAAATAAACCACTACTTCATTTAATTCTGGTATTTCCGCTAGGCATGGAGCACAAGAAGGAAACCAAAAATTTAAAACTATTACTTTATTATTATATAAAATTTTATCACTATCATAAACTTTGTCATCTAGCGTCATAACTGAAAAATGCGGAATTTTATCGCCTACTTTAATTTGTGCAAATGAAATAAATGGTAAAAAACATAAAAAAATAGATATCTGGATATTTTTCATATTTTATTTTAATAATTGTCGTAATGTGATAAAAACTTTGCTATTAAATTCCAAGTAATCTCCACTTTCAAATCTCTTTTTATCTATCTTAAAAGAAGTATTAATTATATTTCCTTTGATATCAATAGGAATAAATTTTTTGCTCTTAGGTTTAATCTCAAATATAATATCATTCTCTTGTTCTTGATAGGAAATTTTGAGTAACATTTTATCTTTAATTAAATCAATTAATTTTTTATCATCTTTTGAAGTTAATAAAAATGTCTTATTAAGAACTCTATAAGAAAATAGTGTTTTATCAAATAAAAAGTTAAGATTTTTCTCTAATTTATTTTTTTCTTTTAGTTTCTTAGTATTCACCACATAATTTACGTTTTTAATTTTTATTTCTAAATTAGGTTTAAGATATGGAATTTCTGATGTTAAATGTAAACAAACATATTGTAAGTTTTCGTAAATAAATTTACTATCAAATTTAAAGTCAAGATCGCTAAACATTCTATCTTTCTGTTTTGTGTACCCATCTATTCTATAATGAGTTAATACATTAATTATTGAGTCACCTAAACCATATTTTTGGGCATTTTCTCGTTTAAATCCTTGTTGTAATAATAAAAGATTAGATTGTGGTAGTATGGTAGAGTCGACTTTACCTATAAATTCCATATCTTTACTATACTTTTGTAGTGAATCAAATATATAAGGTATAGTTTTATTAAAGTATTCTTCATACTCTTGTTTTTGTTTATCTGAAAATTCGTTTCCTTTTTCAAATTTAAAAGGTATAAAAGCAACCTTTATTTTATAATTTTGTATATCATTTTGAGCCAATAAGCATAAATGAATAGGAAGTAAAAAAAAAAATAGTATAAGTTTATAATATTTCATAAATTTGTAAATCATTGTGACATTTGCTCGATAAATTCTTGCATTGTATAAATAAATTCTAAATAATCTCCTTTATTTATTCTTTCTGCATCAACTAATTTAGTAATACCATCTTTCACAAATGGTGCAGGGTTATAAAAATTGCCATATTTTTGTGATTGATTACCAAGTGTTCCACCCACTACAAATATAATTTTATAATTTTGTTTATCTTTTTCTACCCTCAATCTTAAATAACAAGTAGCCTGAGATACTCCATTTTTATCTTTTTTATTAAGTGATTGACACCAATAATCAAAGTTTTTTACTTTTTTTTGAGTAAAAATAAAATTATTGTGCATAAAGAAAAAAAGATTTTGGTATGTACCATTATAATTTTCTTGAGGTGGATAATGATTAGTTGGAGTTGCTGAAAAAAGTATGCCTTTAATATTTAAGTGTCCTATTACATTTGTATCTTTTTTATTTATGATAAGCTCTTTTTTATGTAATTTAGGTGAACACATAGGTAAAATATTTTGTAACATATTTTCTACTAACGTATTTCTCTGAGAGAATTGTTTTTGATATTTTTGGAGTGGAAAATTAGTTGTTCTATTTTTGTGATTTGATAAATACTTAAAATTATGTCCATCAACCAAGATAACTTCCATATTTATGTTTGAGATTGTATCTTTTGAATTGTAAATTTTTTTATTCCCTATTATTTTTATTTTTAAATACAAAGTTTTTAAAGTTATTTTACTACTATCTTTTTCTATACCTTGATATTTGTAGCCATATTTTTTATGATTATTTTGTAAAATATGTACCCATAAGTCCTGAATATTTTTTTCTATATATTTTTTTTCTATCTCACTAATTTCTAAATTTTCTATTATAATAGGACTAAAGATAGCAAGATTAATTTGATAATCAGCAACAAAATCATTTTTTTTTCCATTATCAGAATAACTTATGACATCCTGTGAAAAAACTGGACAAAAAGAAGTAAGAATTAAAAAGAGAATAGTATTTTTCATTAAAATAAATTAAGATTTTCTTAAGCAACCGTAAATGGTAGGTACTAATCACACATAAAGTATTTTAGGTGTGATTAGTATCTTATTTTTAAATTAGTGTTACTAATTTTATTCTTTAAGCTTGTTCTGGAATCAAAGTACAACCCGAGCAGCTCCAAGAACTATCAAGTTTTGGGCAGCCTCCAGCAGCTGAATAATCTGCATTGCTATAGTTACGTAGTGTACTACCTCCACCATGACGTGAATATTTACAAGTGTAGGATCCACCTTTAATTACATTCCCTTGCTCTTTTGTCAAAGCAAATTTTTCGAATTTTTGTAATACGCTCATTTTAATAATAGTTTAAAAATTGATAAATATTTTTATTACGCTGCAAATCAAAAAAAAAAAATTGAATTTCCCAAATAATTAACGATATTTAACATAAATTTAACATTTTATTTTTTATTATTGTTGGTTTTGTTTGTTTTTTATGAATTTTTATATTACTTTTGCGAAATGATTTGCAAATATACAACAAAAAATAATCATTCAAAGTATTTGTAAATAAAAAATAAAATAAAAAATGGAAGTTCAGAAAGAAAATATTAGATTGCATAGCGATGAATTAGACCAAGTCATGAGCAGTGTTCCTTTGTCTATTATCAGAATAGGCTCAGGTTTGTTGCTTTTATTGTTACTATTATTGTTAGCCTTAGGCATTTGGATAGAATATCCTGATGTGTTGCGAGGTGATGCCATCGTCAGCACTATGCAATCGCCTGTTCGTATGCGTACAGAAAGCGAAGGTAGATTATTATTTTTGATAGAGGACAAACAATCCGTAAAAATAGGCGATACTTTGGCATATTTAGACAATCAAGCCGATTTTTTGACAATACAATCTTTGATAACGCAAGTCAAAACCGATACATTTGGCATCAAAAATATTTATTTTAGTCAGCATAAAAACAAAGCAATTCGGTTAGGAGAATTACAATCGTCTTTTCAGGCTTGGCAAAAATCGTGTAAAGAATTGTTATATTTTCAACAAAATCAAAGAAGTTCGAAAGACGTTGCCCAAATACAAAAACAACTCGATACCTATAAAAATATTGTTCAAAATCTTCAGAAACAATATCAACTAACCAAAAACGAAACTAAACTTTCAGCACAAACTTTTGGTATCGATTCTATTCTTTTTGTGCAAAGTGTTATTCCTACCAAAGAAATATTTGAAAAGGAAAAATCGTATTTGCAAGCCAAAAAAACGCTCATAGGTACGGAAAGTAGTTTATTTCAAAATAATTTACAAGTCGTTAATTTAGAAAATCAATTACAAACTATTCCGCTCAATGCAGAAGAAAAACTACAAACTTTGGTTTTAAATGTATTGAGTGCGTGGTCATCTTTACAAATTGATTTCTCGAATTGGCAAAAAAAATATGTATTGATTGCCCCTATTTCGGGACAGTTATCGTATATGAATTATGATAAAAAAGGGCAATTTATGAAACAAGGGCAAGATGTGTTAGCGATTTTGCCTGCTGATACTGATTTTATTTGTTTTGTCAATATGAATAGCGAAGGCATAGGAAAAGTAGAAGTTGGGCAAGATGTATTTATTCGTTTGCATAATTTCCCTGCGCATGAATATGGTCGATTGAAAGGAAAAGTAATTGCTATTACTTTGATAGGACAAGAAAAATCAAAAGAAGAAAACAAACGTATGTATCAAGTAAAAGTTGATTTATACCAAAAACTCAAAACAGACAATCATAAAATCATAAAATCATAAAAAATTCTCCCGAAATGACAGGCGAAGCAGAAATTATTACTAAACCACGTTCTTTTTTAGGTAGATTACTTTCTTTTGGTGGCGTTAGTTTTTAAGATATTTTAAGTTTTCTTTTAAGATAATTTTTTTTAACATTTTTTTTTATTTATAAATTATTCTCGATAAACAAATAAAAAAGTTAAAGTATTTAGGGACTAAGTAGCAAATAATATACCCATCGAGTACGATTCCTTCAAGGTTTTAAAAACCTTGAAGGAATTTTTCCGATAAGAAACGCTTTTAAACGGGTATTATATTTTTTAGAAGATCCCTTATTAAATTATGTGAAAGAAAAGTTTTATTTAGGACTGGTAGAAAATAGTATCCCTAATAAAAATCTTGTTTGCTGTTATACATATAAATCGGAGGTGTTAACGCCTCCGATTTATATGTAAAAAATAATAGACAAATTTTTTAACGCTTGGGTAACTTATTTTTAGATGTTCTCTAAAATAAAAAAAGTCTTTCTACATGTAGAAAGACTTTTTTGGTTCATAGGAACTTATTGCGGATATAATTTTCTTCTGTATGAATAGAAATGGCATTTATTTAAAAAATATCAATTTGAAAAGTGCGGAGATTTTGGCTAAAGCCAAGGATTGAATTTTTTTATTATCCTCCAGATAAATCTGGAGGCAGTTCAAAAAACATATTTCATTTTTTTTCGCACAAACTTCCTAAGAACCACTTTTTTTATTTATATTAGAAAATTATATCATTTTTATTTTTCAAAAAAGACACCACTTCCACCAACCCAATCTCTATCTTTATTAAAATTAACGCCAATCATTACGCCTTTGCTCAATCTTGACAAACCTAACATTAATTTAGGTTGAGCATTTTCTTTTTTCCATAAAAATAGTAACCTAATTTCTGCTTTTACAGGCTCATTTTTAGGGCATTTGAAAATTTCGGCATATCTTACTTTCTTTTGTAACAAATAATACTTTCGTTGATCATCTGGAATTTTAGTAATATCTTCCAATTTTACGTCAAAGATAACTCCTGCACCTGCAAAAGAAAACAATGGTTTGAGTACATAATTATCTAAATCGTGTGGAATTTGTCTTACTTCATTCAAAAAATAAGATTTTGGCACATATCTACTTTCTAAAAAAGGCACCGTATATTTGCTAATTCTAAAAAACCAGTTGGGATGTCCTGCCCATTCTACGTCCACATTTTGTGTCATATTAAATTGTAAATTCAAATCAGTTCTTTTTTCTAATTCATCAAAAATAACACGATTATAAATTCGTTTAATTTCAATTTTTTTACCATTTTTTTCATAAAATAATTTATTATTGTTTAAAATTACTTTACTAATACAAACAGAATCTAAATCTAATTTTTGTTTCATTACTTGAAAATCGATGCGAGTTTTTTGTTTATGCGGCTCGATTTCTAATAAGATTACATTTTCTTTTTGATGTCCGGCAAATATTACCTCTGATAAATATTGATAATATTGTTCAGGTGTATCATTTCCTAAAAGATGGGTTAATGTATTCGAAATATCAAAATGTTTTCGATACGTTTGACACGCCACTTCTTGAAAGCCATACAAAGATGGAAAGCCTTGTAATTCAATGAGTTGAGGAATATATTCATCAGTATTTTCGCTTTTTGCTAAGGCAAAATCGATGACTAGAAATTCAGGATGAGCATTTTCATTAGGTACATTTTGATTGGTAGGAATTGCTTCTTTTGTCAATTCTTTAAAATTATCCTTTTGAATCACCTTTAAAATATCATCAGTTGCTTTTTTGAGATGGGCAAAAAATTCTTTTGAGATAAACAAAGGAGTTTCTGCTACTCTAAAATCGATTCTTTCGCCATATACTTTTTCAAATTCTGCTAAAAAATTTTGATAATTTTCTTCTTTAAAAGCAGCATTATATTTTTCACGCAATGTTTTTATCATAGTTCAATATATTTATTTTTGCACAAAGATAAAATTTATTTATAAAAATTTATGGAAAATTGAAAAAAAAAATTGAAAAAGTGAAAAAAAAGTGAAAAAAAAGTGAAAAAAAATTTGTTTTTATGAAAATAATCGTATCTTTGCCGTAAGTTTTTACAAATTATAAATATGTGTGTATAATTTGTAAATAAAATAGACTTAAATTTTTAGTTTTATTCAATCCAACAGCCACTTTTTTTATAGATTTATTATGTGTGTCCCTTACATAAATTTCAAAAAAACACAATTTTTTTTGATAGTTATTTTTTTATTTTGTTCAATTAGAATTGCAAATGCACAATTTCAAGAGGATATTATGAAAAGAATTGATGAAAATAACAAGAAAAAAGCATTAGAAAATGCTAAAAAACAAACTCCTCCTCCTATTAATAAGGAAGAAGGAAAAGTAAACGAGGAAGAAAAAAAAGAGGAAAAGAAAAATATCCCTCTTGATACCAAAACACCTCAAAATGATATAAAAACAAAAAAAGAAGAATCAAAAGCCAATCCAACGATTGATCCTGCTTTAGTTTTTGACCCCGCAAGTTTAGGAAAACCTAATACAATGGGCGGAAGTGCATCTGGTGAAAAAGGTAGCAAAGAAAAAGAGCCAAAATTAGAAGAAAATCAACCATTGATTGATACAGCTTCTTTTAAACAAAGAGCAACTTATGTCAAAAAAAGAGATATGCTAAACTTTGGTGAAAAAGGTGATTATGAAAATTTATCACACAAAAACGCTCACACCAAAAAACATACATTAAGCCCAAAAAATATCGTATTTGGTTGGCATCCTTATTGGGCAAAAGAGGCGTATAAAAGTTATAACTTTTCTCTTTTATCTATCGTAACTTATTTTGCATACGAAGTAGAGCCAAATACAGGTGATTACACAACTATTCACGATTGGGAAACCACAGGTTTAATCAAAGAAGCACACGCCCACAAAACGAAAGTTTTATTGAGTGTGGCTTGTTTTAGTGAAAAAAATATCAGTACATTTTTAAGTAATCCCTCAGCACAATCTAATTTAATTAACAAAGTAATTCTTTTGGTGAAAAACCGAAAAGGTGATGGCGTTCATTTAGATTTTGAAGGATTGCCAGCCAAATATAAATCAGATTTTGCTAATTTTGTGATTGATTTTAATGGAAAATTAAAAGCACAAATTAAAGGAGCAATTTTATCGATGAGTTTGCCTGCCATTGATTTTGATAATGCCTACGATTTAAGACAATTAGAAAAACACGTCAATTATTTTGTTATCAATGGCTACGAATTTTATGGCGCAAATACAAAATTAGCAGGTCCCGTTAGCCTAACCAAAGGCGGTGGAAATTGGTGGAATCACGGCTTGGATAAAAGTATTGATGAATATATTGCTTTTGGCGTAAAACCTGAAAAAATATTATTGGGCGTAAGTTATTATGGAGCAGTTTGGATAACCAAAGGCTTAGAAGTGCCATCAGAAGCACGTAAATTTGTAAAATATATGCCTTATAAAAATATTAGAGATGAAATGGGCGCAGCCTCCGCAGGCGAAGACGCTTCGAGTATGACTAATTTTTTCGCATATCGTGATAATAATGATAATTATCGACAAATTTGGTACGAAGATAGCCTTTCTTTAGCTAAAAAATATGATTTTGTAATTAGCAAAAAAATCGGTGGCGTAGGTATTTGGGCATTGGGATATGATCATGGTTATCCTCAACTTTGGCAAGTTTTGGCGGCAAAATTTGCACCACAAGCCCCTACCAAAGCACTAAATCCAGCACAGGCGATGGGTATGTTTTCGAGATTTATGCAAGGAATTAAAAGATTTGCAGCCAATCCGACTATATCTTTGAGAAGTCCAGGTTTATTTTTTCCATTGTTAGGCGTATTTTTTGTATCTGCTTTGGCTTTTTATTATTTGATTCAAAGATATTCTTGTCAATTCAAAAGAACAACTACTTTAGTCTTACAAGGCGGATTATTTGTTATTTTATTATTATTGGCTTGTTTATTTTTCATTGGTTTTCAATTATTTTCATTCAATATTGCTATGATGATTGCTTTATCCTTTGTGTTAGGCGTTCTAACTTTTGTGATGCTGACAAGAAGATGGTTAATAGAAAAAGAATTGCCTTAATAATCAATCAAAAAACGTAAAAAATAATTAGTTCGATTCCTTCAAAAATATAAATATAAATCGCTATGAAAGCAGCAAAAACTGAGCGAGATAATAAATCGCAACAGCAACAACAAAAACAGCAACAACAAGATGGTAAATCGAGTATGGTTGCTGGTGGTGAATTTGCTAATCAAGGAAATTCTGTACAAATGAAAAAAAATCCATTCTTACCTGCTGATGTGCAAGGAAAAATGGAATCAACTATGGGTGCAGATTTTTCTGATGTTAAAATAAATACAAATTCAGCCAAAGCATCTGAAATAGGTGCGCATGCCTTTGCACAAGGCAACGAAGTTCACTTTGCCCAAGGAAAATTTGACCCTGATTCAAAAACAGGACAATCTTTAATTGGACACGAGTTAGCACACGTAAAACAACAAAGAGATGGCAGAGTAAAAGCCGATACGATGCTAGGAGAAACGCCAGTTAATACAAGCAATGCTTTAGAAAGTGAAGCAGATTCTTTGGGTGCAAAAGCAGCAAATGCCAACTCTACTACGCCTGTAACACAAAATAAAATGGCTTCCTCATCTATCAATACAACTCAAGCGCCTGTACAAGGCTTTTTTAGTAGTTTGATATCATCAGGTCTTAATTTTTTGAAAAGTAAAGTCGCTGATATGATTCCAGAAGGACTCAAGAACATGATTCCGCAAGGTGTCAGGGATATGGCAAGTAATTTGGCAGATAAAGGCATTGAAGCAGCATCAAGTATGGCAGATAAAGGTGGGGCAGCCTTAATGGATAAAGCAAAATCAAAATTGGCTTCTGTTGTACCTCCTCAAATGATGGCTTTGGTAGATAGGGTCCCACCTGAACTACGTACATACATTGAGGGCGTATTAGAAAAAGGTGGACAATTAGCGAAAGGTGCTTTGAGTGAAGGGCGTTTGCCAAGTAAAAATGAAATGAAAGCATTTGGAAAAGGAGCAGCTTCAGGGGGGGTAGATGTTGCCAAACAAATCATTCCAAAAGCAATTCCAGCTGACGTAAAAGGGATGTTAGATAAACTTCCTCCCGGAATTAAAGACGTTGCTTCTAAACAATTCGATGGCGGAATGGACTTATTAAAAGGTGGTATAGAAAGCGGAGAAATGCCTGATGTTAAAACTTTTGCCAAAGAAACATTAACAAAAGGAGCAGGAGCAGGCTTAGATGCAGCAGGAGGAGTAGCAGAAAAAGTAATGTCAAAAATGCCTCCAAATATTCAATCTGCTTTAGGCGGATTACCCGGAGAAGCAAAAGAGTTCTTAGTCAATAAATTAGCATCTGCTACGTAGGTTTCTAATAGATATTTAAAAATAAAAACTCTTGTAAAAAAATACAAGAGTTTTTTAAATCAAAATTATTCAATTATGATAGAAAAATTAAAAAAATTACAACAAATTGCCCAAAATATTGGATATAACGTTGAATTACATCTAAAAAATAAGGAAATTTCACAAGAATTTATTCAAGTAAATTTTAAAGATAATAACGAAAATATTCAAAGCTGTTCATTGCTGTTTTCTCCTTTAGGTGAAGGACTACAAAACAATGATATTATTACTTTTTATTATCATTTACCATTTACCAATTCTAATTTAACCAACGAACTTTTAGCACTTGTTTTTTATATGAACGGAAGACTACCCATCGGACATATCAATATTCAAAGTGAAAAAACACAACTTCGTTATAATTATATTGTCAGCAAAGAAAATATGATGGACGAAAAAAGTTTTAAAGAAATATTAGCCATATTTATCGGCGAAATTATTATACATACACAAATTATAAGTGATTTTATACAGAAGAAAATAACACTTCAGGAATCATTTGCAAAAATTTCTTAGATTTATTATTAAAAAATTAAAAATTAAACAAAACATTTAAAAAAAACAAAAAACTACCCTATACGATAATCAAAAACAATGAAAAAAAATATATTTACTTCAACTTATTACTTTATCACAGGTTTAGGATTTGGTATTTCAAATGCCACTTATACCATTTTAATTTTAGGCTTATTTTTAAAAACCTTTTCTATCCAACAAATGCCAACTTTTTGGATTTTATCAGGTTTCGTTGGTTTTATAGGTTGGTATTTATATTCATCTCTTCAAATCAAAACCTCTTATGCTCGCTTATGCGCATGGGTATTAGGTTTTTCACTTTTTTTATTGCTTTTTTGGGGATTTGGTTTTGATATATTCGTTAAATCACAAATTTTAATACAATATAAAATATTTATTGCTGCTTCTTTTATTTGGTTATTGACTTTTTTGTGGCGTAATTTATTTTCACAATTATCAGATAGAATGACTCAACAATATGGCTATGAAAAATTAAAAAATATTGGAGTTTTAGGAACTATTATCGGCGAGGCGTTTATTTATTTGATGATTGTTTTGAGTTTATACGAAATAAATTGGGCGAGAGGTATTTGGATTACTTTATTAGGTTTGAGTTTGGCATCTTTTGGACTTTTGATGCTCACCAATCTCAATCCTACCTGGAAAAACATTACTATTAATGCACAATATATTACTGCTAATAACAATTGGAGAATTATTTTAAAGCAAAAATATTTAATTTATTTGATGATTTTTGCTGGAACAGTTGGTTTTTTATTTGCTAACAACGATTATTTTTTTTACAAAGCAGCCAAATTAGCCCACACATTTAATGAAGTTACAAATTTATCTACACTTGAAAAATTTTTAGCCATTGTTTTATTGGGTTCTTTTTTGGGTGGAATTTTAATGAAAATATATGTAGGTTCATTCATTATTAGTAAATATGGCTTAAAAGTGTCTATGTTAATAATGCCTGCTATTTTGGCTTTTTTGACTTTAGTGATTGGTGCTTCGAATGTATTAGATAGTACAAATCTAACTTTACAGGCTGGAATGATAGTTATTCTGGTCGTTACTACCAAATTTATGGCGGAAGTTTTGAGGGAGGGATTGATGTTGGCAGTATATAGAATTTATTTATTGCCGATTGAAAATGAAATCAGAACAGATACTCAGCATAAAATTGAAACACAATTATTTTTTATCGGAATTTCATTATCAGGAATGTTTTTGTGGCTTTCTGAAGCCAATTTCCCTGCTCCTTTGAGTGTTCAAATGTTTGGAATTGCGATTATTTGGGCTGCTTTGGCTTATTTTATCAATGTTTTAGACAAAGAATATAAAATTAAATTACAAGAAGCACTTATCAAACAATCAGGAAATCAATCAAATGTAGTGTCAGGAAAATTTATTCCCAATGGCACAAAAATTAGAAGCAAAATATTGACGCTTACTCCTGATAAAACTATTATTCATCTCAATGTTTTGCAGGCAATCAATCCTTTGACTTATAAAGATACTTTGTTAGATTTATTGGATTCAAAAGATGGAAGAATTAAACAAATTTTAGAGCAAGCAGATATAAAAACAAATGAAATCATTGAAGAAATTAATGCAAAAGCATTTCAAATTACTCAAAATGATGCAAATCAATTAAAAATTTTTGCGATAAGTTTATATAGAAAAACAAGAAAACTATCCGCAGATAGAAAAAAAGAAACCGTAATTACTGATGATAAAATTTGGAATTGGATGGCATTTACCGATGAAAAAATACGTTTAAAAGCAATCAATAAACAAATGTATGAAGTAAATACACATGATAGTTTGGCAGGTGAAACTCCTGAACAGAGTTTTATCATGGAACAATTTGCCACCATTATCGAGCATAAAACATTTGTCATTGCAGATTTTTTGATGAAAAATGTACAACAATTAACGCTCTTGATTGATGAAAAAATCCATAAAATTGCCTTAGATGAAGCAAGACGTTGGTGCGTTTTAGAAGCAATTCCGATTTTATATGTGATATTAAATTCAAAATATTTACCTGTTTTGATTTTTGCTGATGTTATCAAACAAACCTATAATTTTTTGAGAGGGGCAGAATATCGACTCGAAAGATTAAAATATTTGGAACAATTAACACAATCAAAATTAGTAGATGAAAGAAGTTTTGGAGCATTATTATCTAATTATGCCAATGAAGAAATCAAGTCAAAACTTTTAAATCAATTACTGCTCGATTCTGATGAAGAAGTAAAATATTTTGCCACAGTTGGTTCTGCACATACCACAGCACCTGATTTGCAAAATGGCTTAATAGAAAAATTAAATATTGCCTATTTTAGTAGTCCTTCTTTTTCGGCTTTGAAAGCATCAGGAGAAAGTATTTTTCCTAATTTAGAATTGGCTTTTTTCTTTGCAGGACAAAGTGAAATCGTACAAAAAAGAATTTTACAAATCTACGGACATTTAGGAACTTCTGATTCTATTGACTTATTATTGAAAAAAATAAATCTATCGAATCAATTTTTAGGTTCTTTGGCTTTGGATTGGTTAAGTAGAAATAGTTATCAAATTGATATAAAATATCATTCAGAAATCAATCAGAAATTAGAAAATATATGTGAAGAATTGACTTGGAATATGTCCGTTTATATGGATTTACAAAGGCACAAAGTCAGTGAAATGTTTTTGGAAGCTATGTCTGCTGAAATTGATAATAATTTTGATAAGATTTTTGGGTTGATGGCTTTGATTTATGATGGAAAATCTGTTGAATTGGTGAAAGATAACATTAGAAGTGGAGATGCTGATAAAGGTGATTTTGCAACAGAATTATTAGATGTTTTTATGAAAGCAACTACAAAAATTTTGTTGAAACCTTTGTTAAAACCTGATACTTATGCCAATAAAGTAGCTATTATGCAAGAATTTTTCCCAACTGAACCGATGACTTTGGAAGAAACAATGATTGCTTTGGTGCAAAGAGATTATAAAAATATCAATATTTGGACAAAATCTTGTGCTTTAGATTTGCTTTCTAATATAGAAAGTTTTAAAGACCCTGAAATATTTTTGGCAAATGTAGGCAATCCTGAATTGATGTTATCTGAAATTGCTAATATTACTTTATTTACTAAATTCCCAACATTTTTTGATGAAAAAATAAGTCGTTTGCATGCTCGTAAATATACAAAAGTAAACGAAACCGCCTCAAAAGTAAAAAATGATAATCATGAAGATGATATTCCTTCTTTAAAATTTGAAGTAGCAAAATTTTTACAAACCATTCCTGAATTAAGTAAAATTTCTGGTTTAAATTTAGCAAAAATGGCAAGTCTAGCCGTAGCTTATAAAAGTGGAATAGGTGAAGTGATTGGTGAATATTATAATTTGAGAGAAATGGACTATTATTTGATTGCCAAAGGAAAAGTTTGTATCAAACAAGAAGAAGAAGTTTTGGTGCAATTATCTGCGCCTAATTTTTTCCATAATTGGCATTATCCTCCACAAGAAAATAAAAAAACGATTATACAAGCTACCGCTGATTGTGTCGTGTATCAAATTAAAAGAGAAAGTTTAAATGAATTATTATCTTTGGAAGAGGGAATTTTGAGAGATTGGTTACATATATAAACAAAAAAAATGGAAGTTATTTATCCGCCAAATCAGTTGCCTTTTGATAGTTCTACTAAAAAAGTTTTTTTAGCAGGAAGTATTGATATGGGAAAAACAGAAGATTGGCAACAAAAAATTATTGACAATTTGACTTCAAAAGATATTATTATTTTTAATCCAAGAAGAAAAAATTGGGATAGTTCGTGGACACAATCTATTGAAAATCAATTATTTAAAGAGCAAGTAACTTGGGAATTAGATGGTTTAGAATTGGCGGATATAATTGTATATTATTTTGCACCTACTTCACAAGCACCGATTACGCTTTTAGAATTAGGTTTGTATGCGAAATCAAAAAAAATTGTAGTTTGTTGTCCTGATGGTTTTTGGAGAAAAGGAAATATTGATATTGTTTGTGAAAGATATAATATTCCAATGAAAAATAATTTAGATGATTTGATACAATATTTACAAAAAATTTGAAATAAATCATCAATAACTTACATTCAAAAAAAAATTATCATAAACTTTTCAGCATAAAATTCGTTATAATCAATAATAACCTTTTAAACATTTTGGTATATGAAAAAAATCATTATTGTTACTTTTTTATTTGTATTGATACAAATTCCTACTTTTGCACAGCAAGTTTTCCTGCCTGAAATTATTTCAGTTACTGCAAAAAATGGTGAAACTTATGAAGTTGTAAGTATTATTGGTCCTAAAAATTTCTATCAAACGCTTGTCGAAAAAATAGAATGGGAAAAGTGGCAAGCAGAAAGAGAAAAACATAATTTTACAGATACAGAAAATTTTTACCATCAACTTCCTCATTTGGTTAGCAAAGAAAGAAATGGTTTATCTGAATTAAATCGTATTAAACACAATGTTTTGGGTTCTTTGTTAGATTATGGTTTGGGTGATGTAGAAGATATGACGAAAATTTCTTATTTTGCAGAAGAATTATTAGCCTACAAATATTTGTTTACGACTGATTTGAATGAAAATAGTGGACAAACAAGATGGTTAAAAAATGGTTTAACTCGTTTGAAAGGATATTGGTCTGATGAAAGATTACAAGAATATAAAAAAGATTATTTAGCTTTTTATGAACCTTTTATAATGTTTAATGTCAATTATACTCCTACACCTTTAGATGAAAATGCAACAGACGAAGAGAAAAAATTAGATATGTTAATAAAACAAAGTAGAGAACAACAAAAACAAAATTTTCTAAATCTTTTGAATATTTTCAAAAAATTGTAATTCATTTTTTATTATTTTAGATAAAATAAAAACTATGATTTGCGTAATTTTACATCAATCATAGTTTTTGTAGAATAACCTTTTTAAAAGGACAAAGATTTTTAGCACGCGGATAACGCAGATTGTACGAATTAAAAGGGATTTTTGTTGTTTATCAATTTTTGTTGCTATTTAAAAAAAATATATAAAATCCCTCATTCAATTTCTATTTTATCAATTTCGTTCATCAATCTGTCCGTTTCACTAAGAGCCACAATTATTTTCTGATAATGTAAAATATCATTAAATTCAAGAGTACGTTCTTTTCGGTCTTTGAGCCATTTTTGAGATGGCTGATAACCACCAATATAAAACTCCCAAGCAATTTGTGGTACATTTTCAAAATATTGTGTTTCGTTGATATATATCTTTCCGTTTTCGTATTTTACTTTTGTTACAACGTTGTTTCCCTCTTTTGGATATTGCGTAATGTATTGCTCAACGATTGGGCTTTCCAATAAATGTATTTCTCGAATTTCTCCCCCTAATTTTACCAACTGCCAAAATATATTTTTATCCTTCGGATAAGGTATTTTTGGAAAATCTATTTTTAGAAATTCATTGTATTTTTCTCTATACGTAGGCGAATGTAAAACCGCATAAATATAATCTAAAACATCAATCGGGGAAAAAGTATTTTCGGTTGTTTTTTTTTCATTGGTAAAAATTAAACCTAATTTTTCTGCGATTTGCTTTACAATTTTAGGATTTAGGTTGGGTTTGCGGCTTTGGTCTTCTTGTACATCAAGCAAAGACAATTCGACAGGTTTGTTAAAATCTTTTAATTGCTGTTCGAGATTTTCGACAGTGGTTTTTGCTTCTTCAAAAATTGTTTTGTTTTCTTCAAAAAGTTTGGTTTGTGTGTCGTCAGGATTATTGATATTTTTATAAAACGGCAAAACCATTTTATTAAAAAAATCACGTATCTGTTTATAGTGTTCTTTAGCTTGTTTCAAACGACTTGCCAAATCATTTTGAATTGCTTTGCGTTTTTCAGACGAAAGTTGCTTTGCAGTTTTTTTGGTTTCAGGATAAATATAAAGTGGCGCAACATAATCACCGCCTTGCATTCCAGACCTTGACCAGCTTCTAAAATCAGTTATTTTATCCGTTACCATGGCAGAAACAGATTTTAATTCTGCATTTCCTAATTTAAACACTAACCCTACATTTTCTCCTTTTAAAAAATGTTGCATTATTTGCTTGACAGGCCAACCTATAAAACCTTTTGATACGCCTGTGTAATACGTCCATTTCTGGTCAAAAGGTCTATAATTACATTTTACAAAAAGTGTATCTTTTACATCAAATTGCATTACATTTTGTTTACAATATTCTACTTTTCCATCTCTACTTTCCCAACTAACTTGGTTATACTTTTTTTTGATTTCTTGTAAATCCATTTCATAAATATCACGAATAACGTTTATAATATCGTTTTTATCATTGTGAAAAGCGATTGCATCACGTTTACTTACGATTCCCGTCCCATTTAAAGTAAATAATTCATTGACTGCAAAACCCAAATCATAATTTTTTTGCTCCTCAAAATTTTTCGGCGTGAAAAAATAATTCGGGGCAATATTCGAAATTTTTTTATAAGGAACAGTTTTAAGACTATTTTCATTCAAAAAATCGTATTTTAATTGCCTTTTTCCATACAAATCGTGATGAAAAACTTGGGCTAATTCACTTATTTTTTTCTTCCCTGTTTTTACAAATATATTAATACTCACGCCTTGCATAATATCAAAAACATTTTCATCTGCACTTCCATCAAAATCAACTTCCTTTTTTTTGCTATTGCCATGCAAATCAATCGTATAAATTTTATCATAAGTTTTTAATAAATTCCAACGCATTCCTCGAAAAGTTGGATTGTCTAAAAATCCGTGTGGATTGATAAATGCTAAAACTCCACTGCCATTTTTTTCGATAAAATATTGTCCAAAACGCAAAAATTTAACATAGTCATCATTGAGCCATTTTGGATTTCGCTCTTGTAATTTGATTTTTCCTTCAGGTTCTTTTTTATAATCTTCCATCAAATTCATAATCCACTGACCTTTATTTTGACTTTCACCACTATATGGCGGATTTCCAATAATGCACATCACGGGCGTATCTCTTTTTATTTGATTGGCTTCGTTTGCTTCGTTGCTCAACCAATTTGCAAAAAGTGTGGTCGTATCTGCGTGGCTTTCCTCCAAACTATTCGTCAAGTAAACTCTAAATCGTTGGTTATTGGTAGGTTTATAACCTGTTTGAGTCAATAATAAATCTAATTGCAAATGTGCCATCGCATAACTTGCCATCAACAATTCAAAACCATTCAAGCGTGGTAGTAAATGTGTTTCTACGTAATCACTCCAAATGCCTTGTTGTCTTTCAAAATTTTTATGAATATGTTTTACAACTTCTGCTAAAAAAGTTCCTGTGCCTGTCGCAGGGTCAAGAATTTGTACGTTATGAACTTCTTGTTCTATTTTTTTACCTTTTACCTCAACTTTTATTTTTGTTTTACTTGTATCTGCTAATCCTTCTGATAAATCAAATTCATCTTTCAAAATATCATCAACGGCACGCACAATAAAATCAACCACAGGTGCAGGCGTGTACCAAACGCCACGAGATTTTCTTAAATTTGGGTCATATTCACTCAAAAAAGTTTCATAAAAATGGATAATTGGTTCTTCCGTTTTGGTTGATTTACCATAATTTTTTAGAATTTCTTCTACATTACACGCCAAAAATACTTCCACTAAACTATCTACAATCCATTTGATACGGTCATCGAGGTCAGGTCCCGCAATATAACTAAATAATTTTCGTAAAAACGGATTTGATTTTGGAATAAGTTCAGCCGCCTCTTGTCTGCTAAATGTTTCTATGGTTTGGTCGTGTAGACGTGCTGCAAACATTCCATAAGCAATCGTTTGAGCATATACATCTGCAAAAGCTTTGGGCGTAATGTCGTGAATCAATACTTGTTTAAAGGCAATTAGTTGGTCTTTGAGCGTGCTATTTTCTTGTTTATCTTCATCATTTACCAAAGATTTTTCAATGACATCAGAAAGCAAACGCGCTTTACCAGCCATCATTTCTGCTAATTTTTTTGAACTTTTTATCGTTTCTCCCAGATAAGCACAAAAATCTTTTATCAAATTAATGAACGCACTAAAATTATGAGATAACGGAATAATAGTTCCGTTTTTTACTTCACCAATCGCAATTTTTGTGATAAAAACTCCATTAATATATAAATGAAAATCTAAATAATCTGTAAAAATTATGTTATTTAAAGACGCTTTATAACGGTCAAATTGTTCTTTGTTGCCTGTTTTTTTTGCTCCTTCTAAGTCTTTGTCGCCAATATCTTTTGCCTCGATAAAACCAACAGGAATATCTTTTTTAGTCAAGATATAATCGGGTGCACCGCAGGCTTGTCTTTTGGGTTCATTAGTAGCACTAATTTCAGGCACTAAACTTTCTAAAAGTTGTTGCAAATCGCCACGAAAAGTATGCTCGGTGGCATTTCCAAGCATATATCTTTTATTGATATTATCGATATATTCTGTTATATTCATTGGTTTTATATTTTAAATTTTAGAGTGCAAAGTTAGGTTTTTTTCTCATTCAATTTCTATTTTATCAATTTCATTCATCAACCTATCCGTTTCGCTAAGAGCCATAATTATTTTCTGATAATGTAAAACTTCCTCAAATTCGAGATGTCTATTTTTGCGATCTTTGAGCCATTTTTGAGCAGGTTGATAACCACCAATATAAAATTCCCAAGCCTTTTGTGGTATATTTTCAAAATATTGTGTGTCATTGATATATACCCTGCCTTGAAAGGCGGGGCTATTCATGTTTTCGTAGCGTATTTTATTCACTATATTATTGCCATTGATTGGATATTGTGTCATAAAATTTGCTAATTTTGGACTTTCTAATACATGTATTTCCCTAATTTCTCCCCCCAATTTTACCAACTGCCAAAATATATTTTTGTCCTTTGGATAAGGAACTCGTGGAAAATCTATTTTTAGAAATTCATTGTATTTTTCTCTATACGTAGGTGAATGTAAAATCGCATAAATATAATCTAAAATATCAATTGGTGCAAAAGTATTTTCGGTTGTTTCCTTTTCATTGGTGAAAATTAAAGCTACATTTTGAGAAATTTTCTTGACTATTTCTGGATTTAGATTAGGTTTACGATTCTGATCTTTCTGCACAAAAAGATCTTGTTTGCTTTGTTGAGGAGTTAGCAAACTTTGAATTTTTTCTAATTCTTGTTGTAATTTTAGGTATTCTCTCTCCTGTCCTTCATAAAGTTTTTGCAGACTTTTATTAGGATTGGGTACTGATTCAAAAACTTTTTTCAAAACAGAAAATGTCTTGTCAAACTGCTCGATGAGCATTTTAGTTTCTTCTAGTTCTAATTCCAAATCCTTTCTTTTCTCTATCGAAAGTTCCTTTGTGGGTTTTTCAGTTTCGGGATATAGATAGAGAGGACAAATAAATGGTGAGTTATTCATAGCTGAATAAATACTCTGATCTGTTATATTTTTAGTTAGAAAAATTTGACTAAATTTATCAGAACCGCCTTGTGCAGGTCTATTTATTACTAAAGCCACATTTTCACCTTTTAAAAAATGTTGCATTATTTGCTTGACAGGCCAACCTATAAAACCTTTTGATACGCCTGTATAATACGTCCATTTCTGGTCAAAAGGTCTATAATTACATTTTACAAAAAGTGTATCTTTTACACCAAATTGCATTACATTTTGTTTACAATATTCTACTTTTCCATCTCTACTTTCCCAACTAACTTGGCTATACTTTTTTTTGATTTCTTTGGGATCCATTTCATAAATATCACGAATAACCTTTATAACATTGTTTTTATCATTGTGAAAAGCAATTGCATCACGTTTACTTACGATTCCTGTCCCATTTAAAGTAAATAATTCATTCACTGCAAAGCCAAAATCATAATTTTTTTGCTCATCAAAATTTTTCGGCGTAAAAAAATAATTCGGGGCAATATTCGGAATTTTTTTGTAAGGAACATTTTTTAGGCTATTTTCATTCAAAAAATCGTATTTTAATTGCCTTTTTCCATACAAATCGTGATGAAAAACTTGGGCTAATTCACCTATTTTTTTCTTTCCTGTTTTGACAAAAATATTGATACTCACGCCTTGCATAATATCAAAAACATTTTCATCTGCACTTCCATCAAAAGAAACTTCCTTTTTTTTGCTATTGCCATGCAAATCAATCGTATAAATTTTATCGTATGTTTTTAATAAATTCCAACGCATTCCTCGAAAAGTTGGATTGTCTAAAAATCCGTGTGGATTGATAAATGCTAAAACTCCACTTCCATTTTTTTCGATAAAATATTGTCCAAAACGCAAAAATTTGACATAATCATCATTAATCCATTTCGGATTTCGCTCTTGTAATTTAATTTTTCCTTCAGGTTCTTTTTTATAATCTTCCATTAAATTCATAATCCATGTTCCTTTATTTTGACTTTCTCCACTATATGGCGGATTTCCAATAATGCACATCACGGGCGTATCTCTTTTTATTTGATTGGCTTCGTTTGCTTCATTGCTCAACCAATTAGCAAAAAGTGTGGTCGTATCAGCGTGACTTTCTTCCAAACTATTCGTCAAATAAACCCTAAATCTTTGGTTGCTTGTTGGTTTGTAACCTGTTTCTGTCAATAATAAATCTAATTGTAAATGTGCCATCGCATAACTCGCCATCAACAATTCAAAACCATTCAAACGAGGTAATAAATGTGTTTCTACATAATCACTCCAAATACCTTCTTGTCCTTCAAAATTTTTATGAATATGTTTTACAACCTCCGCCAAAAAAGTTCCTGTGCCTGTTGCTGGGTCAAGAATTTGTACTTTATGAACTTCTTGTTCTGTTTTTTTACCTTTTATCTCAACTTTTGTTTTTATTTTACTTGTATCTGCTAATCCTTCTGGTAAATCAAATTCATCTTTCAAAATATCATCAACAGCCCGCACAATAAAATCAACCACAGGCGCAGGCGTGTACCAAACGCCTCTCGTTTTTCTTAAATTAGGGTCATATTCACTCAAAAAAGTTTCATAAAAATGGATAATGGGGTCTTCCATTTTAGTCGATTTGCCATAATTTTTTAGAATTTCATCTACATTACAAGCCAAAAATACTTCCACTAAACTATCTACTACCCATTTGATGCGGTCGTCCAAATCCAAACCTGCAATATAACCAAACAATTTTTTTAAAAACGGATTCGATTTTGGTATCAATTCATAAGCCTTTTGTCGAGTAAAAGTGGGTAAAGTTGGGTCGTGCAAACGAGCAGCAAACATTCCGTAAGCAATCGTTTGCGCATACACATCTGCAAATCCTTTGGGCGTAATATCGTGAATAAGAATTTCTCTAAAAGCATTCATTTGGTCTTTGAGTGTGCTATCTTCTTGTTTATCTTCATCATTTGTCAAAGCCTTTTCAATGACATCAGAAAGTAAACGCGCTTTTCCAGCCATCATTTCTGCTAATTTTTTTGAACTTTTGATGGTTTCTCCCACATAAGAACAAAAATCTTTTATCAGGTTAATGAACGCACCAAAATTATGAGATAACGGAATAATAGTTCCGTTTTGTAGTTCACCAATGGCAATTTTTGTGATAAAAATGCCCTCAATATATAAATAAAAAACTAAATAATCTGTAAAAATTATATTATTTAAAGACGCTTTATAACGGTCAAATTGTTCTTTGTTGCCTGTTTTTTTTGCTCCTTCGAGGTCTTTATCGCCAATATCTTTTGCTTCGATAAAACCTACAGGAATATCTTTTTTAGTTAAAATATAGTCGGGCGCACCGCAGGCTTGTCTTTTAGGTTCATTCGTCGCACTAATTTCAGGTACTAAACTTTCTAAAAGTTGTTGCAAATCGCCCCGAAAAGTATGCTCTGTTGAGTTTCCAAGCGTATATCTTTTATTGATATTATCGATATATTCTGTTATATTCATTGGTTTTATAGTTTAAATTTTAGAGTTCAAAGTTAGTAAATAAAAACTAATAATGATAAAATTCCTACTATATATTTTTAAAAATGTTTAAATTACGTTAATAAAGTTTATTTTCTTATCATTTTTTTGTATAATATTTTTTTTATTTCCTTTGTATAAATCCAGCATAAATTCTATATTTCATCATCGCAGGAATTTCTGACTCGAAGTTTTTAATCGTTTCTATCAAAAAATTTTCAAAGATTATTTTATTTTTTTTGTTTAATTTATACTTTGTCGTTTCTGGATCAACAGAATAAAGCAAATATTCTAATTTACCGTTTTCATCAAAAAATAAGCTATACGTAAATTCTAAGCCACTTTTCATTTTTTTTATGATTTTTTGTTCATCAAGTTTAGTTTTGAAATGAGAAAAAAATCGTTGTGCAACTCGTTTTTCAATTTTCTTTTGCTCCTGAAAATTTTCTGCAAATATCAATATTTTAGTGCAATCACTGACTGCAGAATATGTGTTAAGAATTTTTTCGAAACCTTCTTTTTTCGAGGCAATTTCATACGTATATATTTCTTGTGCTTTTATAATTTGATGACAAAAACACATTATTATCACAATGAAAACTAACTTTTTATTCATTTTATTTATTTTTTTGCAAAGATATGAAATAAATAAGAAACAAAAAAAGGACTAAAAAAATTTAGTCCTTTTTTGATATTTTATAATTTATACTGATATTAAATTCCCAAACTATTTTCCATAGTTTCATCGTTCCAAAGGCTTGTGATATAATATTGGATATAATAATCGCCTTCATAATTACAACGAGTACGCATTTCTAATTGATACGCATAGGTTGTTCCTGTCCAACGCAATTCAATTTTATTACAACGCGTACCATAATATCCTTGATCGAGAGCAATTTTTGGTCGAGATTTTCCAAAGGTACTAATGGCGTTAGCGTGAATTAAAGCATATTTTCCTGTTTTTTTCTTGCCAATTCCCGCAGAAATTTCGAAAGAATAACAACCTGTTAAATCACTCAAAATTGGGTGCCATTTTCCATCGCCCAATACTTTTCCTCTTGCATACGTACCTAATTGTCCTTTTGAACCAATAAATCCATTGACATCTAATTCATACTCAGGATTTCGAGTTTGTACGCCTACTTTTCCATCAATTTGTAAAGACAAAACGCTGTCGCCTAAGTGATTATTAAAATCGAGATTAGCATTACCGCTATCAATTTCTACACTCCAAGCAGGATTTTTATCTTCAATGCTTTTGAAAAAACTTAATAATTTTTTTGACGCACCCATAGGCGAAAGCATCAAACCATCATCAAGCGTTTTGGTCAATCCATCATCAACTTTATTTACCACAGAATCTATCAAATCTGTAAAGTGAACTTCTGAAGGCATTTGACCTTTGCGAAAGAAGTTTTTAAGCGTATTTCTATTTTGTAACGACATATTAATTAAAGAATTAGAAATTGAGTAATAGGATTTTTATCTTTTTTTTAACCCATTTTATTTGCTAAAATGGGTTGGTTTGGGTTTTAATATATCCTATCAATAAAAAAATCCAATGTATATTTATATATTTTTATGAAACTATTTTAATGTATTTCACGTATTGAAATATCAATTAACTTACAATCAAATCACCACTCACACGCAAATTGCCGATACCCGCAGGCGTAGGAGTAATTTCATCAATTTTAAATTCAGGTTCTAAAACCGTAATTTGATGTTCTTCTGCTGGAATTAACACACTCCAAGGCTTTGTTGCTTGTAAAATCAATTTATTTTTTCCTTCATTCCCCTCAGTAATGCCTGTGGCTGTATCCAATAACATAAATTGTCCTCTAAAATCTTGAGCAACTTGAATCATTGAAAAAGCAGTAATAAATTCTAAATAAGGCAAAGTTCGCATATAACTGACAATATCCGCCACATTCATTGTGCCGCCCAGCTCAACCGTATTTCGATTAGCAAGCATAGTTTCACCCAAATATCGATTAATATCTTCGTTTAATTGTTGCACATAATACCCATAATTATATCCTTTTGCTAATTTTATATCACACAAAATTTTCACTTTTTCATAACTCGGATTTCTTACTTCCAAACGCACAAAAGGTGAAGTATATTTTTGTAAATATTCTTTGATTTCGTATAAAAGTTCGCTTGGTGCTTGTGGCTCTAAAGTTATTCCATTTTCACCACTCACGTGTGGCACAACAATCATCAAAACTGAACCTGGTGCATTCAAATTTTGGCTTGTCATATTTGGCAAACAAGTTGCTTTATAAATTTGCGGAAATTTTTCTAAGACTAAATGTTCATAATCCCAAGCCGTAATTGCTCTTTGTTTATGTTTTAATCTTTCGCTTATTCGCACATAAAAATTCTTTTGAGTTTCCATCGGCACACCTCCAAAAGATTTTAGAGGTTGTATCAAACTTTGTATTCCCACGATACTATCCTCTGACATATCAATTTTAAAAGCTTCCAATGGTTTTTCCAGATGAGATTCCTCTCCTTTTTCAAATTCCAAAGACGCAGTTAAAACTTGCGTAGAAAGAGTTTTCATACGGGCAGCCGCTTTGCTATTGCCAAAAGTAGAAGCACGCAACCAATATAATTCAGGCGATAAAATAGTATTACCATTTTCTAAATCTTGTGGTAATTCTAAGGTAATAATGCCTGTTTTGATAAAATTTTCGGTATCATCTCTAATGATTTTTGAAGGTGCTAACAATCTCCATTCATCTCTCACTAAATATCGCCATTCAATTTGTGGTTTTTCTTGTTCAGATGACATACCTGCACCATCAGCCATTTCAATTAAAAATGACACATATTGCGGTACGTTTACGCCTGTAAAACCTAATAATAACGAACCTTCTGCACTAAAATCAGGCAGAAATTGGGTAAATTGTTGTGATGGTTCGGGATAAACTAAATGCTCTCCAAATGGATGCAAATGAAAAAATTGCCCTCTGGTGTTGTCTTTGTCGTTTTTTGCGCTTCTATCTGTCAAAGAAATCACACAAGTAGAAGAATAACTCAAAGCCAAAGACGAAATTTGAGGCGTATATGGTTGTGCGGGCATAGCACGTTTAGAAGCAGGTTGAAATCCACTTTTAATAGCTTTTACAATGCCTCGAGTTTTTGCATTTTCTAAAATTACTTCTGACAAAACTGAAGGAAATAAATTATGCCCAAATCCTTCTGAAGGAGAGGTAAGTTCTAATTTAATAAAACCACGTCTTGCAGTATTACTATATAATAATTCTTGATTTACTTCGGGATAATTTGCTGTTAGTTTTATTTTTGAAACATCGATTTTTCTTTTATCAGTTTGAGTTTGTTCCTCATCATCAAAACGAACTTGAAAAATATTTTTTTCTTGTTTTCTTGAAGTATCTTGTGGCGGTTCGATAGTTCCGATAGTAGTTGTTTCAGCCAACATCGTATCAGACGAAGGAACACTACCTTTTGGATTATCTTTTGACCTAAATAAATGGAATTTTTGTCTGTCTTCAAATCGCTCAGGAATCCATTGTCCACGATTTAAAATAGATAAATTAACTTGAAAAGAAGTATTATCCATATCCGCTTGGTAGGCTAAATAATGCCCAAAAAGCCCTAATCTATCTTTGGGAAGATTAAACCATTCAATATCTAATCTCAAACTATCTAATGATTTTTGGAAGATTTCGTTTTTACCAATTATTAAATATGAACCCAAATGAGGCGTAGAACCAAATGGAAAAAATGGACTTGATGCACTCAATTCACCCATATCACCATTCAATAGTAAATCTTTGATACCGCTTACTTGCGTATAAATAGAGACTTGCTCAACCACCAAAGCACGCATCAAAGTATAAGGATAAATGTAGGCTTGATTATTTAAAATTGCTTTAAAAACAGGCAAATTTGTACTAAAATTACCTTCGTGAATTTCACTATCAAAACCAACAATAGCAGGTTCGATATTTTCAATATCAAAAGAAATTTTAAGTAAATGTTCGTCTTTGTCTCTTGTAACTACATATTTATCGATATTATGCCAACTTTCTTCTGCTGTAATTTGTAATAAAAAAGCATCTAAAAAACTTTTGATAAATAATTCGTCTTCGTCTTCTCCAAAAGCCAAACTCAAATCTTCTAACCATTTATTCAAAGTAGCAAAAGAGTCTTTTGAAAAAGTCAAAGTCATCGTAATTTCTCGTTTTCCTTCGCTCAAATATAATCCGGGCGATGCAATCGCAAAACCTAAATTACCTGCTTTTGATACTTGGTCACGACTATTTTGTGAAGTAGCTGCATCTCCGAAAGGTGGATAGGATTTTTTTATTTGTTGATTTTCTTGCGGAATTAAATCGGCTCTTGGAATATCAGAAGACCACAAACTTGTCATAATTTTTTGTGGTAGACCTCTAATAATAAAGTTTTGATATTCTGAATAAATACTTTTTACTTCTGCAATTTCAGCGGCATTAACCGCTAAACTATTGTCTGCTGTATAAATAATATTTTCACCACTTTCATATTCACCCGCCACAAATCTTTCTTTGTCTTCGACGTGAGCCAATAAAATATCTTCATTGATTTCAAATTTGACGTAAGTCTTATCGATTTGAGGTGGTTTGATATTTTGTTTTAAAATATCAAAATAATAATAATCTAATACTCTTTTAGACAAATTATTCAACGATTCTTGTGGAACTTTGTATAATTGTAAAAAAGTAATCAATAACGCAATTTCGGGATAATGTGTATCTGTTTTTAAAGACTGTTCGAGATATACATTTGATTTATTTTTAAGATAAATAATACCTTCATAAAAAGATTGAAAAGATTTTTCTAATTTTTCAGTCAATTCAATCAAATCCATTTGTTCATTCCACTCAATTTGTCCTTCTTCAAAACTCCAAACTAAACTATATTCGTAGTTATTAGAATCAGTAGTTATATTTTTATCTATTAACCACTTTTCTATTTTTTGAACATACCAAAGTGCTTCTGACAATTTTCCACCCAACATGCTAAACATTTCGGTACGCAATTCAACGGGCAGTTGCGTAAAAGTTTCAACATATTTGAGTTGGTTAAACCAATAATCTAATTTTTGTGCTACGTCATGGATATTAGCCACAGCACTTTTAATGTATTGATATTTTTTTTCTTGTCTATTAAATCTATAAATTTTTTCTATATTACTTTTAAATTTATTTTCAAAATCGGCGTGGTCAAAATATTTTATTTCTGCCAACACGACCAATTCATCGTTAAAAAAGCTATTCCAATCTCCTTCTACTTCGTTTTCAAAGTTATAGAATTTAATAAGTTTCGAAATTTCGACAGCCAAGCGTAACAAATCGTCCAGTGTCCTTTCATCTACTTTGGCATAATCCGAAGAGAGCGCGGGCAGAAAACGTCCATCTTGATTGGGACTCATTCTTTGTATAAAATCTTTTGGTAAGAAGGATTGCATCTTTTTATATTAATATTTTTTGTTGTAACAATAATTTTTTTTATTTTTTTGGTTAAATATCTGTTCCTTCGGTTAAATAATAAGGATAAACCATATTACTTCGAGTATTTGTTTTTCTGATAAGATATTCGATGTTGATATTGATAATACCTTCCTCTTCTTCTGGTTCTAAATCCAAAGATTCCAACGTAATTCGAGGCTCAAAAGCCAAAATTGCTTCTTCAATCACACTTTGCAAATAACTAATAGTGGCAGGATTAATCGTATCAAAAACCATTGCCTGTAAATTACAGCCAAAAGTTGGTAACATTACCCTTTCACCCGGTTTAGTAGAAAGCAATATAAATAAGCTTTGACGAATATCTTCATCATCAGACACCATCTCAACGGTGTTATATGTTTTATCAAAACTTGGTGGAAATGCCCAACCCGTTCCTAAAAAGGTCTTTTTTCTTGGTTTCATATTTTTTATCCTCCTATCATTACGGTAAATTCTCCTAACACAATCGAGCCTCCGTGAGCGCATGTATCACCCATACGTGCTGCTGGTTTTCCACCTATCATCACAGTCGCAGAGCCTTTTGCAATCGTATCAGGCGGACCCGTACAAACTGCCATATCGCCCATACGTGCTGCTGGTTTTTTACCTATCATTACGGTAAAGCAACCTAAACTAATCGGACCTCCTACGTGAGGAACACCTCCTGTTAGCATTGGACAAACATGCATATCTCCAATTCTTGCTGCTGGTGGCATAGTTTTATTTTTAGTTTAATTTATAAATATAGCACATTTTTTTAATTTTATTTTTTAGAAAAGAACGAAAAATTAGACTAATTTATCATTACAATTCCGCCTTTAATAGTTGTCATTCCAGAGCCTTTTACTTCTACCATTGCCCCTTGCACCGATGCCATCGCATCTCCTTTTATTTCTACTTTTGCTCCTTTGAGTGCAACTCCTGCTTTTCCTGCTCCTTCAATTTTTACTTTTGCATTTATTTTTACATTCATTCCGTCTAAAACAATATCTTTATTACTTTTAATATTGATACCTGAAGAAGACATTTTGATAGAATTTTTATTTTTATCCTCAATATTTACTGACCCTGCTTTATCATTTAAAGTAATTTTATTTTTGCCTGGTGTTTCAATCGTAATGATTTTATCTTTGTCATCAAAAGTCAATTTTAATTTAGTTTTTGTAACTATGGCTTTAAATTGATTTTTCTTTTCAGGAGTCAAAGGCGATTTTTTATCTTTTTTATTATATACACTTCCCAAAATAATAGGGGCTTGTGGGTCTTCATTCAAAAAACCAATAATTACTTCATCACCTACATCAGGCGTAAAAAAGGCTCCTGATTTTGCTGAGGCATAAAATGTAGTCATTCTTGCCCATATAGGCGCACTATCTTTTTGTAAAGTTGGAATTTTAATTTGAATACGAAAATTACCATCGGGATCGCCATCAATTTTGGTAACTTTTGCGACTGTCAATCCTTTGATAGGTGAAATAATTCCTGAAGCAGTTGGATTCGCATAGTTTTCTGCCATTTCGTGATACCAATCTTCATTATGTCCAATTTTTACCTCTGTAATCCATTTACCATTTTCAATAATATGCGTAATTCCACCTACAAACATATTTCCATTAAATCGTTTACTCAAACCTTTCAACTTCACCATATCACCTACTTTTAAGGCGGCATATCCTTGAAAACTTACTTTTCCCTGAAAAAATGCCATCGTTGATTTTACCAATCTTGCTGCTGCCCATGTATCCAAATAAGTCATCGGAATATTGATAGGTGTGGCTTGAATGTATGGTTTTTCATTGACAACTTTTCTTATTTTTGCAGCAGACCAATTTCCTCCCAATCTAGAAGAAGGAGCAGAACCTGTCCCTTTTATTAACTTTTGCTGAGCAACGTCCCAGGAATAAGCAATGGATTTTGCATATTGATTTGACGCATCTATTTCTACTTGTAATTCATATAAACTCGAACCATATTCTATTTCTATGGCAGGAGAGCCTGATAATTTTGGTTTGATTACTGATAATTTATCTGCATCTGGAATCACAATTAAGCCATTCGCATCTGCTCTCAATAACATAAAATCCCAATCAGTTGTATAATATTGTATCAATTCAGGATTTTTATACGAAGTTGCATCAACCGTTTTTTTTACACCTCCACCACTTAAAATTTTTGTAATAATTTCGCTATCTTTTTTCTTCGAATATACTTCGTTTTTTCTTACTCCTGTTAATTTTATGGCCTTATGTTTACATTCTATCACCAATTCGGGTGCGCCACCTCTGGCACCTTTTTTTATTTGCAAACCGTGTTTGATAACAATTCCTTTGAATATTGACCTTTCAGTCGATTCATATCCTGCTTTTATTTCTATTACTTTTCCCGGTTCAAACGAAGTAGAATCTCCTGCCTGAAATTTTGTATCTGTGGCAACTCCGCCATCGATCAATACAATTTTGGCGCTTGATATTTTATTGATATTGGCATCTGTTTGGATAGATTTAACGGCAAAAGTTTGCGGCAATGCCTTTCCACCTACTAAAATAGTAAAAGTAGCGACACCAAATTTTTGGGTTGTAAGAGATCTTGCCATAGTTTATTTTTAAGTTCTTTTTTACTTAACTTTTGATATTTTTATTTTTCAATCGGTGGAAATAATAATTCATCACCTGCATTTAATTTTCTAAAATTCACTAATCCATTGACGCGTGCTATTTCTAAATATAATCCACTATCCCCATAAATTCTTTCACATAAATCAGGCAAATTATCACCATCTTTAATTAAAATTAAATGTGACAAATCGGGAGAATTTGAGTTTTTCTTTTGATTATTTTCTTTTTTTGTATGATAAACAATAAAACTTAAATTTATATCCGCTCTAATGGCTGTTCCATCTGGTTTAAAAAACTTATAATTGACAGTCATATTTTCAATTCTGCCATTAAAACTCAAATCTCTTCCCCATTTTACTGTTACAATATTGGGTTGATGTGTTGATGAAACATAATTATAGACTACCTTTTGTAGTTTCTGAATAGCCACTTTTACACTATCCCTAGTATCCACATCTGGTACAGCACCTGTGGTATCTATCATTATTGTAAAGCTAATTTTTTCAGGTTTATGTTTTGCGTATTGTGGGGACGCTTTGAAAGTTCCCATCACATCTACATCACTATACTCAACTCCACCTTCGTAATTAATCGAATTTGGATTAATTAAAGCACTAAAACCTGTAATAGGTGCACTTTTCAGTTTATATATTACAAGGTTTTGTATGTTTGCTGCGTTAGCCATAGTATTTTTTTATTATATTTTTACGAAAATTATAAATTACAAAAAATAAAAATTATACAATTAGACATAAGTAACATTGGAAATCAACGTTGAAAATCAATATTATCTATCTCTTTGTCTTTCTAAAATTTCTAATACTTTCTCAACACATTCATCAATAATTATGTTTTTATCCTCTAATTTTAAGGCTTTACTATTATTGTTTTGTGTTGATGAAGATGAGGCAGATTTTTCATTGATAACAAATCTTACCGTTAATTCCTTTATTTCAATGGGCATATAAATATTTTTTATTTTTTACCATTTCTCTTATCCCTCGCTTTTTGCTGATTTTCGATATGCTTCTTTTCAGCCGCCTTTTCTCTATCAGATTGTTTGGGAGGAGATTTTTTCTCCTCTTTTTTAGGCTCAGGCTTTTTAGGTTCAGGTTTCTTTTCCTCAGGCTTTTTAACAACATCAGGTTTTTTAGGGTCAGGTTTCTTTTCCTCAGGTTTTTTAACAACATCAGGTTTTTTAGGGTCAGGTTTCTTTTCCTCAGGTTTTTTAACAACATCAGGTTTTTTAGGGTCAGGTTTCTTTTCCTCAGGTTTTTTAACAACATCAGGCTTTTTAGGGTCAGGTTTCTTTTCCTCAGGTTTTATAGGGTCAGGTTTTTTAATCTGAGGCTCTTTATCCTCAACTACTTTCTTCTTATCCTCCTTCTTTTTAGGTTCAGGTTTTGTTTCTGTTACTTTTTTAGCGGCTTCTTCTGCCAATTTTTTAGCCAATGCTTTTTTATCGTCTTCTGCTTTTTTGTCCTCTTCAGCCTTTTTATCTGGGTCTTCTTTTGGTTTTTCGTCTTTAGCTTTTTTGGCTGCTGCTTCTGCTAATTTTCTTAACCTTTCCAATTCTTTCGGGTCAGTAATTGCTTGAATAGGATCAATTTTAGTTTTTAAGAAACCAGGAGTCAATTTATCTAGCAATTCATCTGCTTTTTTAGTGGCAGTTTCTTTAGCATCTTTAATAAGATTATCTCTTTTAGTTTCTAAATTCTTGATTCTGGTTTTTACATTATCGACTATTTTTTTACCTACTTTTGATTGGCTAAGTATAGAGATAGCTTTATCTAATAATGAACTTACTTCAAATTTTTGGTATCTAATTTCTATAGTTTCCATCAAAAGTTGGCTTTGATTAGAATTAAAACCATCCACTTGATATTTTAAAGGATAGGCATGATAAACTTTCCATTGTGAAGCCGCCATACCTGTGTTAACATCCATCAAAGTAATAATTATCGTTTTTAAACTTATTTTTGTAAACTTATTTTGCATAGCTTCCATACACCAAGTCAATAGTTCAGAAGTTGGGGACATAAAAGCCCTTTTCAATATCAAGGGAGAATACGTAATTTTAGTTGGAATCGCACAATGTTCCCCATTAATAAACTGTGAATCTGACTCAATTGTAAAACTCAATCCTGTAACTTCTTCGAAACTTTCTTCTGAAGGAGCTCCCACTTTTCCTACCACAGCTGCAGTAGCTCTTTTAAAAAGGTTTTCATCAACGACTTTTACTTTGAAATAAAAACCGGGATAAAGTGTTGGTCTTGAGAATGCAGGAATATTATTTAACATAAATATTTAAAAATTTAATGATATTTTTTACTTTTTTTAATGTATCTACTCTTCTGTTTTTAAATTTATAATAGATAATTAGCAATAAATAAACAATATTCATTACTAATTATCTACCATAAAAAGAATTATCCTTTCGCCATTACGATACCTTCGTGAGCCAATTCTAATGTTTCTACTGCTAATTCGTTGCCTGTAGAGTTCAAATCTGGACCAGAAATACTTAATGGGAACGCTTTTACAATCGTCCAGACCATCAAAGGCGCACCTTTTTCGTCTAATAACTGAATTGTAATATCTTTGCGTCTTTCAGGATTTTTCTGAACATCAGCATACCAATCGTATAGAGCAGTATCGTTTTTGAACATTGCTTTTTTCAAAGTAACGTTATCAAATTTTTTCAAACCTGGTACACGTTGTTTAATAAAAGTTGGATCATTTCCTGTGCGATATTCGATCATATCTGTTGTAAGTTTCAAACCAGAAACTTCTTGAAATCCTAAGTTTACTCCTTCCCATTGTACTGTAAAGTGAAACTTAGGAATAGGCCATAATTCGGTTGCATCAGCCATAATATATTGTTTTTTTTTTTAATTTTTTTTGAAATAAATAAACTTTTTTTTAGCACTTATAAAGTATATTTTTATCTAAACCTATAAAATTTTTATCAAGCTTTATAGGTTTAGGTTATTTTAAATCTATCATTTTTTTTGTTGTATATATCAAATATTATACTAAAAATAAAAAAAGATTTAAAAATATTTTATACTTTATTTTTCAACTAAGATTCTTGCATTTTTTGTTGGAACGTAATGACGATAAACTCAGCTGGTCTTGAGATAGCTACTTTTACAGTAATTCTCATAATTCCATCTAATACATCAGTAGGAGTCATAGTAGAACCAATTCCTATCAATACTTCAAACGCTTGGTCAGCAGTTGTACCTACTAAACCACCTTGATTCCATAAATCTGTTAAGAAAGAAGAAATCATACTTTTCATCAATGTCCAAGTATTAGCCGTATTTGCTTCGAACACATACGCTTTTGCTGCATTTTTTACTGATTCTTCGATGAATAACATAGTACGTCTTACGTTGACATAACGCCAATCTTGGCTATTGCCATCTAAAGTTCTTGCACCCCAAACCAATACACCTTCACCTGGGAATGAACGAATTGCGTTTACAGATTTACCTGTAACTGTTACGTTCAAATCTTCTTGGTCATCATGTGTGATTTTTACAGTTGGAAGTGTTACGCTATTAAAGCCTACATTCGCAGGTGCTTTCCACACGCCACGTGAGCCATCAACCATTGCATATACACCTGCAATACCCGCACTTGAAGGGAGGATATTTAATTGCATTCTAATTTGTCCCAAAATGCTTTTGTAAGCAGGGCTAATTGTGTTCAAAGTTTGGTGAACTGAATCTAAATTTGCACCAGCATCAGTCAATTTTTTAATTTCAACTTTTGCTTCTGATGAACGTTTTGGATCACCATAGATAGCATCAACTTCTCCTTCTAACAAAGTTTGTAAACCTGCTAAGTCAGAAAAATTAGCTAAAGTAATTTCGTCAGCTTGTACGATAGAAGTATAAGCCCAAGGATAATAAGCTGCTCCAAAATTAAGGAAGTTATTACCTACACCTTCTCTAAATTGAGTGATAACGTCATCTTCGTCATAACTACGTTTTTTGTAACCATCATATACATCGATGATAGAAAAACGATTTTTCATTTTTTGACCACAATGTAAAAGCATTGCTTGTTGTACTGCAAACGTATTTTCTTTGTCTAACATTACCGCTTCTGGAATCACTACCAAAGTTGGTTCCGCTTCTGAAATCAAGGCATTTAAACCTGCTTCAAATGCTTTTTTGTTAATCTCATCTGCATAACTTCCTACAGTAACGATATAACAAAGACTTCCGCCATTAGCAAAGAATAAACGCAAACTGTCATATAATAGATGACGAGCCGCTACTTCTGGGCTAACTTGGTAGTTTTTACCTGCGATTTCTACATCAATTTCATCACCAGTTGCCTCAGCGATTGTAAATTTTGTAGCAGGTTGACCACCGAAAGTGTCAAAAAATTCTGTGAAAGACGTAATTCTTACCGCCTTATTCAACAAAGATTGCCCTTTGCGACTTGTTTTAGCCGTATATCCGATAAATGCAGGGACTGCTGTAGAGCCTGCTACCACCGAATTAGGGAAAGCGTTTTTCTCCTCGATATAAACGCCCGGAGTTGCTAGTTTAATAGCCATATAATTGATTTTTAGTTTAAATTTCTCTTTATATAATGATGTTATTTTTTAGTCAATATTATTTTTTTAAAGTGTATAATTGTTGCATACTTGAATTTTATCATTCAAATAAATAAGAATTTATCACGAAAAATATTACTAAAAAATCACGATTCAACTATCTACAAATAAATATACATATCAGAATAAGCCACTTGATTGTCTGCTTTATCAGGTCTGACAGAGTCAATAGAAGGACTTGGAAGTTTTTGCAAAATTAAGTCTGTTGCATTCGTTCTTCCACCCGCTTTTCTTGCCAATTCAAATTGATATAGGTTTTCATCTTGCATTATTAACGGAACATCGCTTTCAAATTGAAGTGCTTCTTTTCCATTGGGTAATACAACATTTCCTATTTCTTTAAATGTTATTTTATCTTGCCCCGTATTAATAGCAAGATTTTGTAAATTGTTTGAATATTTTGATAATAAAAAATATCTCCAATAAGCCTGTCTTGCTTTGAACTTTATCCCCATGTTCTTGCAAGGCAAAGGTTGTTTATCGTTTAGAAGCTGAAGGATTTTTCGTTGCCATTCTTTACCTAACCGCACCTGAAACATAGCTGCTGGCGTGTTGAGTTGCTTAGGTAAATATAAAAATGTATCGACAACTTGTTTGTCTTCTTCTATTTGATAAAGCCCGAAATTCATTTCGCTTAAATGAACGGTATAATTATCACCTACTATTTCAATTCTGTCCGAAAGTTCGATATTATTTTTTGATTTTCCAAATATTTTGGAACTTTTTTTTATTTTTTTTCCTTTCCAAGTATCAAAAGTATAAAAATGACTATCTTTTTGACTTACAAAGGCTTCATTTCCCAAAAAATATTCTTTTTCATCTACATTATTTATTTCTGTTTCAAAATAAAAAATTTTCTTATTCAGTTCCCAAGGAAGTTGAGTAAGATGTAAAAAATATGGATTTTGGATATGCAAATAAAAATCTAACACAATATCTTCTTGATTTTGCAAATAAAATTCACACACATTTTCCTTATCAGAAGAAAGCATCAAACTAAAACCTTTATCGTCTGCATATAATTGCAGTCCTAATTGAGATATAGTCTTAGCACTTTCCTTTGAAGGAACAAATTTAAAAAAATCATTAGGCACTTGCTTAAAATATTCATGTTGAATTTTTAAGGCAAGGAGTTGCCGAAATCGAATCTCGATTTCTATAGTTTCATTGCTCATATACACATATACTCGAGAGGCTTGCTGGATTTTGGCATAAAGTTAAATACTATTATTTATATTTCCAAATTTTTTGGGAATTATTTTAAAAAATAGATAAAAAAAACTCCTAATTCTTTTTTTTGAGGGGAATTAGGAGGGTTTTAAAGTAGCATTTTTATTTAGTTCCAAATAGGTACATTTAAACCATTTTTAGGTTTATAAGATGAAGCCTCCACAAAACGATTAGATTTTTTATTGATACGTACTCCCAAAGTAAATTCGTGATAACCACTGAAATTTGTTTTGAAAAAATCATACGAATAAGTAAAGTTAAAGAATTTGCTTCCTGCCCCTGCAAAAAAAGCAGTTCCCTGACCACCTCTATAAGTAAAACCTGCCCAAAATTTATTTTGCATTCTTAAAGTCATAGTGGCATCATATTGTAAAGACTTACCCGCCATTCTTACCAAACAAGAAGGTATAAGTCCAAACTTATTTTCTGCAAATAAAAATTTGTAACCTGCCGTAAATTGATGTACTCTATCCAAAGTATTGTCATTAAACCAACGTAATTTTTGTGGCGTTAATAAATTAGAGGTTAATCCTACAAAAAAATCTGGACTATACCATAAAAAACTTACATTTCCTTCTGGACTATTGCCATTAAAAACTGTGTTTCCTACTGGATCGGTAGGGTCTCTTACGATTTTTGCCTTTTCATCAAAAGTATAAGTTTGAAAACCATAGGTCAAACCCATACTAACATATTGTCCTTTTTTAGGATTCAGAGGTAAGTGAAAAGCATAATTTGCCTGCACACCTGTTCTGCCCAAAAGTCCAGCAGTTTCATTATTGATGACAACGCCAACTCCGTGTTTAAAATAAGATTGATTACCATATTTTTGTAAAAAACAAGTATTTCCGCTAAAAAATACTGCTTGTGGTGCGCCTTCTATGCTCATACCCGAACGTCGAATCGCCAATTTGAAATCGCTTGCATTGTAAGCACCTGCTGCCGCGGGATTTACAACATAAAGATTATTCATATATTGTGTATAAAAAGTGCTTTGTTGTCCAAAACTTTTTTGTACCAATAAAGAAAATAAAAGAAGTATAAATATTTTTTTCATGTTATTTTTTTAGTTTAAAATTTATATTTATGGATATTAAAAATATCCATAAATATAAAAATATATAAATTATCTTACTACTGAAATAAATCCTGTGTATGGATTTGAGCCATCTCTCAAATCTATTTCATAATAATATGTACCCATTGGCTCGCCTTCTGCTCCCCAAACACGAGGATAATATCCTATATCAGAAGTAAAAACAATTCTTCCTTTAGCATCTCTGATTTTCACAATACAATTTTTATAATATTGTAAAACTTCTGGTTCCCAAAAATCATTTTTGCCATCACCATTGGGCGTGATAAGATTTGGAATATCTTTTAACGGACAGTTTATTTCATTGATTGTAATAGTTTGGGCATACACATACGCACAAGCATTAAAATCTTTGATATGTAACGTGTAAGTTCCTTTACTCAAACTATCAAAAATAGGTAATGATTGATATGTGCCATTATCCAACGCATACAAATAAGGCGATTGCCCTGCTGTAGGTGGTGTAATGGTAATCACTGCATTTTTATTGCCGCAATTTTCAGGTTTTGTGCTGATTGTATTGACAATAGGCAATGACCAAACCACTATTTTCGCCTCTCCTTGCAAATCACTTTTACAAACGCCTGAGAAAGTTACTTCTTGCAAACGATATATTCTATCATTGACAGGACTATTAATAATAACTTGGTGCGTAGGTGTCATGATTCCATTGATAACAAATACTTGTGAATCATATCCGTATTTGATGCTATAAGGGAATATTTGCCCATTATACGTAAATTTAATGACCGAACTTTCACCAAAACAAACAGGGGTTGTGCTGATAGTGGCAAGGGGTTTGGGACTTAACAAAATATTTGCAGTAGCAGTTTTCGCACAACCTTTGGAATCCTTTACCAAAACTGTATGAGGAATATTTGTTGTTGCAGATAATCCTGACACATTTAGTGTCGTTTGTCCACCAATATGCGTAATCAAGTATGGAGGTCTTCCACCTGTGATAATAGTTTCTATTCCACCATCTTGTGCATCAATACAACTTACATTTTTTACTTTTAATGTTACTTGCAGAGGTTGTGGCTCTGAAACCAAATAACTCCTCCATATCCAACAACCATTTGCATCTGTAACTCGTACTCTATAACCACCAACGCTTAAATTTTCTAAATCTTCATTGTTAGAAATTACAGTTAAACTATCATTCAATCTATACCATTTATAGTTATAAGGTTGTGTGCCTTGTATAGGTTTTAAATTTATTTTTCCATCTGCACTATTGAAACAAGATACACCTGTGGTATCTGCTGTTGCATCTAATTGTAATGGTTCATAAATTCTAATCGTATCTTTTCTTTGACAACCTAAAGAATCTGTGATGATAGACAAATAATCTGCAGGTGATAAACTATTCAAAGAAATAGATGTTTGCAAAGGATTAGTGAGATTTCTCCATTGTACGTTAAATGTACCTATATTACCGCTTACATTTATTTGGATTTTTCCATCATTTGCACCTTTACAAGTTATATCTTTTTTAGTATAATTATTTAAAATTCTACTAATTTTAATACTTTGTGTTTTGGTGGCTGTTCTACCTTGTTTATCATTTACAGTCAAACTTAATATTTGATTTCCACCAACGATTGTATTAGGAAATATTAGTTCAGGATGTCTTTGAGTACTTATTTCCTGTCCGTTTATTTTCCAAGAATAAGATAATTCATCTCCCCAACTTTTATTTAATGTTTGCATTTTATCCCCAAAACAAACAGCATTTGTTCCTAATTTAAAATCAGCAAAAAAGTTTTGAAAATAGGCATAAGATTTTACGATTGTACTTGGATCAGGGTCTGTATATTTTACAAAAATACTATCACCAGCCTGCACAAACAATGTTTTATTGGTTGCATTACTTGCATTATTATTAAATGATAAATTACTTTGGAAACGTAAAGCATCATCTGATACTTCTCTCAACCAAATATTTATACCTATGTTATCACTATTTGAGTATATTTTTACTTGTACAGAATCACGAGTATTTGGTGAAAAATTTAAGTTATTATCCGTTATTTCAATAAATGCTTTATCAGTATAATTTTGGTATAGTGATTTATTGAAACTTGCAGTTGCTTTACCCGAAATATTATCATAAGTTCTTATAAAGAAACTTGTGCTATCAGACGCACCTGAAGGATCTGCTATTTTTATATACACAGAATTTGATGTTTCACTATTATTATCAGGCATCCAACTTATAAGACCAGTGTTTGAAATGGTCATACCTAAAGGAGCATTGATAAAACTATAAGTAATCGGGTTAGCATCAATATCGGTAGCATTGACTTGATAGGTTAAATTCTGTCCTATTTTTGCAATAGTAGGAAAATTAAAACTATTAAATCTTGGTGCATTGTTTGCTGTTGTGCTTACATAATTGTAAGAAATAACATTTGACATATCACTTTGTCTTCCCAACGAATCAACTGCTGTGATTGCAAATTGATATACTTTACCTGGTAACAACGCCTCAAATAATTTAGCATTTGTTTCACTATCTATGGCAAAAGAAGGAGATTCATAATTTACATTTCCTTTTGCTGTGTGATAAATACGATATGTTACCTTTGGTGTAGCGGAAGCAGTCCAATTTAGGTTTAATGTATCAGTTGGAATTACATTTACTGTTAAATTTAGAGGAGCAGATGGCGCAGAGTCTGTAATAATTTTACAAAGTCTATCTCCATAATGGAATGAAAATTGTCCATCGTCGCTTCTTACAATCGCATAAATATAATAATTTCCAGTTGGAATATTCCCTGCACTCCATGTATATTGATTAGTAGGGTCTAATTCCGATATATTTTCTGCGAATATAGTACCATTATAACCCTCTTTGTCTGTATCATAACCCAAACTTATTTTACCATTACCATCAGTATAACTATCTAACCAAGTCATATTGATAGTATTTCCTGTTTGCGTAACATTATTTATTTGGATTTTTGGTGCTTTTCCTGCTTTTGCTACATTGATTATGCTATTATTTAAGTTATGCACTTTATATGTACCTGCAGGTATGTTGCGTAAAAAATAATAACTATCGTTGGTTGCTGATAATTCCATATAATTGATATTATCATAATTTTGGAAATTATTAGCAGTTACGATTGTTCCATTTGGAAATTCAATATTAAAAATAGGGGATGATGACCCTTGCGCTCCCACAATAATTTCTCTATTATTTCCTTCTACTTCAAAATATTGATACGAAACCATTGGTAATGCCATTTTATCATTACTTGCATAAGTAGAATACTCATCAAAATAATATTTTTTGAAAGCCAAAAGACCACTAACTTGTGATTGTAGTGCTGCTACAGTATTATATTCTGTGAATAAACTTGTTTGAAAATTTGTTCCACCTAACCATACTGTTTTATACCCGACTTGGCTATTCCATTTACCTAATAAAGACCCAAGATTTACACTTACAGTTGCTCCACCTTCTATTTTAGCCTCATTACCATTGGCTGTCAATAATCCAAATGTACTACCTAATTTATAAGAATTATTTGGTAAAAGTGCTACTGCTGCATTCCATATTGGTTTTAACCATACATTACTTACAGCAACTTGGCTCACATATTGCTGAGTTGGAGTATAAAAATCCCCCATAATACCCGCTCTAAATGATAAACCTGAGCCATAGTTAAGATTTGCACCTAATTTACCACGCACCATACCTAAAAAATTAGCACTTGCTCTAAAATTAGTATAAGTTGGTGTGAATTTCATATTGGCTGAAGCAACAGTCGTCCCAAATACTTTTAATTTTTCTGTTGAGATTTCAAAAGATTCTCCAAAAGTATATGTAAAATCTAAATTATTTGCTTGTACTGCTTTTAAAGGGTCTAAGGTTGTAATATCCATTAGTAATGAAGCATACATAGGATTTTTATTACTTGCAATAACTGATAAATTATTTGCTATTCCTGTTAGTTTTGACACTCCAAATCCTGTAGTACCTATTAAAACTGGATTAGTAGGTATGTATGAAAGAGAAAGTTTGTTTATCTCTGTTAATGTAATTCCACCATAACTACCTGAAAATATTTCAGCAACTCCTCCTAAAGCACCACCTAAAAATCCCACTTTAGCTTTAATGCTACCTTGAAATCTACTTGGTGTTTGTGTAGTATTAAAATTTAAACAAGCCATTTCTAAACCGAATCCACCATACGACATTTTAGGAAGACAAGTAACACCTGCTACACCTATACCATTTGTAGTGATGGATATTTGAGTGATTTGTGCTTTTGCACCTTTCCAAACAGAGGGAAGTGAAATTTTCCCTGTAAGTAAAATACCATTCATAATTACTTCTATTTTGTCAATTTCTACGGGAAGTCCAATTAAAGCAAATAAGTTGTTCAAAATTGGATTATTTTTATTCAGTTGTGCTTGTGAAACAGAGAAATTAAAATTGCCTTGTATTAACTGAACACTACCATAACCTGTAATATTTGATATACTCAAACCACCTGAACCAGATATAGTAGAATTATTAGTATTAATGGTAATAGTGCCTGTAGAGGTCATAACAGCATTGGTGGAACTACCTGATAAAAAAACCTTTATATTTCCTGAGAGTGATTCTACACCAGGTGAAATCGTAGAAGAAGCATCTGCACATATACGTATACTACCGATGGTAAAACAAACTGGACCTGGATTTGCCACTTGTGATACATTAACTATAAGGTTAAAACTACCACCATTTATAGTTATTGTACTATTTCTTGATGCACCTGTATTAGCAGTTGCATTGATTGTGAGTGTAGTAGTACCATTTCCACCATTTGCAGGACTAATTGTAAACCAAGTAGATGATTCTATTGCAGTCCAATTTACATTCGTTGAATTGATAGTAATAGTTTGAGTACCTGCTGAAGCAGAAGTAAAATTTACATTTGTTGTAGAAACTGTTAAACTATTAGCAGGTGGTGCTGTTCCATCTTGCGTCAATGTATAAGTTTCTGTAATACCACTACCACAATCTACGGTAATAGTAGCACTACGAGGTGAAGCAGACGTATTGGCAGAAGTAGCACTAATATTGACCGTACTGCCCGATTTAGTGGTGGTAAGCCATGTTACATTGTCTGATACTGTCCAAGTACCTGCTGAACTAACCGTAAAACTTTCACTACTTCCATTAGTTGATGCTATACTTCCAGAAGTACTACTTAGTGTAAGTGTACAACTTGGTGGAGGTCCTGTACCCGCTTGACTTATTGTAAATGTCTGTGAACTTGCACCACAAGTTATAGTTATAGTACCAGAACGTGAAGAGCCACTATTTGGATCAACACTATAGCTTAAGCTACCACTACCTACACCTGAGCTATTGGTAAATATCCAACTATTATTTGCAGTGGCAGACCAAGACTGCCCGCTCGTAGCACTCACATTGGAATTTCCACCACCACCTGTCGAAACTATATTAGCTGAACTTGGAGACAGAGATGATATAGTACAACCCGTAGGAGGTGCACTACCCATAATAACATCTCTTGAAGAACTCCATGACCCCCAATTACTTGTACCTGTTTTGGCTCGCACTCTCCAAGAAAAACTACCTGCGACATTAAGACTATTACTTGTGTTGGTAGTAGGTACTGAACCTGATGAACCACCTGCTGTAAGTTCCACTTCATAGCCTGATATTGTACAGCTACCACCTCCAGCATTCCCTGACCAGTTCAAAGTGATAGGTGTACCAGACGTAACAATAACACCATCATTAGGACTTAATAATGATACAGCAGGTGAACAAGTGGAAGGAGTTGTGGTAGTTACCGTAAATGTACCTAGCTCACTATATTGACTATGGGTTACACTACTTCCCATACGTGCTATTACCTTATATGTACCTGAAGTAAGTCCTGACAAATTTATATTAAAACTTGTAACGTTACCAGTTCGTGACTGTGCACTATTATATTCCATATTACCTAATATTGCATTTACATCACTTGCACATTGAGTAGCATTTGTAAAAAAACCATACCAAACACTAAAATTTGTTTGTTTAGCTATTTGTACGCGAATACCGGGTAAAGCACCCGTTCCACTCGTACAAGCACCAGGTGAAAAATTACTTTGAAGATAGGTTGATGATGAAGTGCTAGCAACAAATACAGACGAAACATTCAACGTAAAACTAGCAGTAGTACCTGTGAAAGAACTTGGCACAGAGGCTATTAAGTTATTATTTATCAATTCGGCACAAGGTTGTTGACATTGTAAAATCTGTCCTGATGCATTCCCAAAACATAGTAAAAAAACTATAAAAGATGGGAGTAAATAATATAAATTAAAATTTATTTTTTTCATATATTTAAAAAATTTTTAGGGGTTTAATTTGTGGAAAACGTATAAGTTTCACCATTTTTGTACTTGTTTTTTTCGTGTGCTTTACCATTTACATAAATGGTGCATATATCACAATCACTTGTCCAAGAGAGTTTTACATAGCCACTTTTATCTGTACGCACATCACTGCCTGAGCCTACGCAAGCCAATGAATTACAAACGCTATACCTCACTCGTGCATAATTGGAAGGGTTGCCATTTGCATCTTTCACATAAACATGAATGGTACCACCTGCAATATTTTCACTTCTTTTGGTTATAAAAGAAGATATTAAGAATAAACTTGCGGAAACGAATAACAATAAAAAGGAATTTTTTTTCATAACATTAAAAATTGTATTAAATTTTTTTGTTTCTTTTTATTATTTTAAAAAAGCCATATCCACAGAAACAATTAGCGGATATAGTTTTTTGAATTTATTTTGCTTTTGGGTGCTAAATTACTTATGATTTTTTTCTATTGAAAATCATTTGAGTAAAATGGCATTATTTATTTAAAATTTTAGTTATAATTTCTCGGTGATAAATAATTTCCTTTTGCCCTTTGAAACCTAATTTTTCATAGATAATTTTTAGGCGATTTCGAAAATGATGATATTCTATGCCTAATTTTTCAGAAAGTTCCTTTTGTTCTAATGGAAGTTGCAATAGATGTAATATTGCTTTATCTTCTTCTACAAAAGACTCTATTTCTCTTTTGAGTGCTTGTTCGTTTAATTCTTCCATACTTATTATGTGTGTTTATTATATAGCAATTAAAAACTTGATTTGGGACATAATTTTCGAATTATTTTTTAATTTTTTTCTTTTACTCAAAAAAGAGCATTATCAGTTAGAAATCTTACTAATTTTATTTTACTCAGTCCTAAATATATAATTCCTTATTTTGTATTTGACTAATGTTTTTTTCGAATTATTTTTAAAATAATTTAATTTTTTAATTTATTTGCTGATAAATTAACTTAATTTTACAAATAGTTTAATTTTCTTGGAGTAAACTCAAAAAAAAATGTTGGTATAAATAAAAGCGAGATTGTCAAGTATTTCACACATTGACAACTTTACTATATTTTTAAAAATCAAAAAAAATCTCTAAAAAATAGTAAAAAAAAATATTTTAAAAATATTTTACTTTTTTACTAAGATTTTAAAATAAAAATACTCTATAAAAGTAAAGGCATCAAATAAAAATAATCGAAGTATGAATAACGAACAACAAAAAGAACTTTTACAACAATATGTAGATACAAATCAAAACGAATATTTTGATAGGTTTAAAGATTTTGCCTTCGAAAATTGGTATAGAAAAACAAAAAATGTTTATGCAGGCTTAAAAGAAGACCCTTTTCAAAAAACCTTAGATGATTTTAAAAAATATATCGAAAAAAAAGAAAACGGACTAAAAAATATAAATAATATACAAGCCTATTTTACTATGTGTTTGAAAAATAAAGGTCTTTATATGATTGAAAAGGAAGAAGAAAGACATATCAAAACAACTCTATTGAATGAAACCAATGAAGTTATAGTCGACAACGAAAGAGATTTGACAAGAGAGGAAATAGCAGAAATTTTTGCCTATCTTCTAAAAAATGAAAATAAAAAAATACCTGAAAAATGTAAAAAAATATTTCGTTCTCTTTTGAATGAAAATGAAGACGAAATACGAGATGAATTGATTGAAAAAAAAGAAATTAAAAATAAAGAAGCTTATTACACGCAAAAAAATGTTTGTAAGGATAAACTAAAAAAATATTTCTTAGAAAACTATTCAGAAATATGTGAAATATTTAATCCAAAAAAATCAAATAAAAATAAATAAAGTGCAAAAAATAAAAGCAAAGTGCAAAAAATAAAAAATTTAATCCAAAAAATAAAAAAATATTCTAAAATGAAAAAAATCATGGAATACAACGAAAACGAGCTCATACAAAAATATTTTGATGGCGAACTCAGTGATGAAGCAGAAAAGGAGTTGGAGGAATCAGCCCAAAATAACCCTGAATTGCAACAAAAAATGAACGATTATAAAAACTTTCTACTCTATTTAGATGAGTTAGAAGTCAATAATTTCAAAAAAGAAAATCCTGATTTTTTTGAAGAAATTGAAACGCTCAAACAAGAAAACCAAACTCCAAAAACAAAAGAAGTCAAAAAACTTCATCAATCATTTTTTCAAAAAAACAAAAAAATAATATTTACTGTAGCCGCAGGAATTGCGTTATGCGTGAGTGTAGGCACAATTTATTATCTCAATCAGCCCAACAAAGATAAATCAATGGTTAAAAATATTAAATTAAATACCAACAAAAAAACAGAAAAATCGCCTTTAAATACCAAAAACCAAACAGAAAAATCATTGGTGATAAATGAGGATAGTCTGAAAAAAATAGCAGATGTAAAAAAACAAATGGAATTATTGGCAATGATTGAAAAAGAAAAGGAAAATCAAAAAAAATTATCTAATTTACCTAAATCACAAAAAAATGAAATGGAATTGTATGCGGATAATTTCATTCAAAATGCAAAAATTGATGGTGATATGTTGCCTAAAAAAAGTATTAGTAAAACAATAAAAATGATTTCACCACGCAATGATGAAGTTTTTAAAGATATAATTTCTTTTAATTTTGAAGATAATGATGAAAAAGTAGAAAATTATACTTTACAAATCGTTACTAATAACGTGCAAAATGTTTTTACCAAAAAATTCAACAAAAAAGAAATTCCTTTTAAAGTTGATTTTCTAAAAAACGAACCTGGATTATACTATTTTACGATTGAATGTAATGGTGAAGAAGTGTATGTAGGACGATTTTTATTCAAAAAACAAAGTGAAAAATAACTAAACCCTCATATAAAATAAACTAAAAAAACGTTGCAGAAACCAAAACTTCTGCAACTATTTTTCTTATTTTTCTATCGTTCCATTATCACAAAACCTGCCCAAGTATTCAAAGAAGCAGCTCCTTTTTTTGCTTTGATAAAATCTTTTTTGGCGAGGTTTAAAGATTCTGAATATTTTTTTCCTTCTAAAACATATTTATAAAAATAAGGCATCAATTCCGCTGTATGTTTATCACCCACTTTATAAATAGAATACAACAAATTAGGTACTCCGGCATACATAAAGCCACGTGTGATTGCCATTGGACCTTCCCCGCCTATTATTTTGCCTAATCCGCCCTCACAACTCGACAACACGACCAAGTTTGTATTTGATAAATTCATACCATATACTTCTGTTCCAAACAACATTCCATCATCACTTAAATTTGGTTTTTGGTTATAAACAACAGAATCTGGTTGCCAAAATGTAATGGCAGACAACCGATAATCTCTGTTATGAAAATAACTATGCGTAGATAAATGCACAATTTTTGCACTTTTTGCTTTCTCTCTATAATTTAGTTCTGTGGCATTTTCTTCCAATAAAATAGTGGTTTTTTTACCTTTTTGTTGGAATAAATTGGCAATATTTTCTACTTCGGTTTTAGAATGTTCGAGTTCTATGATATGCTTGCCATCTTCTGAAATCCCTGCTCTATCTCCTTCTTCTTGCTTTCTCATTTCTTTCATATTATCCAAATTTTTGGCTAAAATAAGACTTCCTTTTTCTTTATTGGTATAAACAGGCGCAACCAACAAAATATCATCGATATTTTTAATTTCTTGTTTTTTGAAAAATTTTTCATCAAAAGTTAAAGTAGCAGACAACGCCATAGTAATTATATGTTTATGTAATATATAATCGACTTCGTGCCAAGGAAAATCAGCCAAGCGAATTTTTTTATTTTTATCATATTTGGTTGTGTTAGGCAATTTTTCAAATAAAGCCTCAAAATTAATTTCAAACAAAGCATTATCAGGCACAATAAACCAATGATTTTTATCTTTGATAAGCGGCAAAATATCTTTAATCAAAATTTGATATAAATCCATCGACAAATATACTAATTTTTCGTCTTTACTATTTTTTTTGAAGGCATCTCTATATACATTTATTTTATCCAAAAGGCTATCTTTTTCAATGAATATTTTTTTAATTTCTGTGATATTTTTTGTGATAACCATTATATACAAAGCTTTATCTGCCATAATATACTGCACAACTGCTTGATTTTCAGTTAGTTTTTGTTTCGTTTTTTCGAGCGTAATTACCTCACCTGTATATTTGAGTGAGTGATATTCTGGATTCATTTTTTCAAAAACACTCACCAAACTATCTAATTTTAAGTTTCGTTGAAAATATTTATCTTGCAAATTTTTGTCGGCAGGCGTTTGTGCGATTTGCCCTTCTATTTGTGTTATATCATTTTTTATATTCGTTTCTTGTTGTAATAAATTAGGATTTATACCTGTAATATTTTCATTTTGAGAAACTTCTGCACGCAACATACTTGCTCTATATTGTTCTAAATATTCAAAATATAGTTTTTTATCACCTAATTCATAATAATTTTCAATAATTAAGGTATAAAGTTGTGAATACCTTCTTAAAAATGCTAAATTATCTTCTTGTATAGAATTTAATCGAATAAAATTTGACAAGCCTATGCCAATTTTTAAAGCGTCAATACTATAATTTACATGTAGTTTATTATTTTTTAGACTATCTAACATCGAGAAAGTTTTTGCTTTTGAATATAGTAATTGAACCATCATATCATTTGCAAATGACATATTTTTAGCCAAACGAGGATTTTTTTCAACATTTGTAGAATCATCAAAATTATATGCAATAGCACAAATAGCTTTCTGAAACATTTTTAGTGCTTCTTCAGGATTTTTTTTATGATTAAAATATAATCCAAAATTATTATATACAATCGCATAATCAATATTTTTTTTACTTTTATAAATTCTATTTGCAATATCTAATATTTTTTTTGTATAGATATAAAATTTTTCATAATCATTTTTTGCTCTATAAATTTCTGCCATATTTGGATAAATAAACCCAGAAAGTTTATACTCCAAACCTTTATTATCTTTACAAATATTAAGTGCTTTTTGCGTGTAATATAAAGATGAATCTAATATATTTTCTGCTTGTTTATTTTCTAATTTTTTTGCATATTCTAAATAAGCACTACCAAAATTTGTATAAAATGAAACTAGGTTTTCATTTTGAATAAACATTTTTGGGTTATCAATCAATATTTTTTCTGTTTTATAGTTTAATTGTATACATTTTTCAATTTGTTCAATATTTTTATAACAAGTTGCTGTTTGAATATTAATCGCAAATATAAAACTTTTATAGTAGTCACTTTGGGGTAGTGTTTCTGCTATTTCTTGTGCTTTTAATAAACGGGTTAAACCATTTTTATATTGTCCCATTTTAAGAGATAAATACGAACCATAATCAAAATATAAGCGAGCATAATCAAAATCAATACTTGTATCAAATTTTATTTTACTATTTTCATACTCTTTTTTAATTATTTGTACCTTTTCTATTGCTATTTCTGAATAATATTGAACAGAATCTGCATTTTCTTGTGAGCCTTCAAAAAAAATACCTATCATATTTGAGTATGCTACTAATATTACACGGTCTTTGGGGTGGTATTTTTCTAAATAATTTTTTCCTTTTCTTGCATAAAAAAATATAGAATCAGATTGATTATCACCTTCATATACGTATGTAGTTGAAATATTCATTAAAATTTTAGGATAATTTAAACTTTTTTTCCTTTTTCCTTTTTCATATAAATTTAAAAGTGATAAAAATATTTGTCTTGCTTTCTGATAATTACCTGCTCTAAAAAGATATACTTGACCTATTTGAAATTTTTGCTCTATCACACTTTCGACACGATTATATTTTTCATATATTGTTATATTATTTTGAATAAATTTTATTCCATTTTCTAATTGATTTTCATCAAGCATTTTTTTGGAATTTTGACTATTATTTTTGATTTCTAATGAATCTTTTTTGCTGATTTTTTTCTCTTTTTCTTGTGCGAATGTATGTGTAAAAAAAGCACCAAAAGTGAATAAAAAGATAAGAAAGTAAATTTTTTGCATAGTATTATGAAGTTAATTTTTATGTGGATAGAATAAAAACGAACAGCAAAATAAGTTCTAAAATGTCGTTTTTCCAAATAATTTTCAAAAAAAAGAAATTTTAATCAAATCTTAAATATTTTTTTTGCTTACTTTATCATATTTCGAACCTGATAACCAATTAAAAAACTTTGAAAAACTAAAAAATAAAACATTGTTTTGATAGGTTCTATAAAAATACTTGGTTCAATTTTCACAGATAAAATGGGTTTTAAGCCAATATTTTTTAAACTTTCAGCAATAATTCCTGTCAATTCTATCGGATTTTTTTGCCAATAAAACAACAAAGGATACACACAAATCGCAGCAAAAAATAAACCTATGACAAAGTAAAAAATACATTCCAAACAAAGAAAAATGATAATTTGATATTTCAGAACGCCTAAATAATATAAATTTAATAATTCATTTTTTCGAGAAATAATTTGTAAATTCATCATACCCAAAAAACTCAATGCCACTAAAATATACAACACAAATAATAAAATATCCCAAACCAAACTATCCGCAGAAAGCATTTGAGCGATGTCAGGCATTGATTCTTGCCAAGTTTGAATTTTGAGCGAATGATTGATAGATATATTTTTATGGTCAAATAATTGAAAACTCGACAAACAATCTGCACAAGAAAATAAATTTTGGGCAAATGATAAACTCGAAATAATAATTTTTTCGTTTAGAAAAGGATTAGGAGTATGAAATAAACCTTTAATAATAACTTTTTTTTGTATCAATTTATGTTCAAAAATAAGCGTATCACCTAAAAAATAACCATTTTTTTCTGCATTTTTTTGACCAATGTAAATACTATTTTCTGAATTTAGATTGATTTTTTGGGTGATATATTTTTCAAAATCAATGATTTTTTTTTCTTTGTCAATATCTATTCCACGCAATAAAATGATTTTAGGGAATGTTTTAGAAGATGACTGAGAAGTTTTTTTGACTAAAATAATATTTTCAAAACGAGCCGAGCCTTCGAGATGTTTGATAAGTTGAGAAGAAAAAAAATGCTCGTTTTCATTTTTAGTGATAATTTGTTTTTTGCTTATATTGGTTAATATTAAATCATTCAAAAAAATATTTTCTGTTCCTTTTTGGTACGATTTTATAACAATAGTTAAAAATAATATCAAAAATAAAGTGAAAATCATCAACAAAGATTTGACTTTATTCCTCAAAAGATTACGAAAAGCATAAGTTACAAAAAAATATTTCATTGATTTTCAATAAATTGTCAAATAAATAAATAAAAGTTTAAAAATTTATACAAAAAAATTTGGTATTGTTTAAAATATTGTCGTATCTTTGCAATAGAATTAAAGACAAACAACATACCACGATTTTCAAGATTTTCAGAATTTAGGAATTTGTTAATTTAATTTCTAAGAATTTTTAACTAAAAAAACATACAATTAAATTACTTTTGAATATAAAAAATAAATAAACCACATACCACGATTTTCAAGATTGATTGAATTAAATTACTTTGAATATAAAAATAAATAAATTAAAAAATAAAAATATTATCACTTATGATTACTCCACAACAACAAAGAAGTACAGGAAGCAAAACTTCACAAAAAAGAACTTCCAAAAAAACTGCCGAAACCGAAAAAAATGAGGATTCTCAAAATTTTTCAGCAGAAAAAGAAACGAAAAATACGCAAAAACAACACGTAAAACAAGACATAAAATCTAATGCTAACTATACAACAACAAATAAAAAAAGAAGTTCAATAGATTCGAGTTTTGCAGAAGTTTTTACTTCGAGTGCTTTGAAAGGCTTAGTTTTGTTGTTGATTGTTGCTTTCAATGTGATTGTTTTGAAAAATAGTTTTTTGTTGGCAGTTCCAGCAGGTTCGTTTTCGGGTGATGCGCAATTAGACGCACTTTTATATGGTATGGCGATTTCGGTTTTGATGGTCATTGTATTATTTCACGAAGAAAAATGGCAAAATCCATTTTGTGCGGGAGCAGTAACTTTATATTTAGATGCTTTGATTTTGGTTTTATATATGCGTTGGTTCGAATTTTTGATTGGCGGTTGGGGAACAATTTGGCTAATGAGTGGAATTATGACCCTTTTGCCTGTGGTTGGATTATTTATTATGGTTTTGATGTTGAAACCAAAAGAAAATGTATATGCGTAAATAAAAGTGATTTTTAACTTCTCGAAAGTTATATAATTTTCGAGAAGTAATTCACTTCTGACCAATATTTTGGTTGCTTTTTTTGACGCACAAAAAGACTATTTTTTTTGAAAATAGTCTTTTTTTTTTGCCAATATTTTCAAGATTTGAGTAATTTTTAAGATTACCTTATCTTACTTTATTTTATTTTTTTGGTTCTTAGGAAATTATTGCGGAGCTAATTTTGGTTTATATATAAAAAGCCTTTTATTTAAAAAATATAGAAAAATGTCCATTTAATAAACATAAAAATTTCGGCTAAAGCCAACAATTGAATTTTATATTATCCTCCAGATAAATCTGGAGGCAATTCAAAAAATACATTTTAATTGTCCGCACAAATTTCCCAATAACCATTTTTTTAAATTTATATGTCAATATCAAAATAAAAAGAAATTAAATTTCACTTTCCAAAAACTCTCCTGCTCTGCTTTCACTCCAATAAATTCCCTTTTCGCCATTCGAAAATCCACAATGTCCGCCTGTAGTTGGAAACTCAAAATAAACATTTTCTAATTTTTCTGCTAAATCGTATGGAAAACAAGGCTCTCCTAAAAATGGGTCATTCAAAGCATTGACAATCAAAGTCGGAATCGAAATTTTATCAATCCAAGGCAAACTACTACATTTTTCATAATAATCTTCCGCATCTTTAAAATTATGCAAAGGTGCAGTATAAAAATTATCAAAATCGAACAGAGTTCTTACTTTTTTAAGATGTTCGGGATTGATATGGTCAGGAAATTTCTTTGATTTTTCTTTGATTTTTTTGAATAATGTTTGTTTAAATTTATCGCTATAAATCCAATTTGATTTTTTTGATAACGATTTTGAGCAACTCGATAAATGAATTGGCACAGAAAAAACGCACGATTTTTTGATTAAAGGGTGAATATTTTTGCCTTCTTCTCCCAAATATTTCAAAGTCATATTGCCACCCAAACTAAAACCTATCAAATAAATAGCCGAATATTTTTTTTCATTGACGCAATGTTGCACCACAGAACGCAAATCTTCTGACGCTCCACTATGATAAAAACGCGGCAAACTATTCAATTCTCCGCTGCAACTTCTATGATTCCAAGCCAACACAGAATAACCTTTTTGATGAAAATATTTTGCCATTCCTTTGATATAACCTCTTTTCGTATCGCCTTCTAAGCCATGCGAAAGAATCACTAATTTATCATTTCCTTCTAAATAATCTAAATCTAAAAAATCATTATCTTCCAAAACTAATCTTTTGCGTTGATAATTTACGCCTGAAACAACTCGAAAAACCGCAGGAATAATGGTTTCAATATGTGAATTAAAGTAATAACTTTGTTTTTGATAATTAGAAGAAAGTAGTGGCATGTGCGTAGAGTTTTTAAAATCAATACAAAAAAAATAAAATTACATTTTATTTACAACTATATAACATTAAATTTTTGTTAATAATTGCATTATAAGAAAAAAAATAGTGTTTTTTTGTCAAATTAAAGTAATTTTGTAAAAAAAACGTATGAAAAATCATTTTATTATTACTTCTTTTGATAAAAATAATCAATATCAAACTCAAAAATTGACTGAAATGGTCGATTTATTGTATCGAAAAGATAGTTCTTTGCATACTATTTCGCCTAAAAATATTCAAAAAACGATTGATTTTTTAGATGAAAATAAAAATATGGGAACAATTTATCTTTTTTATGACCAAGAAAAAATTATTGGTTATTCGATTTTAATTTTTTATTGGCACAATGAATATGGCGGATTATTATTGAATATTGATGAATTATTTGTGATAGAATCGCACAGAAATCAAGGCATTGGAAAATTATTTTTTGATTATTTAGATGAAAATTATCGCCAAAAAACGATTGGCTACGCACTCGAAGTCGCTCCCGATAATGAAAAAGCCATTAATTTATATACAAAAATTGGCTTTTCTGTGCGTTATAATCATTTTTTATTGCGATTAAATTCATAAAAATAAAACTAACTTTCAAAACACTAAAACAAATATTTTTACGTTATAAACCTTAATCAAAATGATTTTAATTGCCCAATAAAATGGAAAGCATTTACGAAACAAGCAACGGAAGTACGATTGCTTTACTCAATGAAGAAAACGAATTTTATGTTTTACAACTGATTGGAAAAGTAAGCAAAACACACTATCAAGGTGCTTTAAACGCTATTTTGGAAGATGCTGAGTCGAGAGAATGTGGCAATTTATTATTGAATACAAAAGATATGATAGGCACGCCAGACCCTTGGCGATTTTGGTTTACGAATCATTTTGTCAGAAAATTAGATAAACTGATTGAACCAAAAATTTATATTGCGGTTGTGCATCCGATGAAATTTATAGAAAAATTTTCTGTGCCTTATATGTATGCTTTTTTGAGAATGATAGGTTGGAAAGTCAATGTAAATTTTTTTGATACAATTCAAAAAGCAACCGATTGGCTCGAAAAAAATATCAACAAAGAAGAAGAACAAGAAGAAAATAATAGCCATTATTCTACTCATTCATCTAAAAATAATTATTATCATCTTGATGATGATGATGATGACGACTTTTTTCCAAAAAAATCAAATCAAAATCGTTCCAATAAAAAACAAAAAAAAACCTTTAAAGAGAAATTAAAAGAAAATTTTAAAATCAAAAAAAAAGATAGCAAAACAACGATTCAAATCGGTAAAAAAGAATCAAATTTTAAGTTTAAATTTCATTTTGATAAAAAAGGTGGATTCGAAAAAAAACCAATGTTACAAAGATTTTTACCAAAATTTGAGTTGCCAAATTGGCTAAGATTTGGAAAAAAAGATGATGACCGTTTTTAATTTTTTGGTTCTTAGGAAATTTGTGCTGATTTTTTTTTTTGAAATGTATTTTTTGAATTGCCTCCAGATTTATCTGGAGGTTAATATAAAATTCAATTCTTGGCTTTAGCCGAAATTTTTATGTTTCTCAAATGGATATTTTTCTATATTTTCAAAATAAAAAGATATTCATATATAGACCAAAATTAGCTCCGCAATAATTTTCCATGAACCAATTTTTTTATTTATTCTTTCCAATATTCTTTCACAAAAATACGCTATTTTTAATAATTTTAGAAATAAATCAATATAAAAAGTAATTTTTTTTGTATTTCTACTTTTTTTATCCAAATTTGCCTTTATATTCTTAGAAAAAATAAATTTGAACTTCAAAAGTCAAAAATTAAACTCTTAAAATTTTAGAAAATATGCACAAAGAAATACATCAGTGGTGGAGTCCACGATTGCATCGCGATATGGAAATTGCGGTTTATGGTCATTATGGTCAAGCATTATTATTGTTGCCAACCGCAGCAGCCGATTATTTGGAATATGAACGTTTTCATTTGATTGATTCTATTAAAGAACAAATTGATGGCGGAAAATTTAAAGTTTTTTCTATCAATAGCATCAATTCTGAAAGTTGGTTAAATAATAAAATGCACCCAACCGACAAATCTATCAGACATGCTCAATTCAATGAATATGTATATCAAGAAGTGTTGCCTTTTATTCGCAATCATTGTGGAAATGATGTGCCAATTATCACAGCAGGAGCGTCTTTTGGGGCTTTACATAGTGCCAATTTATTTTTTAAACGTCCTGATTTGATTTCGGGCGTGATTGCTATGAGTGGCGTGTATCGTTTGGGGGCTTATACAGATGGATATTGGGACGAAAATTGCTATTTCAATTCACCTGAAGATTATTTAGCAAATATGAACGATGAATATTGGTTGTCTATTTTGCGTAATCGCCATAAAACTTTTATTTTGAGTGGACAAGGTGATTATGAAGCGCCAGATGCTTCACGTCGTTTTGGTAAAATTTTAGCGAGCAAAGGTATTCCACACGAAGTCGATTTGTGGGGATATGATATGCCACACGATTGGGAAACTTGGCGAGCAATGTTGCCTTATGTGTTGCAAACGAAGTTTTAAGATATTTTTTAAGAAAAGATTAGTGATGAAAATGACTAATCTTTTTTTTATAATGAATAATTTTTATAATAGAGTTTTTTAAAATGGGAAACAAAAATGAATAAAAAATACCACGAACTTTTTAAAAAAAATCCGCTCAATCAGCGTTATCCACGTGCTAAAAAATCGGAAGAACCAAAAAAATAAAAGTACAAGTCAAAATAGTCGATTGTTTTATTTTTAAATCAAAATCATTTTTGATTATTTCTTTGTATTTTCAATAAAAAATATCTTAATTTGCACTACAAAAACATCAATAATTGAAAGAATTTTTTTTTTATTTAGATAGACTTTGACTAATTACTTGCCTTTTTTATTTTATTTTTACTAAAAATATACCTAAAATGTATTTCAGAATAATTCTTACTATTTTATTTTTTGGTTCTATCCATTATGTATCATCTCAAACTTATACTTTACAAAAATCATTACAAAGTTCTAAAACAAATAATTTATTTTTAAAAGCAGAAAAAATAAATTTTGATTTGGCTTTGAGTGAAATAATAACGTCAAAATTAAGACCAAATCCTACGTTGAATTTACAAATTTTACAACTGATGAATAGCCAATATTTTGCAGAAGATACAAGATTTTATCAAAATAAAAATAGACAAACTTGGTGGCAATTTACAAAGATTTTTCAATTACCTAATCAAAGAAAATATAAAATAGAATTAGCAGAAAAAAATAATATTTTAACCAATAAAAATTATGCTGAAACGGAAAGAAATGTATTTTATGACGTGGCAAATAAATGGCTCGAAGCGTGGTTTTTTGAAAAACAATTAGAGATTATCAATATCGCAAAAAACAATATTGATACATTGTTAAAAATCAATGAAAGACGATTAAAAAATCAAGTCATTACACAAACTGAACTATTGAGAACTGAATTATTGGTGATGCAATATGAAATGAAACAAAAAAATATCAAACAAAATATTACGAATAAAATCAGAGAATTAAAACTTTTAATAGGCACACAAGACAGCATTGAAATTGATAAAAGTGATAATTTTGGTATTCAAAACAACGCAAAATTAGATTCTTTGCTCAATTTTGCGATTGAAAATAGAAGTGATATTGTTGCTTTGAAAGCAAATTTACAAACCACAGAAACCAATATTAAACTCCAAAATGCCAATTCAATTCCTAAACCTGAATTAGGTTTGGTTTGGAATCCACAAAATACTGTGCCTTATTTTGGCATTTTTGCGACTATACAATTACCTGTTTTTGATAGAAATCAAGGCAATATCAATCGTTCAAAAGTTGAAAAAATACAAGTAGAACAGGTTTTAATTGCTACACAAAGTAAAATAAAAACGGATATTACAAATGCTTTATATGCTTTTAATACGCAAAAAAATAACATCGAAAAGTTTAAAAAATTATTAGAAACTTCACAAATTATTTTAGATAATGTGAGATATGCATATTTGCGAGGCGGAACAACCATCATCGATTTTTTGGAGGCACAAAGAAGTTGGATAGAAACACAACAACAATATTACGAAATTTTACAGCAAACAAAACAGGCTTATATTCAATTATTGTTTGCTACAGGACAAATTAATTTATTGGCGGAATAAAGCGTTTTTTTTATTTTTATACACTTAAATTCTATTTTTATTATGATTTATCAATTTACAGCAGAAAAAA
>JAAFJG010000024.1 GCA_013298075.1 Cytophagales bacterium | reverse complement strand
CATACGACAAACTTCCGTAACTATTTTTTAATATTTTACCTCAATAATATACCTTTGAAAAATAAAAAAATATCTATGTACTATTAAATAACACATTTATCGTAAATTCAAAATGTCATTCATATTGGTTTATTGTTAAAATAAAAATTATTAGATGATTTTGCCAATAAATTCTCGAATTTTAACGATAATACTCATTTTTAAAAATAGGGTGCGGAAGGTCGGATCTAAAAAATAAACTACCCAATCAAAAAAACCTATTTTTAGTTCCCTCACCGCTGGGGAGGGTTAGGGCAGTGTTGTTAAGTTCTAATATTTGTCAGGTAAATTATTTTACAAATCAAAATATAATTTGCCAAATCTATAAGATTTTCAAAAAATTATGGATTTTTTACAGAATATTATACAAGTTAATTTCTATTTTATTTGTTAAAAAAAAAGAATTTAACAACACTGACCCTAACCCTCCCCAGCGGTGAGGGAACTAAAAATAAGTTTTTTTGAGTGGGTAATTTATTTTTTAGATGTTCCCTTAAAATTGCAATACTTTTTTTATTTTGAATGCATTTTCATTTTTTTTGTCTTGTTCCAATATCATATCAAGATTTTTCTTCGCTTCGATTTTATTATTTTCTAATACATTTTTGGTTAATTGCAGCAATAAAATTTGAATTTCATTCGAATTTTCAAAATCTTTCAAATATATATTCGCATTTTTTATGTTTTTTTGCATCAAATAAAAAATGGCTAATGTTTCTGCTTTTGATTTTTTAGCATCCTCTTTCATATTTTTTATTTTATCAATTATCTTTTGGCTTTTTTGTTTATCTTTTGTTTCGTGATATAATCTCACTAAAAGACAATTTGTTTTGAGGTCATCAAATTGATTAAGTCTTTTTTCTGTGTATTCAACAGCTTTTTTATAATTTTTTTGTACATAATACAACAAAATACAAGATTCTAAACCTGACATATTTTTTGATTCGTTAAAATATTGTTCATAAAATTTGATAGATTGTTTATATTTTTTTTGCATAGATGACAAAAATCCTAAATTTTCTAACATTATTGCTTTATATTTACTTGATTTTTTGATATTTTTTAGAAAAAATAATTCTGCTTCTTTGATAGCTTTTGTTTCATTTTCATTTAAAACAACTTTATCAAAAGGATTATCTGTAGATTTGAACGTGGAGTCCATACTTATATCAAACATTATTGAAATATAAATTTGAGAACAACGCGCATAATGATACAGATGTTCGTATTTAATTTCGTTTGGTTTTTCTTTGAATATATTTTCTGCTATCGAAATATCAAGCGTAGCTTTTTGATTTTTTTGCATAGATTGTATGGTTTTAAGTTGATCGACTCCCAATTTTAATACAATCATAGACGCATTATATCTATCTAATTTTAGTGCTTTACTAATATATTCATCTGCTTTATCTAAATTTTGTTCATAATTCAAATAAAAATTAGTAGCCCCCAATAATATTTCAACGTTATTAGGTTCGTTTTGTAATCCATAATCAATAATTTTTTTGATAAGTTCTCCGTTTTTTATATTGACCGCAAAATCTAAAAATTCTGATACAATTTTTATATTTGTTGGATTTTCATTGATTTGCTGCTGATAATTTTGAACGGTTTTATCGTAATATTCGTCTATTTTATTGTCAAAAATTTGTTTTTTATACCTTTCTATAGTTAATTTTGCATAAATAGACGCATCTTTTGGGGTGTTTGTTATTTTTTTTAATAACATTTCTTCTGATAAATTTTCTAAAGAATCTTTGGGATAATCAGTATAAGCAGACGCATAAAAATTGATTTTTATATCATATTCTGTTTTTGGATAGTTAAGATAACTGACCACAGTGTTTTTTTGTGCGTCTGTAAATTGTGCCAAAGCCACCGAAAAATAAGTATAAGAAAATAAAATAAGTGCGAATATTTTTTGTAGTTTCATGTTTTTTGAAATTGTATTGTATTTATTTTGTAAATAATTATATGAAAAAAAGCCCAACACAAATAACATTTTTGAATGATTGTATTGGGCAAATATATTAAATAAACAGAAAAAACGATAGAAAACTATTGAGCTTCAGTCTCTTCTGGTTTTGTTATTTTTTCTTTGGCTGTTTTATTGATGGCTAATGAAAGTGTAAATCTGAGTGTATTGCCCAAAGGACTAGTTGCACCTGCTGCTGCCAAATAAGAAACATCAATTCCTAAATCATTGTATTTAAAACCTGCACCGACCGTAAAATATTTTCTATTGCCTTTGGTAACATTTTCACCAAAATAACCTGCTCTTGCAAAAAATGTATTATTATAACTATATTCTGCTCCAATAGAAGTCATAATTTCTTTTAACTCTTCACCAAATCCGCCCGGTGCATCTCCAAATGAACCAAACATACCTGATAAAACAGTTCTTGTACGAGGATCTACGCCTACAAGATTACCACTGGCATCACGTCTTTGTGGAGTAGGGACTAATAATTTATTAAAATCTAAAGCAGCAGTCAATTTATTTTTTCCTTCAGGGTCTAAATTCATTTCTAAGGCTGTTCCTATACGCATATTAGTCGGAATAAAATCAGCAGTTCCAGCATTGACATAAGAAATTTTTGCGCCAATATTAGAAATATTTGCGCCAAATGAAAGCATTGCAGGTTGTCCGTTGATTTTAAACCATTTATCATTTTTATAATACCAAGCAATATCAGCTGCACCCGTTGTACCCGGTTTTGCTGGTTGTTGTGCATTTGAAAAATCACCTGATAAATTAGAATAAACAAATCTACCTGTTACCGAAACGCCCATATTTTCAGATAATTTACGAGAGTAAGCTCCCCCAAAAGCAAATTCGCTTGCTCTAAAATTCATAATAATACCACCATTTTGGTCAGTAAATTGAATAATACCCATATCAAAATAACGCATTTCTAAACCGATTGCTTGTTTATCATCTAATCTATAATAACCAGACAAATAAGACAATGACATATCCCCTACCAAATTTCTCAACCAAGGATTAAAAGACAAAGCAACCCCATAACGAGGTTTAGCAAACGCTAATTTTGCTGCATTCCAATAAATAGAATTAGCATCAGCAGAAATAGCAACTCCCGCATCGCCCATAGCACCCGAACGAGAATCAGGAGTAATACTTAAAAAAGGAACAGCGGTGGTGATTGGGCTTGTTCCGTTAGAACCAAAAACAGCAGTAGGAGTTGTTTGTCCTACTAATTTTGTAGCACTGCATACCAAAAAGCTGGCTACTAAAAAAAATGATATTTTGATATTAAACATAGAATAAAAATTGATATGCGTATGAAAAACCTACTTTTTTATAAAAATTATTGTGAGTTTTTTAAATAAAAACAATTAAAAGTGGTAAGTGTGTTTCATGAAAGAATATTAAAAGTGATAAAATTCGGCGAAATATGAATATTAAAGTACAAAAATATTTTTTTTAAAATTATAGTCTGCAAAGTAACGTATTTTTTTTTAGAATATAAAATTTTATATTATTTTTTTTATAAATTTATTTTAATTTATTCTTACGCGCGGGTCTAGAAGTGCATATAACACATCAACAATAATATTAACAAACACAAAAATACACGCTACTATTATTACTGCACCCATCACAATAGGCAAATCTGATTCTTGTACGGCTTGAATAGTAGTTTTTCCTAAACCTTTCCAATTAAAAATATATTCTATAAAAAATGCACCCGCCATTAAAGTAGCTAACCAACCCGAAACTGCCGTAATAACTGGATTTAAAGCGTTTTTTAAGGCGTGTTTAACAATAATTACATATTTAGGAATCCCTTTTGCTCTGGCGGTTCTGATATAATCTTGTGTTAATACATCTAACATCGAACTTCTTGTGAGTTGTGTAATGACCGCCAAAGGACGCAAAGCCAATGTAAATGCAGGCAAAATTAAGTTTGATAAAGCAATTCGATAACCATATTGCGCATCTAATTCCCATAAACTTCCTGTTAATCTCAAACCTGTATATTCTGATAAATAAAAAGCAAAAATATTCGCCATCAAAATAGCCATCACAAAAGAAGGTGTCGAAATACCTGCCACTGTGATTGTAATCAATGTATAATCTATCCAAGTTCTTGCGTTTAAGGCTGAAATAACGCCCAAAGTAACGCCCATTATGGAAGCCAACAGCATCGCAGTCATGGCTAAAACCAATGTTCCGCCTATATCTTCGTATAAAATTTCGGACACTCTTTTTTTAGATAAATAAGAACGACGTAAATAAGGCATTTTAGCGACCAGAACGTTTTCGCCCATTTTTAATATAGCTAAATATTGATAATCTTTTCGTGCTTTTTGGGTATCTTTATGAATACTTACAAAAGACAAATCATTCAAATAATAAATATATTGTAAAATTAAAGGTTTATCTAATCCTAATTCTTGTGTGATTTGTTTGCGTTGTTCTGCATTTCCTTTATTGCCTAATAAAGTTTCGGCAGGATCACCTGGCAATGCAAAAAATAAAAAAAAGACTACCGTTATCACGCCAAAAATGACAAGAAAACCATAAAATAGTCTATTTAAAATATATTTTAGCATTGAAGATAATTAATTAATATAACAACAATTCTTTTCGTGCAATTATAATAAATTTATCATAAAAAAACAAAATTTTCATTAAATTATTTTATATTTTTTTTTCATTTATATTTTTTTATGAAAATAAAAAAAAATATACTACCTTTGCAAAAAATGTAATTAGTTTACTACATAAAAAATCATACTATATTATTATATTGTGTCAAATCATATTCCCAACCAAGATTTAAACAAAAATACTTTTTTTAAACCTGAAACATCAAGAGAAGCACTAAGCGATATAGATATTCCTAAAATATTATCTATTATCAAAAAAAGTATTATCTGGATTGTTCTTATCAATATTATCATATTTGCGGTTGTTTTTTTTATTTTGAGATATACCGCTCCCATTTATCGCTCTACTTCTGCCATCAAATTAACTATTAAAAATGAAAAAGCAGCTTCTACTTTGCAAGGAATTATAGGCATAGGTGGCGTAGGTGGCGTAGGTGCAGCTGATCCCACCAGCATTATTGGTGAAATTGCATTTATTCAATCAGAAATTGTAGCCAAAGAAGTAATTAAAATATTGGGTTTGCACGTCAGTTATTTTATGAAAGGAACGATTATGGATAGTGAACTGTATCCTTTTGCTCCCTTTGTAGTCAGTAATTATGAAAAAACAACGTTTGTTGACCAACCTATATCCATCAATATATTAAGTTTACAAGAATATAAAATTACAATTAAAAATGAAAAAACAATTAGCCAAAAATTTATTTTTGGAGAACAAATTAATTGGAATGGATTGAATATGACCATTAAATTGGGCAATCCAAAACAAGCACTAAGTAGAAATTATAGTTATTACTTCAAAATCAATAGCGAAAGAAGTTTGATTAATTATGTATTGAGTAATAAATATTTAGAAGTGGGAGAGGCAAATAAAGAGGCAAAAATTATTAGTATTGGTTTTAAAGAAGAAAATCCAGTCAAAGCACAAGCCATCGTGATGGCATACGATTCTGCGTATGCGGTGAAAAGTGTGGAAGAAAAAAATAAATCAAATATTCAAATGATTCAATATTTAACGTTACAAGGAAAACAATTTGGCGATTCTTTGCTTAAATATGACGCTTTGATGCAAGGTTTTTTTCTCGAAAATAAAACTAAAAATACTGATGATAAATTACAAAAAGCCATAGAAGAATTAGAAAGAATAACCAAAGAACAACAAAAAATTGCCGCAGAATTAGTGGTATATAAAGAATTAGAAATGCTGGTAGCCACAGGTGATTCTTTGAAAGAATTTGTAAGTTCTTTGCCTTTATTAAAAAATGAGGCTATCTCGAGGCTGGTCTTAGAATATCAACAAATTATGAGTGATATGCAAAAAATATACCTTAGAGAAAAAAGCAATACATTAACTATTAAATCTTACCAACAAGATTTGAATAATAAACGTAAACAATTAAATGAATTTAATACAGGCTCACAAAAACTAATTTATAAAACATTAAGAGGAATCAATGAAAAGAAAATAGAAATCGAATCTATTTTGATTGGGCTTCCTCCCAAAGGGCGTGAATACGGACAAATTAGTAAAAATTATGCTCGATATGATGGTTTTTGTAATAATATTATTAATCAATTATTTTCTATTCGTTTGACAGCGGCGGGTGTTGTCCCTGAAATCATTATTTTAAGTCCTGCAAGCAAACCACTTGAGCCTATTTTTCCTATCAAATTGCAATATTATTTAGTAGCATTAGTATTAGGAGTGGTTTTAAGTGTGGGTATAGTCGTGGTTAGATATTTGATGCACGATACTTTGATGAATCAAGGAGAACTCGAAAAATTAATAGATTGTCCTATTTTAGGTGGTATTCCTGAATATAACAAAGAGAAAATGGAGGTAAGTCGTTTGGTTATTCAAGAATCTTCAAGGTCGTCTTTAAATGAAGCAATTAGAGATATTCGTACTAATTTAGATTATATGCTTCCCGCAGGTAAAGGTTTATTTGATGATAATAATTCTACTCTCTTATCCGTAACGTCTACCATTAGTGGAGAAGGAAAAACATTTGTGGCAGCCAATTTAAGCGGATTGATTGCACAAGCAGATAGAAAAGTCATTATTTTGGATTTTGATATGCGTAAACCAAAATTAAATCAAGCTTTTGGTTTAGAAAATGAAACAGGAGTAAGTGATATTTTATCAGGAAAAGCAGAATGGGAAAATTGCGTAAGGGACACAGCCATTGATAGTTTGAAAATTATTACAGCAGGTTATTCACCACCTAATCCATCAGAATTAATCTTAAGAGAGTCCTTGGACATTCTCTTAAATCAATTAAAACAAAAATTTGATGTGATTATGATCGATACACCTCCTGTCGGCTTGGTTACAGATGGTATTTTGATTATGAAAAAAGTAGATTTGCCTATGTATGTGGTGCGTGCTAACTATTCTAAAAGATTTTTTGCCAAAGGTATCAACAAAGTAGCACAAATCAATAATTTCAAAAATATGTCCGTTATTATGAATGCTGTTCGACGTTCCACAGGTGGTTATGGTGGCTATGGTAATTATGGCGGTAATTATGGTGGCTACGGTGGCTACGGCAGTTATGGCGGTTATGGTTATTATGAAGAAGATGATAAAGACCTCAAGAAAAAAAGTACTTTATTAGATAAAATAAAAAGTATTTTTTCATTTTCAAAAAAACAAAGTAAAAAGAAGAAAAAAAGTAAAAGTAAAAATAAAAACGAAAAAACAGAGTAAATTCATCATTTATTTTTTTTATCCAAAATGAAATATTTTATATTGATAATTATTATTGGTTTGATGTGTGGTTGTTTGCCTATTCCACGCAGCACGCCTGACACTTCAAATGATACAAAAACAAACGAAAAAGTATTATTTACATACGATTTTATTTACGAAAAATCTATCAAAACGATACAAATATTTCCCGAACCTGTGGTAGATGACCCCAATATGCGTTATCGTGCAGGAGTAACTTCATTGGCACAAACTCCCAATTTAATCTTAGAGTTTGATGAATTGACGCAAGACCCAAAAATTCATCGCGCAAAAATCGTGCATTGTAATTATGATTGGACTCCTTCTAATTTGAATGAAATTGAATATTTGAACGATGTCAATGATTTTTTAGTGCGAAATTTTGAGTTATCATTCAATACAAAAGTATCTTACGCACATTACACGTTTCGAATGCCCAAAGTAAAAATTGCGGGCAATTATATTATTTATATCCATCGAGAAGGCGATGAAAAAGATTTATTATTTACTAAAAGATTTATTGTATATGAGCCAAAAGTAGTGATTGAGCCTAAATTAAGACAATCTTCTGTGCCTTCTCAACAAAATACCGCCCAACAAATTGACTTTAAAATTAATTATAGTGGCTTGCCAAACGTAATCAATCCCAGAGAAGAATTAAAAGTAATTATTCGCCAAAATTATAGAAATGACAATGCTATTGTAGATTTAAAACCTTTGATGGTACGAGATTTTGATAAAATATTAGAATATAATTATTTTACAGGTGAAAATACAATTTTAGGTGGGAACGAATTTAGAAGATTTGACATCAAAAGTACGCGTTTTTTAGGATTTAATGTGGCTCATATTGATATTGGTGATACATTAAGTACGGCAGTTTTGCCCATAGAAAACGAAAGAGGAACGGAAACTTATTTTCGTAATCCAGACTTAAATGGCGGTTTTGTGATATTTCATTTCGAAACCAGTCGTGGAAAAGTAGAATCTGATTATGTAAAAGTGAAATTTAATCTTAAATCATCTCAAAAAATGGATAATGAAGTCTATGTAATAGGTGGATTTAATGGATTTGCTTGTAATAATGAAAATAAAATGATATATGATAACGAAAAAAAACAATATTATGCGCATATTTTATTAAAACAAGGCGAATATAATTATATGTATGGAGTGTTAAATCCTATAAATAAAAAAATTGACTTATCAGAATCTGAAGGAAATCATCAAGATACCGAAAATAATTATGAAATTTTTGTGTATTATAAGCCTTTTGGCGCAAGAACTGAATCTGTCGTTGGTTATTATTTATTTAATTCTAATCAAATGCGTTGATTTTTTTGGACAATAAAATAGTATTACAATAATTTTTTTTTAAATCTGTTAAAACAATTTTTTATTTTTTACGTATATATTAATAAAAGATTTGAAACTACACACAATGAAAAATATATTTTTATTTGTATCGATGATATTTTTTATCTCCATACAAACCAATGCTCAAACACAAATCAACCAAAAAGTTGAAAACTTTACGGCTTTGAATTTGGTGGATAATAAAATGATGAATTTGAATGATTATGCTAAAGAACAAATTTTAGTGTTGATTTTTACGAGTGCTAATTGCCCTTATTCTAAATTTTATCAAGAAAGAATCGAAAAATTAGCCCAAAAATATGTAAATAGTCCTGTAAAATTTGTGTTTATCGTTCCCGAAACCGAACAAGAAACACAAGAAGAAGCAAAGAAAAATACCAAAAATGCTAAAATTCCTTATATTTTTGACAAAGGACAAGTATTAGTCAATAAATTTTCTGCCTCAAAAACTCCCGAAGTTTTTGTTTTGCAACAGGTTTCGGCTTTTTTCTTTATTAAGTATTTTGGAGCGATTGATGATAACGCACAATCTGCAGAAGATGTAAATAATCCTTATTTGTCTAATGCAATTCAACAATTATTAGATAAAAAAAATATTGATATTGCTAATCAAAAACCTACAGGTTGTATGATAAAAAAATAGGATTTCAAGAAAAATTAAAGATATTTTTTATTAGCATTAGTTTTTTCAGTTGTTAATGTCGAAGACTTGACAAACTGAAAAAACTATTTTTCTTAACTATATCAAAATATCTACCCAACCATCACGTGCGCATCAGGATATTTATAAGAAGTGCTTGCCACTTTTTTGGTCAATGCCAACGCCAAAGTCAATGTACCTACACGCCCTACATACATGGTAAGAATAATGATAGATTTACTCCAATCGTTCAAAAAAGGAGTCGTTTCTAAACTTAAACCAACCGTAGCAAAGGCTGATATTTGTTCAAAAAATAATTGTCGAATATCCATATTATCTTGCAAAATACATAACACAAAAATACAAACCGCATTATAAGCAATTGCAAAAGCAACAATCGAAAACGCTTGATTGATAGTTTCGGGAGAAATAGTTCGTTTGCCCATTTCTACATTTTTTTTGCCGCGAATACTCGCAGAAGCCGCATATACCAACATCAAAAAAGTCGAAGTTTTGATACCACCACCCGTAGAACCAGACGCAGCCCCAATAAACATCAAAAATATTATCAATAAATAAGTAGCCGTTGTAATCGAAGATAAATTTAAAGTTACGGTATTAAAGCCCGCAGTTCGAGTAGTAATAGATTGAAAAAAAGAAATTACTAATTGTTCGAATAGATTTTTTTCAGCCAAAGATTGTTTTTGTTCTAAGAAAAAATACAAAATCATACCACCAATTCCTAAAACGATTGTCATATTAACCGCAATTTGACTTCCTAAAGTCCATTGTTTCCAAGGCATTTTCATTCTTTCACGCATTTTGCTTGGCGAAAAAACGTCTGTAATGGTGGTATAACCCAAACTTCCAAAAATAATAATAAAAGCAATACAAATATGTAAAAAATAACAACGATTGATAACATCTTCATTCAAACCTCCCGAATATAAACTAAAACCTGCATTACAAAAAGCAGAAATAGAATGAAAAATCGAGTACCAAACTTTATTATACAAAGTATTATTCAATTCTTTGGAAGGAGAAATAGGCGGTGGCGCTACTTCTTTGGGCTTTTCTTTGTTGTCTGTTTTGGCATTTTTTGTGTTATCTTCTTCGCCTGCGATAGGAATTACGTTGGCTGTGGAAGTGGTATCTTCTTCGCCTGCAGTCGGAATTTCTAATTTTACTTCTACGCTATCTTTTTTGATTTCTTTTTCTTTTTCTTTTTTTGCTTTATTTTCTTTTTCGTCTAATAATACTACAATTTTTGAATTTTTATCAGCATAAGTAGCAATTTCTCTTTGTGGAATGGGCGAATAAAAATCTACTTTTAAATCCCAAGCCATAAAAACAAATATTGCCCCCAAAAATTCTATCAAAAAAGTAAGAATAATTACTTGTCTCAAAGTATTTTTTGCTTCGCCAATATTTTCTACACTCAATACATCTTGAATCATTGCTTGTTGTTTCAAACCTACGCCTTGACTTAAAAAAGTCGCAAAAAAAGTCGCAAATGAAACAATTCCAATTCCGCCTAATTGTATCAAAATCAAAATCACTACCTGTCCTTTGACCGTAAAAAAAGTGGCTGTGTCTTGTACCGCCAAACCCGTTACACACGCAGCACTCGCAGACGTAAATAACGCATCAATAAAACGCATACTTCCTTGAATAGTAGTCATAGCAGGAAGCATCAAAAATAATCCTCCTCCAAAAATCAACACAATAAAACTAATAATAAAAGTAGTGGCAGGTTGTATTTGTATTTGTGTCAAAAAACGGCTTGCTTGGGCTGTGCTGATAATGAATAAAATAGACAAATAAATAATGATAAAAAATTCGTAAAAATTACGAAAATCTGTCAAAGAGGTAAAGAAAAATAAAATATAAAATATATCAATCCCCAAAAAATACAAAAAATTTGCCCCCAAAAACACTCCTACTAAAATAGTTTCTAATAACTTTTCTTTGATAAATGTCAATCTATTTAAAGAATACAACATTCTGATTAAAAAATCGACTACAAAAATACCAATCATTGCCTCTAACCAACGGAAAACTCTCGATACTTCGTCTGCCTCCAAATCTGCCCCAAAAGCATAAATCAATATACCCATCGAGGTTAAAAAACTGATGTTTGTAAAAATACTTAATCCACGCAATATTTGTTCGCGTGTGCTGTATAAAAGTTCGTTAATTCTGTCTAAGCTTTGTTTGAAAGTTGGCATTTTTTTGTTTTTCTATGTATAACTCTTTTTTATTTTTCAATAATTAAGCCATTCTATTTTTTTATATCGTGTTTTGAAACGCAAATATAACAAAGATTATTTATTTTTTGAAAATCAAAGATATTTTTTTTAGAAAAATCATTTTATTTATTTTAAAAAATGAGTACTTTTGCACTCTTAAACTAAAAAGTAAATGGTTTTATGATTTTTTAAGATGTAAATTATTGAAAATCAAGATAATTAATCTTATAAATCATTGAAAATCAAGTTAATTAATCTTGTAAATCATCAAAACAAAGTTAATTAATCTTGTAAATCATCAAAACAAAGTTAATTAATCTTGTAAATCATCAAAATCTTGTAAATCTTGGCTAAAAAATTAAACGAATAAAAACATAATGGAAATTATCAATCAATCTTATCAAATTCAAGGGCATCAAGTATTAGATATTTGCCAAAAATTTGACACGCCTTTGTATGTATATGATGGAAATACTATCGTAAAAAAATTAAATATCATCAAAAATGCTTTCAAAGGACAAAAATTACAAATTAAATATGCAGCAAAAGCTTTAACAAATATTTCTATTTTAAAACTTTTGAAAGAACAAGGCATAGGTTTGGACACAGTTTCGATTCAAGAAGCGAAATTGGGTTTGCACGTTGGTTTTAAACCTGAACAAATTATTTTTACGCCAAATTGCGTTTCTTTTGATGAAATAAAACAAGCCGTTGAATTAGGATTGGTTATCAATATCGATAATTTATCGATGTTAGAGCAATTTGGAAACGCGTATGGAAATAGCGTTCCTTGTTGTATTCGATTAAATCCGCATATCTTGGCAGGTGGAAATGCAAAAATTCAAGTCGGACACATCGATTCTAAATTTGGAATTTCGATTTTACAAGTGCGTCATATCTTGCGTATTGTGAAAAGTTATCACCTAAAAATTTCGGGTTTGCACATGCACACAGGTTCGGATATTTTGGAAGCAGAAGTTTTTTTGCGAGGCGCAGAAATTTTATTTGATATTGCTAAAGATTTTCCAGATTTACAATTTATTGATTTTGGAAGTGGTTTTAAAGTGGCTTATAAAGAAGGCGATATTACGACTGATTTAGAAGATTTGGGCGAAAAATTAGGCACTGTTTTTAATGATTTTTGTAAAGAATATGGCAGAGAATTAGAAATTTGGTTTGAACCAGGAAAGTTTTTGGTGAGCGAATCAGGTTTTTTATTTGTGAATGTCAATGTGGTCAAACAAACTCCTGCGACTGCGTTTGTGGGCGTAGATTCGGGTATGAATCATCTCATTCGTCCATCTTTATATGATGCATATCACGAAATTATCAATGTTTCGAATCCAACAGGCATATCGAGAGTGTATAGTATTGTGGGTTATATTTGCGAAACCGATACATTGGGAGCAGATAGAAAAATGAACGAGGTAAAAGAAGGTGATATTTTGGCAATCAAAAATGCGGGAGCTTATGGATTTATGATGAGTTCTAATTATAATTCTCGTTTTAGACCTGCAGAAGTATTGATTTATCAAAATAAAGTGCAACTTATTCGCAAAAGAGAAAATTTTGATGATTTATTAAAAAATCAAATTTTAGTCAATTTTTAATCTCTATAAAAAATAAAATAAAAATATGTTAAATCAACAAGAAATAGCACAAATCAGAAAAGATTATAGCTTAAAAACTTTGGACGAAAAAGAGGTAAATATTAATCCTTTTACTCAATTTAATATTTGGTTGGAGGCTGCTGTGCAAGCACAAATTTTAGAGCCAACTGCTATGAATTTGGCAACGATAAGCAAAGATAATCGCCCAACTTCTCGAATTGTACTATTAAAAGAAGTTCAGACGAATGGATTTGTTTTTTTTACCAATTATCAAAGTAAAAAAGGCAATCAAATGTTTGAAAATCCTTATGTAGCCCTTAATTTTTTTTGGGCAGAATTAGAAAGACAAGTAAGAATTGAAGGAATTATCGAAAAAATACCTCAATTTAATTCTTTGGAATATTTTGTTTCCCGTCCAAAAGCAAGTCAATTAGGGGCTGCTGTTTCTCCACAAAGCGAAAAAGTAGAAAATCGTGCATTTTTAGAACAAAAATTTGAAATTTTACAACAAGAATATGCGGAAAAACAAATTCCAAAACCAACAAATTGGGGTGGATACAAAGTAATTCCTACTTATTTTGAATTTTGGCAAGGACGAAGAAGTAGATTGCACGATAGAATTGTGTACGAAAAAAAATATGATAATTGGAATATTTCAAGAATTGCTCCTTAAAAAATAATTACAAAAGCCTTCAAATTTTATAAAATTTGTTATTGTAATTTTTTGTGTGGTAAAATAAATAATAAGTGTAATAAACTGCAATAAAATATGTAAGGGATCTTCTAAAAAATATAATACCCATTTAAAAGCGTTTTTTATCGGAAAAATTCCTTCAAGGTTTTTAAAACCTTGAAAGAATCGTACTCGGTGGGTATATTATTTGCTACTGAGTCCCTAAACAATTTTATATATAATTTATTGGTTAAAAAATTGTGATTATTTTGACGCAAAATAATTTTCTAAACTTTTAATTGTAATAATAATATATGTAGAATATAAAGCAAAAAAAAAATTACTTAGAATTAAAAACATTAAAATTTGATGGCTTTTTTAAACATAAAATTAAATATTTTTCGAGATAAAGCCAACTATTAAATTATAATTCAAGATAAATATACTGAATAAAAATGAGATATATACCACTATAAAAAATTTAGTTTTGTTTTTATAAATAATAAATAATTTTTCTAAATCGTTTGCAATACTCAAAAATCATAAAAAAATACAATATATTCTTAAAAAAATGATAAAAAAAATTTTAAATAAAAAAAATACTCAGCTTGCATACTATTTTTTTTAAAAATATTTAAAAAAAATTATAACTTCACACCTGAAATTTTGTTATATACATAAAACATATTCAAATACTTAAAAAAAATCATAATTTTTTAATTTTTTTCTATACAATGAAAATATTAGTTTGTATTACTTGCGTACCCGATACGACCTCAAAAATTTCCTTTATTAATGATAATGCAGAACTGAATAAAGCAGGTTTGCAATATATTATAGGACCTTATGATGATTACGCCTTGGCGCGTGCTGTTGAGCTCAAAGAACAAATTCCAGGGACAACCGTAACCGCTTTAAATGTTGGCTTGGCTGTAAATGACCAAGTAATTCGAAAAGCATTGGCTATTGGGGCTGATGATGCTATCAGAATTGATGCAGAGCCTACTGATTCTTATTTTGTGGCTAATCAAATTGCTGAAATTGCGAAGCAAAATGGCTATGATTTGATTTTGATGGGCAGAGAATCAACCGATTATAATGGTGGACAAGTGCATGGAATGGTGGGGCAAATGCTCAATATTCCTTCGCTTTCGCCTGTAATGAAGTTAGAAATTTCTGGAAATGTGGCTACTTTGGCACGTGAAATTGAAGGCGGAAAAGAATATATGGAAGCAAATTTGCCTTTAGTTTTGGGTTGTCAAGAGCCAATCGCAGAGTGGAAAATTCCAAATATGAAAGGCATTATGTCATCTCGAACTAAACCTTTGTTGGTTATCAGCCCAACTAATTTAGAAACTTTGACAAAAAGTGAATTATATGAACTTCCTGCTGCTCGTTCAGGTTGTAAATTTATTGCTGCTGACCAAGCCGAAACTTTAATCGATTTATTGAGAAATGAAGCAAAAGTAATTTAGTTTTGTTTCAAATTATTTTTAGTTAAAAAATTTTAATTCTTAATTTCTAATTCTTAATTATTAAACTTTATGTCAATAGTTGTTTTTATTGAAGTGGCAGATAAAGAAATTCGCGGCTCGTCTTTCGAAGCTGTTGGATATGGGGCTGAATTAGCAAAAATGACTAATTCTACTGCCGTTGCCTTAGTTTTGGGCAATGAAGCCTCTGCCGAACAAATAGCAAAAATCGGTAATTATGGTATCTCAAAAGTATTGCACGCACAAGATAGCCGCTTAGATGTAGGCAATATTCAAGCATATAGCCATGCTGTCGTACAAGCCTTAGACAAAGAAAATGCCACTATTTTGGTATATGCAAAATCTTCTTTGGGTGATGCAATTGCTGCACGTGTAGCGGTACAGAAAAAAGCATCTTTGGCTGCTAATGTACTCGAATTACCAGATTTAAGCGATGGTTTTGCAGTGAAAAAAGCCGTTTTTACAGGAAAAGCGTTTCAATATGTTACTTTGACAAGCGAAAATAAAATTTTGGCTGTCAAAAAAGGAGCATTTGCTATGACTCCTTCTCAAGATTCTGCGAATGTAGAAAGTTTTTCTCCACAATTAGCAGAGAGCGATTTTGCGGTAAAAATCACAAAAACAGACAAAGTTACAGGCGAATTATTATTACCTGAGGCAGATTTAGTCGTATCAGGTGGACGCGGCTTAAAAGGACCTGAAAATTGGGGCGTAATTTTAGACTTAGCAAAGGCTTTGAATGCAGCTACAGGTTGTTCAAAACCAGTATCTGATTTAGATTGGAGACCTCACCATGAACACGTAGGACAAACAGGAGTAAAAGTAAGTCCAAATTTATATATCGCTGTAGGAATTTCGGGGGCTATTCAACATTTGGCGGGTGTGAGTTCGTCAAAATGTATAGTAGTTATCAATAAAGACGCAGAGGCACCATTTTTCAAAGCCGCAGATTATGGCATTGTAGGTGATGCGTTTGATATTTTACCAAAATTAATAAAAGCATTGAAAGGCTAATTTTTTTATTTTTATTTTATTCAAAGCCTATAAATTAAAAAAATTATAGGCTTTTTTAGTTCTTACTCAATTTTTGAGCAAGAATAAAAATATTTTTTTGAAATGTTTTTTTGAATTGTCTCCAAATTTATTTGGAGGATACTATAAAATATAATAATTAACTTTAACCAAAATTTTTGTTTTTGAGTAGCTATGATATAAACATTATTTCTATTCATAAACAATCATTATTTTTTCTTCTTACCTTTTTTCTTATCAGTAGTTTTCTTTTTTTCATTTTGCAATGCGTCCATAGCACATCTAAAGCCAATATCAGATGTTTTTGCTTCTCTATCCAAAAAACGTCGGGTGCCGGGCGAACACCAATATGCCACATCTTTCCACGAGCCGCCTTTATAAACTTTCGTATTCAATCCTAATAAAGAAGAATCTTTTTTGGCTAATGGATTATATTTAACCACGTTATTTTGAGGTTTTTTATTGCGCGAAGTATCTTTTTTAGTCGTATCAGTTAGTTTTCTAAAAGGATTTTCGGAGGTGGTATCCATAATCATTTCGGGAAATTTTCCTACCCATTCGTTCACATTCCCTGCCATATTATACAAACCAAAATCATTAGGTGGATAAGCTAAGATATGATTAGTCAAAAAAGCTCCATCATTTAATCTTCCTGCAATACCTGCATAATCGCCCCGTCCTCTTTTAAAATTGGCTAAAATACTTCCCATTGGATATTCTTTTTTTTGGTATGGATTACGCACGGCGGTTCCATCCCATGGATAAACTCTATTTTTAGGATAATTTTCATCTACGGCATATTGCGTACCAATCAAGGCTTTGGCTGCATATTCCCACTCAAGTTCGGTTGGCAAACGATATTCAGGAATTAAATTATTGACGCCATCAACGACATTAGATTGGACAACTTTATTCATACCTGATGAATCTGTTCCTGTCGAATTTCCTTTTTGTCCGGGCGTTTTATTCATATTTGCTCTGACAATTTTAGTTCTCCATTTACAAAATTCGCTCGCTTGTACCCACGATACGCCCACCACAGGATACATACGAAAGCCAGGGTAACGTAAATAATTAGCTACATACGCATCATTAAAAGCCATTTCGCTTGCCCATACAGTCGTATCGGGTAACAAAACTTGCGTCATATAGTCCTGCAAATTCATACCAATTGGAATACTATCAATATTTGAAGGATGTTCATAATAACGCATATATTCAAGCCAATGAATATTTGCAATTTCAGTTTTATCCATAAAAAAAGAAGGCACGGATTCGGTTTGCTCGTATGCATCATGCTTAAACAACAAATCTTCTTCTGTTGAGCCAAATACAAATCTTCCCCCTTCAATATAAATCATATTGGGTGCTTCGGGTTGCTCTTGGTAGGCTTCTACTTGAAAACTATCTTTATTATCTTCTTCATTATAATTGATACCAGTTATTTTACTTTTTTGTCCTTTTTCGTGGACGTTTGTACTATTTTGAAATTCATCTTTCTTTTTAAATAGAAAGCAAGATTGGAGTATTGATGAACACAAAAGAAATACACCGACCTGTTTTAAAAAGGACATAATCGGCTTTTCCATACCGTTTTACACTTAACTTTATTATTTTTTTTATTATTTTATTATTTTGCTTTTCTCAAAAAAATCTAATTACATTTCATTCACCTATTTTTAAATAAATTTTACCTTTAAAAATACACGAATTATGCCAATAAATAATCATATATTTGAGAAACTATTACATTAAGATACGCTTTTATCGATTAAAAGTTTCAAAAATATTACAAAGGTAGGTTTTATATCCTTAAATACGATATTTTTTTAAAAAAATACCGAATATTCATTAATAAAATAATTTTTTAGTGTAATTTTGCACTATTATTTATAAAATAATTTACTATGAAAAAAATTTTTTATTCAGTAATTATGCTTGCATTTTTAAGCATAAATGCTTGCCAACAAAAAGCAGAAAAAACAGAAACAGAAAAATCTGAAGTTGCTGCTAATACTAATGAGGAAAAGCCAAAAACAACAGAAACCGCTGCAAATGCTACTCCACAAGACACGACTACAAAAAATCCTAATGCCTCAAAAGTACCCAAAGCAAAAAAAGGCGAAGAGCCAATTATCCAATTTGTATCTACCTCACATAATTTTGGAGAAATAAAAGAAGGTGATGTCGTAAAACACGCTTTTAAATTCAAAAATATAGGAAAAACTCCCCTAGTGATAGAAGAAGCAAAGCCAGGTTGTGGTTGTACAGTACCCAAATGGCCAAAAGAACCAATTCCACCAGGAGGAGAAAGTGAAATCGTAGCAGAATTTAAAACACAAGGCCAAGGCGGTGGAGAAAAAACAAAAAATATTACTATTAAATCAAATACAACTCCTGCAGAAACAGTCTTAACATTTAAAGCAATGATAAATTCTGTATCAAATGCCAAAGGACCTGTAAAACAATAGTAAAAATAAAATTACTTTAATTCCCTTACTAAATGGGAAAGGTTAACGTGGGCTTTTCAATAAAATTATGCCCACCCCAATCTTTCCCCAAAGTGAGGTTTTTTTTAAGTATATTATTTTTTGTTTAGTATTTTAAACCTTCTTCTAAAAATAAAGTCAAACGATTATATTTTTAAATTTCATATAAAATGAATCGTCGTGATTTTCTAAAACAAACTGCTTTTACCAGCGTAGGAACTTTTTTAATTCCTAATTTTCTCAAAGCTTTCGAGCAAGAAAATATGTTCAAACCTTTGGGAAGTGAAAAAATTGTAGTCATCATTCAATTTTCAGGTGGAAATGATGGCTTAAATACGGTTATTCCTTTTGAAAACGATATATATTATAAAGAAAGACCTCAATTAGCCATTCCAAAAAATCAAGTTTTATCACTTAATAAAGAAGTAGGTTTAAATCCAGCCATGAAAAGTTTAAAATCTTTGTATGATGAAGGATTTGTGAGTATTATCAATCAAGTTGGGTATCCAAATCCTGACCGTTCTCATTTTAGGTCAATGGACATTTGGCAAACAGGAAGTGGCTCTAATCAATATTGGCAAACAGGTTGGATTGGGCGATACTTAGACGCACAATGTAGCGGAAAAGATTGCCAAATTGCATACGAAGCCATAGAAGTTGATGACTCCTTGGGGCTAGCACTCAAAGGCGAAAAAATAAAAGGACTGGCGGTCAAAGATGTAAATAAATTAGCAAAAGCAACTAAAACAACCGAAATTCAGACTATTAATGCGTTTCAAAAAGAAAAACACGACCACGAAAACGTGGCTTATTTATACAAAACTTTATCCGAAACGGTTTCATCAGCGGATTATATTCAACAAAAAATCAAAAAATCAAAAAATAGTGTCACTTATCCTACCACCGATTTGGGAAGACAATTACAAACGATTGCTCAATTTATTCGATCTGGATTGAGTACGAATGTATATTATGCATGTTTGGGCGGGTTTGATACACATGTAAATCAAAAAGTTATTCAAGAAAGAAATTTAAAAATGTATTCAGAGGCTTTGGCTTTATTTGTCAAAGATTTGAAAGAAGCAGGAGTTTGGAAAGAAGTTGTAGTTTTAACTTTTTCAGAATTTGGAAGGCGTGTAGCAGAAAATGCAAGTGGAGGAACTGACCACGGCACGGCTAATAATGTTTTTGTTTTGAATGGAAATCTTAAGAAAGCAGGAGTTTGGAATGAAACAGCTAATTTAACCGATTTGGATGACGGTGATTTGAAATTTAAAGTAGATTTTAGAGAAATTTATGCGACTATTTTAGAAAAACATTTACAAACAAAATCTTCCTTGGTATTAGATAAAAAATTTCAATTATTGGATATTTTATAAAAAGATAAAATAAAAAATACTCAAATAAAGAATATTTGAGCATTTTTTATGATTAGTTTTCTTGTACGAGCGTAAATTCAATAGATGTTTTTTGGTCTGCACTTATCCAATTTATTTTTAATATTCTATTTTCTTCCAAAGCCACTCCTCGCCAAGTTCCTGTAACTCGTTTTGTTCTTGTATTTATTTCTTGAAATTCAAAATTATCTTCGTTATCATTGTTCCAAGAGCCTTTTATTTGCATATAACCACCATTTTGTTCTGGATTTGCAGTATAATTATAAGAACCAAAAGCAGTATTTCCTTTGATAATCAAAGATACTTCTATTTCTTGTGTTCCTAATGTACCTCTATAAATGTTTGGAGTTTGTGCGAAGGCAATTTGTGTCAAAATTATTAACACAACTATCAAAAAGTATTTTTTCATTTTTTATTCTAATTTTTTTAATGTAGCTTTAATTAAGTACGTAAAATAAATTAAAAAGTTACATAAAACTCTTTTTTTCTCATATTTATCATAAATCTTTAGTAGGATTTTCAGGATTAATAAGTTTTTGTTATAAAAGCCAAAAAAATAGATGCTGTCCCAAATTTGTTGCAAATATTCTTTTATTTTGATAAAAGGTATGTATTTGCAAGAAATATATAAACTCAAGAAATATAAAATATCAATACACACAAACTAAAAAAATATTTTGATACATATAATTAAATATATCAAAAACTCGTTTTTTATCTGTATTTGCGAATAAAATTGCCTTTTTATTTTCCCAATCGATGTGCATATCTTCTGCAAATGTAATTTTTTTTTGTTGATATACTTTGTATAACGCTTCTTTGGCACACCAAAAATAAGTCAATAATTCTAAGTCATTGTTCACAAAAAAACGTTCTTTTTCGCTCAAAAATTTATATTGTAATTTTAATAAAGTATTTCTTTTTGCTTCAATATCGATGCCAATCGGATTATTTTTGCTGATGACAAAAGCAGTAAAATGATTGGAATGAGAAAGAGAAATATGAATATTTTCATTCAAAATTGAAGGAGCATTGAATATATTTTTATCCAAACCTTCGTACATAAAACCTTGTTTTTCAATCATTTGTTTGGCTAAAAAACGGCTCGCTAAAAACTCCTTTTTTTTATCTTGATGGGTTATATTTTCTACGTATAATTTATCTTTCTCAAGCAATTCATATTCATAATGTTGAATAGGTAAAATTCCAACACAAATATTCGTATCGATATAATGAGTAAAAAATTCCATATTTTTTGATTTTTTTGATACAAAATTGCCTATTTTTTTTATAAATCGATAAAAAAAAATTAAAATTTCTTTTTTATTTTGCAAAAAAGAAAAATATATTTATATTTGCACCACGCTAATATTATTAACTTTATATTATTTTATGGTAAGTGAGTTTAATTTTTTTGAATACCACACACAAATCAGTCATGATAACATTATTTTATCATACAAAGGTCCTCTGAGTGACGTGCTTTTATCCGAATTTAGTAGAGATATTCGTAAAAAAATGCAAGAAGAAGACCCAAAAATTGGGAAAAAAGTTTTTGCCGTTTTTATGGAATTGGCTCAAAATGTATTATATTACTCAAAGGAAGAAAATCATTTTGGACAAAAAAAAGATAAAGTAGGTACTTTGGTAATCGTTGCTGAGCAAGATAGTTATAGATTGATTACAGGCAATTTGGTATTCAAAAAAGATGTACCTTTGTTAGAAGATAAATGCAAAATTGTCAATTCATTGAATAGAGATGAATTAAGAGAATACAAACGAAATTTAAGAAATAATCCTGATAATGAAGAAAGCAAAGGAGCAGGAATCGGTTTGGTACAAGCTGCGCTTACTTCTGATAATCCACTAGGCGTAGAAATTCAAGAAGTTGGTAATAATTTTGCATTTTTTGTTCTTTCTGTCTATGTAACAAGACGCGAAAACGAAAAAAATGCCGAGTAATGAAAATATTTATGGTATTGATATCATTATTTTTGAGCCAAAAAATAATGAATGCACAATTATTGACTGATGAATGGCAAATTTATCAACAAAAATATCAAGAAGTTATCAATGATATTCGATTCAATACAGAAAATAGGAAACAAAACATACAAAATTTTTTACAAAAATATGCTTCTCCTCTCATTGCCAAAGAAATATTGACAATCGCAGGAGAACATTCTTTTTTTAGAAATGATGACCAAAATAGTATTTTTTATTGGAATGAATTGCATCAATACGATAAAATTATTTCAAATCACGCCAAATATCGTCTAGGACAAATATATATTCGCCAAAAAGAATACGAAAAAGCACTTATTTCTTTAGAAAGTATTGTCAATAGAACAGATTCTACTGATTTTTATGCAGGATTATCTGCTTATCAATTATGGAAAAAAACAAATGAAGAAAAATATATCGAAAAAGTAACTTATTTTTGGAAAAATAATGTTTCTACGCCTCAAAAAGCATTGTTAGAAATGTATTATTTTCAAAAAAATGATACAGAAATAGAAAAATTATTGCCTATCTTATTGACAAAAAAAATAGATAATGACGTTTTAAAAATTGCTTTCGAAACTTCATTTACACAAAAAAATTACAAAAAAGTAATCGATTATTCTGATAAATACGCCAAAAATAAAGGAATTAAATTAACAAGTTATCAAAATTATATGTTGGGTATGTCTTTTTATCATACCAAAAATTATTCAAAATCTGTAGAATTTTTAGATAAATTAGTAACAGAAAAAACAAATATTGGACAACAAGCAGCTTATCATATCGGAAAAATAAAAAGTATAGAAAGTAATTTTTTAGAAGCAAATCTTTATTTTTGGCAGGCAAATCGTTTTGATTTTGATACATTATTAAAGAAAAATGCAGAAAATTTAGTAGAAAAAATTGATAATTTCTTCGAAAAAAATAAAAAAAATGTAGTTTCTGATTCATCTAAAACTTTTTTAGCCACAGAAAAAAAATTACTTAGAAATAAAAATTTTTCAGAAGCAATTAGTTTGTTAGAAACGTATTTGAAAGACAAAAATTTGAAAGAAGAAGAACAATTAGCCGTTAAATTTTGGTTAGCAGAAGGTTATTTTCAACAAACTGACATTCAAAAAGCAATTGTACTTTATAAAGAAATTTTGCATTGGCGGTCAAATAATGAAAATTTTTTGTTGCCAAGTCATTATGGTTTGGCAAATGCGTATTTATCGTCTCAAAAATATGAATTAGCCATCACCCATTTTCAATTTTTTATTATGATGAATAGAGAAGAAAATTATGGTGATGCTTTGGTAAGATTGGCAGATAGTTATTTGAAAATCAATGATTTATCAAACGCAAAACTATTTTATCAAAAATCAAACACAGAAAAAGAATACGCAGATATTCAACTCAAAAATATAGAAAAATTCGAAAAAGAAAAGAAAAATGATATTGAATTTTTGCAATTACCAACTACTGAAACCATCACCACAGAAAAACAATTATTGCTCATTCAAGAAAAATTAAACCAAAATAAACTCGAAGAAGCAAAAAAGATATTAGATGATGTCAGTATAAAAATAGGATTTTTCTCAGAAATAATGAAAAATTTATGGCTACAATATTGGGAACAAAATAAACAATATTCGTTATTTGATATTGCGAGTGAGCGTTGGAAAATATAAAATTGATGTGTTAGTTCGTTTTTTATTTGATAAATTAAATATTTTAGTATAAATTTGCGAAATAAAATTTGTAAAACGATGGAATATCAAAATATGATTGTGCGTGATGCTACTATTTTAGCAGGCAAACCAATTATCAAAGGAACAAGAATAAGCGTTGAATTGATATTGAAAAAAATGTCTGAAGGAGCAACTATAGAAAATTTATTAAAAGGTTATCCTAATTTAGAAATCAATCAAATTTATGCAGTTTTGGCTTATTCTGCGGTTATTGTTGGTAATGAAATTGATTAAACAAATAAATATATCTATCAAAAAAACCAAAAAAAATGAAATTGTATTTTGTATTAATTTTTATTTTATTTCATATATTTTCTCTTAATTTATTGGCACAAGAAAAATTGATGCCCAAAAATTATGCTTTAATATCAGATTTGAAAGATGAAATGCAAATTTATGATGCACAATACGATTCTTATATTCCTTATTTAGTCAATCGACACGCTAATCCAAAAATCATTAGTTTTTGGATTGATACCGAAAAGTATCAAGGATACGATATTTTATTGTATGTTCCGAAAAATGTTTCATTTTTTTTTCATCAAAAATTAAGTTTTCAGACCAAAAAAGAAGATTGGTTACGATTTAATATTGATAGTTTGGCACAAAAAACCAATCAAAAAAAAATATTTTGTTCTGTTTATGACCCACAAAAACGCCTTCCTTTGCCTTTCTGTGCCATTGTAATCAATTTTTCTACCAACATAAGCAGCAATAAAATTGATTTAAAAAGAAATTCATTAGAGCGTCCTACACGCCCTTATGAATACAAAAATTTTATTGTGATTATGATGTTATTTTTATTAGCTATTTATACTTTTCTTTGGAATTTATATCCAAAAAGTATGAAAAGTTATTTTAGTTTTCGAAATAGTCTTTCTTCTTTGGCAAAAAAAGATATGAATTTAATTAATAAATCGTTGAATGGCAATAATTTATTACTTATTTTAGCACACGCTTTATTGTTGGCTTATATTTATGCGATGTATAAATTAAAATTACAAACGGGTGATAATTTTTTTCAAATGCTTGCGATTTATTTTCAAACTTTGGGACTTATTATTTTTCTGATTATTATTAAATATGTAACGATTAATTTTTCGGGAGTTTTGTTAAATACAGAAAAATTAGTTATCAACACACACTTTTTTGAATATTGTCGTTGGTCGATGTTATTTTATACTTTAATCAGTTTTATTCCGATTTATATTTGGTTGGCTCAATCTCATTTATTAGAGCCATTTATGCAGTTTTTTTCCTATTTTGTGTTAATTTTTCATATATTTCAGGGAATTATTGTAAGTTCTTATATTTTTCGGTTAGTTGAGTATAAGAATTTGTATTTATTTTACTATCTTTGCACCACAGAAATAGTACCTCTTTTGATTGGGGTAAAATTATTATTTTTAGTGAATTAAAAATTAAGTATTTTTGAGTAATTCTTAGAAAAATTTTTGAAAAATGAGTGAATTATTACACCCAGACATAGAACAACGTCTCAAACCTGTCAAGAGTATTTTGGTATCGCAGCCAACGCCAACCGCTCCCTCACCTTATACAGATCTTGCCAAAAAATACGATATAAAAATCGATTTTAGGTCTTTTATTGAAGTACAACCTATCTCAGCAAAAGATTTTCGCAAACAAAAAATAAATATTGCAGAGCATACGGCGGTTATTTTTACGAGCAGAAATGCGGTTACACATTTTTTTGATGTTTGTAAAGAAGCAAGAGTAGATGTTTCACCTGAAATGAAATATTTTTGCATCTCTGACCAAACCGCTAATTATTTGCAAAAATATATTTTAGTAAGAAAAAGAAAAATATTTTCGGGTGATAAAACAGCTTCCGATTTATTTCCACTTTTAAAAAAACATAAAACAGAAAAATATTTGTTTCCCTGCTCCAATGTAAGAAAAGAAGATATTCCTGAATTTATGCAAAAAAATGGCTATAATATGACCGAAATGGTTTTGTATAAAACAGTTTCGAGTGATTTATCTGATTTATCTGACGTAAATTATGATATGTTGGCGTTTTTTAGTCCATCAGGAATTACTTCGCTGTTCGAAAACTTTCCTGATTTCAAACAAAATAATACAAGAATAGCTGCTTTTGGACCTACAACGGCAGCGGCTGTGAGAGGTGCAGGATTGATTCTGGACGTGGAAGCACCAATGCCTAATGCACCTTCGATGACAGGAGCAATAGAAAGTTACATTAAAAGAGCAAATAATTTAGTGTAAAAAAAATTTATTTGGTTGTGAAAAATAACCTTTTTCACAACCATTTTTATAGATTATCATAGGCAATATTTTTTTATAACCCTTTATTTATGAACAGAATGGAACTTTCTAATACACAAAATTTGTTAGAAAGTAGAGGACGCAAAAGAATGCTAGGAGTTATTTTGAAAAAAAATGAAAATATTCCCGAACAAAAAATAATAGAAATCATACACGAAGCGTTATTATGAGATAAGAATAAAATTAAAAAAAATAAATAATTTAAAAGTTTAAAAATATGTATATATTTGTTCTGATTACTCTTTTGTTGTCAGTTGTTTGGTGGTTTTATCGCAATCATAACAATCAAAGACAATTTCCTGCGACGCTAGCCTTTTTTGGCTCTTGTTTCGCTTACACTTTTACTTTATTTATGACAGCCCATAATTCAATTTATGGTTATGTTTTGATGTTGCCGAGAGATATTGCTGCGGTAGTTATTGTGGCATTGATTTCGAATAATTTGAGAAGCAATAAAAGTTTCTTTTTGACTGCTTGTGCGTTGGGTGCGGGAGTTTTTTATGGTTATACGTATCTTCCTTCTTTATTATTTCCGAAAAAAAATGTGGATACACAAGCGGAATTATTAGTAGAACTTAAAAATAAAGAAAATGCAAAAGATGTTCAACAAGATTTATCGAAATGGAACATCGTTTTAAAATCTTCTTTTGATAATACAACTGACTCAGAAAATACCACTTTAGATGAATATTTTACGATTGATGTACCCGAAAATGTGAATGTAGAAGAAATAGTGGCACATTTGAGCAAAAATAGTTTTGTGGTCAATGTTGAATATAACGAAACGTATCAACTAAATTTACCTCAAACTAACAATCAAAATAAAACATTTTCTTCGACTTCTTTCAATGACCCAAAAATTTCAGAACAATGGGCTTTTGAAGCATTAAAATTAAATGAATTATCTAAATTTTTGAAAGCAAATAATATCAAACCTAAAAAAAGAGCAAAAATTGCGATTTTAGATACAGGAGTTGATGCTACACACGAAGATTTGAAAGGCAATTATGTGTCTACAAAATCTTCTTATGATAAAGATAAACAAACACACGGCACACATTGTGCAGGAATTGCCGCCGCTGTTTCTAATAATAAAATAGGAATCGCCTCTCTTTCTCCTGATAATTCTTGGGTGCAAGTTACGAGTATAAAAGTTTTGTCTGACCAAGGTTGGGGAACGCAAGAAAAAATTATCAAAGGAATTATTGAGGCGGCAAATAATGGGGCTGACGTAATTTCGATGTCTTTGGGCGGACCTTCTGATGATATTAGACAAAAAGCGTATGCTGAAGCAATTCGTTATGCACAGAAAAAAGGAGCGATTGTGGTAGTGGCAGCGGGCAATGAAAATCAAAGTGCCAAAAAATCTGTTCCTGCTTCGTGTGATGGCGTGATTGTGGTAAGTGCCACTAATTATCAAAACGATAAAGCCGATTTTTCGAATACGATTGATGAAGTAAAAATGGGCATTGCAGCTCCTGGGCAAGATATTTTATCTACTTTACCTAAGCAGAAATATGCTTCTTATAGTGGAACTTCGATGGCAACGCCTTATGTAGCGGGTTTGTTAGCGATGATGAAAGCGGTTAATCCGAAAATCACTACTGAAAAAGCCTATACTATTTTGAAAGCATCAGGACAAGATACAAAAAATACGGCGAAAACAGGTAAATTAATTTATCCTGTAAAAGCATTGCAAATGGTATCAAAATAAAATTTGGTAAAAATAATAAAAATAAAAAAAGGTTTGTGTGAATAATACAAACCTTTTTTTTATGTTGATGTTGTTTGAAAATCACCTATTTTTTGATTATAATTTTGATAAATTCATAAAATCTATTACATTTGCAAAAATTAAGTTTATTTATTATTCATCAAAAAAAATGAAAATATCAAATTTACAAAATTGGTTTTTACAAAAACAAACACAATTTTGGAATTTTTTAAGTGGAAAATATATTTTAGGTAAAAAAGTTCCTTTGTCTTTATTTGTCAAAATTTTATATGAAAAAGTAACTGCTCCTAATTTGCACCAACAAGCAAGTTCGATTGCTTTTGCTTTTTCTTTGTCTTTATTTCCTACTTTATTATTTTTATTTTCTTTGATTCCTTTTATTGCTCATTGGGTTGGGATTCCTAAATTATCAGAATTAGTATTAGATTTGATACAAGAAGGCGTTCCTGATGGTATTTTTAAATTTATTGCCCCTACTTTGGTTGATGTTTTTGACAATCGAAGAACTGATATGTTATCTTTGAGTTTTGTGTTTGCTATCTATGCGGCTTCGAGTGGCGTAATGGAACTTATCAATACTTTTAATGATAATTATGTTTATTCTGCTAAAAAATCTTGGATTTATAGACGAATGATGGCAATCGGTTTAGCATTTTTATTGGCTTTTTTGATGATTTTAGGCGTTTTGGTGATTATGGGCGGAGAATTAACCTTGCATATTTTGGTATCCAATTATTTATTGACAGATAAATGGACATATTTTTGGCTATTGATTTTGAGATATACGGCAGGTTTTTTGGTGTTTTATGTGGGTATTTCTTTGATTTATTACATTGCACCTGCGGTTAGAAATCGTTGGAATTTCTTTTCTTTTGGTTCTACATTGAGTACGATTTTGGCTTTGAGTAGCACGTATGGTTTTTCTTATTATTTAAGTAATTTTGCTACTTATAATCGTTTGTATGGTTCTATCGGTACTATTATTGCGATGTTGGTTTGGTTATATATGTTGGCTTGGGTTTTATTATTGGGTTTTGCGTTGAATGCAGGCGTGAGCGAGGCAAAAATTGAATATGCAGAAAATAAAAATTAATAATATATTTGGTTCATGCGAAATTTATATAGAAAATAAAAATCTATTTTTTGAAATGTATTTTTTTTGAATTGTCTCCAGATTTATCTGGAGGATAACATAAAATTCAATCATTAGCTCTAGCCAAAATTTTTATATTTCTCAAATTGATATTTTTCTATAATTTTTAAATAAGTGGTATATTGTTCGATAATATCAAAATTCAAAAAATATGGTACTGTCCCAAATCCGTTGCAAGAGATTTAAAACAAAATCATTGTAGATACTTTTTTTAAACATAAAAATAAATTTGCAACGAAATTGGGACAGCATCTATTTTTTTAAATAATTTAAAAGAATATTTGGGGTTTTGAATTGTTTTGATTACTTTTGTATTAAAGGTATACGAATTGAGCATATTTATAAATTGCGGGTTAATGATTTTGATTTTGTGGTGAAAAGAAAATGTTTCTATGAATTACCTAATGAAGAAATCGTAACAGAAAATTCATTGACAAAATAAAAAAGTAGAAGAATAAAAGATATGGTTAATATTATAAAAAAATAAAAAATGTATGAATAAAAAACTAATTCGTTTTGATTGGGCAGTAAAAAAATTACTTCGTAATAAGGCTAATTTCGTAGTTTTAGAAGGATTTTTGTCTGAATTATTGTTCGATAACATCAAAATTCAAAAAATATTAGAAAGCGAAGGAAACCAAGAAAATCAAGAAGATAAATATAATCGAGTAGATATTTTGACACAAAACTCAAAAAACGAGTTAGTTATTGTTGAAATTCAAAATACTTATGAGATAGATTATTTTCATAGAATGGCTTATGGCGTATCAAAAGCCTTAACCGAAAATATACATTTGGGACAAGAATATGAAGAAATAAAAAAAATAATTTCTGTCAATGTTGTTTATTTTGATTTGGGACAAGGGCAAGATTACGTGTATAAAGGCACAACTAATTTTCAAGGTTTGCATGAAAGAGATGTTTTACAACTTTCAAATAAGCAAAAACAAGCTTTTACTAAGCAAAACGTTTCTGATATTTTTCCTGAATATTACATCATCAAAGTCAATCAATTTGATGATATAGCCAAAGATACTCTTGATGAATGGATTTATTTTTTTAAAAATAGTGAAGTCAAAGATAGTTTCAAAGCCAAAGGTTTGGCTGAAGCAAAAGAAATTTTGGATATTATGCGTTTGAATAAAGAGGCTGAATATGGTTATAATCGTTATTTAGATTATTTGCGCGTGAAAGCAAGTGAAGCATTTTCATTGAAAAAGGAAGCAGAGGAGAAAGTAGCCAACCAAAAAGCTATTGAAATTGCTAAAAAACTTATTAAACGTAATTTAACAAACGAGGAGATTTCAGAAGATACAGGACTGACAATCGAAGAAATAGAACTTTTGCGAAACGAAAAGTAATAAAAAACACTTCTTTCTAATTCTTACAACAATTAGAATATTTTTTGTTATACTCTTTAAAATACTAATTTTGAGATTTTTTTAAATAATTTAAAATAATATTTGGTGTTTTGAATTATTTTGCTTAGTTTTGTAACTTGAGATACGTGAATTGTATTCAAATATAGCAAAAAAACTAAAAAAAATAACTACATTTGCAATTCAAGACAACTAACTTGGACAAAAAGATATGATAGAAATAAAAACGGATATTTTCTTGGGCGATTGCAAAGAAGTTTTAAAACATCTTCCTGATAATTGTATTAACCTCATTTTTACACCACATTAACTAAACTATGGCTGCGACAATACAAGAACTAATAAAAAAGGGAATTTCAATTCATTTGAGAACCTTAAGCCCTACTTTTAAAAAGAAAATAGAAATTATTGTATATCACTTTGGTAGCATTGATAGTTTTTTATGTGCAACCAAGGAACAATTTGAAAATATTAGTTTCATAGGTGGTGAAAACCCTATAAGACTGACTGAAACAGATTTTGAAAAAATTAGAAGCTTCCAAGATAGTGGTTTACTTGATAGCAGCTTAAGCATACAAGAAAATTTTGTAAAAATTTTAGTAGGTGAATTTGTTAATCGTCAATTACAGATGATAGAAAGTTTGGACTTAGAAACTTTAAATATAAATCCAATTTTAGCGGGTGCTTTAAACTTAAATAATGAAAAAGATTTAATTCGTTATTATGTGTATCAAGCAATTTCTCGAAGTATTGTAACATCTACTGGTTTTTTGGTACAAAATCTGATTTTATACGCGAGTGAATACATACATGAAGGTAAAGATGATGAACTTGGTGAACAAACCAAATGGGATATAGTAGTAGATAAAATTGATGAGATAAAAGCATATTTAGAAATAAAAAGTGGAACGAACGATGTTAATAAAGCCCAAATGCATCATTATAAAAACGAAATAGAATTAGTCGAGAGTCAAGGTTTTAAGGCTTTTATTGGTGAAACATATGGAAAAAGAACTGATAGAACCGTTACACATGGACTAATGAAACAATATTTACCTGATTGGGAAGATCGCACTTTAATTGGTAAAGAATTGTGGATATTCATAACTAACGATGAAAATTATCATCAAAAGTTAGTTAAAATGTTGTTAGATGCTTCAAAAAAGATTTTGATAAATCAGACAATTATTGATAAAATTGAAAATAGAATTATTCCTATTCTTTCAAGTTTTCGCTTAAAGTATAACTCTTACAACGAATTTCTAAAATCATTATGGTAAATGATAAGCATAAATATAATATTATATCAATATTTTCTGGTGCAATGGGGCTGGATTTGGGACTTGAAAAAGCTGGCTTAAATGTTGCAGTTTGTGTCGAAATGGATAAATTGGCTTGCCAAACTATTAGAACAAATTCTCAAATCCCTGTTATTGAAGGTGATATTAACAATGTTACAAAAAAACAAATACTAAATAGTGCCAAACTAACAAGTGAAGATATTTTTGCAATAGTTGGTGGACCGCCTTGCCAAGCATTTAGTACTGCTGGTAAAAGACTATCTTTACAAGATTTTCGGGGAAATGCTATTATTAGATACCTCCAAATTATAGAAGAAATTAGCCCTGAATATTTTATTCTGGAAAATGTAAGAGGTATTTTATCAACACCTTTAAATATTGTGCCTTTTGAGTATGAAAAAGAATATAGTCATATTGTAGATATGCAGGGTAGTATGATATATTTTCTTTGGAATGAATTTAATAAATTAGGATATTCGTTAAGTTTTACACTCTTTAATAGTGCTAATTATGGTGTGCCACAAGCAAGAGAAAGGGTAATTATTTTTGGAAGTAAAAGAGGGAGAATACCTTTGCCAAGTCCTACTCATAGCCAAACAGGAAAAGAAACAGGCAGTAAGTGGACACCTTTAAAAAATGCTATTCAAGATATTAAAAATATAGAACACAATTACCTAGAAATTCCACAAAGAATAAAGAAATATTTAATGTATTTAAAAGAAGGTGAAAATTGGAGAGATTTGCCTTTGGATATTCAAAAAGAAGCAATGGGAAATTCTTTTGAGTTAGTTGGTGGTAAAACAGGATTTTTTAGAAGATTATCTTTTTCTGAACCTGCACCTACTTTACTTACAAGTCCAATAATGAACGCAACTTTACTCGCACATCCTACCGAAATGCGTGCTTTATCTGTGCAAGAGTATGCTCGTATTCAACAATTTCCTGATGAGTGGAAATTTGAAGGAAAACTAACCGATATTTATAAACAAATTGGTAATGCTGTTCCTATTGGTTTAGGTTATGTCGCAGGAAAAACACTAATAGATTTTCACGAGGGGAATTATGATTTGAAACAAGAAAAAACTAATCAAATCCATTATTCTCGATATTTAGGGTGTTCAGATTTTGAATTTATACCTAGTTTTAAAAATAAAATAATACAAAAACAACAAGCAAAAATAAGTTTATTTTAAAACCAACCTTTAGTTATAGTAACAAGAATTTTGGAACTATTTAGGGAATGATAATGCTTTTGAAGATTTATTAGATTGTTTTGAATTAGCAGGCTTAGAAATGCAAATTGAAATTGATGCTTATTTTTCAAGATTCAAATAGAAATTATGATTTTAGAATGAATAAAACTTAATGATATTTCTAATTTATATGAAACGATTTTAATTATGATTTTGAATGGTTTAAAAAATAATATTTATCAAACAACCTTTCCCCAAAAACCAAAAAAGGTTGTTTTAATTTTATGCCTTAAACCACTTCACAATCCACTTTCAAATATTCTAATTTAGCAATCAAATTATAATCATTGGCATTTACTTTATATTTATTTGAAGTAGCGATTGTTCTGATTTGTGGATTATTGAGGTCATAAAATTCCATTTTTACGAACATATCACCTGCAAAAGCAGTCAATAAATTAGTTAATTCTTTCATAAAAATAGGCGTAACTTCTTGCAAAGGCACACTAATTTTAACTCCCGAAGCACTTTGTAATTTTAATTGTGATAGATTTTTTATTTCTATCAATTTCAATTCAAATTTATCACCTCGATAACCTTTTTGTACTTTTCCTTTCAACATCACCGTTTCTCCGACTTCTATTTGGTCTGAAAATTTATCGTGGTCTTGTCCAAAGAGTGCCATTTCTAAATTTCCTTGATAATCTTCAATAAAAAAAGTAGTAAATGAAGTTCCTTTTTGTGTTACTTTGATATTTTTATTACCAATCGTTCCACAAATATATACTTCTTGTTTATCATAATTTTCTAATTGTGTGGTCGCAATGGCTTTGTATCGATTCATAACGGCTTTATATTCATCAAGCGGATGTCCCGAAATAAAAAAACCAACGACTTCTTTTTCTTTGTTTAATTTTTCTATTTTAGTCCAATTTTGAAAATCCGTAGGAATGGGCGGCGTAGAAACTTTCATTTCTGCTTTGCCACCAAAAAGCGAACTTTTAGAATTTTCTTTGTCTTTGATAAGTGCATTGCCATACTTAATCAGTTTTTCAATAAAAGGAGATTTGTCGTTTCCTTCTGCAAAATAAGCCGCTCTATCAATCCCAAAACTATCAAAAGCACCTGCCTGAGCCATACTTTCGAAAGATTTTTTATTGACAGTTCGAGAATTATTTCGAGCTGCAAAATCAAAAACATCTTTAAATTTACCTTGTTTTCTTTCCTCCATAATACTTTCAATCGCCGCATCGCCTGTTCCTTTGATTGCCGCCAATCCAAATCGTATTTTTCCTTCTTGATTGACCGTAAATTCTGCATTACTTTCGTTGGCATCGGGTCCTAAAACCGAAATTCCCATTTTATTACATTCATCTAAAAAGAAAGTAACTTTTTCAATCGTCATGTTATGCGTGAGAACAGCCGCCATATATTCCGCTGGATAATTTGCTTTCAAATATGCCGTTTGATACGCCACCACCGAATACGCCGCAGAGTGAGAACGATTAAAACCGTATTCTGCAAATTTTTGCATAATATCAAAAATTTCATTGGCTTTTTCAGCAGGAATATCATTTTTTTCTTTGGAGCCTTTCACAAAAATATCTCTTTGTTTGTCCATTTCTTCTTTTTTCTTTTTCCCCATCGCACGTCTCAATAAATCTGCACCACCCAAAGAATAACCTGCCAAAAGTTGAGCGGTTTGCATAATTTGCTCTTGATATACCATAATTCCAAAAGTATCTTTTAAGATTTTTTCGAGCAACGGATGCGCATATTCTACCGCTTCTCGCCCGTGTTTTCTTTCAATATACAAAGGAATAAAGGCTATCGGACCTGGGCGATATAAGGAGTTCATCGCTATCAAATCTTCAATATTGGTCGGTTTTAATTGCCTTAAATACATTTGCATACCTTCGGACTCAAATTGAAAAGTACCGTTTGTGTCTCCATTTTGATATAATTGATACGTTTTTTCGTCTTGAAAAGAAATTTTATCAATATCAATCACTTCTTTTGTCCTTAATTCAATCAATTTCAAACAATCTCGAATCACAGTCAATGTTTTCAGACCTAAAAAGTCCATTTTTAACATTCCCGCTTCTTCAATTACTTTTCCATCAAATTGCGTTACAAACAAATCGGCATCTTTGGCAGTGCAAACAGGCACACAAGTCAAAATATCATCAGGAGCAATGATTACGCCTGCTGCGTGAATACCTGTGTTACGGACAGAACCTTCCAAAATCAACGCATTGACTAATACTTTTTTACTCAAAGAATCTGCTCCATTCAAAATATCTTTTAAATCTTGAACTTCTAAAACGGCATCTTTGAGTTTTGTACCTGCTTTTTCGGGAACAAGTTTGGCTAATTGATTCGAAATAGACAAATCTAATTCCATCACACGTGCTACATCTTTGATTACCATTTTCGCAGCCATTGTGCCATACGTAATGATTTGTGCGACTTGATTTCTTCCGTATTTTTTGATAACATAATTAATCACATCTCCACGCCTTTCGTCATCAAAATCAATATCAATATCGGGCATAGAAACCCTCTCTGGATTCAAAAAACGTTCAAAAAGTAGATTATATAAAATCGGGTCAATGTTAGTAATGCCCACACAATACGCCACCGCAGAGCCAGCCGCAGAACCACGCCCAGGTCCGACTACTACGCCCATTTTTTTACCTTCATTGATAAAATCTTGCACAATCAAAAAATAACCGGGAAAACCCATATTTTTAATCGTATTCAATTCAAAATCAAGGCGTTGTGCGACATCATCAGGCACAGGATTTCCGTATCTCGTTTTTGCACCTTCGTATGTCAAATGTCTTAAATAATCATCTTGCGTTTCGAATTCTTTGGGCATTTCGAAACGTGGCATATTTGTTTTTTCTTTTAAATTATAACTTTCACACTTATCTGCAATTTCTATTGTATTCGTCAAAGCCTCTGGAATATCCTCAAATAAGACATTCATTTCGTCTATTGATTTAAAATAATATTGGTCATTAGGCAAAGAATAACGTTTTCCACGCCCATAACCCACAGGTGTAGACATTTTTTCGCCATCTTTGACCGCTAATAAAATATCGTGTGCTTCTTTTTCTTTTTTCTCTAAAAAATAAATATCATTGGTAGCAATTACTTTGATGTTATATTTATCTGCAAAATCTAACAAAACATTATTCACATAATCTTCTGCTTCTAATCCGTGCCTAATCAATTCTAAATAAAAATCGTCTTCGAATGTATCTAACCACCATTGCAACGCTTTTTCTGCTTTTTCTTCGCCTTCATTCAATATCAATCTCGAAATTTCTCCTGATAAACTTCCCGAAATACAAATTAAATTTTCTTTATATTGTTTGATAAGTTCTTTGTCTACGCGTGGAAAACCCGAATATAAACCTTCTACATAACCCAAAGAAACTATTTTTGATAAATTTTGATACCCTGCTTTATTTTTTGCTAATAAAACAACTTGAAAACGTTCATCTTTTTCATTTTTTGTAAATTGCAATCGTTTTCTTTCTTTGGCTACATATAATTCAGCCCCAATAATTGCTTTTACGCCAAATTCTGGGGCATAATTAGTAGCATTAAAAGCGCCATGCAAATTGCCTAAATCAGTAAAAGCAACCGCAGACATATTTTTTTCTTGTGCTTTTTTGAGAATACCTTTGATTTTTGCGGTACTTTGTAAAATAGAAAATTCAGAATGAACGTGCAAATGCACAAAAGGCAACGTTTCGCCTTCTATTTTTTTTGTTCTTACTTTTCTTTCTTTTTTATTGATTAATTTTCTTTTGGCAAAATTAGATTCATCTAAAATCGGTGGTTCATAAATAATATTTTCAACGGCTGTATCATCAGAAGGAGAAATTATTTTTTGTGTAATCAATCCAAAAAACGCTCTTGCAGTTGCTTTTACGTCATAAGCCGCATCATGGGCATCTTCAAAATTTTCATTAAAAAGTTTAAAATAAAGTTCTGAAAGTTTTGGAAACTTAAATCTTGTTCCTGTTTTTCCGCTTGGAATCGCTACAAAATCGGTCGTTTCTTTTTGTGTATCATAAATTTTTACTTTTTCTAAATGATTTTCTTGTCCTAATCTCAAATATTCTGCTCCAATTACACTCAAATCAAAAGGGGCATTATGCGCCACTGCCAACAGATTTTTTTCTAAATCTGCCGTAAATTCTGCTAATACTTCTGCTAAATCTTTTCCTTCTGCCAAAGCAATTTCGGTCGTAACGCCGTGAATCATCACCGTATTAAATGGAATTACAAAGCCATTTGGTTTGACAATTAAATTTTTTGCGTTGATAAGTTTACCTGTATTATCGTGTAATTGCCAAGCAATTTGAACCAAACGAGGCCAATTATCTGCGTCAGAAAGTGGTGCATCATAATTTTTAGGCAAACCTGTGGTTTCAGTGTCAAATATTAAATACATAAATTTTTAGGAAGAATAAGCGTTTATTTTTCGATTTTGATGGATATGCAAAATTAGTAAAAAAAAATCAAAATGGTTTTTTATTTACTAATTTTTTATTTTTTTAACAATACTTAAAGTCGTTTAATTTTCTATTTAGTAACTAAAATTTGGTGGATAATATAATTTCAATCCTTTTATTTCTTTGAAGTGTTTTATGTTAGCAGTAAATACTCTTAATTTTTTATTCAAGGCAGTAGCAGATGTAAGTAATATCACAAATAATATTTAGTCTTTGTTTAGCCATAAGGTTTGAATTTTACTCCCGACTTTTGAATAATTTTTCTAATTTTATCAATAGGATTTCCTTTTACTTTTTTGATAGGAACATCTACCTCGATAGGTTCTCCCTCATTATTAAGAATTGTAATTGTTTTATAAGTATCTTTCATAATATTTTTCTTTGTTTTTAATACTAATTTCTACCACAACGCAAAGATAAATAATAAAAATATATTTCTGGAAAAATAATTTTTTTTAGCCCTAAAATAATAAATGTTTTTTTAGTTGATTTCAAAAATAAACCTATTCATTCTACCAAAAAAAAATCTATCAAAATAAAAAAAAACCACAACACACCACAAAAACAAATCATTGAGATTTCTATTTTTATAAATTTAAAAACAAGTTTTAGCAAGTAAATAAAAAATTCTTATTACTTTTGCAAATCAAAACAAACAAAAATCTATTCAAAAATAAACAAATAAAATGAAGCCTGATTTTTCAAATATCTCTTTCGAAAATATATCTCAAAACGTTGTGATGCCTGATTTGAAAACATCACAAACAGCAGAAGGTATTGCTATCAAATCTTTTTACACCAAAGAAGATTTGAAAGAAGTCGAACATCTTAATTTTATTGCAGGAAAACCACCTTTTTTGAGAGGACCTTACGCTACAATGTACGTACAAAGACCTTGGACTGTCCGACAATATGCAGGTTTTTCGACTGCAGAAGCTTCCAATGCTTTTTATAGACGAAATTTAGCAGGTGGACAAAAAGGACTTTCTGTGGCTTTTGATTTGGCTACACATCGCGGATATGACTCGGATAATGTGCGTGTGATGGGTGATGTAGGCAAAGCAGGAGTGGCGATTGATTCTGTGGAAGATATGAAAATTTTATTTGATAAAATTCCACTTGATGAAATGTCTGTTTCGATGACGATGAATGGAGCAGTTATTCCGATTATGGCGTTTTATATTGTGGCAGGTTTGGAGCAAGGTGTTACGCCTGAAAAACTAAGTGGCACGATTCAAAATGATATTTTAAAAGAATTTATGGTGAGAAATACCTATATTTATCCACCTGAATCAAGTATGAGAATTATTGGTGATATTTTCGAATATACCTCTAAAAATATGCCTAAATTCAATTCTATTTCTATTTCGGGTTATCACATGCACGAGGCAGGTGCGACTGCAGATTTAGAATTAGCTTATACATTGGCAGATGGACTCGAATATATTCGAAGAGGTTTGAAAGTAGGTTTAGATATTGATGATTTTGCACCGCGTTTATCATTTTTTTGGGCAATTGGTATGAATCCATTTATGGAAATTGCCAAAATGCGTGCAGGAAGGTTGCTTTGGGCAAAATTAGTCAAACAATTTAATCCTAAAAAAGAAATTTCGATGGCTTTGCGTACACATTGCCAAACGTCTGGTTATTCGTTGACCGCTCAAGATGTGTTTAATAATGTAGGGCGAACTTGCATTGAGGCAATTTCTGCAGTGTTGGGACATACACAATCTTTACATACTAATTCACTGGACGAAGCAATGGCTTTGCCTACTGATTTTTCGGCTCGAATTGCTCGAAATACACAATTATATTTACAAGAAGAAACGTATATCACAAAAGTAGTTGATCCTTGGGGAGGTTCTTATTTTGTAGAAAAACTAACGAATGATTTGGTCAAAAAAGCGTGGAAGTTGATAGAAGAAGTGGAAGAATTGGGAGGAATGGCAAAAGCCATCGAAACAGGTCTACCAAAAATGAAAATAGAAGAAGCAGCCGCCAAAAAACAAGCGCGAATTGATGCAGGAAAAGATGTTGTAGTGGGAGTCAATCGTTTCAAACCAGATTCAGAACAAGAAATTGAATTGTTAGAAATTGATAATACAGCCGTTAGAAATGCACAAATTGAACGATTAAAGCATATCAAAAGCACGCGAAACAACGAAAAAGTAAAAATTTGTTTAGAAAATATTACGCAAGCAGCCGAAAATAAAACAGGGAATTTATTAGCTTTAGCCATCGAAGCAGCAAAAGAAAGAGCGACTTTGGGCGAGATTTCTGATGCAATGGAAAAATCTTTTGGACGATACAAAGCAACCATTAGAGCCATTTCTGGTGTCTATTCTGCAGAGGTTTCTGATGATGAAAATTTTGCATTAGCAAGAAAAAAAGCAGACGAATTTACGCAATTAGAAGGAAGAAGACCTCGAATTTTGGTTGCAAAAATGGGGCAAGATGGACACGATAGAGGTGCGAAAATCATTGCTACAAGTTTTGCTGATTTGGGTTTTGATGTAGATATAGGACCGCTTTTCCAAACTCCCGAAGAAGTGGCTTTGCAAGCAACTGAAAATGATGTGCATATTATTGGGGCATCTTCTTTGGCTGCAGGACACAAAACTTTGGTGCCTGAACTTATCAAAGAATTAAAAAAATTAGGGCGTGAAGATATTTTGGTAATAGTGGGAGGTGTAATTCCGCCACAAGATTATCAATTTTTATATGAGGCAGGAGCAGTAGGCGTTTTCGGACCTGGAACCGTGATTTCTATTGCTGCTCAAAATATTTTAGAAAAATTATTAAAAATATAAAAAAACTTGTAACAATTTATGATAAAACAAGTAAATAATAAAAATCGGTTGAATATGTTATCGAATAACTCAAAATTTTTTCTGTGTATCGTTTGTTTATTTTATTTTTCAATTCAAATCACACAAAGCCAAGTAAGGACTAATTTAGTCATTTTTAGTCATAAAGGAGAACGTTTTTGGTTGATTATCAATGGACAAAAAATAAATGAACAAGCAGCAGCACGCGTGGTAGCCCAAAATATTACAGGAGAAGCCTGGAATATCACTGCGACTTTTGAAAATCAATCTATTCCTGATATAATTCACGAGGGATATAGAATTGGAAGTGATAAAGAGCAAACCTATATTATCAAAAAAAAACGAGGAGAATATAAAATAAGGGCTTATGGCGTACCACAAAGGTTATTTTCAGAGATACTTAAAAATAATCGGTTGAGATTGCCTACGAATCGGTAAAAATATTTTAAAATTTAAAAACAAAAAAAAATATGAAAAAGTTAATATTTATTTTATTTTTTTGCTTACAGGCAAACATTTTTGCACAAAATAATAATCAAAATAATGAGGGAACACTCACCATTTTTGCAGATGATGGTGTAAGGTTTTGGGTTTCTGTGAATGGAGAAAGAAAAAATACAAAATCAGCTTCTAATGTTAAAATTCCAACAAATACAAATAGTTATTGGAAAACAAAAATTATTTTCGAAAATCAACAATTACCCGAAATTACAAAATCTGTCTATACTTCCAGCAAAGGTGAAGTCGTGTATCGTGTGCGTAAAAACAGACGTGGAAATTATGTAGTAAGATTGTTTTCTGCTCCGCAAGATGCAGGTTTAGCCTTAGAAAATGATGAAAATGTGAGTAATCAACCTGTTGATAATAAAGTATCAAATAATTCACAAGTAAACAATAATAACCAAAATAACAACAATCAAAATAACCAAAACAATAATAACAATCAAAATAATAACAATCAAAATACAAAAATCAACGAAGACGAAAAATTTTCTATTGATATAAATGGTATAAAAACCGAAGTAAAAACAGGTGAAAATGGCGTTGAAATGAATTTGCCCGGTGGCATAAATACAAAAATTGTTGTGCCTAATAGTGACCCATTTGAAAATGGTACTTGGAATAATAACCAAAACAATCAAAACAACAATAACCAAAACAATCAAAATAATAATAACCAAAACACTAACACAAATAATTGTCAATCTCCAATGAATAATGCTGATTTTTCAAAGGCATTAAAATCTTTAAAAAGTCAATCTTTTGAAGACACTAAAATGAGCGTGGCAAAACAATTCACAAAAGTAAATTGTCTTTCTGTGGATCAAATAAAAACAGTTATGAAAGAATTAAGTTTTGAAAAAACAAAATTAGACTATGCTAAATTTGCTCATAATTATTGTCAAAATAAAAATAATTATTATGAATTAAACGAATCTTTTTCTTTTGATTTGAGTGTAAAAGAATTGACTGAATATGTAGAAGGAAAATAAATTTTAAGTTTTTAACATCCTATTTAAAAATGGCTTTTTTTACGAAAAGCCATTTTTTTGTTTTTTTTCATTATTCAAAGATTGAAACATTATTTAGACTTTGGACAAGACTTTAGTTTTGACTTTCGTTAGAGGTAGTCATTTTTTATTTTGTACAAATATTTTTCTAGTTGTTATTCATTTTTTTGATTTTTCTCTATCTTTTTTAACTTTTTGAGTACTTTTTGTTTCATTCTTTTTGTTAATTTTTTACCTCTTTCTCTGTCATTATCTTTTTTACACTTAGCAGGAACAAAGGGCAATTAAAAGATATATTACCTGATATAAATTTGAAATATTATATTTTTTTGACGTTTTATTTTAGATTTTGAATAAAATTTTATCAATGGCTTTCTTTCGAGAAAACCATTTATTTTTTTTATATTTTAGTTAAATAATCCCAAATCACAATGCCAATACTGACCGAAACATTGAGCGAATGTTTAGTGCCAAATTGTGGAATTTCGAGGCAATTTGATACTTCTTTGATGGCTTCTGTTGACACTCCTTCTACTTCATTGCCAAAAATAAAAGCATATTTTTGGTCAGATGTTGGTTTGAATTGAGGTAAAAACACACTATTATCAGTTTGTTCTACTGCCAAAATTTCATAATTTTGTTGTTTTAATTTTTCTATCAAAACCAATATATTTTCTACATATTCCCAAGCCACAGTTTCGGTTGCACCCAAAGCAGTTTTCTGAATTTCTCGATGTGGAGGAGTACCTGTGATGCCTACGAGGTATATTTTTTCGGCATTAAACGCATCACAAATACGAAAGGCTGAGCCTACATTCATCATACTTCTGATATTATCCAAAATAACTATAAAATTATTTTTATCAATATTTTTAAATTCTTCCACACTCAATCGCCCTAATTCATCTAATTTTAGTTTACGCATTTTTTCAATTTTTTATTTTGATTACAAATGTAAACGAAATTTATTAGAAAAAAAATATTTGTTAATCAAAACATTTTCCTTGTTTTTTTGATTTTTAGAATATGAATACAACAAATATTTTTTGGTTTCGTAGAGATTTACGATTAGAAGACAATGCAGGCTTATATCACGCCTTAAAAAATAGCAAAAATGTAGTACCTATTTTTATTTTTGATGCTGATATTATTGACATTTTGAATGATAGACAAGACAAAAGAGTTAATTTTATTTATCAAACTATTCAACATCTCAAAAAAAAACTCAATGAATTGAAGAGCGATATAGCGGTTTATTATGGAAAGCCAATAGAAATTTTTGAGCAATTAACACAAAATTATCACCTCGAGAAAGTTTTTACCAATCATGATTACGAATCTTATGGCATAGAAAGAGATGCTTCGATACAACGTTTTTTAGCCACCAAAAATATTGAATTATTGACATTCAAAGACCATGTTATTTTCGAAAAACAAGAAATTTTAACTGATGCTAAAAAACCTTATAGCGTTTATACGCCTTATTCGAGAAAATGGAAAGCAAAATTAAATGATTATTATTTAAAATCTTATCCGACAGAAAAATATTTTGAACATTTTTTAGATAAACAAAAATTTCTAAATAAGGAACTTATTTCCTTGGAACAAATGAATTTCAAACCTATTTCAGTCGACTTTCCGTTGGATAAATTTGATTTGAATATCATAGAAAAATACGAAGAACAACGTAATTTTCCCGCCATCAAAGGCACAACTTATTTAGGTATTCATTTGCGTTTTGGTACGATTAGTATTCGAAAATTAGCAAAAATTGCCCAAAAACACAATGCAGGTTTTTTAAATGAATTGATTTGGAGAGATTTTTATATGATGGTTTTGTCTAATTTTCCACACGTTGCCAATAATTCTTTCAAACCTAATTATGATAAAATAGAATGGAGAAATGATAAAATAGAATTTGAAAAATGGTGTCAAGGACAAACAGGTTATCCTATTGTGGACGCTGGAATGCGTGAATTGAACGCCACAGGCTATATGCACAATCGTGTGCGTATGATAGTGGCAAGTTTTTTGACAAAACATTTATTGATTGATTGGCGTTGGGGCGAGGCTTATTTTGCAGAAAAATTATTAGATTTTGATAAATCTGCTAATAATGGTGGTTGGCAATGGGCAGCAAGTTCGGGTTGTGATGCTGTTCCTTATTTTAGAATTTTTAATCCTACTGCGCAAGCTGAAAAATTTGATAAACAACTTATTTATATTAAAAAATGGATTCCTGAATTGAGTAGTTTTAACTATCCAAAACCAATAGTTGAGCATACTTTTGCACGCAATAGATGTTTAGAAACGTATAAAAAATATATTGGATAACTTTTTTATTGATGAAATATTAAACTTTTTATTACTTATGTAGTCTATCTTTTATGATTTTTTGTGATTTTATCAAATAATGATTACTTTTGCAAACAGTCAAAGATTTTAAACCTATAAAAACAAATGAAAAAAATAATATTTTTTAGTATTGTATTGATAAGTTGGCAGGTAGTTTTTGGACAAGATACGATTACTAAAACTTTCAAAAATGATTGGCAGTATTACGCTCATAAGCAAGCAAAATGGATACCCGTTGCGAACATGGACGTAAGACAATCCTTTTTAAAAGACGCACCAATTACTATTCAAGGATTTCAAATTGGGGCAAGAAGTCATGGAAAATATCAAATGACGCTTGGATATTATTGGCTAACACAAAATTCTCAATCCGCTATTAAAGTTAAAAATAGAAATAGATTAGCCATTGTTACTCTCGATGAAAATGCTAAAATTAACTATTTTAGTTTTTGCTTCAATTATATTTTTCTCAACACAAGGTATATAGAAATGGGCATACCAACCGAAATAGGTTTTGCACAAATGACAGACAAAGTAACTTTGCCTGATGGAAGAGTTCTAAAAGATTTGAAAACAAGTTTTGTTCCTGTTCAATTAGGAATTTCTTTTCATTGGCGAGCAACTAATTGGGTAGGTGCAAAAGCTGCAGTAGGTATTCGTCAAGTAGTTTCTAATGTGCAAGAAGCAAGTCTAGCACAAGATTTTGATGGAGCATATTATAGTTATGGGCTTGTTTTTTATTTACCAAATATTTATAAAAGTATTACTAAAAAATATAATAAATCAAACACATCAAACAAATAATTTTTTATGAAAATATATGTATTTATTTTGTTTTTAATGACTTTATCTTTCAATATAGTTGCTCAAACTAATCCAGAGCAAAAAAAAGAGGAAACAGAAGAAAAACCAAAAAAAACACCTCAAGAATATTTTGATGATGGCATTGTAAAATTCAAAAATGGCAATTTTATTGGCTCTGCAAATGATTTTGATATGGCAATCAAAGAAAAAAATGATTGGGGAGAGGCTTATTTAAAAAGAGCCAGAAGTCGTAGATATGCAGGAAATTATGAATCGGCTATCGAAGACTATACAATTGCTTTGCGTATCAATCCTAATGCAAAACAGGCTTATGCAGGCAGGGCGCAAGCATATTTGAAAACGAGAAATTATAATTTAGCCATCAAAGATTACGATTTAGCCATTTTACATTTGCCCAACGCTCCTTATTTGAATAGTTTGTATTTTAATCGTGGTTTGGCTTATCAAAAATCATTAAAACCAAAAGAAGCATTGCAAGACTATACGCAAGTATTACAAAATGACCCCGAACACGCCAAAGCACTCACGAATAGAGGAATTATAAAATATCAACAAAAACAAATTAGACAAGCTTGCCAAGATTGGATTAAAGCCAAAAAAATAGGCAATGAAAAAGCAAAAAAAAATGTGAATAAAGCCTGTCAATGTTGTATTTAAAAAAACTAAAAATATTGACGCAAAAAACTTACTTTTGTTAAAAAATCAAAAAAAAATATTTTTTTTCATATAAATAGTATAAATTTGCATTTACTAATTATTTTCGATACATCGACAAATCATTTATGCAATTTGTATATCCTCAATTTTTATGGGCTTTATTAGCCGTTTTGATACCAATTTTAATTCATTTATTGAATTTTAGACGTGTAAAAACTATATATTTTAGCCAAGTAAGATTATTAAAAGAAGTAAAAGCAGAAACACAAACCTACAAACGCATACGCGAATGGCTGATTTTATTGACTCGAATTGGTGCGATTATTTTTTTAGTATTGGCATTTGCACAACCTTTTATTCCAAGTATTCATCGAAAAAATATTCAAAATTCAGGAAATTTAGCGAGCATTTATTTAGATAATTCTTTCAGTATGCAAAATGAAATCGGGAACGAAAAAGCCTTAGATTTGGGTATTAGATATGCACAAGATTTGATAAAAGTATATCCAAAATCGATGCAATTTCAATTATTAACGAATAATTTTGAAAATATTGAACAATATCCTTCTACTTCCGAAAAAATTGCAGATAGATTGACAAAGTTGAGATTGACAGGAAATTATAGAAACTTAAATATTGTCAATCAAAGGCAAAATAATTTGGTCAATAGATATTCGCCCAATCGAAAAAATCAAATTTTTTGGTTTTCTGATTTTCAAAAATCAACCGTAGGCGATTTGTCTTTGCTCAAATTGGATAGCACACAACAATATTATTTAGTGCCTTTGCGTGCTGAAAAAACGCCAAATATTGCCGTAGACTCGTTGTGGCTTGAAAATCCATTTATAAAAGCCTCAGAAACCAATCAAATAAATATCAGAATAAAAAATTATAAAACTGAACAAGTCAATAATTTATCTTTGAAATTATATTTGAATGACCAACAAGTTTCGACGGCTTCTTTGAATATTCCTGCCAATAGTACGGCTCAAACGACGTTCAATTTTACGATTACAGAAGGCGGAAAAAAGAAAGGAAAAATCGTTTTTGAAGATTATCCGATTACTTTTGACAATGAATTTTTCTTTACGTTGAATGCTTCGCCTACTATTCAAATTATTCAATTATTTGAAAAAAATACGACTAATTTTATAGAAAGTGTTTATCAAAATGAAAGTGTTTTTGAACATAAAAAATTGAATATCAATAATTTAGATAATGATAAATTGCAAAAAGCAGAACTTTTAATTTTAGATGAAGTAAGTAATATAGAAGGCGAAATTGCTAATCAATTACAAAAATTTGTGCAAAATGGTGGAAGTTTATTGATATATCCAAACGAAAAACCAACAAATGCTTTTTTAGATTTTTTGAAAAAATTAAATATTGGGAATTTAAAAATTGTTGAAAATGATTCTTTGCGTACGGGTACGAGTGCGGAACTTTTGCCACCTGATATTCAACAGCCTTTTTTTAGGGGAATATTCGAAAAAATACCTCAAAATTTGACTATGCCTTATGCCAATGCGGTCATTAGATGGGCAGATGCAGGCGAAAATTTACTTAAATCAAAAACAAGACAACCTTCGATGAGTCGTTTTTTGGTGGGCAATGGGATAGTGTATTTGTCTAATTCGCCTTTGCAAATTAGTTATTCAAATTTGGGAAAACACGCACTTTTTGTGCCTTTGATGTATAAAATTGCCGCTTTGAGCAAATCAAATTCGGAAAGATTATCCTATCATTTTTCAGAAAAAACGATTAAAATAAAAGTCAATAAAACGCAAAAAAATCTACAATATGAACTCGTCAAGGATAAACAAAAATACGTTCCTGCACAAGTAATGCGTGATGATGAATTGACTTTGGAATTGCCTGAACAAATCACAGAAGCAGGTTTTTATGAATTAAGATTGAATAATAAAGTTGAAAATATAATTGCTTTGAATTATGATAAAATAGAATCAAATATAAATTTTTATACGCCACAAGAATTACAAAGTAGATTTAGCAATCAAAAAAATGTGCAAATTTATGACATTCAAAAAGCGAAAAATTTTGTGCAAACATTCAAAGATAAAAATATTCAATACAATCTTTGGAAATATATGTTGATAATTGTTTTGGTATTTTTAGCCACCGAAATTGCTTTGATAAGATTATTGAAATAGAATAAATAAGCCAAAATATAACCAGAAATGTGTGGCATCAATCTTTTTTTAGACAAAAAAAATCAATATGATGACAAAATTATTCTGTTGATGAACGAAGCAATTTTGCATCGAGGAAAAGAAAATAGCACTTTTTTTTGTCATCAAAATTTATATATTGGTCATAATCGCCTTAAAATTTTAGATTTATCTGAACAAGCCAATCAACCTTTTTTTTCGGAGGATAAAAGATTTGTATTGATTTTTAATGGTGAAATTTATAATCATCAAGTCTTAAAAGATGAATTATCCAAAAAATATACTTTCAAAACTCATTCTGATACAGAAGTTTTGTTGTATTTTTTAATAGAAAATAAAAATGAAAGCGAATTAAACGGTATTTATGCATATATTTTTATAGATTTATTGACGAATAAAATTACATTTAACAGAGATAAATTAGGCATAAAACCTTTATATATTTTTGAAAATGACGATTATTTATTGATTTCTTCTGAAATAAAAGGAATTTTAGCCACTAATTTAGTAGAAAAAAAATTAAATACTTCGCAAATATTACCTTATTTATACAATCGATTTGTAGAAAAAAATCAAACTTTTTTTGAGAATATCTGCCCCACCCTAACCCTCCCCGTAGGGGAGGGAACAAAGGCAAAAAACTCCCTCACCTCTGGGGAGGGCTGGGGCGGGGCAAAAAATCCTATAAAACGCCTCGATACTATCTTACAAAAATCTATTTTATCTCAATGTTTGGCTGATGTGCCTGTGGGAGTTTTTTTGAGTGGAGGAGTTGATTCTACGTTGTTATTGGCATATTTACAAGAAAATAATTATCCAAATCCAACGGCTTTTACGATTATTCACGAAAAAAAAGAGATGCAATTTGTTTCGCAAGATACTTATTTTGCAGAAAAAGCAGCCAAAAAATTCGGGGCAAATTGGGAACCTGTTTTGATTACGAGTGATATTTTAGATGATTTTCAAACGTTTGTTTCAAAAATTGATAATCCAATCGCAGATGCGGCTTTTTTATTGACTTATCATTTATCAAAAAAGGCTTCACACACGCATAAGGTCGTTTTGACAGGTGCAGGAGCAGACGAAATGTTTGCAGGGTATCATCGCCATCAAGCATTTTCTACTTATTTACGATTAAAAAAAATATTTGGTACGTCTTGGATTTATTTATTTAAAAATATTCCAACCCAATTTTTATCAAGAAAATGGAAAAAATTAGTCGAAAAAATAGATACAAATACGCAAAATACTTTCATTAATTTTACACAAACGCATTGGAATATAAAAAATATTATCGAAAAAGAAAATAATATCGACTCAAAAGATGATTTAAAATGGGCTTTAACATACGAAAAAACGCATTTTTTGAGTGAAGATATTCTAAAAATAAATGATTTGGCGGGAATGTTAGCAGGAATTGAAATAAGAGTTCCTTTTTTGGACAATGAAATTATTAATTTTGTTGATAATATAGAAGGAAAATTTTTACTAAAAAATGGCAAAAAATGGTTGCTCAAACAATTATTGATTCAAAAAGGCGGACAAGAATTTGCCAATCGTCAGAAAGAAGGTTTTGGAATGGCTTTTGGAGAATGGATAAGACAAAAAAAATATAAAGAAATGATTATCAATACATTAACTAAAAATCATATTATTTTTGAGTATTTACCATACACTATTTTTAATGATATTTGGCAAAAACATCAAACTAAAAAAATGGATTTTAGCAACGAAATTTTTGGAATTTGGTTTTTAGCAGAATGGATTAACCAAAATTTTGAATAGTTTTTAGACAAGTAAAATAAATTTATTACTCAAATAAATAAAATAAGCAATGGAAAATATAGAAAAACAAAGTCTTGAAAAAATAGAAGCACTTATTGTTCAAAGTACCTATCAGGTAGCTTTGAGCGTGAATACAATTATGAGTAACCTATATTGGCATATAGGAAAAGAGATAAAAGGAGTACTTTTGCAAAATCAAAAAGCTGATTATGGACAAAAATTTATCGAAATAGTAAGTAAAACTCTAATCACAAAATATGGCAAGGGTTACAATAAAAGTAATTTATTCAATGCAATGAAAGTATTTGAGGTGTTTGAAGATGAAAACATTTTCCACGCATTGAGTGGAAAATTAAGTTGGACACATTTTAGACAAATTGCCTATATAAGCGAGCCACTCAAACGAGAATTTTATTTGGAAATGTGCAAATCAGAACGTTGGAGTACACGTACTTTGCAAGATCGCATCAAATCTATGTTATACGAAAGAACGGCTATTTCTAAAAAACCTGATGAAACAATTAAAAACGAATTAAAAAATTTGAAAAATGCCCAAAAAATCAGCCCTGACCTTATTTTTAAAGACCCTTATTTCTTAGATTTTTTAGGTTTAAAAGATACTTATTCTGAAAAAGATTTGGAAAATGCTATACTTGCCGAATTGCAACGTTTCTTGATTGAATTAGGGAGTGATTTTGCTTTTCTGTCACGTCAAAAACGTATTACGATAGACCACACCGATTATTATATTGACTTGCTTTTTTATCATCGAAGACTCAAATGTTTGGTAGCTCTTGACCTCAAATTGGGCGATTTTGAAGCAGGTTATAAAGGACAAATGGAACTTTATTTGCGTTATCTGGAAAAATATGAAAAAGTAGATGGCGAAAATTCACCGATTGGTTTGATTCTTTGCAGTGGAAAAAATGAGGAGCATATTGAGCTCTTAGATTTAGAAAAAAGTAATATTCGTGTGGCAGAATATCTTACTATTTTACCACCAATGGAATTGCTGAAAGAGAAATTACACAAAGCCATTGAATACGCCAAAGTACGAAATGAATATTAACTAATAATTCATCAAAATAAACATTCTTAAAAAGCATATTTTTTTGAATTTAATTGAAATTTCATTTGTTTTTTTGGTGAATTTGTATTATTTTTGTGTGAATAAAAAGAAGTTTTAAAAAAAATATATAATCATTTTCAATAAAAAATAGTATGAATTTATTACAAGGAAACGCACATATTGGCATATTTTTATTGCGTGCTATTGGATTTTTGGGTGCTATTTTGGGTGTTTTTTCACATTTTTTGACTTGGACAACTATCAAAATAAGCGATACTTCTACCATAACTAATACAGGATTACAAGGAATTGGCATCATTGGTTTGGGTATTTTGGGCGTTTATCTATTGCTTTTGTTGTTAAATTCTGTATATATTATTTTGCCTGCGATTATTTTTTTTCCTTATATGTTGGAGCAATTTATTGGCTTAGGTTTGTTGCGTTATATGCCTTTAGAATCTACAAAATTGGGTTCAGGTTTATATTTATTTCTGCCTTTTGCAGCTATTTTGTTGCTTTTAGGAAGTTTAGCACCACTATTTTCTCATATTTTACAACATAAAAAATAAATTTTTCTCCCATACATATTCACATAAAACACAATGAAAATCAAAATTATTTTTACGATAATAGTTCCTTTTTTTATCACTATTTTTCCAATTTTTGCTCAAAAAAATAAAATATCTGCGAAAGATTTTGATGTATTAGTAGGAAGTTGGAAAGGTACGCTTACTTATCTCGATTATTCTTCGGGCAAACCTTATACGATGCCTGCTGATATTGAAGTCAAAAAAAATAAAAAAGATAAAAGTTTTGTGATTGATAATATTTATCCTGACGAACCTAAAGCCAATTCGAGTTATACAATGGTGATTAGTCAAGATGGAAAATTGATAGACAAAGAAAGCGTGAAATCAAGGCGAAAATTAGATGATGGCAACCTCGAAATCATCACAGAAAAAACAGAAAAAGATGGCAATGATAATAAACCTGCCATTATTCGTCATACTTATATTGTTGGCAAAAATATTTTCAGTAAACGAAAAGAAATTTTATTTGAAGGAACAAAAGAATGGATAAAAAGACACGAATATAATTATACAAAAAAATAATTCGTATTTATTCCATCAAAATATACAAAATTTACATAAATTTTTTCTTTCAAAAACATCAAAATGCAGCCTAAAAATCAATCAAAAATATTTTTATTTTTACTCTGTATTTGGTTTCTTTTACAAATTTTCACTCTCGATAAAGTGCCTTTGCCTTGGTTTGATGAAGTTTTTTTTAAATCTTTGGCTGATAATTTATGGCAAAATAATAGTTTTCAAATTCCAATTATTGTTTTTGAAGATGAAATTAAAATCTATGGTTTTATTTATTTTTATTTAGTTATTTTTTTTCAATTCATTGTAGGAGATTCTATTTTTGGTTTTAGATTATGTAATTTTTTAGCAGGTTTATGCGTTGTTTTTTGGTTTTGGAAAAAAAATACAGATAATCCATATCAAAAAATTTGGTTATTTATTTTTCTTTTTGACCCATTTTTTAACCTTTGTTTGCACGAGGGAAGAATGGATTTAACGGCTACTTTTTTGATTTTATTGGCTTTTGATAGGCTTTCAAAACCAACTTATTTTCATATTTTTGTAGGAAGTTTTTTAGGCGTTTTGGCTTTGTTAATCACTCCAAGAAGTGCTTTTGCAGGCGTAGGATTAGGTTTTTTATTGATTTTATCTGTATATTCTACCCAAAAATCAATCCTCATCACATTTCAAAAAAGCATTTTATCACTCTTGATTGTGATTGGTTTTTATTCCATTTGGATTTTTGTTGCTTTTGGAAGTTTTACCAATTTTTTACAAAATTTTATTGGCGTAGGAGCGATTATCAATAAAGAAAGTTCGTTATTTGGTTGGTTTGTTGGTGGCACTTTATACATTCCAAAACATCAATATTTATTACTTTTAATGTTATTTTTGGTGATTATTCTGGCTTTATTTCATATTCAAAAAATCAAAAAAAGCACTAAAAAAATTGAAATTTTTGTTTTTTTTGTATTGATTATTTCGTTTCATATTTTGGTGAAAGATTATGGACAATATTCTATTTTTATTCTTTGTTTTTATTATTTATTATTGATATATTTTTTAGAAATTATCAACAAAAAAGCGGTTTATTTCGTTGTTTTAGGCGTATTGTTAAGTTTTAATTTCGTCTATTTTTCTCTAAAAAATATACAAGTTTTTTTAACTTATCCACAAAGAAATATGACAACTGCTCGTGAATTTATCGAAAAAAATATTCCAAAAAATAGTAAAGTCATAGGCGAAGCGTTGTATATGTACGCAGTTACACACGCAGGAAGTCAATATCAATTATTTGAAGTATATGATGAATTAGAAAAAAGAGAAAAAAAACAACGTGAAATTTTTAAATATCAATATTTAATTATTACCAATCAAAGCAAAAAAAAACATAGTAATATTATCAATTATTACTTTTCAAAAAATAAAAAACTAAAAATAAAAGCAATTTTATATATTCCGATTGATAATTTGAGAAAAAAAATAATAGAAAATTTACCTTTATCCCAAAATGAGAACGAAGGTTATAACGCCACTATTTATGAAGTAATTGAGTGATTTTTATTTATTTATGTTAAATATTTTAACATGCATGTATAATAATTTAAAATATATTTTGTTATTATATATACAAAAAAAATTATTTACATAATTTCAAAAAAAATATAAAAATGAATACTTTTTGCTTAAAACAAGTATATATCAAGGTATTACATTATCAACCGTTATGAAATTAAAAAATATTTTACTCTTATACACATTTTTATTTTTGATAAATAATTTTGTGTCGGCTCAAACCCAAAAAAGATATTTCACAGAGCAAGAAGCAAAAATGATTAAAACTTATTTAGATTACGAAAGTGATGTGATTGTTTATTGCTTGTCCAATCCTTTGGTCAAAGATATTCCACGTTTGATTGAAATAGAAAGAATTTCGTATCAAAAATCGGAAGATTTTCCTGATAAATACGAAGTTACATTAAAAGGTTTAGTGATTGGAGTATTTGAAATTGAAAATATGATGCCTAAAAATTATAGCCCAACTACTATTCCTTATGATGAAGTCATTGATGTTTCTTATCTTTATGTGCGTCATAATGGTGGACAAGACTATAAAGGCACTCAAATTTGGCTGGCGTTGTGTTTGGGAACTATTTTGGGACACGAAGTGGAAGCAGATATGGAGCCTTTTGATTATCCAATGCCTGACAATAGACCTCGAAAAGAGTAATTTATTTTATTTTTTTCAATACATTTTAAGCAATATAAATAAAAAATTTACGGCGAAAAATTTCGTAATTTCTAACAAAAAAAAAACAATATGCGTTTAATTAAAATCATTCCAAATGATAATTTATCTATTCAATTATATAGTTGGAATCATAAATATATTTTAAAATATGAACAAGGTTTATTAGAACAAACCTATAAAATTCCCGAATTTGAAGTAGCAGACCAAGCAGAAGTCGAAAAAATAGCCACAGATGAATTATTTCTTCGCCAAATTGAAAAACGTTTTTTGGATATGTGGGCAAGTTTGGAATATATTTTGGAAGAAAAATAAAAATATATAGCATTATGTAAACTTTTTTAACACAAAAAACGTATTATTATAAGTTATAGTATTCATTTTTAATCTATAAAAACTACTTGGTAGAAAAAATTATTCAACTCACTGGCGTTACATTAGTAGAGTTTTTAGGTGTTGATAACATCAATTTTCGAAAAATTATGAACGCATTTCCCAAAAGCAAAATTATTGCACGCGGGGAAGAAATACGTATTCAGGGTTCAACTACTGAAATTTTACGTATCAATGAAATTCTTAATTCATTAATTTTACATTATGGTAAATTTGGGAAAATTACGCCTGAAAATGTAGATGCTTATATTAATGATGGTACTGAAAGCGCTTTAAAAGAAGAAGAAAAAATCAATGAAAGCGATATATTGGTTCACGGACCCGGCTCGCTGGTCGTAAAACCTAAAACTACCAATCAAATTGAGATGGTAAAAGCTTCTCAAAAAGATGATTTAGTGTTTGCTATTGGACCCGCAGGAACAGGAAAAACATTTATTGCTGTTGCTTTGGCGGTGAAAGCCTTGAAAGATAAAATTGTTAAAAAAATTATTATCACAAGACCTGCAGTAGAAGCAGGCGAAAATTTAGGTTTTCTGCCCGGTGATTTAAAGGAAAAAATTGACCCTTATTTAAGACCAATTTATGATGCTTTGGACGATATGATTCCTGCTGAAAAGCTTAAAAATTATATCGATACACGAATTATTGAAATTGCTCCTTTGGCATATATGCGTGGGCGTACTTTGAATAATGCTTTTGTTTTGCTTGATGAAGCACAAAATACAACTCCTATGCAAATGAAAATGTTTTTAACACGTTTGGGACCTAATTCTAAAATGATTATTACAGGTGATCAGACGCAAATTGATTTACCTCGCAAACAAAAATCAGGTTTAGTCGAAACAATGCAAATTTTAAAAGGTATTCCGGGCATTAGTTTTGTGTTTTTAGATGGAAAAGACGTGGTAAGGCATAAATTAGTGAGAAAAATATTAGAAGCGTATGGCAAAGAAGACGAAAAACAAAGTCAAAAAGAATCATAAATAGATTTAATTTTTTTTCTTTCTATAAAAATATCTTTTAATTGAAACTTTTTTGATTTTTTTGCGTAAAAAAGAAAAGAATAGAAATATTCAATTTAAAATTTTGATTATTCAAAAAATATCAATATTTTTGCAAACCAAATACTAATTGATACTAAAAGTTATAATTATATGTTATGATTTGGCATAATTAGTGTTTTTAAATACAACATAAGTAATAAAATAAAATAATAAATAAATAATAATTGTTTAACAAGTATGAATAAGCCAATTTTGTATGTTTTAAAACAAGCTGGTGTATTTATTTTGTGTTCTACCCTTTTAACTTCTTGTTTTTTATTCAAGAGAAAAGATGAATTTCAAAATAGTACAAATGTTCACAAAAAGGGACAACGTAGTATGGTTACGGGAGTGTTATATAATAGTGAGGAAGATCCTCAAAATAGCTTCACCGTAAAAGAATACGAAGGACAACCTGATGCGCCTAATTTAGTATTTATCGAAGGAGGTAGATTTGTAATGGGGTCAAGTGAAGAAGATATTCTTTTTACAAGAGATAATGTAGAACGTGCTGCCAGTATTCAGTCTTTCTTCATGGATCAAACCGAAGTAGCTAATATCCACTGGTTGGAATATATGAACTTCTACGAAAAACAAGAAAATGCTGACCGTTTGCCAAGTGGTGTAAACTTAGAAGATTATCGTAAACAAGTTTTGTTGCCTGATACAACTGTATGGGCATCTGAATTAGCGTTTAATGACTCTTATGTAGCGAACTATTTGCGTTATCCGGGCTTCCGTTTCTTCCCTGTAGTAGGTATTTCTTGGACGCAAGCAAAAGAATTTTGCAAATGGCGTACAATGATTGTGAATGAAAACCTTGCGAAAGCAGCTCAAAAAGATGGTAAAATTGAATCTTTGCCTAACTTTGCAGCAGGTGAAAAAGTGCCTTTGGAATCTGGTTTTGTAGTACCTGATTATCGCCTTCCAACTGAAGCAGAATGGGAATATGCAGCAAAAGCATTGATTGGTACACAATATAACGATGAAAATCAAACCAACGGACGTATTTATCCTTGGGACGGACACGCAGTTCGTAATCCTTACGATACGAAAAAATATGAAATGGGACACATGTTAGCCAATTTCAAACGTGGACGTGGTGATTATGCAGGTATTGCAGGTAAATTGAATGATGGTGCGTTGATTACAGAATATATATTCTCTTATCCTCCAAATGATAATGGTTTGTATAATATGGGTGGAAACGTGAGTGAATGGGTTGATGACGTGTATCGTCCTTTGGCTTTCAGAGATGTTGATGACTTAAATCCTTATCGTCGCCAACGCTTAGATAGTACAAAATTAAGAAGTGATACATCTAAAACTGTTTATCAAGATCCAGGAGCTCCAGCAGCAAAAAATCAAAAAAGTCCATACAATCCCCAATTTGATAAACCTAATTCTTTGATTGATGATAATTCAAGAGTATATAAAGGTGGCTCTTGGAAAGATGTTGCTTATTGGTGTTCACCAGGTACAAGAAGATTTTTAGACAAAAGTGATCAAAAATCATATTTGGGTTTCCGTTGTGCTATGATTTTAGCAGGTGAAAGAAGTGGTGAGAAAAGACGTAAACAAGGTAGATAATTTTATCACTGCACTTTAATATATACAAAAAAAAGAAGTTATCAAAATTGATAACTTCTTTTTTTTGTTTTCGATTGTAGTCAAAAGTAGTCGGTTTTATATTTTTTAAATATGTAAATCGTTGATTATCAAGTTAATAAATCTTAAAAATTATTAAAATCATATAAATCTTGATATATTTTTCTTTTTTTATTGGATAAATGTAATGAATTTTATGTAATGAATTTTATGTAATGAATTTTTAGATAAAGTGTCTTACTAATAGAAATAAAAATTATATTAAAAAAAACATAAACAATGAAAAGTTTAATAATCTCTTTGCTTATTTTATTATTAGCAATTTTAAACCACACAATTCAAGCATAACAAAATAACAATGATGTAAAAGCACCTAAGAAAATCGAAGGACAAGTAGATGATGATGATATCAATAGAAGTCGTAATTATTCTTGGAGTAATGGCGCTAGAAAAAGAGGGTAATTTATTTTTAAATGTCCCCTTATTTTATCTTCACACCATAGATTTTTACTTTTTTTACGATTTTTTTTATAATTATTTGTTTTTTTTAAACAAAAAAAGTAATTTTGTTGGAAAATTATAAAAAAACAAAATGAAATATCAAAATATACAAGAACAAGAAATTAAAAATAAAATAGCCATAGATTATTTTTGGATATACGATTGTACCAAAATGATAGGAAACATAGATTTTTGTGTGGCAATGTTTCAAGAATCTCAAGACATTTCGGAACGAGAATCGCTTTTATGGGCAGAGGCAAAAACTGGTAATTCAGATTTGTCCAAATCTATTACACAACTTATTTTGACCATAGGAAAAGCAAGAACTTTTGATAAATTTTTGCCACCAAATATGCTCGGTGCTTTTGATGGTGAAAAAATCGCTTTCGTCCCTTATAACGAAATACAAGAAATTTTTTATATCAATGATTTTAATTGGAATGTTACGCCCTCTAACCATAATAGTAGAGAATTTAAGTTGATTCATGAAAAAGTAAAAAGTAATATTGATGAAAAATCATTGCTTTTTTACTATGAAAAAGACGATAAAGAACTCAATAATTTTATCAAAGATAATTTCAAAATAGGAAATTTTGGGTTTATTAAAACTAAAATTGACAAAAATAATTTTATTACGATTTATAACAAATGGCTACAAACCGTAAAACCAACCATTGGCGTAAATTGGGATGTGGCTAAAAAAAATAATATCATCGATGGAGATTTTTATTTGGCTGATTTACTCTCAGATAATAATCAATCTTTGAAAGATAGTTTGTATGTGTTACTCAAAAACAATCATTACGAATCTGCTCGCAAAGTAAATGATATGGGTATGTTTGATGTATCTTCTTCGCATTTTTCTGATAAACAAGTCGCACATACGCAGTTTTGGAATAAATATGAACGTCCTCCCAAAGAAGAATATTGGGATTATATTATAGGTCGGAGAGATTTGCTCGTGCCGCAAGATGTGAGAGAGCGAAAAGGTAGTTTTTTTACGCCACAAATTTGGGTAGAACTTTCTCAAAAATACCTTACTGATGTTTTGGGCGAAAATTGGCAAGATGAATATTATATTTGGGACTGCGCTTGTGGCACAGGAAATTTATTGACAGGTCTAACCAACACATTCAATATTTATGCTTCTACGTTGGATAGACAAGATATTGATGTCATAAAAGACCGTATAAAAAATGGAGCGAATTTAGTAGAAAATAATGTTTTTCAATTTGATTTTTTGAATGATGATTTTAAAAAACTCCCAAAAAATTTACAAAGCATTATCAATGATCCTGAAAAAAGGAAAAAATTAGTAATTTATATCAATCCGCCTTATGCGGAGGCAACCAATACCCGAACTGTAACTAAAACAGGAGAAAATAAATCAGGAGTTGCCAAAAATAATAAAGCACGTGAAATATATAGAAGTAAAATTAATGGTGGGTCTAATGAACTTTTTGCTCTTTTTATGTGCGTTATTTATGATAAAATTCCTGACGCAAAATTAGCACAATTTTCCACATTAAAATTTGTGCAAGGGTCAAACTTTGTAAAATTCAAACAATATTTTTTAGCAAAATATTTAACTGGTTTTGTTGTGCCTGCTGACACTTTTGATAACGTAAAAGGTGCTTTTCCTATAGGTTTTACCGTTTGGGATTTAGCTAAAAAAGATAAAATTTCCAATATTCATTGTGATATATTTAATAGAAATAAAAAAAATATTGGTGTAAAAAAATTCTATGGTGATTTGCCACAAAGTATTAATAAATGGATAAAATTATTTGATGATAAGAAATCTGATAATTTTGCATTTATGGAAAATCCATCACCAGATTTTCAAAATAATAATTTTTTAAATATAACTGTTTTGCATGGAACACGACACGTAAATTATTATGCCTTTACAAATAATAATATTTTTCAAGGCTGTATTTATTTTACAGTTAGACAGGTTTTTGAAGCCACTTGGTTGAATGACCGAGACCAGTTTTTAGCCCCAAAAGATACTTGGGAAACAGATATAATATTTCAAAATGATTGTATAGCCTTCACACTTTTTCATGGACAAAATAGAATAACAAGTAAAGATGGTATAAATCATTGGATTCCATTCACTGAAAAAGAAGTCAATGCAAAAGAAAGTTTTGAAAGTCGATTTATGGCGAAATTTATCGCAGGAAAACTAAAAAATGATAATGAAAATAAATTACTTACCAAAACAAAAAAAGTAATTCGAGACACACCTTTGGTATTTTCAAAAGAAGCAAAAGAAGTTTTTGAGGCAGGACTCGAACTCTGGAAATATTACCACAGCCAAACATTTCCTGCGTATGAAAATATAACAATTGCTTTGGGTGCCTATAATGCCAATGCAAGTTTGTACGATATTCGTGAGCATTTTCAGGGCAGAAATGAATCAGGAAAAATGAACCACAAAAGCAAAGATACTACATATATGAAATATATTGATGCATTGCGTGAAAAATTAAAAGTTTTGGCAAAAAAAATAGAACCAAAAGTATATGAACACGGTTTTTTGTTGGAATAAAGAAAAGTAGTAATTTCAGTTGGTTTAAGTATAAATTTTGCAATCGATTTGGGACAGCACGATTTTTGAAAAATTTGATGAATTTCAATAACTTCTTAGTAATGTACTGAGATCTAATAAATTTCGCAGAAGATAAAATTAATTAGAATAAAAATAATGGTTAATGGGAACTTATTGCGGATATAATTTTCTTTTGTATGAATAGAAATGGCATTTATTTAAAAAATATCAATTTGAAAAGTGCAGAGATTTTGGCTAAAGCCAAGTATTGAATTTTTTTATTATCCTCCAGATAAATCTGGAGGTAATTCAAAAAACGTATTTCAATTTTTTTTTATTTTCCGCACAAACTTCCTAAGAATCGAGAAAATAATAATGTAAACTTTTTATTTTATTTATTTTTGAGATATAAAAAATGTTATCACTGCAAAAATGGCTTAGTGACAAACAAACTAAATAACTAAAAAATAGAATAATTTTAATTTTATATTTACTTTTTTTAGTGTTTACATTAGGGAGCATATAAAAAATAAACTACCCACTCAAAAAAACTTATTTTTAGTTCCCTCACAGCTGGGGCTTATCTTGTAGGGGTTATTTAGTTGTTTTGCTATTATTTAAAAAAAGTTTTTTTGTTTTTTGAAATAAATTTGTTTTTTGTATTATGTTTTTATAATTTTGTGGTACGTATAATATTTAACTTAAAAAAATATGTCAAAATTCAGTGGTATAGTTCCTTTTCGTCGTGAATTAAAAAAAGCTTAGACAAAGCCTTTGATTTAGCTTATTCTAAACCAAG
>JAAFJG010000023.1 GCA_013298075.1 Cytophagales bacterium | reverse complement strand
TTTTAACGACTCAATTATTTTTAATAATTTACTACTACAAACCATAACTAATATAATATTTTTTTGCAAAGATAATAAATTTTTGTAAATTATTTCGCTTTTCTTAAGTTAATAGCATTGGGCTAAAGCCAACGATTGAATTTTTTATTATCCTCCAGATAAATCTGGAGGCAATTCAAAAAACGTATTTCAAAAATTTTTTTTCCGCACAAACTTCCTAAGAACCAAAAAAACTCAATAATTCTTTTTTTTATTTATTCAATAGGTATAAAAAAATTTTTTTTTTAAATAATTTTGTGAAAGTAATATTTTTTTTGATTATATTTGCCCTAAGAAATACAACTAAAAATTATACCTTTAATAATGCAAAAAAAACAGACTTACGATACAGCCAAAAAACGAGAAAAAGCAGTTTTAGTGGCTTTAATTACAGAACATCAAAACGAAGAAAAAACTAGAATTTATTTAGAAGAATTGGCATTTTTAGCACTTACTTTAGAGATGCAAGTGCAAAAAAAATTCACCCAAAAAATGTCTAAACCTGAAACTAAAACCTATTTAGGAAAAGGAAAATTAGCAGAAATAGTCGAATATGTATTATTTCACGAAATTGATGTAGTTATTTTTGATGATGATTTGACCCCTTCCCAAGTCCGAAATCTCGAAAAGGCTTTTAATGGAGAAGATATTGATGGGGCAAAAATTAAAATTATTGATAGAAGTTTATTGATTTTAGATATTTTTTCGCTTCGTGCCAAAACAGTGCAAGCCCGAACACAAGTCGAATTAGCACAATATCAATACTTATATCCACGCCTTACGCGTATGTGGACGCACCTTTCGAAACAAAAAGGAGGAATTGGTATGAGAGGACCGGGTGAGAAAGAATTGGAAACAGATAGAAGGATTATCAAAGAAAAAATAGCATTACTCAAAGAAAAATTATCAAAAATAGAACAACAAAGCACCACAAGGCGAAAAGCAAGAGAAGAAATGATTCGAGTTTCTATTGTGGGTTATACCAACGTGGGAAAATCTTCTTTGATGCGACATTTGGCAAAAACTGAAGATATTCAAGGCGAAAATAAATTGTTTGCGACGGTTGATTCAACGGTGAGAAAAGTTGTTTTGAATAATGTGCCTTTTCTTTTAACTGATACGGTTGGTTTTATTAGAAAATTACCTACTTTATTGATTGAAAGTTTTAAATCTACTTTGAGCGAAATTATGGAAGCAGATATTTTATTACATATTGCAGATATTTCTACGCCTTATTGTGAAGAACAAATCGGTATCGTGAATCAAACTTTAACCGATTTGAATGTAGAAAAACAAATGGTTTTAATTTTTAATAAAATTGATTTTTATGACGAATACGAAATTCCAAATATGCAATATTTAGCTAAAAATGACCAAAAAGTAGTGTATGTATCGGCTGTTACCAAACAAAATTTAAAGGAACTCAAACAAACCATTTATGATTTGGTAGTCGAAAAATATTATGAAATTTATCCAAATTATCTCAAACCATTATCGACAGCAGATTGGGGAGAAAATAATTTTGGAAATATCAAAAATGATATGTAACTTTGCACCTAAAAATAATGGCGCTGTAGTTCAATGGATAGAATAGAAGTTTCCTAAACTTTAGATATGGGTTCGATTCCCATCGGTGCTACTTTTTTTTAAAAATATAGCAGACATTTAATCAAATCTTTTGTAAAAGATTTGATTAAATGTCTGTTTTTTATTTTAATTTTCTAACATAAATTTAATCAAATCTTTGGGGTCTAATCTTTTCAAAAAACTAACCTCCAAAAAACTCATACGAATAATTCCTTCATTATCAACCACATAAGTAGCAGGAAGAGGTAATTGCATTTTACCTGCTTCATTTACATACTCTGCACCTACTCCAATTTTTTGATAGGTATTTACCAAGTAATTAGGTACATTATAAACGATATTAAATTGCTTTCCAACTTTAGAACCTTCGTCACTCAATACCTCAAAAGTCAATTCATTTTTTTCTTTGGTACTTAATGAATTGTCAGGAGTTTGAGGAGAAATTGCTACCAAACGAGCAGGAGCGTTTTCGATATTTTCTAAATTTTTTTGTAAATTTTGTAATTCTACTTGACAAAAAGGACACCATTGTCCCCTATAAAATGAAATGACTAACCATTTTTTAGTCATCAAATCTTTGATATTTACTTCCTCACCAAGTGCATTTTTGAGAGAGAAGTCAGGAATTTTATCACCTACTCTCAATGTTAACTTAGCAATATCAGACTCACGTAATTCTTTTTCATGGTCATCAAAAGGTTGTCTTGGAACGCTCGCAAAGACATCATTCTCTAATTTTTTAAGTTGTTCAGCAAAAGATATTGGAGTATTCATATTTTTATAATTTTAATGATTTATATCTACAAAACAATTTCGTGCTAAAATAGTTCAAAAAAAAGATTTTTTATGAATAATTTAGGGACTAAATAAAAAATAATATACCTAAAAAAACTCCCTCACCTTCGGGGAGGGCTGGGGTCAGTGTTGTTAAATTCTTTTTTTTTAACAAGTAAAATAGAAATTAACTTGTATAATATTCTGTAAAAAATCTATAATTTTTTGAAAATCTTATAGATTTGGCAAATTATATTTTGATTTGTAAAATAATTTACCTGACAAATATTAGAACTTAACAACACTGCCCTAACCCTCCCCAGCGGTGAGCGGACTAAAAATGAGTTTTTTGAGTGGGTAATTTATTTTTTAGATGACCCCTTATGATTAAATAGTAATAACCAACTTTCCAAATTGTTTTCCTTCGTGCATTTCATCAAAAGCAGAAATAGCATCTTTCAAAGGACGAACTGAACTAATCATCGGTTTTATTTTATATTCATTGATAAAACTAATCATTTGAGAAAATTCTTCGTCACTGCCCATAGTTGTTCCTTTGATATTGGCTTGTGAGAAAAATAATCTGGGTAAATTGATAGGAGAGGGCGAGCCTGATGTCCCACCATAAACCACAAAATTAGCACCTTGTCCAACCATTTTGGCTAATTTTCCAAAACCATCTCCACCTGCTCCATCAATAATCACATCAAAACCCAATGGACATTGTCTTTGTAGTTGTTTTTCCCAACCTTCATTTTTATAATTGACACCAAAAAAAGCACCTAATTTTAATCCTTTTTCTAATTTTTCATCATCACCTGATGTAATAAAAACTTTTGCCCCAACGGCTAAAGCAAATTGTAAAGCAAATTGAGCCACTCCACCGCCAATTCCTGTAATCAATACATTTTTATCTTTGCTGGTTTCGCCTTTGGTAAAAACAGCCCGAAAAGCGGTCAAAGCCGCCAAAGGCAACGCAGAGGCTTCTTCTATACTCAAATGAATAGGTTTTTTATGTAGACGATCCACAGGTACACACACATATTCCGCCAAAGTGCCATGCGTAGGCATGCCTAAAATTGTGTAATTAAACGATTGAAATTTTGGATTATCACCCCAATGTATGTTTGGATTGATGATAATACTTTCGTTTATCCAATTTTTATCGGCTTCACTTCCTACACTTTCGACAATTCCACAGCCATCAGATCCTAAAATTGATGGGTATTTTAAATTTGGATATAAACCTATTCTACTCCATTGATCGCGATGATTCAATGAAGCTGCTTGAATTTTGATAATGGCTTCTCCTGCTTTGGCGATAGGTTTTGGAAACTCTATCAAGTTTAATTTTTCGTTTGCTTCTAAAACAATGGCTTGCATATTATTTATTTATATTAAAACACAGAATTATAAATGGCAATTTTTTTATCAATTATTTGAAGAACTACTTTTATTTTTTAAAAAGTTTTTATAATGCTCTGTTCTTTTGTATTCGCTTCGAATTTCTTTTTTATTTTTATAGATTTTCCATATACCTCGATTGGCAGATTTAGCATTGCTTTCTAATCGTTCAAATTTATGACAAAAGCGAACATTGGGCGGATATTTTTCTGCAAAAGCATATCCTTTTTTGACCAAAGTAGCATTGTAAAATTCGCCTGTCAATAAATAAACGTATGCCAACAAACGTCCAAAATCATCACGTTTTTCTTGGTCAAAAATTAAAATAACACGTCTACCTTCGTATAATCGCCTTTTGGTATAATCTGAAGCTTCTTTGCCATACGGCATCACGTCCATGTACATAGAGCGTAAACTTTCGGGCGTATCAATACCAATCAATCTCACTTTTTCCCTCCTATGTTTTTTTTTAGAATGACCAACAATAATAGTATCGCCATCTGCCACACGTGCCACACGCACGATTCTTCCTATTAATGGATTGATAGCACGCAAATATAAAAACAACATTTTAAGGGCAAATCGAAGCACTAAAAACATTCCTAATAATATAGGGGCAGCATACCAGCCGTGAGTTGCGATTAGATTTGTAACAAAAGCTACCACGTCTATCAAGAAATCATAAGTATTTTCAAAAAATTTATCAAACATAGTCAATTTTGTATTTTTTTGCACAAAATTATATAATATTTTTAACATAAACAAAAAAATACTAAAAATTTATTATTATTTTTCTTGTTAAAATAACAAATTTTTAGTAAATATATTTACAAATATAATTTTTTTGCTTTTTATAACCTTATAAAGCCATAAATTTATTCAATATTTGATGAAAAATACCTAATATTTTTGGAATCTCTATAAGATAATAATTTTCAGTATCTAATGTTATTTTACCTTTTTCTAACTTTAAAAATTTCCATACATCACCTGTAACTGCACAACCATAAATATAAGGCGTAGGTTTACCTTTTTGTTCGTTATAAAGCATAGACGCATACATTTGTGCGGTACATTGTGCCTGTCCATATTCAAAATCTTCATCTTTTGCTTCTACAAATGTAACTACAGGTGCTTGCATAACACTTTTGCGCGGATGTTGAGCAAAGAAAAAATCGCACTCGCCTGCCAAATCTCGTGAAGAATCCACAATTAAATCCTCTCCTGAAAACATAGTAAATTGCTTCTCAAAATGAATGGCTACTTCGGTCAATATAGGTGAAATAATTCTTTCTGATTTGCTTTTTTCATTAGTCAAAGGTAATCTTTTTGCCAATGATAAACTTTGTAACAACCATTCAGAAGGTTGTACGAGTTCAATTTGAGGAAATAACATTTCGTCTGTTTCTTCTAAATTTAACTTCTCTAAAGTTTGTTTAAAATTTTTATAATTGCTGTATCCCATATTTTTATATTTTTTCTGCAAATATACATAAAATATAAATAAAATAATCAAAAAATATTTTTTTTGTTAAAATAATAAATTTTTAGTAAATATATTTGCTTTTTTTTATCTAAGTTTAATCGATGCTAAATGCCCTAAATGGTGCATACTATGCCAAGCATACATAGCAACCAAATAATGCAAAGAAAATGATTTTTGGTGTTCAGGGTGAAAATAGGTACGCTCAAAATCTTTTTTGGTCATATTTTCAAACAAAATAACCATACGAAAATGTAAAATTTCAATCATTGCCAAAGGCATTGTAATAGGAGTTTTTTGATAGTCGATTTGTTCTGCCCATTTATCTTCTTGGTATGGTTTTATGGTAGGTTTTTCCTCAGTAAGTGCTAATTTTAGCCTAATATAAGCATTCGCGTGGCTATCTGCTATGTGATGAATGACTTGGCGGGCAGTCCAACCATCAACACGATAGGTTTTTTCAAAATCTTTTTCAGAAAATTTTGCGGTTATATCTTTTAATTTTTGTGGAAAACTTGCCAATATTTCTATATGCTGAGTTATATCAATATTGGGGTCAAAATAAAATTTTCCTATTGGAAAACTAAGCCTTTCTAATTCTTCTTTTTTTTGGAGTAGGGAAGAATTATTTCTTTTTATATCTTTATTTTCGTTCATAATCGTATTTTTTCTGCAAATATACATAAAAACTATACAGATTTTTGTATATTTCTAACTATTTTTAGTTCTACAATAAATATTTTTTATTCTTAGCATCGGAAAAATAATAATCTAAACCTTTTATTTATTTGGTTCATGAGAAATTATTGCCCATATAATTTTATTCTGTATGAATAGCCATTTATTTAAAAAATCACCCTAAAAAAAATGTTTTATCAGCCTTATTTTTAGAAATAAAACCAAAAAAACATAAAAATAAAAAAAATTGAAAAAAAAATTGAAAAAAACTATATTTTTATCAAAAAATAGTTTAATTTTGCCCTTTCAAATATAAAGACTGTTTTCTCATCATATATATTATATTTTTATAATGGCGAATATTGGTAAAATTACGCAAATAATCGGTCCTGTGATTGATGTTAGTTTCGCAGGCGAAGGCTCTGTATTACCTAGGATTTTAAATGCTTTGGTAGTTACTAAATCAAATGGACAAAAAATTGTATTAGAATGTCAGCAACATTTAGGCGAAGATAGAGTTCGAACGATTGCTATGGAAGGTACGGAGGGTTTGCAACGTGGAATGGACGTAGTTGATTTAGGTGAAACTATCTCTATGCCAACAGGTGAGGCTATCAAAGGACGTTTATTTAATGTAGTAGGAGAACCTATCGATGGATTACCTACCGTTGATTCTCAAAAACGTGCCTCTATTCACAGAAGCGCACCAAGATTTGAAGATTTAACAACTTCAGCCGAAGTGCTTTACACAGGTATCAAAGTAATAGACTTGTTAGAACCTTACGTAAAAGGTGGTAAAATCGGTCTTTTTGGTGGTGCAGGTGTAGGCAAAACTGTATTGATTCAAGAATTAATTAATAATATTGCAAAGGCTTATGCAGGTTTATCTGTGTTTGCAGGTGTAGGTGAACGTACACGCGAAGGAAATGACTTGTTACGTGAGATGATTGAAGCAAACATTATCCGTTATGGTGATGATTTCAAACATTCAATGGAAGCAGGTGAATGGGATTTGAGCAAAGTAAATATGGAACAATTAAAAGATTCACAAGCAACATTTATTTTTGGACAAATGAATGAGCCACCGGGTGCGCGTGCAAGGGTTGCTTTATCAGGTTTGTCTGTTGCTGAATATTTTAGAGATGGAGATGGCGAAGGAAAAGGAAAAGATATTTTATTCTTTATTGATAATATATTCCGTTTTACGCAAGCTGGTTCTGAAGTTTCTGCTTTATTAGGTCGTATGCCATCTGCGGTAGGATACCAACCAACTCTAGCTACTGAAATGGGTTTGATGCAAGAACGTATCACTTCTACAAAAAATGGTTCTATTACTTCTGTGCAAGCGATTTATGTGCCTGCTGATGATTTAACTGACCCTGCTCCAGCCACTACTTTCTCTCACTTAGATGCCACTACTGTACTTTCTCGTAAATTAGCAGCCTTAGGTATCTATCCAGCGGTTGATCCTTTGGATTCAACTTCTACGATTTTGAAAGCAGACGTGGTAGGGGAAGAACATTATGATATTGCGATGCGTGTAAAACAAACTTTACAACGTTACAATGAATTACAAGATATTATTGCTATCTTAGGTTTGGACGAATTGTCAGAAGAAGATAGAAAAACTGTGAACAGAGCGCGTCGTATTCAACGTTTCTTATCTCAACCTTTCCACGTAGCCGAACAATTTACGGGTATGAAAGGAGTTTTGGTGGATATTAAAGATACTATCAAAGGTTTTAAAATGTTGTTGGAAGATGATTCTTTGTTAGAATTGCCTGAACCTGCATTTAACTTGGTAGGAACAATCGAAGAAGTGTACGAAAAAGCAGAACGCTTACGCAAAGAAGCAGAAGAAAGAAAAAATCGCTAAAAATTCCTTCAATATATGGATATAAAAGTATTAACTCCCGACAAAGAAATTTTTAAAGGAGATGCAACACAAGTAAAACTGCCTGGTGCTGATGGTGGAATGGAGATTTTAAAAGACCACGCTCCTTTGATTAGTACTTTGGGAAATGGTGTTTTGAGTATCAATACAAATAATGGCACAAAAAATTTTACTGTTGATGGTGGCGTGATTGAAGTTGTAAATAATAAAATTACAATTTTAGTGGAAGTTGCTACTGAAAATTAAAAACTAAAAAAGCAAGTTAAATTTTTTTAACTTGCTTTTTTTATTAAAATTATTAATTTTTAGGAAGTTTGGGTAGAAAATGAAAATATTTTTTTTCAAATGTTTTTTTGAATTGCCTCCAGATTTATCTGGAGGATAATATAAAATTCAATAGTTGGCTTTAGCCGAAATCTTTACGTTTATGGAATTGATATTTTTGTATATTTTCAAAATAAATGGCATAAATGCCATTTCTATTCATAATAGAATAAAATTATATCTGCAATAATTTCCTAAAAATTAAAATTATTTTAACTTTGCAAAAAAAAAAAAATCTTACTCAAAAAAATGTTCACACAAATTTATCAAGTTACAGGCATTACCTGCGAAGCTTGTCAATATAAAGTCAATCACGTTATTTCACAAATCGAAAACGTAAATAATGTGGTAGTCGATTTGTCATCAGGTCAAACTTATATATCTACCCAAAAAAATATTCCATTACATATCTTGCAAAAAGCTTTTGAGCCACATACAAAATATACCATTCAAGAAAACAAAAACAATGATACTATTACTTTGAGTAGTCCAAAAAATGAAATATCAGAAGAAAAAAAATCGTGGTTTTTGACTTATCAACCTATTTTATTGATTTTTGGATATATATTTTTAGTGTCGATGTTAGTTAGTTTTTCGAGAGGTTTTTTTGATTTGATGTTATTGATGCAAGTTTTTATGGGCGGATTTTTTATTGTATTTTCATTTTTTAAAATGCTGAATTTAAAATCTTTTGCAGAAAGTTATATGATGTATGACGTGTTGGCATATCGTATAAAGGCTTGGGGCTTTATTTATCCTTTTGTAGAATTAAGTTTAGGCATTGCGTATATTACTCATTTTAATCCTTTTTTGACTAATTTAATTACTTTAATTGTTATGTCAATGAGTATTATTGGCGTATTAGAAAGCGTTTTTAATCATAAAAAAATTCGTTGCGCTTGTTTGGGAAGTGTTTTTAATTTACCGATGAGTACGGTTACTATTATAGAAGATGGGATAATGATATTGATGAGTGTAATAATGTTAATTAAATTTTAAAAATATACTTTTCACTCAAAAAAATTGTAATTTTCATAAAAAAAGATTATTTTTGTGTGAAAAAAAATCAAATAAAACTTAAAATTATGTTCTGGAACGAAGAAATATATAGACAAACTATTTCGTTTGCCGCAAAAGCACACGGTACTCAAAAAATACCCGGAATGGATATTCCTTATCTCAAACATTTAGCAGCCGTAACTATGGAAGTTGCTTCTGCCATTTTGCATACGCCTGAGGCAGATTTGGATATTGATTTTGCGATACAATGTGGGTTATTGCACGATACAATCGAGGATACTGATATTAAATATGACGAAATTGAGGTTTCTTTTGGAAAAAAAGTGGCTGATGGCGTATTGGCATTGACAAAAAACGAAACTTTGCCCAAAGAACAGCAGATGATGGATAGTTTACAACGAATTTTATTGCAACCAAGAGAAGTTCGAATCGTAAAAATATGTGATAGAATTGACAATTTATTTATTCCGCCTGTATATTGGACAACCGAAAAACGAAAATATTATCAAAAAGAAGGGCAACTTATTTTGGATACATTGCAAGGTTTTTGTTCGTATGCGGAAGAACGTTTGCAAAAAAAAATCAATGATTACGCTAATTATTTCTAACTATTTTTGATAATGATTTCAAAATCGACCTTATTACATTTGCGTTTTCCGTTTTCATTTTTTTTGATGCCTGTTTTTGGTTTTGCTTTTGCGATTGCATCAAAACCTGAAATTTGGCGTTTTCTATTGATTTTTTTTATTTGGCATATTTTAGTTTATCCTGCCAGCAATGGTTTTAATTCTTATTTTGATAAAGATGAAGAAAGTATTGGCGGACTCGAAAAACCACCACCTGTCAGCAAAGAACTTTATTTTATTTCTTTGTTGTTAGATATTGTTGCATTATTACTTAGTTTTTTAGTAAATATTTATTTTTTTATCGGAGTTTTGGTGTATGGTTTGGCTTCAAAAGCATATAGTCACCCTATTATTCGACTTAAAAAATATGCTTTTTTAGGACTTTTGACCGTGGGATTTTTTCAAGGAGCGTTTACTTTGTGGATAAGTGTAGTTGGATTAAACAACGATTTGAACGTTTTGATGGATAATAAAGTAATATTTGCAGGACTTTTGAGTTCTGCTTTATTGTTAGGTTCGTATCCGATGACCCAAATTTATCAACATAAAGAAGATTCGAAACGAGGTGATAAAACGATTAGTATTTTATTAGGCATTAAAGGTACATTTTTGTTTACTTTATTGATTTTTGGTGGAGTTGGTGGAGCATATTTTTTGTTTTTTTGGAAATATTTTAATTTTTATGTGGCAAATTTTTTTATGTTAAGTTTGTTGCCTTCTGTTATTTTCTTTTTATATTGGTTTTATAGCAGTATTCAAGATGAAAATAATGCTAATTTCAAAAATACAATGCGACTTAATTTATTTTCTGCCTTCGGAATGAATATCTTTTTTTATGGAATGGGGTTTTTATGGTTTTAATAGTATTTTTTAAATGAAAGAGATTTTAGCACACAGATAACACGGATTTAGCGGATTAATACGGATTTTTTTTCTTTTTTCTTGAATTTTTAATGATTTTTGTCAATTTTTGGTTACCATTTAAAAAACTCTAATGATAAATCTTAAAGTCTATCCAAAAAACGCCTCGCATTATCTAAATGTGCTTGTTGTTTTGCGTCTGGCATTTTATCAAAATTCATTACCAACATTCCCAATCTTGGATTTTGCAAAAAGAAATCTCTATGCGTGTGCATAAATTTCCAAAATAATCCGTCCCATATATTTTGCCAATCTCCTTTTTTATAATCACTCATTTTTATCAAATAATTACTACCACTGATGTAAGGTTTGGTTGCCATCAAACCGCCATCGGCAAATTGGCTCATTCCGTACACATTAGGCACCATCACCCAATCATACCCATCTATAAAAAGTTCCATAAACCAACGATAGACTTCATCAGGGTCAAATTCGCATAATAACATAAAATTACCAACTACCATCAACCGTTCAATATGATGACAATAACCTGTTTCCAAAATTTTTTTAATAGTTATATCTATTGGCTCGATTCCTGTGGTACCGTTCCAAAAACTTGCAGGTATTTTTCGAGTAAAATTCCAATAATTTTTTGTTCGTTGTTCGCTTCCTTTCAATTCATAAACCGCTTTGATAAATTCTCTCCAACCTATGATTTGTCGTATAAAACCTTCCAAAGAATTTAAAGGAATGTCGTGATTGTCCGCATATTGCAAAGCTTCATCAATGATAAATTGAGGCGTTAATAAACCAATATTTAACATAGGTGTCAAAATGCTATGATGCAAAAAATTTTCATTTGATAGAATAGCATCTTCATATTCCCCAAACGATAAAAATCTCGATGTAAAAAAATCATTCAACCATTTTTTACTTTCTTCGTGAGTAGTAGGATAAATAAAATTGATGTTTAGAGTTCCATAATTAGTCGGAAAATATTTTTCGGTATAAATGATTGCCTCTGTATAAAATGAATTAGGTTTTAAAAAATTTGTTTTGGGTGGCGTTTTCCCTTTGGGGTATTTTAATCGATTTTCATCGTCAAAACTCCATTTTTCGCCCACAGGTTTTTTATTTTCGACTAATATATTTCTGCTTATTCGTTGATGTTTATAAAAATCTGTTTGAAACATTCTTTTTCTATTCGCAAAATAAGCAATAATTTCTTTGGGTGTATTGATAAATAAAGGCGTTTGATTTTTATTTATTTCGATATTATTTTCTTTGCAAGAGGTATTTATTCTATTTTCCAACCAATTATCAGTCGTATCTATGTATTCGATAGTATTTACGCCTTTTGTTTTTAGAAAAGGAATTAATTTTCTTATATCAGATAATTCATCAAAAGAATCGATATAAACCACTTTTTTATGGTTGGATTGCAGATAAGTTTCATAAAATTTCATACTTGCTCTATGCAAAGCAATTTTCTGTTTATGAAAATTATATTGTTTAAAATACAACCATTCTTCGACCAAATAAATGGTTTCACATTTTGACAAAAGAATATTTTGCTCAAATAATTGATGTGGAAATAAAATAGATACGTTATTCATATATAAAAAGTAAAATATTGATTTTTATCTTTGAATTTAATTTGCAAAAATAATCACAAATATTCAAAATAACAAACGAATTGAATTGTATTTTGCTTTTGATCGACCTGAAAAAAGATTTTATATCCAAAAAAATAATTGATTTTAAAGCCCATCTAAAAAACGCATCGCATTATCTAAATGGGCTTGTTGTTTTTGCCTCTGGCATTTTATCAAAATTCATTACCAACATTCCTAATCTTGAATTTTGCAAAAATAAATCTTTATGCATCATGCATAAATCTCCAAAATAATCCGCCCCATATATTTTACTATTCTCCTTTTTTATAATCACTTATTTTCATCAAATAACTACTACCACTAATATAAGGTTTGGTTGCCATTAAACCGCTATCGGCAAACTGACTCATTCCATATACATCAGGCATCATTACCCAATCATACTCGTCTACAAAAAATTCCATAAACCAACGTTTTTTATTTTCTATTAGATAAATGTAAGAATTTTAAAATATAAAATCAAATCAAATTTTTATTTCAATTTTGCTAAACCTTCTTTAATTCTTTTCACTGCTTCTTTCAAATTTTCATCAGACGCAGCATAAGAAATTCGAATACAACTATCCATACCAAAAGCCGCTCCCGAAACCAACGCCACGTGCATTTCTTCTATCAAATACATACACAAATCTTCCGAATTTTTGATAACTTTATCTCCAAAATTCTTACCAAAATAAGCACTTACATCAGGAAAAATATAAAATGCCCCATCAGGAATATACGTTTTGATATGTGGAATTTGTTTTAATTCTTCTAACATCAAATCACGTCTATGTTTATAAATTTCAGTCATTTTTTTAACCGATTCCAAACTACCTTCTGTGGCTGCTAAAGCCGCTTTTTGAGCAATAGAGCAAGTCGCAGACGTAAATTGTCCTTGTAATTTATCACACGCATCAACTATCCATTTTGGAGCAGCCATATAACCTACTCGCCAGCCTGTCATCGCAAAACCTTTCGCATATCCATTGACCGTAATAGTGCGTTGTTTGAGTCCATCAATCGAGCCAATGCTAAAATATGGTTCGTTCAAAAAAGAAATATATTCATAAATTTCATCAGCAATAATATAAATATTTTCGTGTGGAATCAATACTTCAGCCAACGCTTCCAACTCTTTGCGTGTATAAACCGCACCTGTTGGATTAGAAGGAGAAGAATATAAAATAGCCTTTGTACGCGGTGTAATCGCATTTTTTAGTTGTTCAGGACTGACTTTAAAACCATTTTCAACTCCCGCTTCTATAATCACCATTTTGCCTTCTGCTAATTTGATAATTTCTTTGTATGTAACCCAATAAGGTGCAAAAACAATCACTTCATCACTCGGATTTATCATTGTCAAAATAGCATTGGCAATCGTTTGTTTTGCCCCCGTTGAAACAATAATATTTTCTGCTTGCCAATCTAATTGATTATCACGCTTTAATTTTTCGGCAATCGCTTTTCTTAATTCAGGAATTCCTGCGACAGGCGTATAAAAACTAAAATTATCATCAATGGCTTTTTTGGCTGCTTCTTTTATGTGTTCAGGCGTATTAAAATCAGGCTCACCAAAATTAAGTTTTACAACACTGTGTCCTAATGCAGCAATTTCTCTTGCTTTTTTTGCCATAGCAATCGTTTCAGATTCTGCCAAACGATTGATTCTTTCTGCAATAATTTCTTTTGTATCTTTCATTACGTTTTAATTTTTTTTGCAAAGATAATCAAAAATGATAAAAAATAATCATTTATAGCAATAATCAATTTATAAATTCATTTCGATTACAAAATAAATTCTTTTTCTACGTTATCAGTTAGCCAAACATTATTTTCTGATAAATAAAAAACAAAGCCTTTTTTGTGCATTTCTTTTGCTTTTACTTTTAAAATAACGACTTTTCCGTGCCTTTGACCTACTTTTGTAGCCGTTTCAATATTTTCAGATAAATGTACGTGTTGGCGACTTTGCTTTTTTATTCCTTCATTTCTAATCGAACCCACGAATTTAGTAGCCGTTCCGTGATATAAAATTTCAGGTGGTTCGACAGGTTGCAAATTCAAATCAATATCTATCGAATGACCTTGATTTGCTCTTATTTTTTCTTTGGTTTCATCAAAAATAAACCGTTGCTTATCGTTGGTAATAACGACTTCATTCAATATATTTCTATCGATTTGCCAATGATTTTGATTCATTTTTTGAATTAATTCTTCTACATTTGCCCAACCGTTTTTATCTAAATTTAGTCCAATTTTTTCAGGGTGATGTCTTAAAATTAAACTTAAAAATTTACTAATTTCTTTGTTTGTTTTCATTTTTTTTGAGGTTTTTTATTTGAGTTTGATGTTATGATTTTTCTTATATGCTTCTTTTTTGGCACAATCTAAAGAAATTGCACCTTGATGTTCTCCGCTATTATTATGAATTTCAAAATCACCTTTTTCAGTGTCAGTGGCAATAAAATAATTAGAATCCTGGTGCGAATAAATATCTCTATTATTTAGTTTAGAAATTTTATTTTCAAATTTATACCCATTCAAATACGCTACTATTTCTGCCATTTTTTTTATGGGAGTTGGATTATTATAGTATTTTGAATGTAAAGTAATTTTACCATTTTTTTGTTCATATAACTCAACACAAGTAAGATAACAAGTAGAAATATGATGAAGTGGTAATAAATTATGCTCAAAATTTTGGCTTTTTTTATCAGTATTATCAGCCTGAAAATATATCTTATCTTTGTAACAATTTTCATAAAAATCATGAGAAAATCCCTCTACTATTTCTATCAAATTTTGTTTTGTGGCGATATTTCTTACTTCTTTTTTATGTGTAGTTAAATTAGTAGCAGCATCGATGCTAATTTCATCGATTTGTAATGTAGTTGTAAGCCATTTTTCGTCTGTACTCAAACTTATAGCAAGTAAATTTTCTTGACAAGCATATCCTAAACCTTTTACTTCTTTATTTTCAAATTGATATTCGGGAGCAGCAGGCAAATCAAAATCTGTAAATAATTTTTTTAATCTTTGTCTTTCTACATCATCATAATTATCATCAACAATAAAAATATCTCTTGAAAAATCCTCCTCAAAATATATTCTCTGAAAATTATTTTTATCAGTATTGTCTTTTTGTTTTCCTGCTAATTTAAGTATCAAAAGAATAATATCATAGAAACTATTAAGAATTTCTTTTTTCTTTGATTGATTTCCTTCCAAATTTAATGCGGAAATTTCATTAAAAACAATATATTTTTTGTAAATCATAATAATTTATCTAAATTTATTTCGTATTGGTCAAAAAAACCATCAGGAATATCATTTGTCATTCTACCATTTTTATTTATTTTGATAGTATGTATTTTTGTGTCTGTGGCTGATTTTATTTTATCAAAATAACACACATTTACTTTTTGATGCTCAATTTTATTTTCCTTAATTGCTATACGCATACCATAAAAAATATGGTCTGAATGTGTTTCACAAAAAATTTGAACACCATTTTGTGCTGCTAAACACATCAATTCTGCCAATTTAGATTGACCACGTGGGTGCAAGTGCGATTCGGGATTTTCTATCACCAACAAATCTCCTTTTTCTGCGGTAAGCAATGCCAAAATTACCGAAAAAACATAACTAATTCCAAAACCTATATTTTTTGCTTTATATTTTCCTCCTTTTATTCCGTAAGAAAATAAAGGTTCTATATAAGATTTCTTTGCATCTGTATATTTCGCCTCTACTTTTACATTGGGACTAATTTCGTTTAACCAAGCATTTACTTGTGTTTCCAAAGTAAGTATTTGTTTTTCATTTTGATGGGCTAATTCTTTGATATTGATATTTTTTGTAGCATTTTCTATAAAATATTGCAAAGCAAATCTTCCATCAATTCCAAAATCTTTGTCGTTTACTTTATTCATATTACCATCAATTCTATCTTTGGGAACAAATCTTTCGGTATTGATATATTGAAATTTTTTGTTGGCAAACAATGCTTCAGAAAATATTTTTTCATCTACATTTTTGGTAGAAATAGACAAATCATTATTTTCTTTATTGTCTGTGTAATCTATGTTGGTTTGCCAATTTGCGACAATTTTATCAAATATAATTTCAAATTGAATAAAATTTTCTTTTTTATCGTATTCATCAAACATGGCATCGGCAAAATTTCCTACATCAACATACGCACCTTGCAAAGCAATTTTTTTATTTTTTGTATCAAAATATTCCTTTTGGTAAGATTGTCTTAAAATCAATAAAGATTGAATAAAAGATGATTTTCCTACGCCATTTATACCTGTCAATAAATTTAGATTTTCGCAAGCAATCGTTAAATTTTGAAGCGATTTAAAATTTTTTATTTTAATATTTTTTATCATTTTTGTATTTGTTTTAATAAATTTTTTACAAAATTTTCAATGGTTTTAAAACGAAATTTTAATGAGCCAAGATTATACGCTTTGTTATTGTTGATAGATTCTATAAATTCAATATTGTCTTTTAATTTTTTGGTTTCAGTGATAACTTTATTTTTTTTATTTTTTAAAAAATCTCTTTCTTCTTGTGAAATAATAGCAAAAGCGTGTACCCAAATTTCATATAATATCTGCGTAAATTCATCACTCTCTAATCCAATCATATTTTTTTTAAAGCAATTTTCTCCAAAAATAGTATGTAATGTAAATAATGCTTCTCCAAATTCATCTATATATTGATTTAAAAATTCGTCAGTAATTGTATTTATTTTTGTCATCGAATCGTCTAAAAAGTCTGTCATGTCAGGCTTATAATCCTCATAATTTGTTATTCTAAAACATACATATCGAAGTGCAAATTCTTTGTCTTCCATTCTATCTATTCTTTTGGGAGATAACGGAATTAGATTTTTAAACATCGAAAACTCTGCTAATTTATTCAAACATTGTGTAGGTTTTCCATAGTTAAGAGCGTGGCGAATTTCTTGCTTTTCTAAGATGAAAGAAGTCGAATTGATAGCATTAAATAGTTTATATTTTACTTCTGGTGGCGTGGGAGGTTCAATTAAGTAAACATTTATTTCGTATTCGTCTATATTTCTTTCTGCCCAACGAGGTAAATCTTCATATTTTTTACCTTCAATTTCTTCTCCAAAATAAGATAATTTTGTCAGAGAAAATTCATTATTCAAAAAATCCGTTATCGTTATAAGCCTTTGCAATCCATCTATAATTTGCCATTTATTATCATTTATAGCATCAAAATAAAAAGCAGGAACAGGTTGTTTGATAATCAAAGATTCGATAAATCGACTTTTTATGTTTATCGTCCACAAGTTTGCTTTGTGTTGAAAAAAAATATTTTTGTTGTTATTTATTTCAATATCAATTTCTTTATTTTTTATTTTTTTCAATAATTTATCTAAAGTTATTATTTTTTGTTTAATATTTATTTTTTCAATATCAATTTTTTTTTCGTCTTCCTTTAATTTCATTACTTTGATGTTTTTTTCTAAAAATATTTATCTTTTTTTGCAAAGATAAATATTTTTTTAATGATTTACAACAAAAATTTATAAAAATAAATAGCCATAAAAAACGTTTAAAAAGCAATATTTCTATCATAAAAGCTTCTTTGTCTTGTCAAACGCAAATCTTGTAACATAGAAGATTTGATATTGATAACAAAATTCCAAGATTGAAAACGACCAAATGGAACCCAAGAAAAACGCATTTCCCAACAATGTAAATCTTTTACCATATCAATACTTGTGTAAGAAAGTGTTTTTTGTGTTAAATCATACCCCGAACGAAAATTCATTTTCCAAGTATCAGTCAAAGAAACATTGCCTGTAAAATTGACTTGATGCGAAAGAATCATATCATTAAAACCAACTTTTGTATAAGACGCATTATAATTGACTTGCAAACCCCAAGGAATATCAAAATCTACATAATCATTTGGATTTTGTTTTACTTGTTTTACAATTTCTTTGTTGGCATCTTTTCTATCTGTTTTTGATTTATCTTTATCTAATTTATCCTTTTGTTCTTGCAATTTTTTGGCAGTTTTATCTTTGTAAGTTTTGGGCGTGAGGTCAAAAGCCAACGAAATATTAGCATTTTGTAATTGCCCCAAATTCCCATTTCTCCACGTCAATTTATCTACAATTTGTTGCTGAACTACTCCCGTAATTTCATTTCTACTTATCATCACATATTGATAAGGATTGACCACGCCACCAAAGTTAAAATCGACTACTTTGAATAATTTTGTACGAGCCGAAACAGAAAAAGGCGAAATTTTCATACTATCTGCAGACATATTATAACTCGAATTGATAGAAACATTGTCTAATAAAGTTACTTTTTTGGCTTGTGCAGTATCCGATTTTCCTTTTATTTTTGCTTCGAATATATTTTGAAGTCCAAAATTTATCACGCCTGATTGCCTTACGCTCACGTTAGCCGCAGGTTCGAAGTTATAAAAATTAGACATAAATTGTCTTCTTCCCGTCGAATCCACCTGAACATTGGTAAAATAACCGTGTTTTGGGTCTGAAAAATCGGGTTGATACGCAATAGAAACCGTAGGAACAATCGTATGGCGAATTGTTTGCACTCTTTTATCTTTTCCAAATTGAAAAATACCATAAATACGAGTCGTTACCGATGCAGACGCAGAATAATTGATAACTCTCGTAAAACCTTTGGTTGTGTCCACAATTACTCCTCTCCTACCAAAACCACCATCTTCCCAACTATAACCTAACTTCTGAAAAAACCACGCTTCTTGATAATTAATGCTCGGATTTAAACTAATATTTTTTAATTTTATAGTCGTATTGATAGGAATAGTATGCGTAATTCCTAATTTTCCAAACCTAAAAATATCATTCAAATTTGCACCATTAAAATCAGGAGTCAAAGCCAAACGAGTAATCGGGTCAATTTCTGCAGCACGTCCATTTAAAGTTTTAAAAGGAAAAGCATTGTTAGTAATCAAATTTTTATTACTCATTTTGAGTGCGGCAGTACTTTGATAATTGATGCTAATTTTACGAATAAATTCAGGAATAAAAGCTGCTTTCAATGATTTAAAAGGATAAATTCGATTGATAGCAATGTTTAAATCGGGTGCGGTAATGTTCATTTCATTGGTTCTAACGTTTTGATTTTGGCGAATTGCTGCACTCAAAGTCAAGGTAGAAATACCAATATTAAAACTATTGCTATATGAAATATCAGAATTAAATGTATTTGAAATTTGATTATTGGGGTCAAAAGAACGTGTATTAAACGAAGAAGAACCAAAATTTACACTTGCAGAAAATGTTCCTTTTCCTCTTGGGCTGGGTTGATGACTCCAACGAACCCAAAAATCTGTGCGTTCAAAATAATCTGGATTATCTCTATTGCCAAAGGTTTTAAAATACTGAATAGAAGCATTGCCATTATAAAAATATCGTTTTTTATAAGGTACATTAAACGTCAAACCCCAACTCCCATTGGTATAAATTTCGCCCATCGCTTCGACGGCTACATATTTGCTCGCTGCCCAATAATAACCACCTTGTCGTAAGAAAAAACCTCTGTCTGCTGCCTCTCCATAAGTAGGGACAATAATTCCTGATTTTCGAGTTTCTGTAAATGGAAACATACCAAAAGGCAAACCCAAAGGTGTTGGAATATCAGCAATTACCAAATTAAAAGGACCTGAAACAATCTTTTTACCCGGTATCATTTTTATTTTTGTGGCGGAAATATACCAATGCGGATGCCGTTGATTACAGGTTGTATATTTTGTACCACCAAAAGACATTTCTTGGTTATCGTTCCGTTTTGCTCGTTCTGCGACCACATAACCCTCTCCTTGTTTGGTAGCAATTCCTTTGATAATGGCTTTTTGTGTTTGGATATTATATTTAATCGTGTCCGATTCGTATAAGTCTGCTTTTTGTTTAAAAATAGGTCTTCCTATTATTTTTTTTCCTGTGCTGTCTTTTACATCTCGCCCACCGTGAGCCATAACAATTTTATTTTTTTGGTCGATAATAATGCTATTTGCTTCCAAATCTATATCACCATAAATAACTTTTGCTTTGCCATAAAGATACAATTTTTCTTCTATAAAATCACTTACCACAGAATCTTCTGCAGAATAAACCACCGTAGTTTCGATGCCTTCTGTATTTTTAATGGGAATAGTATCTGTAAATTTTTTCTTTGATTTAATAGTATCACTTACTACTTTTTTGATAGGTGTTTGTGCGGATAAATAAGGCATTATCAAGCAAAAAAATAAAAATAGAAAATATTTTTTAGATATAAACATACAAGTAAGATAATTTTTCAACTGCAAAAATAAACAAAATTACTTATTTTGCAACATAAAAATGAGAAAAGAATGAAAATTAGTAATGTATTTTCAAGAGAGGAAAAAAATAAGTAAATTGATGTTTTTTTTAAAGTAGAGATTGATTTATGAAAAAGGTTGCTTTTTTTATTGGTTTTATTTATTTTTTTGTTAGATTGATTGGAATAGATTCTACAAAAAACTCTTATAAACTTCTAAAAAGTTTATAAGAATAAAAATATCAACCTAAAAAAAATAAGTGATTTTTGAATTTATTTCTCAAAAATAAAAGTACTTTCTTCTGTATTTATTATCAGTTTTTCATCTTTTATTGTCCAACTTTTAGGGTTTTTCAGTGGAAAAGCGATACGCATATCTTCCTCATCAGGCAAAAGAGAAATAATTCTTTCAACAGATTTAAAAAGAATAAGATTATTTTTATCTGCATTGAAAACGCCACTAAAATAGACAAATTTTTTATTTTCTGCATCTTTATTACAATAGATTTCAAAATCTTGATTACTCAAAAAATTGATATGTATTCGTTTGTCTGTTTTTTCCAGATGCGTAAATTTTTGGGTGCTACTTTCTTTGAAAGTCCAATCTCCTAATAATATTTTTTCGCTTTTTGTATCTTTAAAAAAATATAATTTTTCGGTTTCTTTTTTGTCTTTATCATACAAAATAAAAGTGTTATTTTTTATTTCAAAAGTTTTCTTTTGCATAAAATAAGGGGAAAAAACTTTATGATTTTCTCTACATTTTAATTCTGTTTGTTTTACACTTCGAATGGTAAAACCTTGTTTATTATCATATTTATAAGCTCCCCAAAATGTATTACAACCATCACTACCCGTAAAATTAGTATTACTTATAAATACAATATAAGCAGGTTTTCTACTTGAATTTTTAGTAGGTTCAGGTGTAAGATATAGATTTAAAAACGGTTGTTTTGATATTGACATCTCTTTATTTATTAGATTTTTATTTGTTAATTCTTTATTTTTTTGTTGGGTGCATGCAAAAAAAAATAGAGAAAAACATATAAACAAAACAAGGACAAAAGTTATATTTTTCATTTTAGATGAAGAATTTAAGTGGTATAAGTTTTTAAAGATATTACTCAAAATAAAAAAATTATTACAATAAAATTAAGAAATATAAATAAAAAAAATACTGGTTCATTAGAAATTATTGTAGGTATAATTTTATTTTGTATGAAATAGAAATGATATTTATGCCATTTATTTAAAAAAAAACAATTTGAAAAAATCAGAGATTTCGATTGAATTTTTTAGTGTCCTCCGGATAAATCTGGAGGTAATTCAAAAAAAATATTTGAAAAAAATATTTTTATTTTCGGCACAAACTTCCTAAGAATTAAAGTTTTTATTGATAATTTTATATTTTCATACTATTTTCGTTAAAATTATGTTATTTATTTTATTCATACAACAAACGAAACAAAACCACCTAAAAAACGTTAAAGAAATAAAGTGATATTTTTTTGAATATAAACACAATTTAATTACATTTGCAAGTATTTTGTATTTTGTAAAGTAATTTATATTTTAATTTAATAAGAATGATTTTGCTGTATATATCAAATTGGCACAAAAAATGTTATTTTTATATGTATAGTAAATGAAAATTATAACATTTAGGCGTTTAAATAGCATTGTTTACTTAATTAACAACACAAAAATAATAACAAAAATCGCAAAATAAAATTTTTTTTGATGCGATATTATAATATCACCATATGAAAATCAATTTTATACTATCCAATAAATATCTGTTTATTATTCAACAATTTATAAAAAAATATAAATTTATTGTGATTTTGTTACATCTACAAATTATTTATCAATTTATTGAGGCTCAAAACGTACAATTTACGCAATTTAATCTGAATCCTTTGCAAACTAATCCTGCAATGATTGGAGGTTTTAATCAAAGTCAGGTAACTTTAAATTATAGAAACCAATTTATTGGTTTTGGAGAATCTTATGTAACGCCTATGTTTTCGGGATTTATGCCTTATTTTCGGAATAATAAACGTTGGGGAGCTTTTGGAATTTCGTTGCTTCAGGATCAAGTCGGTAATTCGGGCGTATTGAAAACAACAGGCGGGAATTTTACTTTTGCGAAAAATTTTGAACTCAAACCAAATAGCGAAAATGATTATAAATCTTATTTAAGTTTGGGCGTACAAGCAGGATATTATCAAAAACAACTTAATTTTACGGCATTAACCACAGGCTCACAATGGCAAAATGGTGCTTTTCCGATGTTTATTGCGGCTTTGCCTATCAATGAAAATATTGGAAATGATACCAAAGGTTTTTTTAATGCTAATTTTGGGATACAATATTATACGGCTGATAGTTGTGGAAGACAGAAATTTTTTGCAGGACTTGCCATACAAAATCTTACTCAACCCAATGTTTCGTTTTTTTCAGAAAAAAGTAATTTGCCTTTGATTTTTATCGCAACCGCAGGCTATGATTGGGCTGTCGCTGATAATATTTCACTGATGCCTAATTTTCGTTGGATTCAAGATCAAACCACCAAACAAGGACGTTTTGGGGCAATGGGTTACTATCATATCAACGACCAGCCCGGTTTTTTGGAAGAAAGTAAAATTGGCTTGGGGGCTTATTATGATTTGAATGGAGCGGTTGCAATGGGTTTAGAAGTGCATCAAAAGAACCTTTTTGTAGGATTTTCTTATGATTTAGCTGCTTCTAAAAATCTTAATTCATTGGGAAATGGCGCAATAGAATTTACAATCGGTGCAAAATTTGGTAAAAAATGTCGTGTAAAACCTATCGAAGAAATCAAAGATGAGTTCATCAATGATACAACTGTTATCGAAAAACAATTTAAAGAATTGGGTGTAGATAGTGTATTTACAAACGTTGCCAAAATAAATGTAAGGACAAAAGAAGTAGTTTCGGTAACGACTATCAATAAAAAAGCCGTTCCCAGAGATGATATTGTTATACTTATTCCAACAGAAGAGGATTTAAAAATATTTAAAAACCCTGCTTATTTTTATTATGTAAGTGCTGATATTAATCGTTCTACTAAAAATAGATTGGAACAAATTGCTGTAATGATGCAAAAATTTAGAGGAGTAAAAATAGAAATACAAGGACATGCTTGCAATATCGGTATATCAGAAGACGCAAATCTCAAACTCTCTAATGAACGTTCAGAGGCAATTAAAAAATTCTTAATTGAGCAAGGTGTTAAACAAGACCGAATTAAACTTTCAGGTTTTGGTTCAAAGCAACCTATTTTAGCCAATACCACAGAATACGGTAGAACTAAAAATCGTAGAGTTGAATTTAAAATTTTGGCGATTGGTAATGAACAAAAAAAATAAGTAAGGCACTAAATCTAAAAAAAATACAAAAAAATAACAAAAAATAACAAATTTTTTTTCTCAAAGTTATTTTTTTTTAAATTATATCATTTATTTTTTTCTTTTAATTTTTTAATTTTTTAATTTTGTGGACAATTAGAAAATAACATAAAATAAAATAATATTTTCAAAATATTAGCATTGCTATTTTAAAAATATTTAAAAAAAATCTTTATTTTTTAGTTAAAAATAATCACAACTTTTTTTACATTATAAAAAATAAAAATGGACTCTGCAAAAGTTTTTTTTGATGTTTGGACAAATATCACCACTCATTCAGAAGAAAAAACGGAAGAAAAAAATAATATCATTGAAAATAATGATAACCAAAATAGCAAATCAATTCCGTTTACGCCTGCACAATGGTATGTTTACTATTTTATGCCTTGGATAAATGATAAAAAAACGATTCATTATTTAAAAGAAGTTTGGAAACCTATCGATAAAATTGCCAATAGCAATGCAGTTGGCATAGAATCTATCGCAAAAATTTTAAATACAGATAAATATCAACAAATTTTAAGTGATATGTTTAGTTTTGAAATATATGAAGAATTAACAAATAAAAGTAAAACATCTACCGAAAATTATTGGAAATATTGGATAGAACAAGGTTGGCAATCTATTAATTTTTTCTCCAAAGGTTTGCAAGGATTATTTTTTAAAACCAATAAAGACAACGATAATCTGTTGCCTTTCAAAGATTTTATACAAACTTATACCAATAAAATGACAGATTTACAACAATTTTTCTTTCAAATTGGCGTAAAATCTATCCAAAAAACAGCCGAAAAAATTTTAATAGAAATTCCTCAAAAAAAAATAAAATTTGATGATTTTTATCGAATATGGTTAGATACAATCCGACAAGATATTCAAAGTACTTTATTAGGAGAAAAATTTAATCAAATTTGGAACGAAATAGTACAAATTGCTGAAAAAATAAATGAGGAAGCAAATCAATTATTGATGAATGATAAAACCTAAATGGTTGTAAATACAAACAATTTTTTATAATATTAAAACTTAAGGATCGAGAAAATAATAATGTAAACTTTTTATTTTATTTATTTTTGAGATATAAAAAATGTTATCACTGCAAAAAATGGCTTAGTGATAGACAAACTAAATAACTAAAAAATAGAATAATTTTAATTTTATATTTACTTTTTTTAGTGTTTACATTATTTAAAATCCGATCCTAAAAAGTTTGTGCAGATTTTTTTTTTTTGAATGTCTCCAAATTTGTATGGAGGATAATAAAAAATTTAATCATTGACCATAGCAGAAACCTCTCTATTTTTTTAATTGATATTTTTTTTAATACATAGCATAAATACCATTTCTATTCATACAGAATAAAATTATAAATAATTTTGATATTTCAAGAAAATTAACATAAAAATTTGAGTACAATTTCCACAAAAATCATACTCAAAATCTCTTTATTTTTGTGCATAATAAGCAGAGCAAACTCCTGCAGTTAAAGTACGACATTCTACGTTTCTAAATTCTATGCCCAATAAAATATCGATAAACTCGTATCCATCAGGAAATGCCTGCACCGATTCGGGCAAATACGTATAAGCCGCATTATCTTTGGAAACAAAACGCCCTACCATAGGTAATATTGAAGTAAAATAAAGTTGATAAAATTGTTTGAGTGGAAAAATTTTAGGTTTCGAAAATTCTAAAACCAACAAATAACCATTTGGTTTTAATACTCTAAAAATATTTGCCAAACCTTTTTCTAAATTTTCAAAATTTCTTACGCCAAAAGCAACAATCACCACATCAAAAGAATTGTCTTCAAATCTTAAATTTTCAGAATCACCAACTTCCAAACTCATAATATTTTTGATTCCTCTTTTTTCTATTTTTGGATAGCCAAAGGACAACATTCCTTCAGAAATATCTACGCCAATGATTTTTTTAGGGGCTAATATTGTATGTGCTTCTAAGGCAAAATCACCAGTTCCTGTGGCTACATCTAATAAGTTTTCAATATTTTTACCTTTCAAATATCTTTTTAATCTTTTGAGAGCCGTTTTTCGCCACCAGATATCTATGCCTAAACTTAAAAAATGGTTTAAAAAATCGTATTTGGGAGAAATATTATCAAACATTTCTGCTACTTGACTTTTTTTAGAAGTATTTTTTTCTTTATACGGAACAACAGCCATAATTTTTCTTTTTTTTATTTTGAAAATGAAATTATTGAGTTTAAAATTGATAAATAATCAAATATAAATCTGACTATCAAATCACCAAGTTCAAACCATACCCTTAAAACAATCTGTAATAAATTTTGTTAGATAAATTTTTATAAATTGGTGAGAATATTTTTGATATTCAAAAAAAATGTTTGTTTTTTTGAATATTGTTTATAAAGTAAACTTTTTATTCAATAATTCTTTTCAAATTTAATAATTTATGTCCACTATAAGGGTCAAAATGTAAATTAGTAATAGCCACTCCCCATAAAGTTGCATGGATAACTCTCACGCCTAATTTTGGATCTCTATCATATACAATCGCTGTGTGCGAATAATAACCGCCATAACCATAGTACGCTAAATCTCCCGCCTGTGCCTCTTTTTCAGTAACTTCTTTGCCTAATTGCACTTGCGCTCCCGAAACTCTTGGCAAATTATACCCAAATTTTTTGTATACATACATTGCATATCCTGAACAATCAAAACCTGTAGGTTGCGTTCCTCCCCACACATATCTCAGTCCTAAATATTGCGAAGCAAAAGTAATAATACTATCTTGGCGAGCAATAATTCTATTCACTTTTAATTTTTCAGAATCATCTTCTCCACAGGCAGCTGCCTGCTCGACCTCGATTTTTCGTTGTGCTTTGACAGAGTCTTTTAAGATTTCTGTATTTTTTAGGTGTTTGATAGCATTTGAATTTGGATAAGTAAAACTTATAAAAAGACTTAAAAATAAATGAAACATTTTCGTAAAAAAGATAATTTTTTAAAAATTTATAAAATATTGAATTGCAAATATAGATAATTTTTCTTTTTATACCAAAAAAATTTGTTCTTTTCGTATAAAAATATTACTTTTGTAATCAAATTTACATATTTGTTTACAATGGAATTAAAAACTGTTATCGAAAATGCGTGGCAAGACCGCTCACTTTTACAAGAAAAACAAACACAAGAAATTATTTTTGGTGTGATACAGCAATTAGATAGAGGTATGTTGAGAGTAGCAGAACCTACGGCTAACGGACAATGGCAAGTCAATGAATGGATAAAAAAAGCCGTTATTTTATATTTTCCAATCAGACAAATGCAAACGCAAGAAGTCGGAATTTTTGAATATCACGATAAAATGCCTCTAAAAAAACAATACGCACAATTAGGAGTAAGAGTTGTACCGCCTGCAGTGGCTCGTTATGGGGCTTTTTTGGCAAGTGGCGTGATTTTGATGCCATCTTATGTGAATATTGGTGCTTATGTAGATAGTGGCACTATGGTCGATACGTGGGCAACCGTTGGCTCATGCGCCCAAATCGGAAAAAATGTGCATTTAAGCGGTGGAGTAGGTATTGGTGGCGTGTTAGAACCTGTGCAGGCTGCTCCTGTTATTATCGAGGACGGTGCTTTTATTGGCTCACGTTGCATTGTAGTTGAGGGCGTAAGAGTAGGAAAAGAAGCAGTTTTGGGGGCAAATGTAGTGCTGACAAGTAGCTCAAAAATCATTGATGTAACCCAAGAAAAACCTGTCGAATATATTGGTTATGTACCTGAAAGATCGGTTGTAATACCTGGTAGTTTTACCAAAAAATTCCCTGCAGGCGAGTATAATGTACCTTGTGCATTGATTATTGGACAAAGGAAAGCCTCTACGGACTTAAAAACTTCTTTGAATGATGCGTTGAGAGAAAATAATGTGTCTGTTTAAATTTGATATTGTTTTTTTTTTATAAGTTTTTAAACTTTAGATAAAAATATGTTAAAAAAATAAAAAAATGACAAGAAGTTTTTGTAATTTTGAATCATGAACAACAACATCACGAAAACGACTTGTCAAGGTCTTTTGCTCTTAAGTTTTTTACGCATAAAAGCCTTTGTTAATTTTATTATGAGTTAGAAATTTTATCGAACTATCTGATGCTGTCCCGAATTCGTTGCAACTTTATTTTTCGTAAAAAAATACACTATCGATAAATTACAAATTTTTTTGCAACGAATTTATGACACTACCCAAAAAGTCATAAATCTATATTTACGACTTTTTTTTTTATTGTTTATAAAAAAAGAACTAATTATTTTCCAAAACTTCCACCTCTTGAGCGAGAAGAAGAACCTGAAGAACTTGATGAACCGCTACTTCTTGAACTGCTACGTGATGTTCTATCGCTGCTGCTTGATGACGAAGAAGAACTTGTAGAAGTTCTGTTCGTTGGCGAATTAGTAGAAGATGACGAAGAAGCACGCGAATATTTAGTCGGATTGTTTTCTACTTTTTGTCTAAAAGAAGATAAACCTGATTGCGTTTGTTTGCGTTCAAAAAAGTTAGGATTTGATTTTTGTGCGTTGGCACTATTTGTTCCATATTGATTATTACCATAATAAGGTTGATTAGCCGTATTTGGATTGCCTCTATAACTATTATAATCAGAATAAGAACTACGATAAACAGGTCCTGTTGCCAAACCAATCATCGAACTCATAAACGCATATTGTCCGTACATTGCCCAAAATGAATTACCGCTATTATCGGTTTTCCATTCGCCATATTGTTTATTACCAACTACGCCATTAAATCCCGGAGGAGATGGAGTTTTATGGGTTTTTCCATCTTCTGATTTTGAAGCCAATTCCATTCCCATATTATTGATATTTTGAGCAAAATAAACTTCTTCTACGTTTTTCCATTCCGTAATATCAGATTTTGCTTTATCTTTATCCATATAATTTTTGGTAACTTTATATTTGTGTTGGAATATTTTTTTACCTTCCTCCACGTGCATATCGTGCAAAACAATGCTGTATGCTTTTTCAGTATCCAAATCTCTCATCAATACATCAACAGGTGAAGGTTGTGCATATTTAGGTTTTTGCTGAGATGAGCCACAAGCAAACATAGTCAATGTGATGCTCGCAACCAAAGCCAATTTTACAAAAATTTTCATTTGTTTATTTTTTTTTTAATTTTTAATTTTTTTGATAATAAATAAATTCATTAAGGCACAATAAAATTCGAAAACATCAATTCTCCAATAGGTTGGCTGACAGCCGCTGCAAATTCTTGCTCTCCCCATTGTTCTATATTTAACGATTTAGTTTTGTCTTTATTGTGAAAAGTCCAAGTTACAAATTCACTCCAATCATCTGGTCCATCATTTGTATCTCTGAAATGCCCTAAACTTTCTTTTTCTTTGATAAATAATTCACCACGATACAAAACTTTTCTTGGTGGTTGTTCTTTATCTAAAATATGATCGACGACATCTTTTCCATCTTCGCTATCTACCTCGTTTATATTGATTTTGTAAGCAATCGAACAGTCTAAATGTCCGCCATCTTCTTCTACATATAAATAGGCAGTTTCATCTGCTTGTACCAACTGAAATTCATCAGCCCAATAATTATTTCCCCAGTCGTATTCATACACAGCCGTAACCTGCCAAGTTTTAAGGTCATAATCTACAAAACCGTTTTTTCTCATTTGATTTACACGCATATTTGTTACGTCTAAGAAATCGGTTTTTTTTTCTTCTTCTTTTTTCTTTTTAAACCAATTAAACATAAATTATTGATTGTTTTTTTTAAGATTGCGAATATAATATAAAAGTATAAATAAAGTATTAAAACTTACAAATTATTCTTAACTATTTACAATTAAAACAAAAAAAGGACTATAAAGTTTCAAAAATACAAAATAAAGTTTATAATTTTAGTCCTATCACCAAAATATCATCTCTTTGCGTTGTGCCTGTCATGTGTTTTTGTAAATATTCTTGTAAAATCTGTTTTTGTTCGTGCATTGTTTTTGTTTGATTATTGGTGATAATTTCGAGTAGATTTTTTTCGCCAATTTTTTTTCTTTCTTTGTTATTTTGGTCCATATATCCATCGCTTGTCAAATATAATTGGCTATTTTTGGATAAAGTAATGGTTTGTGTATCAAATTTTACTTGATTATTTTGTTCTCCACCAATAGATTTTCTGTCTCCTCTCAATATTTCTAATTCATTTTTATTATCTTGAATAAAATATAGATTCTGTTTTGCTCCCGCAAAAACAATGCTAAATTCTGTTTCATTGATAGCAGTAATGGATAAAACCCCTGCATCAAGTCCATAATCATTGTGCGTTTCATTTTGTCTTAAAACAATTTGAATTTCTTCATTCAGCCTTTCCAAAATTTCAGATGGATTATAAATATCCCAAACTCTAATGATTTTATCCAATAAATTACTCGTAATCAAAGTCATAAATGCACCTGGAACTCCGTGACCAGTGCAATCCATCAGGGCTAAAAAAATAGTTTTTTCGATTTGATTTAACCAATAAATATCACCAGAAACAACGTCTTTGGGCTTAAATATTACAAAATGTTCTTTTAATAGTTCATTTTTTTTCTCTTGATAAGGCACGATTGCTTTTTGAATAACTTGTGCGGCTTTGATGCTATTTTGTAATTGAGAATTAATTTCTGATAATACTTTATTTTTTATTTCGATAGCATCTCTTTGGGACACTATTTCTTCTTGATTTTGTTGTAATTCTTCATTTTGTGTCGTTACTTCATTATTCAAAATTTCTAATTGCTCTGTTCTTTCTTTTACTTTATGTTCCAAATTTTCGGTTGCTTCCATTTGTGCATCAAATAGTTCCTTTTTGAGTTGTTTATATCGGTTTGCCAATGCCAACGAAAAAAGTAAGCCTTGTATTGCAAACCCAATACAATGAACATTATTGGTAAAAAAGTTATGTTCTAAAAAGCCTGCTTGTTTAACCCCATAAATAAATGCCCCAACCATAGAACTAAAAAACGCAAAAGTAAGTAATTGAGCAGAAGGAAATTTTTTCAAAATAGCATAAATACAAACAAAAAAGACATATAAAGAGGTAAAAGGTGGTGCTAGAGTCAAAAAACCTACGGCTAGTTTATAGTTAAATGTAACCAAATAAAATATACACATCAAAGCACAAAACCATTTAATAACTTCTAAAATAATATGGGCATACTTCATTTTTTGTTTTGTCAATAAAAAATTTTGTATGAAAGAAGTCAAACAAATCAATGATAAAAAACCTGATAAAACCAGCGCAATCTCTGCTCCTTGCGGATACTTATAAAAGAAATATTGAAAAGTATGCCCTGAGATGGAAGCCGAAAAAAAGCCCGAAAAAAACATATAGCCTACATAAAATAAATATAATTTTGTACGTAATACAAAGTACAAAAATAAATTATATAGACTTAATATTAGCATTATCCCAAAATACGCACCCATTAATGTTTCCTCATATACATTATATGCTTGATAATCATCATTTTCGTAGAAAATCATAGGATTCATCACAATTCCATCGCTTTTAATGCGCATATAAAAAGTATGAATATTATCAGAATAAAGGGGTAAATGAAAAGAAAAAAGCCTCGAAGATTTTATATCACGTTCTAAAAATAATTTTTTATCGCCTGTCTCAATCATTTTCCATTCGCCTTTTTTATTGAGATGATAAAATTCTACTTCGTCCAAGGATGGATGTTCAGATTTTAAAATCCATCTTTTATCTTCGTCAAAAGGTCTGTTTTGTAATTTGAAACAAAACCAAATCGCAGATTTAGAACGCCCAAAATGAACTTGCGAAGGCTCTTTGATAAAACTAAATTTTTGAGCATCAAAAGTACTTCTAATTTCATTGAAAGATAATTTGGCTGTTTTGTCTTCTATGTATCCAATTTTATTATCGAACAAATATTTTTGCTGATTTATTTTTAACACGTCTATTACTTCCAATTTATTTTCTTGCGAAAAAAGAGCAGAGATAGAAATATTCACAAAAATAAAATACACAAATAAGAAACGAAACATCATTTATCTTTGATTAAATATAACAAAATATATATAACAAAATATACATTACAAAATATATAAAGCCAAAAATAATGCAAATTTATTTAAAATACAAATTTTTTTATATATTTATTTATTTTTATTTCAAACCAATACAAAATTACGATTTTAATGCATGCCAAATCAAAGCGGCTGCACCCAAAACGGCTGCGTTTTTATGTTGTAATTCTGATAACATCAATTTTACACTTCCTCTAAAAACAGGGAAAATAGATTTTTCCATCGATTTTAAAGTCGGTTGAAAAATCAAATCTTTAGCATTGGCTAATCCACCAAAAAATATAATTGCTTCGGGACTCGAAAAAGCAATCGCATCTGCTAATTTTTGTCCTAAAATATCTCCTGTATATTCGAAGGCTTGCATAGCTACTCTATCGCCTCGCAAAGCGGCTTCGGTAATCATTTCTCCTGTTAAATTACTTTGGCTAACTTCTCTTAATTGGCTTTCCTCGGTCATATCAGCCAATAATTTTGAAACGGTTCGCCTAATTCCTGTAACAGAAACGTAGGTTTCTAAGCAACCTTTTTTTCCACAACCGCATAATCTTCCATCAGGTTTTACGGTTACGTGTCCTAATTCGCCTGCAAAACCAGTGTGTCCATAGACTAATTTTCCATCAATCACAATGCCACTTCCTAAACCTGTGCCTAATGTTATCAGAATAAAATTTTTCATTCCTTTTGCCACGCCAAATAACATTTCGCCAATAGCGGCGGCATTGGCATCATTGGTGATTTTGACAGGTACTTTATATTCTTTTTCTAATAAATCTGCAAAAGGAATAATTCCTCCCCATTGCAAATTGGGCGGATTTTCTATTGTTCCTTTGAAAAAATTGGCATTGGGAGCGCCCACGCCAATTCCTTTGAGTTCTATTTTTTCTGTTAAATTATTGTTGAGTGCGTTGATTTGCTCAAATAAACGAGGTAAATATTTCGTAATATGGTCTTTGCCTTGCGTAGGAATTACAGATTCCGCCAAAAATTCTCCTTTTTCGGTTACAAAACCAATGGTGGTGGTGGTGCCGCCAATATCGATGCCTAATACTGCCATTTTTTATGTATATAATTTTGTTAAGAATTAAAATTTTGCAAATATGTTTTGATATATTTTCCTAAAATATCAAATTCGAGGTTTACTTTTTGTCCGATTTTCAAATATTGAAATTGCGTATGTGTGTATGTGTAAGGAATAATTGCGACAGAAAATTCATTTTTTTTGGCATTGACTACGGTCAAACTTACGCCATTGACACAAATAGAGCCTTTTTCGACGGTGATATTTCCTTCTTTTGCATCATAATTAAAAGTAAAAAACCAACTTCCATCTTTGTCTTCTATATGTTTACAAAAACCGATTTGGTCTACGTGTCCTTGTACGATATGCCCATCTATTCGTCCTCCAAACGCCAAACATCTTTCTAAATTCAAATAATTATCGATTTTCCAATCGTTCAAACTTGTCTTTTCCAATGTTTCTGCTACGGCAGTTACGGTATGTAATTTATTTTCGATATTGACTATGGTCAGACAAACGCCATTATGGGCAATGCTTTGGTCGATTTTGAGTTCGTGAGCAAAATCAGTTTCGATGATAAAATGTTTGTTTGTTTTATCGTCTATAATATTGATAATTTTTCCAAGTTTTTCTATAATTCCTGTGAACATTTTTTTGATTTTATTAGTTTTTATAAACCTGAACTAATTCTGTGCAATATTAATACATTAGATTTAATTTTGCAAATTTCTTTTTTTGTTTGATTTATGTAAAAATATTGTGGATATAATTTTATTCTCTATGAATAGAAATGACATTATTTATACCACTTATTAAAAAATATAAAAATATCAATTTGAAAAATGCAGAGATTTTGGTTAATACAAATGATTAATTTTTTTATTATTCCTCCAGATAAATATGGAGACAATTCAAAAAATATATATTTCAAAAAAATGTTTTTATTTTCCGCACAAATTTCCTAAGAACCTAAAATTATATTTCTATCAAAAGTTATTGTTAAAACGCCAAAAAGTTTTTTTATTTTAGAAAGTTTTTTTAATTCTTATAATCAATTAAATTCCTTTCAATTCTAATGCTCCAATCGTTTTTTGAAAAACATAATAAATAATCAAATTATCGTTTTCGATGGCTATTTCTACTCCTCTACTACTCGGAAAAGCCTCCGCAATTTGGTTGCCTTCCAAATCATATAAGTAAGTTTTGTGGGCTGCTTTGTCTGTAATAGCTATTATTTTTTGGTTGGCAGTCAAATCAAAAAACTGCACTTCAAAAGCTGATGAATTACTTTGAAATTTTTTTTCAAATAATTTTTCACCATTTTTTTCATAAATACCTACATAATTATAATCTAACACGACTGCAAAATAAGTTTTTTGATTTTGAGCCATACACATTTTTAGTTTTGATTTATTCGAAACACGCAAAATTGGTTTCTCTGCTACTTTTTGTCCCAATAAATTATATTTTTCTAATTCTCCTAAATCACTCAAAATCGTAAAAAAAGTATTTTTCTCGTCTGCTCCATTTTCTATAAAAATTTCATTGCTTATTTTTCCTTCCATTTTGATAGGAAAATTTTGAATGCCTTTTCCTTTTTTATCAAAAAGATACACAAAACCATCTTCTTGTGCCAAAATTAAATAACTTTGTTTACGCATTTGTGCGATTTGAGGACTTGCACCCAAACGAAAATCTAATTTTTTTGGTCTCCAATCAGGTAAAAAATTTCTTTTTTCGTCTAATATATATACTTGTCCTCGCTCCGTAGAAATCAAATAATGTTCTTGTTGATTCAAATTAATATCCAAATAACTAAAATTTTTCAAGGCACTTCGTTCAGGTAAACCGTATGGAAAACCCGACACACTTTGCCCCAATCTATCATACAAATTAACGGCACGCGAAGTAATAAACAAATATTGTAAACGTTGATTGTTATAAATATCAATTTGAATAGGTTTACTACGTAAAGTTCCGCCTACATTGGTTTTAAAAAGTAAATTTCCTTTATTTGAAAGTAAATATAAATTATTTTTTACATCTTGACAAAGCCATTCTTTTTCGTTATTCGTATGATTTTTTACTTGAAATAAATTGGTGCTAATAATATCACTCGTATTTATTTTCCAGACAGAATGATAAGCTACAGGAACTTTTTCTGTTTTTGTATTTTTTTTGTTCCAATTTATATCTAAAACCAAAGAAAATTCTGTATTTTGATTTTGCGTTTTACTTTCTATTGTCAACCAATCTGTATGCTCGATTAATTCTTCATGATTCTCGAGCCAAGTGTACCAATTTTCTAATACATTTTGAGAAATAAGTGGCAATAATTTGAGTGGATTGATTGCTAATCTAAAGTTTTTAGGATTTCGTAGCCAAGTATTTTGTAAAGGCTGATAGGTTTTTTCTAAGGTTTTATTTTTAGAAATATCATCAAAATATTTTTTTAAAACGTCTAAATTATTGACTAAAACGATACAATCTTCTACTTTTGCGTAATAAGTACGCGAAAAACCGCTTATCCAACTTCCAAAAATTTGGGCAGGAAACTCGTTTTGAGGTATTTCAGCAAAAGTAAATTTTCCATATTTTCCTTGCGAATTTTGATTTTTGTTTATTTCGTTGAGATATTTTAAAACATTGTCATTTTGAGAAGATTTTAGATAAATAATTTGTCCTAATTTATCTACATTATCGGTTTCTAACCAACTCAAAGCCCATTCTTTATCTAATAATTTTTTTAATTTTGAATGATTATTTTTGTCATTATTTTGAAAATTATCATAATTTTGCCAAAAATTAGTAGGATTATCATAATTAAAATACCATAAAATCGAAGTTTTATCGCTGATAACATTGCCCAAAGAAAAGTTTTTGGCGTTTTGTTCTTCCCAAATTTTATGATATGCCCAATTATTTTTATCTTCTATATTTATTTTTCCTGTCCAATTTTTAAAAGAATTATCAGATATTTGCCAAATCATTGCTTGTGCAATTTTTTGAATTGGATTAAAAAAAGCAGATTTTTCTTCGGGAACTAACCATTTGGCAATTAAATTAATTTGACTTGTATTGATAAATAATTTTGTATTTTGATTATTTTTAAAAGGAATTTTTGTGAGTAAATTGGCGGCTGGAATCGCTAAATTTTTATCGTTTTCGGCTAATTTTCGGGCAACATCTTCCAAAATTACAGGCGAAAAACTAATCAATAAATAATCATTATCCCAAAGCCAAGTCAAATTATTGTTTTCAATAATCACTTCTTGTAAGGTAAAACCTTTATAATTTCGAGAAAATATTTTTGTTTTTGTCAATAAAGTAAGTTGTGATAATTGATTTTCGAGCATTTCTTTTTCTTTTTTATCACAAGGAATCGTAAATAAAACATCAATTTCTTGCGAAGAAATAAAATGCCCTGAAATCGTGCAAGCTTTATTTTTAAAGAAAGAAAGTTGAGTTTGGGAATCCAATAAATTTACTCTTTCGTTTATAATATTGCCATAATTTGTCTGAATAAACCATTTTCCGAGATTCTGTTTTTCAAAATCTTTCCAAGTTTTGAGTGCGTTATCAGTTTCTAACACAAAAATAGCAGGCGGCGGAATATATATCCAAGCCCCTTCGATTTTATATGCTTGTCGCCAAAAATAAATGCCTATTATGATGAATAATCCAAGAGAAGAAAGTGTAATAATTTTCCAATAATTGTATAAAAAAAGTTTTATTTTTTGCATATTTTTAGATATGAAATGAAGATATTTTTTGAAGAATAAAACGAATAAATGATTGAAAATCAATGTATTTATTTTGTTTTATGCGATATTTTTTAGTTTGTATAAGTTTTTTTATCGAGTATTTTTTACCAAAGGAGAGAAAAATAAATATTGAATCAAAAGTCCCAAAACCGTTGTCAGCAACGCACTTGCGACACCTTTTAATAAAGTATCGAAAAAATAAGTAATATTAAATTGTTGTAATAAAAATATGGTAAAATGATGAATAAAAGTAAGTACTAAAGTATATTGCAAATACCAAAATATACCATTTTCAGACAAAGAAAGCGTATAAACTTCGTTTCTATCTGATAAAAAATGCAATAAAAAAGGTCTAAAATACATTATCAACACACACGCAAAAGCGTGAATACCTAACGTATTATCAAAACCATCTACAAAAAAACCTACAAAAAAACCTGCAAATAACAACACTCTGTTATCAGTATTGATGGGTAAAAATAACAAAAAATTAACATATAAAAAACAAAAAGCAACCCCAAACAAATCTAAATGTCTGAAAAAAAATATTTGCAAAAACAAATAAGCAAAAAAAGCACCCGTTTGGCGTATAAGAACAACATTATTCATAAAAAACACATTTTTTGCAAAATTAAATAAAATAATTATAAAAACAAAAAAAATGTTTGAGAATGGTTATGATTGTTTATTTTAGGTTTTGATTTTTCTTGGGATAGGCTATTTTTTTATGATAAAGCAAAACTATTATTTGATACAAAAAAGGAAGTTCATAAAATATGAACTTCCTTTTTTTGAGATTTATTTTTCGTATTTTTTCATATTTTTTGCCATTTCTATCAATTTTGGTTGTGGACTTACGTCAGATTTCCAACTCAAAAACGAATTATGCGTATAAATTCCTGCTTTTCCTTGTATGGCATTTTGAGAAACTTCCCACATATCTTTTTCATTATATGCCAACAAAATATCAAAACGCATCGCATTGAGAAGTGTCCATCTTTTTAATGTTTCGATTTCTGAATCGGTATAAATCTCATAAAATTTTATGTTTTTATAGTTTAACTCTATTGTTCTTTCTTTGGCTAAAATGATGCCTGCCCACGTTTGCAAGCCTTTGGAAGTTTCGGTTAATGCGCCCCAATTACAAATTTCAACGGCTACACTTTGTTGATTTCTTGCTAAATTAAACATATTTTGCATACCAATATGATGCGCCCAAAACTGCTCATTATATCCTCTAAAAACCGTTCCATTGTCTGTGATACCAATCGAAGTAGCCACGTGCCTTACGCCATCTGCTCGCCAGCCATCATACATACCTCTTGCATTGTCCCAGCCCGCAGAATGATGCCAAATAATTTGATTTTTAGGATAAATTTCGGGATAAAAATGACCTGAAAAATTTTGTAATTCGACTACATTTAATACTTTTTGATATAAAATTGAATAGGTTTTTAAGCCTGCTAATCCATCGGCTGTCAAACCATTTTCTTTTTGAAAACTAACAATATCTTGATACCCTAATTCTTCTAAAAGGTTCATCAAAATATTACGGCGAACAGTTTTTTGAGTGCTTGTGATGACTTGCATATTTTATTTTTGTTTAATTTAATTGTATGACTATTATTATTTAGTAATGTGATTTATTTTCTCAAAAAAATCAGGATAATCTTCTTTTATAACATAAGTAATAGATTTGCTCGTTAGTATTTTACTATTTGCTAATACGTGTGTATATCGAGTGTGCGAAAATACATTATTCCAAGTTTGATTTGGACTTCTCAGAGGTGTAAATACTAAGTTTTTTTGTGTAGATAAACCTACCGAAAAATATTGTTCACATAACAAATTTAACCAACCTAATCGAAATAAAGGACTAAATTTATTTTTATTTTCTTTATAAAATGTATATGACAAATCCCATAAATCTTGAAAAAAACTTATTTCTTTTCCACCAAAAATACCAGCATTGATGGCTTGAAAACCTTTTGCAAAGGAAGGCGTAAAATCAGAAATTTGATTTAATATTTCTCGATATAAAGGATATTGATTTTGACTAAAATCTTCAAATTCTTGTCCTAATAAATTTGCATTTTCGATATAACTTGGTAATTTATCCCACAAATAAACGTCTGCATCTATATGAATAAATGGCTTTTTTTGAATAGAATAAGCATATAATTTACCAAACGCCCACAAATCAGGAGGCAATAAAGGCATTTCATCAAAAGCCAAACTTACTTCATCATACGCCAAGCCTAATTTATCTATCAGGATTTTTTTACCAAAACTATCTGTTACCAAATGAATTGGATAATGTTTTTTGGCACACTGAAAAGATAAAACCCAACTACTCCAATAAGAAACATCATCTATCCAACCACCATGATTTTTATTGATTAAAAAAGGAGAACTATAAAAAGAATGTACCAAGTGCATAATTTAATTAAAAATAAAAAAACGTAAAAAAAGAATCGCTTTTTAAAATATTTCTATCATCTTTACGTTATATATACGAAGTAATACATTATTTGTTGCGTAATTGTAAATATTATTTATAAAATAAAATATGTAGAATTTTTTTTCACTTTTTAAACCCAAAAAAACAATGAACAATCCCTTAGAAAATTTTAAAAATCCATTTGATATAGATGGAAGTTTTGCACAGAAAATTTTGAATACTGATAGGATATTTGGTAATACAAATAAAATTTTAGGTATTCCTAATGATGAAAGTAAAAAAGATATAGAACTTCCCTATAATGCCGTTTTTTACCATCTCAATGGTCAATTTGCTGAAGAAGGAATATTCGCAAAAAATAATAAAAGTATGAGTAGTGATGTATATATCTTAAATCCTGGAGATATGCTTGATCCACTTATAGGTAAGGAAACAAAAATAGAAAAAATATTTGGTTTTCTACCTTTTATTAGCCTCGGTTTAACACATAATGAATTATTGGATAGAGCTAATTGGGTGTATGCAGAGAGTCGTGGATTGATATTAAATCACTATGCACACGCTATAATTAATGCAAAAAAAGCAGGTCGTTCACCTTACACGCCTTTTAATACAGAGGAAGAATTGAAGTCAATATTACTTCAAGATAGAGAGACTAAATACCCTGCTATCCTGATGCGTTCTAATTATGGAAAAAATGATGATGCTACAAATCCTGAAATATTTTGGGAGGCTCGTCAAAAAGGAATACCATTAAAATTTTACAATCCTCTGACAAAAGTTTCAGGTCAAGACTGTATCAAGGCTATAATACAATCTATTTTAGGAGTTACAAATGACCCTACCAATGGTGCTACACTTTGGACAAGCGATGGTGCTATATTTCCTATAAATTACCAAAATGCGACAGCAATAGAACATTTAAAACCTGAACAAACAGATGGCAAAACTTCTTTTTACAAACTTTACTACAAGTAGTATTTTTTTTATTTTGTGTCTTATGAGTGCTTGCAGTACATTATCTCCAAAAGAAGAAAAAAAAATAAAAGAGGTAAAAAAGCATCATAGCAAAATAGAATTTCAGTATAAAAAACTGCATCAAAAAGTAACTTTACTTTACGAAAAAGTAGATACTTCTATATTTTTGAAAAAAAAATGCCAAAATTTTGAAACACAAGATTATCAAACAAATTCTTGTGATTTTGAAATAATGCCTCCTTATATCGTATATCATGAAAATAATCTTATTTTTTATATAAGTAGTAAAGATATTCATAAATTGCCATATCCTGATGTTACAAGGGCTTATTTTCGAATCAATCAAAGAAAAATATTTTTGGATAGTCTTGGTGGCTCAAACGACAGTATTTCAAAATATCCTGTCAATATTCCATCAAGGCATAGACCATTGCCAAATATATTGAGAGATGTTAGTGTGTTTTCATTGAAAGATAGAAAATTTTTATCTTGTATTGGAAGTATTTTTATAAACTCTACAAGTGTATCTCGTTTTGTATTTTTATTTGATATTACAAAACCAAATATTCCCTATTTATTATTGGCAGATTATCAAGAATCCGCTGATACATATTGTTTTGGAGATTGGGATAGTGATGGAAATTTAGATTATTTTCATAAAATATATAGAATGCAAGAAACTAAAAAATTATATGTTAGAAACCTTAAAAATGATGTTTGGGCAATAGATAGCACAAAATATATTTTTTTGGAGGGCACTTTTCATAAGCAAATTATCAATGTGGATAAATCTAAATGGTATTTTGATTTGAAATAAAAATAATAAAAAAACTAAAAAATGAAATCAATCAAAAGTGTTTTTTTACTCATTATTCTCTTTTGTTTTATTTCTTGTGATACAAATTCTTCGAAAAAAGAAACGTTACAAGTAATTAAAAAACAAGAAAAAAAACAAGAAAGTAAAATCATATTTGAGTATAAAAAATTACATCAAAAACCTATTTTAGTATATAAAAAAGCGGATAGTTTGAGTCTTTTTAAAAATAAAAGGCAAAGTTTTAGAACTCAAGATTATATGACTGATTTTCAAGATTTTGAAATAACACCTAATATTTGGTTTCATCAAAATGGTATATTATTTAGAATAAATCAAAAGGAAAATCTACGTTTGCCTGATATTACAAGGGCTTATTTTACGTTTAACTATAAAAAAGTGTTTTTAGATTATGTGATTTTTGAAAAATTAAGTAAAGAAAATACGGAAGAACCTGAATCAAATGAAGAATACCACTTTAATTATTTCCGACATTTCCCATACCACTTAGAAAGTGTATATAATTTTCAACTTGGAAAAAAAACTTTTGTAGTTGTTTTTATGTGGACTGTTTTTACAAATTCAACAAATTTTTCCATGAAAATTGCCTTATTCGACATCACTACAAATATACCTAAATTAGTACTTGTAGATAGTCAAGAATCTAAAAATATGGATTGTTTTGGGGATTGGGATAATGATGGAAATTTAGATTATTTTCATAAAACATATAGAGTGCAAGAAACAAAAAAATTATATGTTCAAAGTCTTAAAAATGATGTTTGGACAACAGATAGCACAAAATATATTTTTTTGGAAGGTAGTTTTCAAAAGCAAATTATCAATGTGGATAAATCTAAATGGTATTTTGATTTGAAATAAAAATAATCTCTTAGAAAATTTTAAAAAATCGTTTGATACAGATGGAATATTTGAAAACACAAATTCGGTTTATGAAAAATAATTTAGTTATATTATTTTTGCTTTGTTGTATTGGTTGTCAGAGTAACACAAATAAAAAGCAATTTGATAAATGTTGTATTATGGATATAACAGAGGCAGCAGTAACAGGGGTCTATACCTTTGAGTCAGATTCTATCAGTCTAATTGTCTGCGCTTTTGAAGGACAAAAGAAATACAAGGAATTGCCGAGTGAAATTATTGATACATTAATTCAACAAGGTAATCTTTTTAAGTATTTTGTTAATAACAAACCTATTAATTATTTTCGTATTGATACAAATAAAAAAGGTAGGAAGTACGAAGAAAGAAACTATTATAGAAACGACACTAATAAAAAACATAATGATTGTGAAGAAAAAATCTATTATAAAATCATTGATAAAACGGTTTTGCCTAATATAAAAAAAACAGGAAAACTTTACAGAATAGGAAACCTAAATAATAAGGAAAACTATTGGACTCACTCTAAAAATGGAGGAGAAGTATTTCTTTCTGACACTACCAAAGAGTATGAATGTTTTGCATTTTATACGCCACTAGTTCATGAAGATTCTAGTATGTACAATGACACTGGTCGAACACGTAGATTGATTAATGATTATACTTTGTTATCTAAGAGAAAGAAAGCAAAAAAGTTAGTAGGTATCTACAAAAAATTACCAAAAGAGTTATCGTGTGAAGATTGTAACTCTATCAAAAATAAATAGAAAAAAAGGTTGTTTAACGTAAATAAAAGCATAAAATAAAAATATTCTTATTATTTTTACGTTATATATACGAAGTAATACACTATTTGTTGCGTAATTCTAAATATTATTTATAAAATAAAATACTTAGATTTTTTTTTTAGAAAAATTAAAAAAACTATTTGATGTATTCTTAATTAAACCTTAAATAAAATGAAAAAAATAATTGTAAGTATTTTTGCTATCTTTTTTCTTGGTTGTACTTATACAAAGGAAAATAATCAAGAAATAAAAAATAAGCCTAAAACATATATTGAGGAATTAGAAGAAAAAGAATATCCAAAAAGTCATTTTACTTGGGAGGAAAGTAGTTTTAAAATAGTAGAGGTATTACAAGTTTTTTTTTATCAACATCAAAAAATGAAGCATATCGAAAACTCTTTTGAAAATGGTAAAAATAATATTTTTTTAAATTTTTGTGCTACACACAAATCTCATTCTTACTATCCTATGTTTATCCATAGAGAAAATATGCAGGTATTACGATTAAGTTTTCAAGATTTTGTAGATAAAAAATATACTGATACATCATCTTACACAAGTTATAGCCCTTATCTTGCCTATCATAAACTTGGTCATCTATCACAAAAAACAGCGGAAAAAATTACTGATGACACTCCTATAGAACAATTATTTGTTCATTATGCTATCAATCGTATAAAAGAAGACCCAATAAAATATTTTTCGAATCATAAAGAACATATTTACACTTTTTTATCAAAGGAAGTATATCAAAAACATATTTCTTCTACTGTCAATACACTTTTGAATACATACACTATTTTAGAAAAAAATAATTGTAAAAAAATGTTTGATGAAATGTCGAAAATCAAAAACTTAGATGTTAGAAAACATATTTTTGACCCTGAATTATACGAAAAAGAAAAGAAAAATATAGACCCTGATGATATGCCCAGAGTGCCAGAAGCAAGTCAATGGCAATATTCTTTTTGGTATCGTAGGTATTTGAATGGTAATATGAAAGCCACTTATACGATTTTGAAAGAAATACAAACGCATTATGAAAACAAATAATATTTGGTTAATTATTTTTATTTCCTTATTTTTATTTTCGTGTAATGAAAAAAATAATAAGAAGCAGAATAAAATAAACAAAAAACAAAATGAAGTTAATGAAGAAAAGACAAGTTCTATTTATACCAAAGAACAAGGTATAAATATAAAACTATTTTCTCTTAGCAACTTATCTAAAAATCAAATAGATTTTAAAAGTCTATATTTTTTTTATGATAACAAAAAACGCTATGACACAATAATCAATAATTATATGTATGGAGTTTTTTTGATAAATGAAAAATATAAAATTAAACATTATTATGATAGTAAGGCGGGTGCTTTTGGTCAAGGAAACGAAAATTGTATGGAAAAAATAACAATACAAAATAAAATTTTTGCATTTGAGCAATTACCTTTTTTTCAAATAGAAAAATTGTATTTTTTTGAATTTCGTAAAAAAGAATATTTGTTGCTCCAAGCCAGAAATAGAAAAATGTTGATAAGCAATATGACATATCATTGGATATTGTTTGATACAAAAAATTTGAATGGTATTACAATAAAAACAGATACAAAAAATCCACATTTTATTGGTGATTTTAACGAGGACAAAAATTTAGATTATTTGTATTTAAACGTCGAGAACGATACTATAAAATTTTTTACTTTTGATGAAAAACGAAATCATTTTTTTAATAAAAAAAATTATTATTTGATAACAAAACGCACAGAAAAACAAAAAAAAGATGCTTCAAAAGGGAAACCTACTATTGGGGAATGGTTAGATTTGAAAAATAGTAACTGGATTTTTTCTCCACTTCTTTAAATTTGTTTTTTTCAAGTTACGCTTTTTTTTGGTTTATTTTTTGTGGAGACTTATGGAATAATGGAGATATTACAAATTTTTTAAAGATTATGAAAATACAAATAGCAAAACTTCTTTTTATAAACTTTACTACAAGTAGTATTTTTTTTATTTTGTGTCTTATGAGTGCTTGCAGTACATTATCTCCAAAAGAAGAAAAAAAAATAAAAGAGGTAAAAAAGCATCATAGCAAAATAGAATTTCAGTATAAAAAACTGCATCAAAAATCTACGCTTAAATATAAAGAAGTAGATAGTTTCAGTGTTTTTAAAAATAAACCTGAGATATTTAAAAGTATAAATTATGACACTCAATTTCGTGATTTAGAAATTACGACTAATATTACTTTTCATGAAAATAGCAAAATATTCTACAAAGATTTTAAAGGTGATTTTGATAAAATCACATATTCTGATGTTGTGAGGGCTTATTTTTTAGTTAATCAAGAAAAAATGTATTTAGATAATTTAGTTTTTTCTATTGATAATATTTCAAAACTTCAGACAAAACTTAAACAAACCGATAGACCTGCGTGGTATGTTTATAATAACAGTTTTGTATTTCAATTAAAAAATAAAAAATTTATATCGTGTTTCGGGAATGCTGTTTTGGAAAATTCTACTAATATTTTACGTTTTATTTTTCTATTCGACATCACTACAAATATACCTAAATTAGTGCTTGCAAATAGTCAAGAATCTAATGATATAGATTGTTTTGGGGATTGGGATAATGATGGAAATTTAGATTATTTTCATAAAACATATAGAATGCAAGAAACAAAAAAATTATATGTTCAAAGTCTTAAAAATGATGTTTGGGTAACAGATAGCACAAAATATATTTTTTTGGAAGGTACTTTTCAAAAGCAAATTATCAATGTGGATAAATCTAAATGGTATTTTGATTTGAAGTAAAAATAATCTCTTAGAAAATTTTAAAAAATCGTTTGATATATCTGTATGAAAAACCTACTTTTTTTAATTTTTTTGTTTTTTGTACAATGTACTGAAAACAAAATCTCAGAAAAAATACCTGAGAAAGTTAGTCAGTCTGATAAGGTAGACGAAAATACTCAGTCTGATAAGATAGAGCAAAATATTCAACCTAACAAGGTAGATGAAAATACGCAATATCAAAAAGATATTCTAAAAATAGAATGTGGTGCAGTAGAGGAGAAAATAGAAAAACAATCTATAAAATTAGAAGATGTTTTTATTTTTGACACTAAAAAAACCAATGATACTTTTTTTCAAGAGGTACTTCATCTAAATAAAACTATCAAAAAACCTATGTATGTAGGGATTATTAAAAATTATCAAAATAATGAAAATTGGAGAGGTTGCTTTATTGAAGTCGAATATAAACAAGGCTACGCATATAAAACTTTTCAAAAATTAAATAATTCTGCAGATGAGTGGACAAAAAAAGAGAGTTTAGTTTTTAAAAATGGAAATTTTTTTTGTTTTGATTTTACAATAGAAAAAATGATAATTGTTTCTTGCAATGATAATTATATCGAATTATTAAAGGTTTTAAAAAATAATGAAAGAATCGATAAAATTATCGGAATGACAAGTTATAAGGCACTTAGACTAAAATAATATTTTTTTTTTGATATTATTTTTAACTCAAATAAATGCTTTTATCAAGATTTCTTACAATCAAATCAACTATGAAAAAACTACTATTATTTTTCTTTTTCTTTGTATCAAGTACCCATATTTTTTCTCAAAAATTAGATAGTTTGGCAAAAATAGCAGAAATAGAAACTATTATTCATCATCAAAAAAGTGTCAATGAACTCAAAAAATTTCTAAAATATAGTTCAAAACGAAAGATTAATTATGCCCAAACTATCACACAACAATCAAAAAAAGGTTATTTTCAGGCTAATAGTGTATGTATTTTTATAAGCATAAGTACACACGAGTACGTTACAGGAATGATTAGCAAAATAAATAAAGAAAATATAGTATCCAATGAAGATGAGTTTTTTTTTATTTTTGACGTGAAAAATAAGTTATTATTTACATTTCATTCTTTCTCTGGTTTTTGCATCATAGGACAAGACAAAACGGGTAAAGAATGTTTTAATTTTTATTTTGATAAATTTGGATTGTCTAAATTTACATATATTTTTAACACTAAAAAAAAATATATATACTATGAAAAAGAATACAACGTATTGAACGTAGATTCCAAATCCAATTTTAATTTTATGCAAATGAGTTTGAATGATTTTTTTGAAATGATTGAAAAAATACGTGAATTAAACCTTAAAACTGATAAAAACCCCCAGACAGATATAGATAAATTTATTGAACAAAAATGCTATCAAAAAAAGTAAATAAAAATGAAAAAACTACTATTATTTTTCTTCTTTGTATGTGTATGGAATACCAATATTTTTTCTCAAAGATTGGATAGTTTGGCAAAAATAGCAGAAATAGAAACCATTATTCATCATCAAAAAAGTATCAATGAACTCAAAAAATTTCTAAAATATAGTTCGAAACAAAAAATTATTTATACTCAAAAAATATCAGAATATACGTCAAAATTAAATGCTGATAAAAATAAATTGTATGTTTTTATAGGCATAAACACAGATAAATATGTGATAGGCGTGATGAACGATTTTAATAAGGATAAAAATTATTTCATTTTTGATGTAAAAAATAAAATATTATTGAAAATTGAACTCGAACCTATGATAATTTATGGGCGAAACAAAACAGGCGAAGAAATTTTTATTTATAGAGGAGATAAAAAAAATGTAATTCATAGTTTTAGTTATTGTTATCATACCAAAAAACTAAAAATAATCTACAAAAAAGAATACATAATAGGTAAAGTTTCTGACTTGACATCAGAATATATTGAACGCAATTTTTCTTTGGAGAAAAAGACATTTGATAATTACTTTATGCCTATTCAAGAAGCAAGGAAACGAAAAAAACGAGTTGATAATCCAAAATTAATAAACTTTAATTAAAAATATTGATGTAGTTTTTATATATTTTAGATGTAAAAAAAAGAATCCATTTTTTTTAAACTTTTCTATCATCTTTACGTTATATATACGAAGTAATACATTATTTGTTGCATACTTGTAAATATTATTTGTAAAATAAAATACGTAGAATTTTTTTCACTTTTTAAAACCCAAAAAAACAATGAACAATCCCTTAGAAAATTTTAAAAATCCATTTGATATAGATGGGAGTTTTGCACAGAAAATTTTGAATACTGATAGGATATTTGGCAATACAAATAAAATTTTAGGTATTCCAGAAGAAGAAAAAGTAAACGAAGCAAATATTACAGAAGAATCTTTTTTTTATTCTTTTGGAGTAAATCCACGAATAGAACGTTATGAACAAGCAAGAAAAGGCTATGGCTTAGAATGTAACTATACTACTCTAATGTATATGTTACAAAGTTATGGATTAATTCCAATTAATATGACTCGTAAAGAATTTGAATATTATTTTACGCCATTACAGGAAAGCTTAATAGAATTAAATCAAAAACGATTTACATTTCCCAAACAAGATATGTTTTCAGAAATACTTGGAACTGACCAAGTAACTTGTGCCAGAGCTCTCAGAGGATATACAGAATATAATAGTTTTTTTTTATCAGAAATTAATTCAAATTCAAAAAAATGGATAAAAAATATTCTTTGGAAATTTAAAAATCTTGATATTATGCCGTTTTTTTTAAATTCTCAAACAAAAAAATGGAAAAATAAAAATGATTTTGATGTTCAAGATTTTAGTGAGGCTATTAATAATGGGGCATTACCTTCTATTTCGTACTTTGAAGATGGAAATACTATATTTGTAGGTGTAACTTATAAGCCTACTGACCAATTGAATAGTGCTAAAAAGGGAACTTACACACATGAACAATATTATGAAGGAAAATTATTACGTAGTAATTACCACTATAGCTTGATAGTAAGAGAGCCTATAGGTTTCTTTGTCTTTCAAAATAAAAATTATTATATTTTTCCTGCAGATGACGCTATATATAAAAAATCTTTTATTATCGCTCCATCTTTCACAGAAAATCCTCAATTATTAGCAGATATAGAAATAAAATCTATATTTTCAAAATTAAGTTTTTTAATTTCAAGCGAAAATACTATACGAATCAACTACGAGGATATACTAAATCCATTAGATACATATAGAGTAACTGTTTTTCAAAATTTTGCATTAGGCGTGTATTCTTAATTAAACCTTAAATAAAATGAAAAAAATAATTGTAAGTACTTTTGCTATCTTTTTTCTTGGTTGTACTTATACAAAGGAAAATAATCAAGAAATAAAAAATAAGCCTAAAACATATATTGAGGAATTAGAAGAAAAAGAATATCCAAAAAGTCATTTTACTTGGGAGGAAAGTAGTTTTAAAATAGTAGAGGTATTACAAGTTTTTTTTTATCAACATCAAAAAATGAAGCATATCGAAAACTCTTTTGAAAATGGTAAAAATAATATTTTTTTAAATTTTTGTGCTACACACAAATCTCATTCTTACTATCCTATGTTTATCCATAGAGAAAATATGCAGGTATTACGATTAAGTTTTCAAGATTTTGTAGATAAAAAATATACTGATACATCATCTTACACAAGTTATAGCCCTTATCTTGCCTATCATAAACTTGGTCATCTATCACAAAAAACAGCGGAAAAAATTACTGATGACACTCCTATAGAACAATTATTTGTTCATTATGCTATCAATCGTATAAAAGAAGACCCAATAAAATATTTTTCGAATCATAAAGAACATATTTACACTTTTTTATCAAAGGAAGTATATCAAAAACATATTTCTTCTACTGTCAATACACTTTTGAATACATACACTATTTTAGAAAAAAATAATTGTAAAAAAATGTTTGATGAAATGTCGAAAATCAAAAACTTAGATGTTAGAAAACATATTTTTGACCCTGAATTATACGAAAAAGAAAAGAAAAATATAGACCCTGATGATATGCCCAGAGTGCCAGAAGCAAGTCAATGGCAATATTCTTTTTGGTATCGTAGGTATTTGAATGGTAATATGAAAGCCACTTATACGATTTTGAAAGAAATACAAACGCATTATGAAAACAAATAATATTTGGTTAGTTATTTTTATTTCCTTATTTTTATTTTCGTGCAATCAAAAAAATAATAAGGAGCAGAATAAAATAAACAAAAAACAAGATAAAGTTAGCGAAGTTAATGAAGAAAATACAAGTTTTATTTATACTGACGAACAAGCCAAAAATATTGGCATAAGAGGTAAAGAATTTAATATTTTTTCCTTAAAATTATTGGACACTATTCCAAAATTAAAAATAGATTTTCCAAATATAGAAATCAAAACATACAATAAAGATACAATTTTATTATATCTTAATTACGAACCAAAAAATAAAGATATTTTATTATTACGATACCATCAAAATGGCTATTATTTAAAAAAAGTATTTGATTTTCCCAAAGAATATGAAAAACGAATAGAAACCTACTATTTTCAAAAAAATAAAGTAATTAAATATGTAGAAGATTTTGAAGGGGATACAAAAATAGCTACAAAAGTTTATTATTACTTAAAAAACAAAAAAATAATCATTGATGTTGAAAAAAATAAATTGGATATGTTGTATGATGATTATACTAAAATTCCTGCAGAATTTATAAAAAATACAAATATATACGATTATGTTTTTGATGAAAATAATATCATTGTAAATTTAAAAACGCTTAAAACTACTTATAAAGAATGGAGAATTTATGAAAAAACTAAATTTTCGTATTTTTGGAATGTGTTTATAGGTGATTAAAATTTTAGAATTGATAAACGATTAAATATATGCCAAAACCTTTATTTCTATGTTTTTTACTTTTTTTTTATGCTTGTGAATTGAAAAAAAAAGATAATGTTGTGTATGTTCAGAAAGAAAATATTTTGTTGATTCCAACTGATAATTATAATTCTGAAAAAAAATATTTAGTAGGAAGTTTAGCTTTGACTAAAAAAGATAGTTGGCAAACAAAAGAAATTCAGAAATTAGGTAAATTTGAATTATCACATTTGAAAAAAAATACAGATTATTCGTTTATCAATGTTTCTCAATTATCTTTGAATGGAATAGATATTGCCATTTATAATCCTTATCATTATGCTGATTTGGAAAAATTAGATAATACATTAAAAATAAAAGTTTTACCACAACAAAAAGATACTATAAAATTTTGTCAAGAAGATAATATGTCTTGGGTTTGTATAAATAAAAAAGATTGGTTTCCATTAAAAATGAAAAATAGGAGAGATAATGGTGTAGTGATTACCAATATTTTTTATCAAAAACTCAAAGAAAAAGAATATTTAATGATTGTCGGAAATACTATGCAAGGACAAGGAACTGCTGCAAATATTCAACAAGTATTTTTAATAGATTTGAAAAATTTTGATGATTATTGGTATAAACAATTTGACAAAAATTTTTCTCCAAATATAATTGATGATTTTGATGGAGATGGAAATTTAGAAATCATAAAATATGTATATGAACCTATTTTTAAGGATAATTTTTGAGTGTTATTTAATCATAAAAATATTTTCAAAAAATATAAAAAATAATAAAAAACTAAAAAAATGAAATCAATCAAAAGTGTTTTTCTACTCATTATTCTCTTTTGTCTTATTTCTTGTGATACACGTTCTTCAAAAAAAGAAAAATTACAAATAATTAAAAAAGAAGAAAAAAAACAGGAAAATAAAATAGAATTTCAGTATAAAAAACTGCATCAAAAATCTACGCTTAAATATAAAGAAGTAGATATTTTAAACCTTTTTAAAAATGAAAGGCAAGGATTTAGAACTCAAGATTATATGACTGATTTTCAAGATTTTGAAATAACGCCTAATATTTGGTTTCATCAAAATGGTATGTTATTTAGAATAAATCAAAAGGAAAATGTACGTTTGCCTGATATTACAAGGGCTTATTTTACGTTTAACTATAAAAAAGTGTTTTTAGATTATATTTTTTATGGTTCACATCAAAAAGATGAATATTATTTTAGTTTCAGTTTTCATGTTCCATATTTCCTACAAAGAGTATATAATTTAGAAATTGGACAAAAAAAATATTTACTTATTTATGTCTATGGTCATTTTAATGGTACAACTGTGTATGATATGAATATTTTTGTATTTGATACTACCACAAATACACCTAAATTAGTGCTTGCAAATAGTCAAGAATCTAAAAATATGGATTGTTTTGGGGATTGGGATAACGATGGAAATTTAGATTATTTTCATAAAATATATAGAATGCAAGAAACAAAAAAATTATATGTTCAAAGTCTTAAAAATGATGTTTGGGTAACAGATAGCACAAAATATATTTTTTTGGAAGGCAGTTTTCACAAGCAAATTATCAATGGGGATAAATCTAAATGGTATTTTGATTTGAAATAAAAATAATAAAAAAACTAAAAAAATGAAATCAATCAAAAGTGTTTTTTTACTCATTATTCTCTTTTGTTTTGTTTCTTGTGATACAAATTCTTCGAAAAAAGAAACATTACAAGTAATTAAAAAAGAAGAGAAAAAACAGGAAAATAGTAAAAAATTTGAAAAAATAATACATTTTATTGAATATAAAAACGAAAAGAAATTTGAAGGAACTTACAACATAAATGGTGTAAAGTATGTACTGAAAGTTGGTCATATTTTTACGCCTAAAAACAAACATTTGATTATTTATGAGCCAACACAACGTCTGGATTCTATGTTTTTACATATATTATCAAATAAAAACAATAAGTGGAGCGTTATTTATACAAACAAAATTTCAAGGTATATACCAAATCCGCCTAATTCTGAAGATATTTTGATTTGTAATGATAGAAATGAACACGAATTTGATTTAAAAATCATCAATTTAGTAAATCTAATACAAAATTGCACTACTTATCATTATTTCATTTATCAAAATAAAACCGATAATGTCATTCACATTCCTCATTTTTCAAAAATATATTCACCCAAAAAAGATAAAAAATCTAATAAAATATATGGTTGTTTGAATATAGGTTGTGCAGATTTTATAAAAGAATATAGTTGTTGGGAATGGGAAAATAATGATATAAAACTAAAAAATATGACTCAAATTAATTGTTGTAAATTTGACAATAATAGTATTGATAGTTGTTCTATAAAAGAATTTTATTATGCCAAAGATACAATTATCAAACAATACAAAATAATAAATAGTAATACATTGAATATAACTAAATCATATGAAAAATAATCGATGCTGTCCCAAATTCGTTGTAACTTTATTTTTATTTTAGTATTTTTTAAATGAAAGAGATTTTAGCACACAGATAACACGGATTTAGCGGATTAATACTAATTTTTTTTCTTTTTTCTCGAATTTTTAATGATTTTTCTCAATTTTTGGCTACCATTTAAAAAACTCTTTTTTATAAAAAATACATCATCAATAAATTTCATATTTTTTTCTACTATAAATCAGAAATATTTCATAAATGTTGTTCTTTTAAATGTACAAATTTTTTTGCAACGAATTTGTGACAATACCGATAAATTTGGAAACAATTCAAAAAAAAATTCCATACAAAATTCTTAAAAACCAATAAATTTGTATCAATTTATCAAGACGAAACAATATTTTAAAAAAAATATTGGAAACTTTGGAAACTTTTGAACTTTTTAAAGTTTCCTTTGTTTATATTTGTATAGAAAATAAGATAAAATCAAAAAAATTATGACTATTACCGAATTATCCGTTTCACGCCCAAGCCTTTTAGTAGTGCTTTTTACGGTGCTTACATTTTTAGGAGTGTTAAGTTATAGTATGTTGGGCTATGAACTAATGCCTAAATTTGCACAACCTATCATCACGGTCAGCACGCTTTATCCGGGCGCATCTCCCAAAGAAGTAGAAACCAATGTCAGTAAAAAATTAGAAGATGCTTTGGCTTCGATGGAAAATGTATCAAATATTAGAGCCATTTCTCAAGAAAGTTATTCGCTTTTAATTGTTGAATTGACTTCAAGCGGCAATGCGAATGATGCCTTATTAGATGCACAAAGAAAAATCAATAAAATCGTATCTTCGTTGCCTGCTGATGCCAAAACACCTACTTTGAGTAAGTTGGCTTTTGATGAATTTCCTATCATACGAGCAGGCGTGAGTGCCAATATGTCCCCAACCGAGTTATTTGACGTGGTCAGCCAACGCATTGTGCCAAGTATTTCTAAATTAGAAGGTATGGGACAGGTGGATTTGGTGGGAGGTGATGAACGTGAAATTCGTGTCAATTTGAATAAATCAAAATTAGAATCTTATAATATTTCTATTTTACAAGTTACGAGAGCGATTCAAAGTTCGAATTTAGACTTTCCAACAGGAAAAATAAAAAATAATGAAAGCCAAACGCTCATTCGTTTAGCAGGAAAATTTAAAAATTTGAACGATTTAGAAAGAGTAATTGTTGCCACAGACCGCACAGGTTCGCCTGTTTATCTTAAACAAGTAGCAGAAATTCAAGATACACAAAAAGAAACTTCTAAAATTACACGCATCGATGGAAAAACTTCTATCGGAATTTTATTGAGAAAACAATCTGATGCCAATGCTGTAAAAGTAAAGGAATTAGTAGTCAAAGAAATTAAAGAATTAGAAAAAAGATATGCAGATAAAAAACTTAAATTTGCTATTGCACAAGATTCAACCGAATTTACACTGAAAGCCGCACACGCTGTGATGGAAGATTTACTGGTGGCAGTTTTGTTGGTTGCGTGTGTGATGTTATTATTTTTACACTCGATTCGCAATGCTTTTATTGTAATGTTGGCAATTCCAGCATCTTTAATTTCCACTTTTATTGCGATGTATGTGTTAGGTTTTACGTTAAATTTAATGACTTTATTGGCACTTTCGTTGGTCGTTGGAATTTTGGTTGATGACTCGATTGTGGTGTTAGAAAATATTTATCGCCATTTAGAAATGGGCAAAAAACCACGCGAAGCCTCGTTAGATGGGCGTGCTGAAATTGGCTTTTCTGCTTTGTCTATTACTTTGGTTGATGTGGTTGTTTTCTTGCCGATTGCGTTGGTGAGTGGTTTGATTTCTAATATTTTAAGACAATTTTCGCTGGTGGTTGTGGTGGCAACTTTGATGAGTTTGTTCGTTTCTTTCACCGTAACGCCTTTATTGGCATCTCGTTTTTCGAAATTAGAACACATTACAGGCACGACTATTTTTGGGAAATTTATTTTATGGTTCGAAAGACAAATAGAATCTTTGACAAATGGTTATATTAGTATTTTGCGTTGGGCTTTGAAAAATAAATTAGTTACTTTGGTAGTTACTATTATTTTATTTTTTAGTTCATTTATGTTGGTAAGATTTGGATTTATTGGCGGAGAGTTTGTTAGTCAAGGCGATAGAGGAGAATTTATTTTGCAAATAGAATTACCCAAAGATGCGACTATCGAACAAACCAACCAAGTTGCCCAAAAAGTTGAAAAAATATTATTTAAAAATAAATACGTTACCAATATTTTCACTACCGTTGGCGCAACTTCTGAAATTGTGGGCGCAACCGCTACCAATTATGTGGCAGAATTAAATATTAAATTAGTAGAAAAAGACAAAAGACCTTTGCCTGCTGATTTAATGGGTTATGAAATCAAAAATCAATTATTAAAAGATGTACCGGGCGTAAAATTCAAAGCAAGTCCTTTGAGTTTTTTAGGAACAGCCAACCAAGCACCTGTGCAGTATATTTTGAACGGACCCAATATAGATACTTTGTTTAAATATGGCGAAATATTAGTCGAAAAAGCAAAAAAATTGAAAGGAACAGCAGACGTAAAATTATCAGCAGAAACTGGAAACCCTGAAATTAGTGTCGAAATTGATAAAAAAAGAATGGCTGAATTAGGACTTTCGATGGATATTGTGGGGGCAACAATGCAAAATGCGTTCAATGGAAATGATAAAAATGAATACGAAGATGGTGAATTTACATACGATATAAATATTAAATTAGATGATTTTAATCGTCGAAATTTAGATGATATTACACAACTTTCTTTTGTCAATAATGTTGGGCAAATCGTAAAACTCAATCAATTTGCGAAAACTATCGCCACCACAGGACCTACAAAATTGGAACGAAAAAGCAGAATGTCTTCTTTGACTTTCGAAACGCAAGCATTAGGTCGTCCTGCGGGTACGCTTGGGCAAGAAGTAGAAGAAGTTATCAAATCTATGAATCTTCCCAAAGATATTTCTTACGCAAAAGAAGGAGATATTAAAAGACAAGCCGAAGCCATGGGCGGTTTGGGATTTGCTTTGATAGCTTCGATTTTGTTCGTTTATTTGATTATGGTGGCATTATATGATAGTTATGTGTATCCTTTTGTAGTCTTATTTTCGATTCCTGTGGCTATTATTGGGGCGTTATTAGCCTTAGCGATGACGATGAATAATATAAGTATTTTTTCTATGTTAGGAATGGTTATGTTGATTGGTTTGGTGGCTAAAAATGCCATTTTATTGGTTGATTTTACCACACAAGCGAAAGCGGAAGGTATGAATACGTATGATGCTTTGATAGAAGCGGGCAAAACAAGACTTAGACCGATTTTGATGACAACAATTGCGATGGTGATTGGTATGTTACCGATTGCGTTGGCAACGGGTGCAGGAGCAGAATGGAAAAATGGTTTGGCTTGGGCATTGATTGGTGGTTTGAGTAGTTCGATGTTATTGACTTTGTTGGTCGTGCCTGTTGTTTATATGTTGGTCGATAAAACGATTGCATTTTTTTCAAAGAAAAAAAATGTGGTGGTGAATGCGTAATCAAATAAAAATACTTTTGGCTATCAATATTTTGCTGATAGCCAATTTTATTTGCGGACTAAGTAAAAAATATGATACTCAATAAAAACCTTTATGTATATAAAAGTGTTCGCCTTAACGCCAACGTTTTATGCATTCGTTCATATTTCTAAATATAAAGTGGATAATTTATTTTTTAGATGCCCCCTGAAATGATACTAAAAAATCCGCAAAGATTTTTTTGCGGATTTTTTTTGAAATTGATACTTATTTGTAAAAAAATCTATTTTGCTGGCTCTTCTTCTTTTTTAGAAAAATCAAAATTATACGTAAATGCAATTAAAAAACCTTGGTTATATTCAAAAACGGCTTGATTTTTAGCATTAAATCTTGGTCTTTGAACCGTTTGGCTGAAAAAACCAGCTTCTATTTTTGCTTTTTTGTCTATTTTATATCCTATGCCTATATTGATACGATTTTGGTCAAAAATGTTCATTCCCACTTCATTCCCAAAACCAATAAAAAGTTCGTTATAAGCGTGCAAATAAAATTCTTTCGGATCTGCTGTATTGCCTTTTAAAGGCAAAGCCCCACGCACACGATAGCGAAAACGATGAAATAAACGCCAACTATCCTCTATTCTATCATTGTTTCCATCATAAAAAAGTCCCATATAACGTTGTTCATACCGAAATCTATGGTTGAGTTCGAAATTTGGTAAATCATTATTGACTAAGGCATCTAAATAAATTCTATGTTCGGGAAAATCTTGTTCTTTTCCTTGTTTATTGGGTCTTGAAATAGGAACAACGCCCGCAGTTGCATCATATTCGCCATAAGTAAAAGTATTGATATATCCATATCCTAAAGTAAGCATTACTTTTGAGTGAACCGCATAATTTACGCCTATTCTAGCCAATGATTGTTGCCAAGAAGTAATAAAATCATTTCTACGCCATTGATATTCAGTATGGAGTCCCCATTTTTTACTGATTTTGTGGTCGCCAAAATAACAATACCAACCAATATTATTATAAGTTGGTTGTCTTACTTGCGCTTGTAAGTGTGTAACAAAAAATAAAGAAAGTAAAATAATTAAAATATTGACTTTTTTCATATTTATTTGAAAAGATTTGTTTTAAAATGAATTTATTTTTATAATTCCATAACAATATTTATCTCCTAAAAGTTTAATCATTCAAAAATATTTATAAAAATATTTGTTTTTTTGAGTAATTACTTTTACATTTGTAAGATTAGATAGCTTAGTTGTCTATATTTATTTATACACATAAAAAATTAAAAAAATGGAATTTAAAAATGCTATTGCTTCCGTGATTGGAAGTTCACATCACAAACTTTACTATAATAATCAAGATAGTTACGCATTTTATCAAGATAAAAATTATATCATAGGCGTAGTGGCAGATGGCTGTGGGTCAGCCGCAAGTAGTGAAGTAGGTTCAAAATTAGGCGTTAATTTTATCGTTAATTATTGTAAAAAATATTTTCGTCAAAATGTTTTTAGAGAAGATTTATTGCGTGCTTCCCTTATCGAATATTTACTGAATATAGTCAAAAATCAGCATACAAGTGATGAATTAGAATTTATAAAAGAGTATTTATTTTTTACATTTTTTGGGTTTATTATACAACCTCATCAAACTTTTATTTTTCATTCGGGAGATGGTTTGTATTGTTTGAATGATAAAGAAGTAATTGTTGAACAAGACAATAGACCTGAATATATAGCCAAAACGCTTATAGGTTGCAGTACTTATATAGAAATGGAATCAATAGAAACCTCTAAACTCGAAAGATTATTGGTTTCTACTGATGGATTGATGCACTTGAATGATAAATTTAAAAATGGAGAAACCTTAGCAAATATGACAAAAATAAGTGATTTTTTTGATAATGATGAGTATTTTGATAATATGGTTGCTTTGCCCAAATTTCTCACAGATTTTTCTGCGAATAAAAATATTTTGAAAGATGATACGACTTTGATTGCCTTGAAAAGATAACCAAATTTGTATCAATTTATCAAGACTAAAAAATATTTTCAAAAAAATATTGGAAACTTTGGAAACTTTTGAACTTTTATTAGTTTCCATTCGTTATATATAAAAGTCAGAATTAAACCAATTTTATATATATATGTTAAAAGTTTGGAAGTTAGTTAGAATTCCATTATTTATATTGGGTTTTGGAATGTTAGTAGCCGTTAGTTTGTATCGTAACAAAGAAAAAGCAAAAGAAAACGCAAAAATGGTCGAAAAAGTAGTCGATGTTTTTCCTGTGGCAGTAGCCTCAGCCAAAACAGAATCTTTTGATGGCAATTTTAACTCTACAGGCAATTTTGAACCTTTTCGTGAATTAAATTTTGCGTCTGAAACAGCAGGCAGAGTGATTGCTATTTATTTTGATAAAGGAACTTTTGTCAATGAAGGACAAATTTTAATCAAATTAGACGATGAATCTATTCAAAGAGAACTAAAAATTGCTCAAATCAATTATGATAAACGTAAAAAAGATTTAGAAAGATTTGAAAATTTAAGCAAAGCAAACGCAGGAACAGGTATGCAATTAGACGACGCAAAATTTGGTTTTTTGAGTGCAGAACAACAAATGGAGGCTTTAAAAGAAAGATTAGCTAAAACGATTGTAAAATCACCTATTGCAGGCATCGTTACCAAAAAAATAGCAGAAAAAGGAAGTTTTTTAGCACCCGGAACTCCTATTATGGAAGTTACAGATATTAGTCGTTTGAAAATGATTATTAAAGTAGCAGAAAATGAAATGCTGAAAATTCAAAATGGACAAAATGTGCAAATTGAAACCGAAGCATACTCAGGTGTAAAAATGAGTGGCGTAGTCAAAAATGTAGCCATCAAAGCTGATGTTTCTAAAAGATACGATATTGAGTTAGATGTGGTTAATTCATCTATCAATCCATTGAAAGCGGGTATGTTTGGCACTGCTTTTTTTGAGTTTGGAGCAAAAGGAAAATATTTGATGATTCCAAGAAAAGCATTGTTAGGAAGTATCAAAGATGCAAAAGTTTATACCACAGAAGGAAATATTGCAAAACTAAAAAATATCAAAGTAGGCATCACACAAGGCGATAAAATTGAAATTATTGAAGGATTGAATGAAGGTGATAAGGTGATTGTTACAGGACAAATTAACTTACAAAATGGTTCAAAAATAAGCCTTTTGAATTAGAAAAAGGTGGTTTTTACAGATTTTGTATATGAAACAAAAATGTTTTTTTTATTTTCAATTGCCTCCAGATTTATCTGGAGGACAATATACAATTTTATAGTTGGTTTTAGTCCAAATTTTTATGTTTTTTATTTCAAAATAAATAAATTTTAAGAACTAAATAATTTTAAGTCTGGAGGAATATTGGTTATTTGATAAACTTTTATTTTATCATCTGCAAAATATTGTAATCCTTTATCGTGTGTAAAAAGTGCATCACAATTAGCGGCAATAGCACAAGCCACTATTTGATAATCTACTTTCATTCGTTGTCTGTTAGTATCAATTTGTTTATTTTTTGCTTGCTCTAATAATTTTTTCTCTTTTCCTGTTAGCCATAATTTACCATAAATAGTTGCAGTATTAGCATTAAAACTAATAATTGGAAAAGTATTTGTAATTATTTTTGTAAAATCATTTTGTTTTGTTTCGTCCATATTACATAATAATTCGGCTAATGTAATTGATGTGATATATACATTTATTTTATTGTTTTGAACCCAATCGAAAAAAAATTTTGTTTTTTCCATCATATCTTCTTGTCCTGCTGTACACTCTTTTTTCACTCCCCAAATAATAATATTTGTGTCAATGCAAATATTTTTTGGTATTTCTGTTATAATCATAGCATTTTTAATATCTTAAATCGTTGATAACTTCGTCAGGATTTAGATTATCCCAATCATTTTGGATTATTTCTGTTAATTTTTGCATTGATTGTGTAATTGATGTTTTTTCGTATGCTAATAAAGATTTTATTTCAAATCCTTCGAGTATATTATCTGTGATATTCCATTTTGCTATCCCTTCTACTCCTACAAATTTATACAATTTGTTGGCTAATTTATTCAGAATCTCTTCCGATTTGACAGTACAAAAAATATCTCCATAATTTTCGGTTGCCAGCCAAACCTTTGGCGTTTTTCCACCTATTCTTTTAACTTCTCCATATAGAACATCATTTTCAGCGCAATAAATAGGTTTTTTTTTATCAAACTCATTGAGATTAAAATCAAAAAATTCTTCCTCGTTTATTGTTGTTTTATTATTTTTATTTATATTAGAATGATTATTATTTTTTATTTTTAGTGTAACATCTATCTTTTTTCTGTTGATGAATGACGATATTTTTTCTATTTTTGGTAAAATACTTTCAGGCAATATATCAAAATTATTATTTTTCATTGATTGACCCAACAAATTAAAACTATTTTGTATATCAGGATTGTTAGCAACAAAACAAAACACGGTACTTCCTTCTCTTACCCCAACCAAACTAAAACTTGAATTTTCAGTATCAGTATTTTCGTTTGTAGTAGTAGAAATTATATCGTTGAGATTTTGTAAAAACTCTAATAAATCGTTTATTGGAAAATTTTCAGGTTTTATATTTTCACCTTTAATTATTAACTCAATATTTGCTTCATTACTTTCCATTTTTTATTTTGAGAGAATAAAATTTGTCTAAAATATTACTTTAAAAAAAGATAATTTTTTTACAAAGATACTTACACTTTTTAAATAAAAAAAATAATTTCAAATTTATTTTTCTTTTTTTATTTTCTCATCTCTTTCCTATTCTCATCAAAAAATTCCACTTCACAATCTATAAATTTTCAGGTTAAACGCACCTAAAAAGGCATATTTTGTCTTTTTAGGTATAAAAATTAGAATTTTTAAAAAGTATTTTTAATTTTTAAAAATAAGTTGTTTATATTTGGACTGATTTTACAAAGCACTTAA
>JAAFJG010000022.1 GCA_013298075.1 Cytophagales bacterium | reverse complement strand
CATTCCAATTAAAATCATTCATATAAAAAATATCATGAATTTCATTATAAGGCACAAAAGCCATTTTTTCACCATCAAAAGCACCGAGCATATTTGGTGGCAAAAATTTATCAAAAGTTCTTGCTTTGCCAATAGTGAGAATAAGTTGCGTGATAGATTTATAAATATCAGATGAACCTTTTTTTGCTTCAGCCCACAATAAAAATTCTTGTTCAGATGATGAAGTTGTAGTTTGGTGCATTGCTACACAAAAATCTATATCGCCTATTATTTTGGTGCAATCATATAACCAAAAATAGTCGTGTTCTACTTTATTTTTAATTTCTTCTTCTTGGATATTTTGGTATTTCATTTGTAAGTTTTTTTCGTGTTTTGTTATTTTTTATAAATTTCCAACAAAATTACTTTTTTTGTTTAAAAAAAGCAAATATTTTAAACAAAAAATCGTAAAAAAAAGTAAAAAAGTATTTTATGAAGATAAAAATAACTTATTGAAGTGCTTTATATTTCATTTTTTATCTGAAAAAGTTTATTTTTTTTCTTTATTCCAACAAAAAACCATGTTCATATACTTTTGGCTCTATTTTTTTTGCCAAAACTTTTAATTTTTCACGCAACGCATCAATATACTTCATATATGTAGCATCTTTGCTTTTGTGGTTCATTTTTCCTGATTCATTTCTGCCTTGAAAATGCTCTCGAATATCATACAAACTTGCATTTGCATTGTACGCACCCAAAGCGATTGTTATATTTTCATACGCAGGAAATGTTTGACTGTGGTAATATCTCCAGAGTTCGAGTCCTGCATTAAAAACATCTTTTGCTTCTTTTGAAAATACCAGAGGCGTATTTTGAATGGCTTTTTTTGTTTTGGTAAGTAATTTATTTTCGTTATCATTTTTTAGTTTTCCTGTGATAAATTTCGCCATAAAATCACTTTCAAATCTTTCTTTTGCATTTACTTCGTACTCTGTGAATGGAATCCAATGATTTACGCCACCATTTGAAATAATTTTATTTTGTCCATGAAAAAGTGTAAATGCTATACAATCATTTTGAAACTCTTTGTCTTTTTCCCAAGTGTCTTTGGGAGCTAAAAATTGGTCTCTGTCGTTTAACCAAGTAGCAGTTATACAATGACGAACTGTAAAATATACAAAAATAGGTATAATATTATTTTTTGTGATACTGTATTTAGTAGCGTTGTTTAATACTCCGTTACTATTTATTTTTTGTTTACTACCAATATAACAATAATTATTATTTTGAAAATCGGGACCATTGTTACCTGTATAGCCAATAATTCCTGATTTATTTTTTACATCTTGTTTATTTATCCAATCTGTAATACGTTTTTTATCTAAATTAGCATAAAAAATTTTTTTTCCAATATATTTTTTATTTTCATTATAAACATCAACTTGTATTTTTTTCAGATTTTGTTTAATAGCAAAATTCCAAATTAAAAAACCAATAGGAAACTGACCTTTCACATTATCAAAAGTATCAGCAGGCACAATAAAACCACTTGCATATTTTGGATTGAATAAAGTTCTAAACACTTCAAAACCATCACCACTTACATATTTTAATGTACTAAATGTAGATAATATGCAATCGGGTATTTCTTGTGAGATGCGAATAAAAAATTGAGCAAAGAGTTCACGAATAGCTAAACCCAGTTTATTTTTATATTTATCCCAAATTTTATTTTTAGTAGCTACATCAACTTTATTTTTTCTCTCACCAACTACGGAAACACTCCCTGCCTCCGCATAAGGTGGATTGATATAAACCACTAATTTTTTCCTTTTTTTAGGATCATTAATAATATTTTGTAAAGATTTAGGAAGTTTTGTAAAATCATCGTTTAAAAAATCAAACTGAAAAACATTACTTTCTATCAAATTTGCCCCATTTTTTATACGGTCTTTTATGACATCGATATCTTGTCTATCTAATGTAGAAGCATAAATATTGAATTTATTAGTTAGTCCTGTAAGCAAGTTGCCTGTACCACAAGCGCAGTCCCAAATATAATATTCATCTTGCCAATTTTCGCCCAAAACATCAGTCAAATATTTTTGAGAAAGTTCTACCCAAATTTGTGGCGTAAAAAAACTACCTTTTCGCTCTCTCACATCTTGCGGCACGAGCAAATCTCTACGTTCTATAATATAATCCCAATATTCCTCTTTGGGAGGACGTTCATATTTATTCCAAAATTGTGTATGTGCTGCTTGTTTATCAGAAAAATGCGAAGAAGAGGCATCAAACATACCCATATCATTTACTTTGCGAGCAGATTCGTAATGGTTATTTTTGAGTAATACATACAAACTATCTTTCAAAGATTGGTTATTATCTGAAAGCAAATCAGCTAAATAAAAATCTCCATCAATGATACCATTTTTTTTAGCCACATCCCAATTTACGCCAATGGTTGGTTTTACTTCTTGAAGCCACTTATTATAAATTGTAATGAAATTATTTTTATCAATTTTAGTTTTAATAAACCCAAATTTTCCTATTTTGAAGTTATCTTTGATAAAATTATTGAGTTCTTTATCATCTTTTTCATAGTAAAAAAGCAATGCTTTTTCATCAATATTACTTTTTACTTTTTCATGAATCAACTTAAATTCTCTACTATTGTGGTTTGATGGTGTAACATTCCAATTAAAATCATTCATATAAAAAATATCATGAATTTCATTATAAGGCACAAAAGCCATTTTTTCACCATCAAAAGCACCGAGCATATTTGGTGGCAAAAATTTATCAAAAGTTCTTGCTTTTCCTATCGTAAGAATAAGTTGCGTGATAGATTTGTATAAATCCGAAGTTCCTTTTTTTGCTTCTGCCCATAAAAGTGATTGCTGTTCGAATAATGTTTGTGATTCTTGAAACATTGCTACGCAAAAATCCACATTGCCCATCATTTTGGTACAATCGTATATCCAAAAATAATCTCTGGCTATTTTATTTTTTAGTTCTTCTTCTCTAATATTTTGGTATTTCATTTGTAAGTTTTTTTCGTGTTTTGTTATTTTTTATAATTTTCCAACAAAATTACTTTTTTTGTTTAAAAAAAGCAAATATTTTAAACAAAAATCTTAAAAAAAGTAAAAATTGATTGTATGAAGATAAAAATAACTTATTGAAGTGCTTTATATTTCGTTTTTTATCTGAAAAAAGTGGTTCTTGGGAAATTTATGCGGAAAATGATTTTTTTTGAAATGTATTTTTTGAATTGCCTCTAGATTTATCTGGATGTTAATATAAAATTCAATTCTTGGCTTTAGCCAAAATTTTTATGTTTCTCAAATAGATATTTTTCTATATTTTCAAAATAAAAAAATATTCATATATAGACCAGAATTATATCTACAATAATTTCCCGTGAACCAAAAAAGTTTGTTTGTTTTTTGTTTTTTTGAGGAGATAAAAATAAGTCATTTTTTTAATATTTGTAGATATATTTGTTATTTTGAATTATTTTGACTATTTTTGTGTGGTGAAATACGTGTGGTGTGTATATTTACGAGTTACTTATCACCAAAAATGTAAAAAAACACAATTAATCAAAAAAATATCCTATTATTTCGATATCATGTTTTTATTTTTTTATCTTTGCATAATCAATGCAAATTATAGTTCACAACAAGCTAAATTTTAGGTGAATTTTATAATCATTGATAAAAATATATGCAACAACTTTCACATCATGAACTCATTGTATTTTTTCTACAATTAAGTGTTATGCTTTTGTTTGGAAAAATTTTTGGGGAATTTGCCAAAAAACTTAAGCAACCTGCTGTAGTAGGCGAAATTTTGGCAGGAATTTGTTTAGGACCTACTTTATTAGGCACATTCTCCCCACAAGTTTATCAATATTTATTTCCCTCTGTCGGAAGTAGTCCTGTGGTTTTGCACGGTTTAACCACACTTTCTGTTATTTTACTTTTATTGATTTCTGGTTTAGAAGTTGAATTAGCATTGGTTTTTCGATTGGGAAGACGTGCTTTTTTTACGAGCATTATGGGCGGCATTATTCCTTTTGGCATTGGAATTTTAAGTTTTTTATTATTTCCGAGTTTTTTTAATGTTCCTGAACAGCACGAATTTGTGTTTATGTTATTTTTGGGAACAGCTTTATCCATTAGTGCGTTGCCTGTGATTGCTCGAACTTTATTAGATTTAGGTATTTTCAAATCTGCTTTGGGTATGATGATAATTGCCTCTGCTATGATTGATGATTTTGCAGGTTGGATAATTTTTTCTGTGATTTTAGGTTTGATGAAACACGAGGAAAATAGTTCTTGGTTATTTACCTTTTTTGCGGCTTTGGCTTTCGCGGGTTTGATGATAACTATTGGCAGACGAATGTTAGATAAATTATTGCCTTGGATCAATAAACATGTATCTTTTCCGGGAGGGATTTTATCATTTGCAATTACTTTAGCATTTTTGGGAGCGGCTTTTACGGAAGCAATCGGTATTCATGCAGTTTTTGGAGCGTTTATTATGGGCGTATCTTTGGGAGATTCTATTCATTTTAGCAAACGTACCAAAGAAATTATTCACGATTTTGTTACTAATATTTTTGCACCATTATTTTTTGTGTCGATAGGTTTAAAAATTAATTTTGTAGATCATTTTCAATTACCATTGGTTTCCTTAATTATTTTTATTGCTTTTTTTGGAAAAGTTGTGGGGGCAGGTTTGGGTGCATATTTCAATGGGTTTAGTTGGCGAGAATCGGCTGCGGTAGGTTTTGGACTCAATGCAAGAGGTGCGATGGAAATTATATTGGCAACTTTGGCTTTGCAAGCAGGCGTAATTGATAAGCCTATGTTTGTGGCTTTGGTGGTGATGGCACTGGTTACAAGTATGACAAGTGGTTATTTGATGAAGTTGGTGATGCCTGATTTAGGCGTGAAAATTCAAGAAGCAAATGGCATAATTATTTTGGGTGATAACGAAATTTCACATTTTTTGATACGTTTTTTACATAAGAACAAAGTCCCTATTTTATTGACAGATATTTATAAAAATAGATTGACGCAAGCAAAATTAGATTCTGGTTTTTCGTTTCAAGGAGAAATATTAGAAAAAGGAGTCGTAGATAGATTAGATTTGAGTAGATATGGGCGTTTTTTATCTTTGAGTGAAAATGAACAAACTAATTTAGAAGCCATTAAATTATTTGGATACGAAATTGGTGAACATAAAGTTTATCGATTGATTAGCAAACAAGAATCTCAATCTTCTCAAATATCTTTAGAAGAAAATTTATTATTTTTAGGGAAATATTGGCATTATCATACGCTCAAAAGAATTTTTAGTAAAAATCCTCAAATAGATAAAATACAATTTGAAAATTGGGAAAGTTTAATCGATTTTATGACCATTACGCATAATCCAAAATATATTATTCCACTTTTTTGGCAAGATATTCACGAAATTATTCACCCTATTTCTTCCAAAGATTTAGAAAATGAAAAAAATATTACTTTGTTTTATATCGATATCACCAAAAATATTATCCCAAAATCTATTAAACCTGAAAAAAATAAAATTTGAAATAATAAAAATAGAGTTTTTAAAATGGAAATAAAACCCCGTTTTAATTTGATAATGACATTTCTTTTATGTTAATCCCTGGTCTGTGGCACACAGACCAAGGAGAAGGGAATAATAAAAAATATTTATTGACAAAATCAAAAAGTCGTTATCAAAATCAGTAAAATCAGCTTTATCCGTGTGCTAAAATGTCTGTTATTTTAAAAATTCTCATAACAACTTTTTTATCTTTATTAACTTAAAATCAACTTAAAAAAATATTTATTAAAAATATATTGTTAAAAATTTTTAAATAAATTGCATAAAATAAATATTATACACTAACTTTGCAATAAAGTTGCAACAAGTTCAAAAAGTTGTGATTTATTAAGGAATTTTGATATTATAAACTTTAAAAAATTAATACAATGATTGCAGTAATCATCTTTTTTCTTTTGCATTGGTATATTTCGTTATTTTGCCAATCGTTTTTTTTGCACAGATACGTGGCTCATGGTATGTTCACAATGAACAAATTTTGGGAAAAATATTTTAGCTTTTTAACTTTTGTTGGACAAGGTTCATCTTATCTTAGTCCGCGTGCTTATGCTATGTTGCACAAAATGCACCACGCTTTTAGTGATACAGACAAAGACCCACATTCTCCGCACCACGCTTCAAATCTTTTCACGATGATGTGGAAAACAAAAAAAATCTATGACGATTTGTTACATAATAGATTTGTAGATCTTGACCAACGTTTTCACGTAACGCAAGTTTGGAGAAGATTAGAAAATTGGGCAGAAACCTGGTTTTCTCGCATTGCTTGGGGTGCTTTGTATGTTGGTTTTTATGTATCGTGCTATGTTTATTTAGACATGCACTGGGCATTTTTTGTATTGTTACCCGTTCATTTTTTAATGGGACCTATTCATGGAGCGATTGTAAATTGGGCAGGACATAAATATGGTTATAGTAATTTTGATAATAATGATGAATCAAAAAATTCATTGAATTTTGATTTCTTGATGATGGGCGAATTATTCCAAAATAACCACCACAAATTGCCAAATCGCGTTAATTTTGCAGTAAAATGGTATGAAATTGACCCAATTTATCCTATTATTAAAGTATTACATTGGTTCAGAATTATCAGATTAAAACCAAAAGCAATTTAATTAAAAAATGCTCAATTTTAGAAATTGAGCATTTTTTTTGTGCAATAAAAATAAATATAAACTTATTTTTCAAATCTCAAAAGTCATATTTATGTTCTTATTTCGTCTTCCTATTTTATTTTATAAATTAGTACAAAGAGCCAAAAAACAAAGAAAATTTGCTACAAATTTTTGGAATAATTTTTTTAATGAAGAAGAAAAAAAAATGATTTCACCTCGAAATTGGAGAAGAATACACGATTATCCTTTTCAGTTCATCGTTTTTTTTGCAGAATGGTGTGCCGATTTGAGAAACAAACCTATTTCTGATGATGAGAGAATTATTTTAACTTTGTATGCAGGTGGATTATGTTTGTATGATGATTTTTTTGATAATGAACAATTAGAAGAAACTGATTTAAAAACAATTTATTTTGGACAATATTCAAAAGAAAATAAAAATGTAGAAATTATTATTTTTAATAAAATTCAACAAACATTTATGCAAAAATATTCATTTTCTACTCAATTTACAAAAGAATTTTTAGCGTTTTATCACGCACAACTCAAAAGTCAAGCACAATTAAAAAATATTTTATCTTTTTCAGAACTGAAAAAAATTAGCTTTGATAAAGGTGGTTTGGCGTTGGTGCTTTCTTGGTTGTTGTTAGAAAATACATTAACAGAAAATAAATCTACACAAGATAAATCCACAGAAATTGAAAGAAATTTTGTGTATGAAGTCGGAGCGTGGTTTCAGATTTTAGATGATACGTTGGATATGGCAACCGATAAAAAAAATAATATTCAAACTTTGGCTACTCACGTAGAAAATATCGAGGAATTAGAAAATTTATTATATCAACAAACAAAAATGATTCAAAATTTACTCAAAAATTTACCTTATTCCCACAAAAAAATTAAACAAACTTTAGGTTTTTTAGAAATTATTGGCACTTCTGGAAAAGTTCATTTGGATAAACTCAAAAAAATTCAACATAAGAATAAAAAAAAATTAAAAGATTTTAGCATAGAAGAATTGGCGTGGAAACAAAATGATAAAAAAAATTTTTGGATTGCGTTCAAATTTTGGATAAAAAAGCAATAAAAAATACTACCTTTGCAAAAAAATGAATGTACGATGACAATTTCCGTAATTATTCCTACTTATAATGGCGTTCAAAAACTTCCCAATATTTTAGAGGCATTAGCAAAACAAACTTATCAAGATTTTGAAACGATTGTGGTAGTAGATGGCTCAACAGATAACACCATAGAAATATTAGAAAAGGGAAAAAATTGGGGTTTGAAAGATTTTAAATTTATCAATCAAAAAAATGGAGGACGAGCAAAAGTCAGAAATACAGGCGCTACACACGCACAAGGACAATTATTGATTTTTTTTGATGATGATATGCGACCTCAACCTAATTCTATATTATTACACCAAAAATATCACTCTAAGTGTTCTGATACAATTCTGGTAGGTAATGTTCCTGAAGATTTTAGTAAAATACAGACAGATTTTCAATATTATAAAGGAAGTTTGAGTAGAAATTGGGTAAAAAATCTTATCCCATCTCCTTTTTTATTACAAAAACCATTTCTTACTGCAGCCAATTTTTCAATTCCTACGCATATTTTTAAAAAATTAGAAGGCTTTGACGATAAATTGACAGATGCAGAAGATTTTGATATGGCAATGCGGGCTTTCGAATTAAAAATTCCTATTTATTTTGATATTGATAACATTGCTTGGCATGATGATTTTGTGAGTTGTAAAAAATATATTCAAAGATTAAGACAATACAATCAATCGCATATTTATTTGACGAATTTAAAACCAGATTTATTAGCCAAATATCCAATGTATATTCCTGCCAAATTAAATTTTACTAAAAAGATAGTATATAGTTTTTTTGGAAATAAATTTTGGGTAAATATTATAGATAATTTTAATTTTTTAAAAATATTTCCAAAATTTATCAAATATAGAATTTATGATTATGTGATTACGAGTTTGAGTAAATATTATTCAAAGTGTGATTTATAGAAAGTATGGCTCTTAGTAAATTTGTGCGAAAAATAAAAATATTTTTTGAATTGCCTCCAGATTTATCTGGAGGATAATAAAAAATTCAATCGTTGGCTTTAGCCAAAATCTCTGCATTTTTCAAATTGATATTTTTTAATAAATAGCATAAATGCCATTTCTATTCATATAGAATAAAATTATATCTGCAATATTTTCCAATAAACCAAAATTTTAAATCATTTTTGCAACTTTATCGATAAAAAAAATGTTATTAATTTAACTTTATTTTTTATTTTTATAATTTTCAATGCACGTACTTTCATCAGTCAATAAGTATTTTTTTAAATACAAATGGTTATTATTTTGGGGAACAATTTTTACCATTATCTCAAATATTTTTGCTATTGCTCCTGCTCCTTTGGTACGTTATGCTTTCGATTTGATAGAAACAAGTCTCAAAGAATATAGATTAGAAAGCAACAATCCTGCAAAACAAACAATTTTATTCAATGCTTTTGCATACAGCGTATTAGTTTATGGCGGATTGATTGTGTTAATGGCACTTATCAAAGGCGTATTTTTATTTTTTATGCGACAAACTATTATCGTGATGTCAAGGCATATCGAATACGATATGAAAAATGAAATTTATGAGCATTATCAAAAATTACCTTTGAGTTTTTATCGCAAAAATAACACAGGTGATTTAATGGCTCGTATTTCTGAAGACGTTGGGCAAGTACGTATGTATGCGGGACCTGCGATTATGTACGGCATCAACTTAGTTACTTTGCTGATAATGGTGATTACTTTTATGTTTTTTATTGATGTCAAATTGTCTTTTTATTCTTTGTTGCCTTTGCCAATTTTATCTATTAGCATTTATTATGTGAGCAATCAAGTCAATAAACAATCGACCAGACTTCAAAAAAGTCTTTCTAATTTATCTAATTTTGTACAACAATCTTTTGCGGGTGTGCGTGTTATCAAGGCATATTCACGCGAGATGGATAGTGTAGAAAATTTTGCCAAAGAAAGCGAAGTATATAAAAAAGAAGCAGTAAAATTATCTTATATTGAGGCTTTATTTTATCCTTTTATGTTGGCTTTGGTGGGTCTGAGTACTATTTTGGTGATTTATGTGGGTGGAAACGAAGTCATCAATGGAAAAATTACGAGTGGAGTAATTGCCGAATTTATTATTTATATTACGATGCTTACTTGGCCTGTTACGGCTATTGGTTGGATAACTTCGATTGCTCAACGTGCTGCGGCTTCGCAAGTCCGTATCAACGAATTTTTGAATACAAAAAATGACATTATTTCCGAAAAAAATCTTATCACAGAAATAGAAGGAAAAATAATTTTTGAAAATGTAACTTTGACTTATCCCGATACAAATATTACGGCAATTAAAAATCTTAATTTTGAAATAAAAGCAGGTGAAAATTTGGCAATTTTAGGAACAACAGGCTCAGGAAAAAGTACGATTGCTAATTTATTGGCTCGAATGTATGATGTAACAGAAGGAAAAATTGTGATTGATGGGCATAATATCAAAGATTTTGATGTTACGAATTTAAGACAACAAATTGGATATGTGCCACAAGACGTATTTTTATTTTCTGATAGTATCCGAAATAATGTTATTTTTGGCTCGCCCAATATGACCGAAGAGCAAATTATTCAAGCCACCAAAGATGCAGATTTGTATCAAAATATTATGGATTTTCCTGAACAATTTGAAACAAAAATTGGAGAAAGAGGAATTACGCTTTCAGGTGGACAAAAACAAAGGCTTTCGATGGCAAGAGCAATTATTCGCAATCCAAAAATTTTGATATTAGATGATAGTCTTTCGGCGGTAGATACCAAAACGGAAAATATTATTTTGAATAATTTAAAAAGAATTATGCAAAATCGTACTTCTATTATCATTTCTCATAGAGTTTCGTCTGCCAAATTGGCAACCAAAATTATCGTGTTAGATGAAGGACATATTGTAGAAATGGGAACTCACGAAGAATTGTTAGCAAAAAATGGTACGTACAAAGAATTATACGAAAAACAACTAACCACAGAAGAAGTAGCATAATTTTTAGGCACATTATTTGTTGAAATTTTTATAAAAATAAAAGAAAAATGATTGATTTTTTATTTGAAAATCAATCATTTTTATTCATTACAAATCAAAAAAATATGCGTTACATTTACACATTTATTACGTTGTGTATGTTATTTTCGTGTGCATCTATGCGAAAACCATTACAAATTCCAGCCTCTTTAAGCGGTTGCAACATCTCAGAAAGATCCTATTATTTGGATTCTTTAGTACAAGTTTCAGCTAATAAATACGACTATGATACTACACAAGCCTCACAAATTCTAAGCAATCGTTTTTCGAATCGGTCTATTATTTTGATGCGTGATTTGAATTTGTATAGTCTGTTGACAGAGTTTACAAGACAAGAAGTTAAAAATAAAAATACGCCTTCCAATCCTGATTTTTTGTATCTCAAACAAGAAATTTCTCAAAGACTTTTAATTGCTGAAGCAGATATTTCAACTAATTTAGCAGAATTAGATTGTGAAAAAACACGTATCAATGCCGCTAATAATTATTTAGGCGACTATAACCAAACACGTGTCAATCGTGCTACAATAGGGGCGATTCTTTCGGGAGTTATTTCGGGAGTTTTGACAGGAGCAGTGGCACTTTATAATCCTGATAGTAGTAATACTCAACAACAAGTATTAACGATTGCAGGTGCGATTGGTGGTGGTTATTATGGATTTAGAGCGTTTGGCACAAAAAAGAAAATTACTTTTTTACATTCACGTAATCATTTGAGAGGAATTTGGGAGAAAAAAGAACATTCTAAAATATTTTCTCCAAGTATTTGGGCTTTTATGCGAAAAGAATTTAGGTCAAAAGGAAAATCAACCAACGGACTTGACCTTATTATAGATACGTGGAAAAATGAAGAAATTTTAGATGAAAAGGCTAAAAATTACCAAAAAAAAGTAGATTTACTTATCAAAAGCGATGGCGGTGCGTACAGTGCGAGTGATTTGCAAGATAGATTAAATATGATTATAGTCATAGAGCAGGAAGTTGATGTAATGAAATATGATTTAAAACGTGTGCAGCAAGAAATATTATTGGGTTATAAACTTTGATATTTTTTATACATAAAAACGATGATGTCATAATTTCATTGCAAATTTATTTTTACGTTGAAAAAAGTATCTACAACGATTTTGTTTTAAATCTCTTGTAACAGATTTAGGAATGTATCAAGGAATTTAGAAATATTATGGTTGTGAAATCAAAGAATATGAAGAATTGATTGAATTTTTAGTAGAGAAAAAAGTATATAATTATGAACAATATTTGAGAAAAATTACTAATATAACAATGCAAAATAAAAATTTGCATTGCTATTTTTTCGTCCTGTTAAAACTACTTTGATATGGAATAAAATCTATAAAAAATCAAAAAAATTAAATCGAATTTAAAAACTTTTCTACCCATTTCACGCCTTTCATTCCTTTGTCTTTATAACATTTTAAAATGGTTTTTCCATTGCCTAAAAGTGCTTTTCTGATAGCAACTTTACGTTTTTTTCTGTCTGTTAGCATTTCATCTAATTCTTTTTCTGTATAATTTTCTACAAAAAAAGTTTGAAAACTTGGAGCAGTACAATCACAAAAAAGCCCATTTTTCATCGTTTCAGGCATTACTTTATCCACAATCAAGCCGCCAATGATAGGCAAAGCCGTATTAGCATACTTTTGGACAATTTCTTTGGTATCATCACAAGTATTCAAATTTACTTTTTTGGCTAATTCTAGTTTAGCACTTTGGCAAGCAGAAAAACCAATCAATAATAGAAAATATATACTTTTTTTCATCATTTTATTTTTTATTTTTATGTAAAGGTAAAAATATTTTTTGAATAAAAAAACTTTTTATGTTAATTTTAAGCCAACAAATCAATAATATCTTCTTTGGTCAAAGTTTTCAAAAAACCATCTTCAGCCATAATCAAATCTTGAACTAATTGCTTTTTACTTTCTTGCATTGCCAATATTTTTTCTTCTACCGTATTTTTAGTGATGAATTTATACGTAAAAACCGTATTTTTTTGTCCAATTCGATGCGCTCTGTCAATGGCTTGCATCTCAACCGCAGGATTCCACCAAGGATCCAAAATAAAAACATATTCCGCAGAAGTAAGATTTAGCCCAACTCCGCCCGCTTTCAATGAAATTAAAAATATTTTTACGTGGTCTTGCGTCTGAAATTTATTGACTTCATCTTGCCTTTTATACGTACTTCCGTCCAAATACGCATATTGCCAACGTTTTTTTTCTATCAAATCTCGAAATAAATTCAAATGTTTTACATATTGACTAAAAACCAAAACTTTATGTCCTTCTTGCACAATATTTTCTAATTTATACATCACATCTTCTAATTTCCCCGAATCGTCTTTGTAATCGTGGTCAATTAAATAAGGGTGATTCGCAATTTGCCTTAGTTTTGTCAAGCCTGCAATCACCAATAATTGCGATTTTGCCAAACCTTCATTTTCAATTTGCCTTAATATTTCGTTTCGATATTGTGCTTTTGTTTTTTCATAATATTCTTCTTGTTTTGGAGTCATCAAACAATATTGAACATTTTCAATTTTCTCAGGCAAATCAGCCGCCACTTGTGATTTTAATCTTCTCAAAATAAAAGGTTTAATTATTTTTGCTAATTTAAGTCTTTTGTCATTGTCTTGTTTTTTTTCGATAGGAATTTGATATTCATTCTTAAAAAAACTTTGACTACCCAAAATTCCGGGGTTGATAAAAGTAAGTTGCGACCACAAATCCAACGTTGTATTTTCGAGTGGCGTTCCTGTCAAAATCAATCTATTCAAACTTTTTAATTCTCTTACGGATTGCGAAACATTCGAAGTAGGATTTTTTATGGCTTGCGATTCGTCCAAAATTACATAATTAAATAAATATTGTTTCAAAATCTCCACATCTGCCCGCATAATGCCATAAGAAGTAATTATCAAATCAAAATGGTGAAAATGGTCTGTATTTTTGCGTCTATGTTGTCCAATATAGACCGAAACTTTTAAATCAGGCACAAATTTTTTCGCCTCCAATTCCCAATTATAAATCAAAGAAGTAGGAATTACCAACAAAGAAGGCATTTTTTGGTCTTTATTTTGCTCTTTGATTGCCTGCAAATGCACCAAAGTCATAATGGTTTTTCCCAAACCCATATCATCAGCCAAACAACCACCCAATTTATATTCGTGCAAAAATTGCAGCCAATTATACCCTGCTTTTTGATAAGGTCTTAAACTTCCTTTGAATTTTTGAGGCAATTCATATTCTTCTATTTTTTCAAAATTATTAAATTGTTGTAATTTTCTTTGCATACGCACTTGCGCATATTCGCCTGCTTGCAACTCATTTATCAACGCCAAATGATGCCTTTTGAGTTTAAAAAGTTGTTCATTATCTTTTTCTGCTTCCGAAAAATGCACCAATTCGCTTAATTGCTCCAGCCAAATATCAGGAATAATAGCCGTTTCGCCATTGGGCAACAAAAATTCTGTTTTTTTCTGTAAAATATATTTACGTAATTGCCAAAAAGGAATTTTAAATTCTCCAAATTTAATATTAGTAAAAATATCAAACCAATCTCTATTTTCTTTAATTTCCAAATTTAATTCTGAAGTTCCTAAAAAATATTTTTTATTTATCATTTGTGGTTCGATGACTGTAATATTTTTATCTTTTAAAAATTGCCAATTTTTTGCCAACCAACCAAACGCTTTATTTTTAGAAAGTTTTGTTTTTCCTTTGGTAAATGGCAAACCTAAATTTATAAAATCATCAAAAATCTCTTTTTCATCTTTGATTTTTCTTCTAATTTTATAAAAAAAATACATATCTTTTTTTTCACTTCTTACTTCATATTTAATTGGATTTTTTTCATAATCATCAGAAGCAGACAAAATATATTCATCATATTCAAAAATAAGTTCAAAATGCCAATCGGTAATAGGTTCAATATTTTTATCCTCAAATAAAATATTGCCTACATTCATTTCTTGAATTTTGAGAATTGTTTTAAATGGCACATTTTTATTGATAATTTTTGCCCCGCCCACCGCAATCACATCAAACCAAGTAACTAAAGGAATAAAAAATTTACTAAAATATTCGTCCTCCATTTTTTTGGGAACTAATACAAATTTTTTATACAAAAAAGGCAATAATTTTTTACCATCAACATTTTTAGTGAAAAAATAAATTTTATTTTCCAAGACCATATACGCAGGTTTATTTGCCAAAATAAAAGTATTGGGTTTAAATTGAAATTCTAAGACAATATTTTTATATTTGATAGTTGGATAATAATGAGAATCCTCTTCGTTTCGGTGCAAATGAAACAAAACGCTTGCGTCTTCGGTTGCCCACGTGAGTTTTTGCCAAATTGGATAGCCATCTTTTCCCTCGATATATAATAATTCTTTGCCTTTTAAAATCTCTAAAATCTCTTTTTTCTTCTCATCAATAATATTTTCTATGTATTTTTTGACTAAAGTATATTCGTTTTTAGCCGTTTTATCGTATATTTTGATAAAAAATTCATTGACTGCATATTTTTTATTCGTATTATATTTTTTGTATAATTGGTCTTGTTGAATATCATCACATAATTCTATTGCTCTCACAATTTCAGGTTCTAATTTTTCTTGAAATCCCTCCCAATTTTTTGGAGAAATAGCTTGATATTGATAAGTTAGTTCGTCTTTTGAATTTTTTTGAACAATAAAACTTCTTAATAAATAACCTAAAAATTCGTGTTCATAAATAGAAAAAATAACTTCAAATTTTTGTGTAGTAACAACTTTCATAATTTTTGTGATTTTAAGGACTAAATAAAAAATAATATACCTATAAAAAACTCCCTCACCTTTGGGGAGGGCTGGGGTGGGGCATAATTTTATCAAAAAGCCCCACCCTAACCCTCCCCAGCGGTGAGGGAACTAAAAATAAGATTTTTTTGGTTGGGTAATTTATTTTTTAGATGCTCCCTTAAATAACCTACAAAAATAAATAATTTTTATGAAAAAAATACAATTTGATGAAAATTTATATATTTTTAGTTATTTTTAAGATTGATTATCTTGATTATCAATGATTTGCATTTTAAAATTTTCCTATTTATTTTTTAGTTATCCAAAAAAGTAATACCTTTGTAAAACTAAAAAACATCGATTGTAAAAAAATCTAAATAAAATGAAAAAAATAATCCTTTTTTTATGTTTATTTTGTGTTTATCAATATGTAACAGCACAACAAATAAAAAACGTAAAAGCAAGACAACAAGGAGAAGAAATTATCATTAATTATGAACTCGTGGCTGATGATGATAATCAAACTTTTGTGGTAAGTGTACAACTTTATGAAGGAGAAACACCCGATTATATACCTAAAAACCGGAGTTTAAGAGGAGATGTAGGAGAGAATATAACAAGAGGAAAAAAACAAATAATATGGGCAATTACTGAGGATATACAAACACTGAAAGGCGATAATTTTGTATTCAAAGTAAAAGCACGCTATACTCAAAAGCCTTCTAAACCTATACCCAAAGAAAAACCTTCTGAACCTATAAATACCCAAAAAACCTATACCGAAACCATCAAAGGCATTAATTTTAAAATGATTTATGTAGAAGGCGGTACTTTTACGATAGGTTGCACCACAGAACAAGGCGATAATTGTCAGGATAGAGAAAAAATAACCAAACAAATAACACTCAATAATTATTATATGGCAGAAACTGAAGTAACTCAAAAACTATGGAAAACAGTGATGGGAACAAATCCGAGTTCGTTTAAAGATTGTGATAATTGTCCTGTGGAAAATGTTAGTTATAACGAAATAATCAATTATTTTTTACCTAAACTCAATAAACTAACAAGAAAAACTTATATTTTACCTTCGGAAGCACAATGGGAATATGCGGCACGAGGGGGAAAATCAACTAAAAAAACAAAATATTCAGGAAGTAATAACTTGATAGACGTGACTTGGTATTATGATAACTCAGGAAGTAAAACACATCCTGTTGGACAACTTTCTCCCAATGAATTAGGTATCTATGATATGTCAGGCAATGTGTGGGAATGGTGCAAAGATTGGTATGTAAATTCGTATGCTGACTATCCTGATGCTTCCTCTGGCACTCACCTCGTTTATCGTGGCGGTAGTTGGGTCAACTTCGCAAGTTATTGTCGTGTTACCTATCGTGACTACTCTGCGCCTTCCGATAAGTTCACCAACTTAGGTTTGCGTCTTTGCAGGGTGGATAGTTTATAGGGTATTATCTTTTTATAAAAAATACAAGCGGTAACGTTTGTATTTTTTTTGATTGTAATATGTTTATATTTTTTATCAGTTTCTTATTTTGGAGTTGTCAATGTCGAAGACTTGACAATCTCCGAAATAAGAAACTTCTGCGAATAGGTCGTGTTTTCAGTTTGTCAAATGTATAAAACCGAGATTGTCAAGTGCTTCGCACATTGACAACTCTACTGAATAAAAATAAAATAATTGTTGGGTATTTTTTTTAGAGTTGTCAATGTCACCAGACTTGACAATCTCCGAAATAAGAAACTTCTGCGAATAAGTCGTGTTTTCAGTTTGTCAAATGTATAAAACCGAGATTGTCAAGTGCTTCGCACATTGACAACTCTACTGAATAAAAATAAAATAATTGTTGGGTATTTTTTTTTCAGTTGTCAAGTCTTCGACATTGACAACTGAAAAAACTACTAATAAAATAAATTTCTTTTTATTTTTTTATTTGAATAAAAAACTACAATAATTTTTTTTCTTTTTATATCAAAATAAAAAAAAGCAAAAACATTGATAGATACAATGTTTTTGCTTTTTTGAAATACATTTTATAACATATTTTTGGGACTTATTTTTTCTTCCAATTTGCCAAACATAATTGTCCTTCTTTTTCGAATAATTGAATCGCATCTAATTCTCTCAAAATAGAATCAATATCACGTGCCACTGTAAAAAAATTAACGGCTTGGTGCATCACAATTCCTGTCGGATTGATGATAAATGTGCCTCTCAACGCAATAGGAGAGCCTTCGAAAGCCAATCTTCCCTCGTCATCATACGTATAATCACCACCCAAAACTCCATAATTAGTGGCGATAGTTTTTGCCAAATCAGACACCAAAGGAAAAGTAATGCCTTCGATTCCGTTTTGATTTCTTGGCGTTTTTAACCATACTTTATGCGATTCATCGCTATCTCCCGAACAGCCAACCACCACAGCCCCTCTGCTTTCAAAATCTGCTAATCTCTCTTGAAAAGCCCAAAATTCAGTCGGACAAACGCCTGAAAAATCTTTGGGATAGAAAAATAAAACGATATATTTTCCTTCGTATTTACTTAAAGAAAAATTTTGCTCTACTTTGTCGCCAATCACAGCGGGAGCAGAAAATTCGGGTGCTTTTTTAAGAACTAAACTCATAATTTTTTTGTGTTGTGAAAATATTTTACTACATCAATAACAATTTTTAGGTCGATTATGTTCCTACATTTTAAATAAAAAAAATGTTCAATTTGTCTTTCTTTTATTTTTTGATACTTTATTTTGCTTTTTTTTAAATAATATATTACCTTTGCTTGTCTTTTTAGACTTTATATTAAAAATTCATTGATTTATCAAGAAAAAATATAAAAGGCGAGCTTTGGCTTGCCTTTATTTTTTTGATAAAAATAAGAAATAAAAACAACGAACAAAAAAATGCAAAAAGAAAAAATTATCATCTTTTTATTGGCAAGTATCAATTTTACACATATCATTGATTTTATTATTATTATGCCTTTAGGTCCGCAATTAATGCGAAAAATGCAAATTACACCACAAGAATTTAGTTTGATTGTTTCTGCTTATACAATTAGTGCCGCTTTTTCAGGTTTTTTATCTTCTTTTTTTGGTGATAAATTTGATAGAAAAAAAATGCTTTTATTTGGTTATTTTATATTTTTATCAGGAACTTTAATTTGTGCATTATCTCAAAATTATATTGTGTTATTATTGGCTCGCATTGTAGCAGGTGCTGGTGGAGGTATTTTAGCCTCGCAAGTCAATACGATTGTGGCAGATTTAGTGCCTTATGAAAGGCGTGGAAATGCGATGGGAATGTTAGGAATGGCATTTTCTACGGCTTCGATTGTGGGCGTACCTTTGGGTTTATTTTTAGGAAATCAATGGAGTTGGGAGTTCGCTTTTTATTTTATTGTTGTCATTGGATTGATTGTTTTGCCTATGATTTGGTCTGTTTTACCCAATATGACCGCTCATTTATCTGATAAAAAATACAATCCTTTTGCTATTTTACAAAGTGTAAGCAAAAATAAATCACAGCAATTAGGTTTACTTTTGATGTCGAGTGTGATGATGGGAAGTTTTACAATCATTCCTTTTGTTTCGCCTTATATGGTTGCCAATGTAGGTTTTAAAGAAACAGATTTAACTTATATTTATTTGACAGGTGGTTTAATGACTTTGATTACTTCGCCTTATTTAGGAAAGTTATCAGATAAAATTGGTAAATTCAAAGTATTACAATACGTAGTTTTTGGTTCTATTATTCCGATATTGATAGTAACCAATTTGTCCGAAGTTCCTTTGTACGTGGCGTTGATTATTACTTGTATATTTTTTATTTTTGTGAGCGGCAGACACGCTCCTTCTAATGCGATTGTTTCAAATTTAGCACCTTCCAATATTCGTGGCGGTTATATGGGTTTAATTTCATCTACTCAAAATCTAACGGCTGGTCTTGCGTCTTTAATCACAGGTTTTATTGTCATTAAAGGCGATAATGGACAATTATTGCATTATAATTATGCAGGTTTTATGGCGATTTTTTTTGCTTTTGTATGCGTATATGTGAGTTATTTATTGAAAAAAGAATTATCAAAAACAGATAATTCTTTTGAGTGATATTCGTAAAGTATTCGATGCTGTCCCAATCTCGTTGCAAATTTATTTTTTATGTTCAAAAAAAGTATCTACAACAATTTTATTTAAAATCTCTTGCAACGGATTTAGGACAGCACCAAAAAATTCTAAAAAAAAAATATTCAAAATATTAATTATTTATAATAATATTGTAATTTTGCAACCAAAATAACAATATTGTAAAATATTTCTAAAAAATTATGTTCGAATCACTTGCTAATAATATAAATCAAGCACTCAAAGGGCTTACAGGAAAAAATAAAATTACAGAAATAAACGTTGCCGCCACTATCAAAGAAATTAGAAAAGCATTGGTAGAGGCTGACGTAAATTATAAAGTAGCCAAAGATGTTACAGACAAAATCAAAGAAGAAGCATTAGGGCGAAAAATTTTTATCAACGTAAATCCTGGTGAAATGCTCACCAAAATTACCGCCGATGAATTAGCAAAATTAATGGGTGGCACTGCCGAAAGTTTGATATTGACAGGAAATCCAGCCATTATTTTGATGTCAGGTTTGCAAGGTTCAGGAAAGACAACTTTCTCAGGAAAATTGGCTGCTCATCTCAAAAGACAAAATAAAAAACCGCTTTTGGTGGCGTGTGACGTATATAGACCAGCTGCAATTGAACAATTAAAAGTATTGGCAGAGCAAGTAGGAGTGGATGTTTATACTGAAATTGACAATAAAAATCCGTTAGAAATTGCTAAAAATGCCTTAGCAAAAGCAAAAGAAAATCATAATCAAGTCTTGATTATTGATACTGCTGGACGTTTGGCGATTGATGAGCAGATGATGACTGAAATTGCTTTATTAAAACAAAATCTAAATCCAAGTGAAATTTTGTTTGTAGTTGATGCAATGACAGGACAAGATGCGGTCAATACAGCCAAAGCCTTCAACGAAAAATTAGATTTTACAGGCGTTGTATTGACAAAATTAGATGGCGATGCTCGAGGTGGTGCGGCTCTTTCGATTCGAAATGTAGTAGATAAACCTATTAAATTTATCGGAACAGGCGAAACCATGGACGCTATTGATGTGTTTTATCCTGATCGTATGGCAAGCCGTATTTTGAATATGGGTGATGTACTTTCTTTGGTAGAAAGAGCGCAAAGAGCATTTGATAGTGAAGAAAGTAAAAAAGTGGCTGCGAATATTCGTAAAAATCAATTTGATTTTAATGACTTTTTGGTACAAATTGACCAAATGAAAAAAATGGGAAGTATCAAAGATATTATAGGAATGATTCCGGGAGTAAGTAAATTTATAAAAAATCAAGAAATTGATGAAAATGCGTTTGTACCTTTGAAAGCAATTATTCATTCAATGACGATGAAAGAAAGACAAAATCCTGATATTATTGATGGAAGAAGACGCAAAAGAATTGCTGATGGTAGCGGAACAACCGTGACAGAAGTCAATAATTTGCTCAAACAATTTAATGATATGAAAAAAATGATGAAAAAAATGAATAGTCAATCAGGCGGTAAAAAATGGTTTTAGAAAACGATTGATTTGATTTATACAAATAAAAATAAAAAATACTTTTGAAATCTTATTTTTCAAAAGTATTTTTTTTATTGATTTTTTTTGAAATAATTGGTTGAATGTTTAAAAAACCCAACTCTCCAAACTATATTTCTTTTTAATTTCTGCTTTTCGTTTTTGTGCCTCAACAGTATTAGCAAATTCGCCAATCGAAACTCTATTGCTTTCGCCTTTGATAAGTTTTAAATTATTGAAACCTTTTTTTTGCAAATGATTGATATATTTATAGGCTTTTGGTTCAGTATCAAAACTGGCAATCACGACATAAAATTTATTTCCTTTGTTTTTCACCTCAATATCTTTTAAATTTTTGGGCGGACTAGCATTATCGCCTGCTCCTTTTTCCAAATCTTTTCCTGACACTTCGGGCAAATCTTGTATTTTTCTTTTGCGTGTTTCTAAACGTTTTTTGCGTGCTTCAGGTGTTTCTGCTTTTTTAGTATCTTTGTTTGATTTTTCTTTCGCATCTTTTTCCGTTTTTTCACCTTTTTCTTCTTCTGGTTCTTCATTGTCATTCGGTTCTTTAAATGCTTGTTTTTTATCAATCGTATCTTTTACTTGTTGTTCTTTTTCTGCGATGGTTTGTTTTTTTCTTGTTCCAAATACTTCAGGAAAGAAAACCAAAGTAAAACCAATTCCAAGAAATAATAATAACAAAACTAAAGCGGCAAGTGTATATTTTTGCCTTTTATTTTTCTCCATGATTTCTTCTTCCACCACAATATCATCTTCTTCCTCGTCATCATAAAACTCTTTATCATTTTCATCAAAACCAAATGCGTTAGTTTTTGATTTTTGAGTTTTATTTTCGTTATCAATTTTTTTTTGTTTTGCTTTTTCTTCTACGTCAAAATCTTTGATAACGCTTTCTTGTGCGTCTTCAACAGAATTTTGTGGCATAGTAGTTTTATTGATTGGAGCAGTATAAACCGTTCCTAATCCAAAACTTTCAGCACTCATATTGGTGTCTTCTTCGGTTTGAAAACTAATCGAATGGTCAGGTTTCAAAAACCAAGTTCCTAATCCGTGAGCAATATATTTTTTTTTGTTGAATAAATCTTCTTGCACAAAATTAACATATTCTTTCATCAGCATTTGTGCTTCATCTAATTCCAAATGTTTATTTTGCACCAAAAAACTTAGCAATTCGCCATCATCTTCTTTTTTGTCTGTACTAAAAGAAATGATTTTATTGGGCGGCATAATCTTATGTACGCCTGCCTGCACACTTGCACTTTGGTATTGTGCGTGAAATGTACCGAAATCGGGAATAGTCAATGTATCGTTAGACATTAACCATTCTTTCATATATTTTTCGAGGATATTACCTTCTGAGTTCATATTTTAATCCAATAGTAAAGTGAAATGGGACTTGTATGTAAGACAAATAACGTTGATATTTTTGAAAAAACAAATTATTTATAGAAAAAAATGTATAAAATTTTTTGGCAAGCAAATATTCACCTTCTACTTTGCCATTCGCAATCGGTTGCAATAGTTGTGTTGTTTCTGTTTCGGGCATCAAAACATTTATTCCTGATAAAATTTCGATGTGTGTATTGATTTGCCATTTTTTAAATTCAGGTTTAAATTTCCAACCTAAAAGCAAAGTAAAATTAGGCAAATGCCATGCTTTTGTTTGTCTTGAAGTTTTATAATCAAAAAATGACATTTGCATAGTTAATTGGTGTTCTTTTTGTTGATAAAATGTATTCAATTTCAAATGCTTTTCTATCATATTATCATAAAAAATGCCAAATTTTCCGATGTCTGTGGGCATATTAAAAAACAATCCTTTATATAGATGTCTATTTTGTCCAATTTGCATCTGAATTTCCCAATTTGGCTTTACAAAATAAGACGTTTTAAATTCTAAATAATTTACGTCATCGTTTCTTAATCTCGAAAGAGGATTTAAAAATAGATTTTCTTGTCTTGTATTATCCAAAGTTCTTCGAATAATTTGATTGCCAATATTTGCCTGAACTCTCCATTTTGGGTCAAATTGATATATTCCATTTACATTTATATATGGATTGACAGGATTTTCGATGCCATCATTATGAATAACAACTCCTCCATTTACTTCATATTGAAATTTTTTATGATTGCCTTTCCATTGAAAATGATTATTCCACCAAGTTCTTACTACTGCATTTTGGTAAGTCATAGAGGCAACATCTAAAATAAAATTAAAATTATTTTTTTTATTTACGTACCAATTTTTAAAATATTCAGATCCTAATTGAAATTCTTCTATATCTTGTTTGGTAAGATTTTGTAGATAATAACGAATACTCCAACCATCTTTTTTTATTCTTTTGTAACTAAAACCTTGTGCTTTTACTTTTCTCCAACTAAAAAATAAAGTATCAGTTTGTTGATTTTGCTCCAAATCAGCCAATGAATAACCATAATATCCTCTTTTTTGTCTTTCATAATGAACATCAAAATTATGAAAGTATAAAGTAGAATCATAATGAAAACGGACTTTAAAAGCTAAATTCAAGTCATTTTCTCCTGATAATCTATCTGCCACTACTCCATTTCTCCTCCAATTTTGTGAGGCATCAAATTCATAACTTGTGTGTGTGCCTGAATGAGTTTTGAGATTAAACCCCCACAAACCACCAACATAATTACTAAAACCTATTTTTAATTGAATAGCGGTTGCTTTATCATCAACAAAAATTCTTTTTTCAGTCTTTCGAAATTCAAAATTAGACAAAGAAGAATCTTTTTTGAGATAATTTTTTAGCATAATATTTTCGTATTCGTCAATTTTGAGTGTTAAACTATCTTTTTTATATTCTTCTTTATTATCATTCCAAATTTTTTTTTGAACATTTTGGATAGGAAAATTAGGAAAATTATTGCTTTTTATTATTTGTGCAGATAAATCAATAGATAAAAATAGAAAAAATAAGCAAAAGAAAAAACGCATTTTATTAAATTAAAAATAGTGAAATAAAAATAAATTAAAACATTTTATTTATTTTCAATGCAAAAATAGAATATTTTTTTGAAAAAAAGCATATAAATAGGATAAAAAAAACGACAAAGCCCCTCTCCTACTTATATTTTTCTTTATCAAAAAAAATTTTTTACGCACTCAAAACCTTTGCAGGTTGTGTTTTATAGGCTTGATACGCAGGAATTAAAGACGTTAAAATTGTCAAAGGAATCGAAAATAAAAGAATATATAATTCTGTATCGACCCAAAAAAAGCCTGTCAAATACATTTGTTCGGAGATTTGAGATAAACTTCCCACCCATTCTGTCAATAAATGTCCCATTATAATTCCTAAAAAACTTCCTAAAAAAGTCAATATAAAACCTTGCACAATAATTTGCATAAAAATTTGTTTTTTTGATGCACCCAAACTTCTCATCAATGCCAAATCATATTTTCTATTTTTTAAACTATCATACAAAGCAATAAAAATACTCAAAATTGCCATCATCACAATCACCCAAGCCAATATTTGTAATACTTTTTCACCGATTCCCAAACCATCAAATAAATTTTGAATTTCTATCACAGGTTGAGCCGCCATCATATTTGTTTCTTTGTTGATAAATCGAGGCAAATTAAGTGCTTGCAAAGGATTTTTTAGTTTTGTAATCAATAACGCTGTAATTTCTTTGTTCTCGTCCTCGTCATGCTCCTCCCCTTCTGCGTGTATGTGAGGTTCGTTTTCTACTTCATTTTTTTCTTGGTGCATTTCCCAAATACTTTTCAAATCAGTCAAAACCAATTTATCTAAAACAGTATAAGTAGGATTTAAAATACCAACAACAATATATTTTTTGTCTTCGTGAGCGTGTCCTTTTTTGTCTAATCCGTGTCCGCCTACAAATTTTTGTCCTATTTGAATAGATAACTTTTTGGCTACTTCTGCTCCAATCACTGCCTCAAAAGGTCTTTCCCAAAGCCTTCCTTTTTTGATTTTTGCGCCATAATGTTTGGGATAATCTGTGGTTGTACCTACAATTCTATATCCTTCAAAATTATCACCTAAAGCCAGTGGAATCGAGTTATTTACCTTATTTTGAATTTTTTTTGCTTCTGATAAAGGTATATTTCCTGTTGGATTGGCAGTATGATAAACGTTAGATAAAACTAATTGCAAAGGACTTCCTTTCGCCCCAATCACCATTTTAATTCCTTTGGTATTTTTCCAAAAATGTTGCTCAATTTGTGGTTGAACAAGCAACAAAAAAACAATCATTGCCACGCCAAAAGCCAACAGAACAATACTCAATAAAGTATGTAACCAGCGTTTTTGGAGATAGGCAAAAATGATAACAAAAATATTCATAACTACATTTTAACTTCTTTTTCTTCGTATTTTGAGGGACATTTCATTAAAATTTCTTTGGCGTGAAATTCTTCTCCTACCACACTCCCAACCACAACCACTTGTTCAGAACGTTCAAAATCTGCAGGTTTTGGATTACGATAAATCACAGGATATTCTTTTTTATTGTTATCAATCAAAGTAAATTTGAAATAATTAGGGTCTTTGACCGCATCATAATATACTTGAATTGGATTGCCTTTTGTATTTTTTTTGAGCGTTCCAACCACGTGAATTTTGTTTTTATTGCCGTTTTTTGCCATTGTGCAAGCCTCATCAAAAGAAACATAACGACTTGCATCCCCCAAAGTAGTGATAATCATTGCAATCGCAATCGCAATTCCAATCAATCCAATAATATGTAAAAGTTTCATTTTTTTATTTTTTTATCTTATTTTTTATGCAAAGATATAAGTTTTTTATCAAGCAAACAAATCTTTATTTTTATTATATTCAAAACCAATATGTTTGTATGCTTTTTCGGTGGCTTCGCGCCCACGCGAAGTACGATTGATGTAACCTTCTTTAATCAAAAAAGGTTCATACACTTCCTCTATTGTTTCCGCTTCTTCTCCACAAGCAGTGGCAATCGTTATCAAACCGACAGGACCTCCTTTAAATTTTTCGATAATGGTTGATAAAATACGATTATCCATTTCATCGAGTCCATTTTGATCGACTTCTAATGCGTCTAATGCCATTTTTGCGATGCCCATCGTAATCGTTCCTTGTCCTTTTACTTGTGCAAAATCTCTTGTTCTTCTCAATAAATTATTGGCAATTCGAGGCGTTCCACGACTTCTTGAAGCAATTTCATAAGCGGCTGGGTCTTCAATAGGAGTATTCAAAATTTTACAAGAACGTTTCACAATTTCGGTCAATAATTCTGCGTCATAATACTCTAAACGTGCATTAATGCCAAATCTTGCCCGCAAAGGAGCAGTCAAAAGTCCCGCTCTTGTGGTCGCTCCTATTAACGTAAAAGGATTTAAAGAAATTTGGATAGTTCGAGCATTTGCTCCCGAATCTAACATAATATCGATTTTATAATCTTCCATTGCAGAATATAAATATTCTTCTACAATTGGATTTAATCTATGAATTTCATCAATAAATAACACATCATACGCTTGCAAATTCGTTAATAAACCCGCCAAATCGCTCGGTTTATCCAAAACAGGACCCGAAGTAATTTTAAGTTGTGCTTTCAATTCATTGGCAATAATATGAGAAAGAGTAGTTTTTCCTAAGCCCGGAGGTCCATGTAAAAGTACATGGTCTAGTGCTTCTTTTCTTTTACTTGCTGCTGCTACAAAAATTTTTACGTTTTCAATAATTTTTTCTTGCCCTGTAAAATCACTAAAACTAAGCGGTCTTAATGCTTTTTCTATTGTTTTTTCATTTTCTGATAAATTTTCTTTATCGCCTTTCAAATATTCTTTCATTTTGTTTATTTAATATTTGCAAAGATAGTCAAAAAATAAAAATAAAACAAATGCAAAAAGGTATTTTTATTTTCATTTTTTTTTATTATCTTTGCGAAAAAAATAATAAAATTCGATAAAAAAAATGAAATATGTTTTGTTAGTATTTGTTTTGTTGTGTTATTTGTGTAGTTGTGGTACGCCTGCGGTGTATGAAAAAAATTATGATTTAAAAAATAGCAGTTGGTATGCTGATTCAACTTTAACTTTTAAGTTTGATATTCAAGAAATAGACGTAAAATATAATTTTTACTATAATTTTAGGAATACAAAAAGTTATCCTTTTTATAATTTATATTTAACTTATCATTTGAAAGATGAAAAGGGAAATTTAGTAAGAACCGAGTTGCAAAATGCTACTTTATTTGATGCCAAAACAGGAAAACCTTTTGGGAATGGAGTTGGTGGAGTTTATACGCATCAATTATTGCACCCAAGTTTAACGAATTTTAAATTTACGAAAAAAGGAATTTATTATTTTAAAATCAAACAATATATGCGTAAAAATCCTCTCGAAGGATTACAAGCAGTGGGCATACGATTAGAAAAAGTAGAATAATTTTTTTGTGTGAATATAAATAAACTTTAGAAAATAAAACTAAAAATATGGCTCTTATCAATCCAAAAGTAGATTTAGTTTTCAAAAAACTATTTGGAAGTGAAGAAAATAAAGATTTATTACTTTCTTTGGTCAATGCTATTTTGCCTCCAACACAACAAATTGAAAGTCTAATCTTAAAAAATCCATACAATTTACCTGATTATTTGGCAGGAAAATTATCGATTCTGGACATCAAAGCAGAAGACTCGAATGGCGTTCAGTATGATATTGAAATGCAAATAAAAGGAAGTACTTTTTATGGAAAAAGAACTTTGTATTATTGGGCAAAAATATTCGGCTCGCAATTAGACGATGATACAAATCTACATAAAACAAAAAAAACAAAACCATTGGGTTATATAGAATTAAAAAAATGTATCGTCATTAGTTTATTGGATTTTGAATTTTTTCAAGATGAAGAATATCATCGTTGTTTTGTTTTGAAAGACAGAGAAACCAATGAAATGCACAATGATTTAGATTATTTAGATTTGTACTTTATTGAGTTACAAAAAGAAAAATTAAAAAGTAAAAAATTATTTGATTATAGTATATTGGAGCGTTGGATTAATTTTTTAAATTATGCTTATCGATATGCCAATGACCAATTACCTAAAGAATTACAAGAAGTTGAGGAGATAAAAAAGGCAAATTTAAGCCTAAAAAAAATGTATTTCGAACCAAAAGAACGAGAACATTATGAATCTCAACAAAAATTATTTCTTGATGAAACGACAAGAAAAATAGAATTTGAGCAGGCTTTGGAAACAAATTTAACAATCGAGGAAATAAAAAAATTACGTAAAAAATAAACTTAAAAAACTAAAAATATGGCTCTTATCAATCCAAAAGTAGATTTAGTTTTCAAAAAACTATTTGGAAGTGAAGAAAATAAAGATTTATTACTTTCTTTGGTCAATGCTATTTTGCCTCCAACACAACAAATTGAAAGTCTAATCTTAAAAAATCCATACAATTTACCTGATTATTTGGCAGGAAAATTATCGATTCTGGACATCAAAGCAGAAGACTCGAATGGCGTTCAGTATGATATTGAAATGCAAATAAAAGGAAGTACTTTTTATGGAAAAAGAACTTTGTATTATTGGGCAAAAATATTCGGCTCGCAATTAGACGATGATACAAATCTACATAAAACAAAAAAAACAAAACCATTGGGTTATATAGAATTAAAAAAATGTATCGTCATTAGTTTATTGGATTTTGAATTTTTTCAAGATGAAGAATATCATCGTTGTTTTGTTTTGAAAGACAGAGAAACCAATGAAATGCACAATGATTTAGATTATTTAGATTTGTACTTTATTGAGTTACAAAAAGAAAAATTAAAAAGTAAAAAATTATTTGATTATAGTATATTGGAGCGTTGGATTAATTTTTTAAATTATGCTTATCGATATGCCAATGACCAATTACCTAAAGAATTACAAGAAGTTGAGGAGATAAAAAAGGCAAATTTAAGCCTAAAAAAAATGTATTTCGAACCAAAAGAACGAGAACATTATGAATCTCAACAAAAATTATTTCTTGATGAAACGACAAGAAAAATAGAATTTGAGCAGGCTTTAGAAAAATTAAAAAATGCTGAAAAAGCGAAAAAAGAAGCAGAAAAAAAATTAAAAAATGCGGAAGAAAAAGCTAAAAATGCAGAAAAATATAAACAAATTGAAATTGCAAGAAATTTAATTTCTTTAAATTCTGATGATGATTTTATTATCAAGGCGACAAATTTAACAATCGAGGAAATAAAAAAATTACGTAAAAAATAAAAAATTCACAATATAATTTACACGATTATGTTTTTAAATATTCTTGAAAAAAAAGAAAAAGAAGCTTATTTTACCTTAGCAAAAAAACTTATCCATGCAGATAACCAAATTGCCCATCAAGAAAGTGTATTGTTGCAAGCAATGCAACAAGAAATGCAATGGGATACTGAAAAGTTAAAATATATTCCTGATAATACGTCTATTAAAACATTGTGTGATATTTTTTTAGAAAAACGTACTCGCGTGTGTGCCATTATGGAGCTAATTGGCATAGCATTCGTAGATGGCGAATTTGTAACAGCAGAACAAGAACTCATTTATGAAATTGGAAATTGCTTGCAAATGGACGAGCAGGAAATAAATATGTATATTGATTGGGCAAAACGCGTATATGGAGATGGAGCAGCAAAACTTTAATTCATTTCCAATAGATAAATTATTGGATTGGTACGAAAAAAATAAACGTGATTTGCCTTGGAGAAATACCAAAAATGCGTACCATATTTGGCTCTCAGAAGTTATTTTACAACAAACAAGAGTTAAACAAGGATTACCTTATTACGAAAAATTTGTCGAAAACTATCCAACTATTCAAAACTTAGCACAAGCAACCGAAAGCGAAGTTTTGAGATTATGGCAAGGTTTAGGATACTATTCTCGCGCGAGAAATATGCACAAAACGGCACAAGAAATTGTGGAAAAATTAGAAGGAAAAATACCTGATAATTATAAAAATCTACTACAATTAAAAGGTATCGGAAAATATACAGCCGCTGCCATTGCTTCATTTGGTTTCAATGAAAATGTAGCCGTTTTAGATGGAAATGTGTATAGAGTTTTAAGCCGTTTTTTTGGAATAGAAACGGATATTGCCAGCCCCAAAGCAGAAAAAGAATTTAGAGAAATTGCTCAAAATATTTTACCAAAAAATGAAAAATCAAATCCATTCAATCAAGCCATGATGGAATTTGGTGCTTTGCAATGCACTCCACAAAGTCCAGATTGCCTTTTTTGTCCATTAGAAACCGAATGTAAAGCATTAGCAAAAGGAAAAGTAAACGAATTGCCTTTCAAATCAAAAAAAATGAAAATAAAAGAAAGATTTTTTAATTATTTTATATTCGAATATCAACATAAAATCTCCTTAAAAGTGAGAAATGAAAAAGATATTTGGGAAGGTTTATATGATTTTTATTTGATAGAAAATAAGGAGATTTTGAATAATGAACAACTTAAAAATATCGATTTTATTGAAAATTACACAAAAAATATTCATCATATTTCAAAAATTTATACCCATATTTTAACACATCAAAGAATTTATGTATGCTTTTTTCATATTCATATTAACGAAAAAGAAGAGAAATTACTCACAGAAAAAGTTCAATTTTACGATAAAAATGAAGTCGAAAATTTACCAAAACCTATTTTATTAGCCAATTATTTCAAAGAATTTTACAAATAAATAAAAACATTAAAAACAATCGAGTTTCTTTTTTGTTATTTTAATGAATTATGAATTATAAAAAATAATAATAAAAATGTCAAAAAAAGCCATTGTAATCGGAGCAGGATTTGCAGGAATTGCTGCCGCAACAACACTCAAAAATTTAGGTTTTGAAGTAAAAGTAATAGAAAAAAATGAAATGGCAGGCGGGAGAGCAAGAGTGTGGAAAAAAGATGGATTTACATTTGATATGGGTCCGAGTTGGTATTGGATGCCCGATGTTTTTGAAAAATATTTTGAAAGATTTGGTACAAAAGTAAGCGATTTTTACGAATTAGAAAGATTAAATCCATCTTACCACGTTATTTTTGAAAACCAAGAAACTTGGAAGATTCCTTCTAATTTGAGTGAATTTAAAGCACTTTTAGAGCAATATGAAACAGGTGCAGGCGAACAATTAGATAAATTTTTAGCCCAAGCAGGTTACAAATATAAAGTGGGAATTAATGATTTGGTTTACAAACCAAGTCGCTCTGTATTAGAATTTGCAGACTCAAGATTATTGACTTCTATGCTTAAAATGGACGTTTTTCAATCTATGCACACGCATATAAGACGTTTTTTTAAGCACCCAAAAATCATTCAGTTGATGGAATTTCCTGTCCTTTTTTTAGGGGCATTGCCCAAAAATACGCCCGCTTTATATAGTTTGATGAATTATGCAGATATACAATTAGGCACTTGGTATCCCAAAGGGGGAATGCACAAAATCATTGAAGGAATGGTAACATTGGCAGAAAAAAAAGGAGTTAAGTTTTATTATAATCAAGCCGTTTGTGAAGTTAAAATTGATGAAAATAAAAAAATCACTGATGTAATCACCAATAAAGAAAGCTTTGAGGCTGATGTGGTGGTGAACGGAAGTGATTATCATCATTTTGAAACAGATATTTTGCCAAAAAAATATCAATCTTATTCTGAAAAATATTGGGATAAACGCACTTTGGCTCCTTCTTGTTTGATTTATTATATTGGTTTAAATAAGCGTCTGACAAATGTTCCGCATCATAGTTTGTATTTTGATACTCCTTTTATTGAACACTCAGAAGAAATTTATGAAAGACCACAATGGCCTTCTGCTCCTCTTTTTTATGTGTCTGTGCCATCACAAACTGATAAAAGTGTTGCTCCCGAAGGTTGTGAAAATATGTTTTTTTTGATTCCTGTTGCTACCGATTTAAAAGATGATTTGGCAATGCGTGAAAAATATTTTGATATGATTATAGAAAGATATGAAAAACATATTGGACAAAAAATCAAAGAAAATATCATATTGAGACGTGATTATTCGCATACTGATTTTCAAAATGATTACAATTCTTTCAAAGGAAATGCTTATGGATTGGCAAATACGCTACTCCAAACGGCTATTTTAAAACCTTCTTTAAAAAGTAAAAAAATAAAAAATTTATATTATACAGGACAATTAACGGTGCCAGGACCGGGAGTTCCTCCTTCATTAATTTCAGGACAAGTGGTGGCGGAAGAAGTGGCAAAAGATTTTTTGTATAGATAAATAGAAATATAAAAAATGCTTACAACTATTTTTTGAAATATTTGTAAGCATAATTATAGTAAAACAATAATTTTTTACAGATAATTTTTATTACCATTTATAAGTATTCCTCTAATATTTTTTTATCATCAAAAGGATATTTTACGCCTTGAATTTCTTGATAAGTTTCGTGACCTTTGCCTGCCACCAAAATAATATCTGTATTTTTTGCTTGTTCACACGCCCATTTAATTGCTTCTTTTCTATTTTCTATGACCGTAATTTTCTTTTGATATTCGAAAGAAACGCCTTTTTGCATTTCTTCTAAAATCGTTAAAGGATTTTCAGAACGAGGATTATCAGAAGTCAAAATTACTTTATCACTAAATTCGCAAGCAATTTTTGTCATAATAGGTCTTTTAGTTTTATCTCTGTCTCCTCCACAACCTATAATCGTAATCACTTCTGTAGGAAACATTTTAAGCGTTTCGATGGTTTCTAATACATTTTTCAAAGCATCAGGCGTGTGTGCATAATCTACAATTCCTGTTTTTCCCGTTTTTCCTCTTTGTTGTTCGAATCTTCCTGCTGCTCCATTTAAACCAGATAAAGCCAATAAAACTTCTTGTTGGTCTTGTTCTAAAAGTATTGCTACTGCAAAAACGGTCAATAAATTATACGCATTAAATTCTCCTATCAACCTAAACCAAGCACTTTCGCCATTGATTTCTAATAGTAAACCTTGCAAAGTATTTTCTAAAATTTTTCCTTTAAAATCAGCAATAGATTGCAAAGCAAAGGTTTTTTGGATTTTTGCATTACAATTTTGTACCATAATTTGTCCTCTTTTGTCATCAATATTTGTCAAAGCAAAAGCATTTTTGGGTAATATATCAAACAATGTTTTTTTTGCTTTGATGTAATTATCAAACGTTTGATGAAAATCCAAATGGTCGTGTGTAATATTCAAAAAAACGCCTCCACTCAAAGTCATTCCCGAAATTCTTTCCTGCACTAATGCATGTGAACTCGCCTCCATAAAACAATAACTACAACCTTTTTTAACCATTTCAGCCAACAAAAATTGAATTGTAAGGGCATCAGGAGTAGTAAGTTGAGTAGGATAAATTTCATCATTAATTTGATTTTGAACCGTAGATAACAAACCTGTTTTATAACCCAATTCTTTAAAAAGTTTGAATAAAAGCGTGGAAACGGTTGTTTTTCCATTCGTGCCTGTGGTGGCTACAATTTTGAGTTTTGAAGAAGGATTATCATAAAAATTACTCGCAATTATTCCTAAAAATTTAGCAGTATTTTCGTGTTGAATATAAGTAATACCATCTAAAATTTCATTAGGTATTTCTTCTAATAAAATGGCTTTTGCACCTAATTCGATGGCTTTTTGAATATATTGATGTCCGTCTGTTAATGTACCTTTAATAGCTACAAACAGAGAATTTTCGGTAATTTTTCGAGAATCAAATTGAATATTTGTAATTTCTTGAGATACATTGCCTTGCAAAAATTGAGCATTTGTATGGGCAATAAGTTGTGAAAGTAACATCTTTTAGAATGATATTTATTGTAAAAATTTGCTGACAAAGGTACAGCATTATTTTTAAAACAACAAAATAAATGAGCATAAAAAGAAATGACCATAAAAAAACCTTACAAAATATTAAAATTTGTAAGGTTTTTTTGACAATTAAGGAATATGTAATTCCCAGCCTACGTGAATTACGTTTGGATCGTTTTTGTGTGCTTTCCAAAGTTCTTTGTTAGCATTGAAAATTTCCATATATCTTGAGCCATCTTTGTAATATTTTTCAGAAAGTCCCCAAAGTGTATCGCCATAGACAACTGTATGTGTTGTTCCTTCGTCGTCGTCATCTCCGCCACCTTCTTCATCATCCTCATCTTCGTCTTCAGAAACACTCATATCATCAACAACTTCTTCTACGCCGTCCATTTCACCTACCATAGCAAGTGCTTTTTCGCGTACGCTTTCACTTGCAGCTTCGCCACTAATTGTAACTTCGCCTCCATCAACAGATACCGATAATCCGCTAATGTCTAAATTTTCTAATGCTTCTTCGATAGCAGAGGCATCAGCACCTGAGTCAAAAACTCCCATAATAAATTTTGAAAATAATTAAGTAAATAAGTCTATTTTTAAAGAAATACGAATGTTTTTCAATTCTTAATGCAAGTTAAAATTAAAAAATGAGATTACAAAAAAAAAGACGTATTTTTTTGTATTTTTTTTTTGAAGGCAAAAAAATAAGTTTTACATGCATAAAAAATAAAAAATCAATATTTTTCCAACCAGTTGTCTAAATTATCATCTGCGAAAAGATTGAATTTTTTCTTCAATCTATATCTTGCCATTTCTATACTTTTGGGCAAAACATTTAACATATTGGCAATTTCTTTGTTCGATAATTTTAAACGAATATAAGCCAATAATTTTAGTTCGTGTGCGGATAAATTTTGAAAATGTTCTTGTAATTTCTGAAAAAAATTAGGATAAATTTTAACAAAATGCACTTCAAAATTTTCCCAATCTTTGTCTAAATTGATGTTATTTCTAATTTCATCAAACAAAGGTTTCATTTGTGAGCGTATTTCTGAATTAAACGAGTTTAATTTTTCTTGTAAGACATTTAAAATTTCATTTTTTTGAAAAATATGCAAAGTTTTACTCATCAATTCTCTTTCTTTATGCGTCATTTCTTCCTGAAAACGTTCTTGTTCTAATTTTTTTTGCATTTGTATCAACAATAACTTTGTTTCCAAAGATGAATTTTTTGCTGTGGCAATTTGTTTTTCTTGTGCTTGAAATATTTGTTTAGTTTTATATCGATACAAACCAAAAGCAAAAATTAATACCATCAGAAGAAGTACTAAAATAAGCCCAAAAATAAGTGCATAAATGGTATTTTGATTTATTTTTTTATTTTTTTCTAAAATTTCAATTTTTTGTTGTTGTTTTTCTGTTTCATATTGAAAAGTCAATTCTTGAATTTGTTGATTTTTTTCTGCATTAAAAAGCGTATCTTTGGTCGTTTGATATTTTAGTTGATATTCGTATGCTTTTTGATGTTCTGATTTTAGGTTATATAAAGTGGCTAAAATCTTATACGCATTTTGTTCTTCTGCTTTTAATTCATATTTTTTTGCCAATTCTAAACTTTTTTCTGCGTATTCTAAGGCTTTTGCATATTGTTTTTCTTGCTCATAATTTTCTGCAAAATGTTGTAAATTATTAGTCAAAATCAACCAATCTTGCTCTTTTACTGCCAAATCATATACTTTTTGATAATATTCTCTTGCTTTTTCATATTTTTTTTGTTCTGTAGCAATCAATCCTAATCCGTTTTGTGCATCAATTTCAATTACTTTTTCTTTGATTTTCAATGCTGATTCTAATGCTTTTTGAGCATATTTATTTGCTTTTTCATATTCTTTTTTGATACGAAATGCAGTGGAAAGATGGTAATAACTATGCGTATTTAATCTTTTATTTTTGTTATTTTCGAGTGATTTTAGATAATATTCAATACTTTTATTGGTTTGTCCACTACTTGAATAAGTAATTCCTAAATTAAGATAGGATTGCTGTAAAAGTGTATCTTTTATTTCTTCTCTAATACGAATAGCCTGAAAATGATACCGAAAAGAAGTAGAAAAATTACCTTGATTTTCAGCAATAACGCCTAAATAATTATAAACTCTAGATTCTTTTCTTTTATCTTTTAATTTTTGTGCCAATAATAATGCTTTCTCATAATTGGCAAAAGCACGATTATAGGATGTTTTTTTCCAAAATATTTGCCCCAAGGAATCCAAATATTTATATTCTTGCTCTACTGTTTTTTGTGCAAAAATATTAAAAGGAAGATGAATAAAAAATAAAAAAATAAGTAAGTAAAAATATTTACATAAATAGAATAGCATTATAATTTTTTTAATAGTTTCTTAAAACAAATGATATAAAATTCGTATTTTATTACAAAGATAAAAAAAATTATTAAAATATCATTTTTTATAACAAGATTTTATGATTTTCTTTATTTTTTAAATTAATTCTGAAAAAATTTGTGTAAAAATAAGGATAAGATTATATATACATATAAGTTTCCGAAAAAATTATGGGTCTCATTGGGTGTTAGCGTTCACTTTTTAGATCAAAAACAAATTTTTAGTACGGGTTTCTTCAAAATTTTTAGAATGCTTGAATATTAGTATAAAAACAAAAAACTATTTACCTTTTAAAAGTAAATAGTTTTTTATATGTTATAAATAAAAGTGATTATTCAGCCATTTTATTTCTAATTTCTTTGGTAACATTGGTGATGTTTTCTAAATCTTTGGGTGTAATTTCGATAATACTTTCACTTTCTCCACCTGCTTCTATTATATCGCCTGAGGTTTTTATGGGTACATCTTTTGTTTTTATAGTAATTTTTACATTTTCATACATTTTTTGCAAACGGTTCATTTGTTCAATCAAAGACTTAATATTGGCATTATCATCATAAAAAGAAAGCAATAAAAGTAATTGATCAAGGATAATTTTTTGGTCACCAATACGACTTTTTAATAATGGGTTTGGTTTTTTCTTTGTTACTTCACAGGTCAAGTGTAGGGATTCTATCCAACCACCTGTTAAAATTAGGATTGTCAAATCAGGTCTTCCTTTTTCTTGTAAATGCTTATTAATATCTTCTAAATTTTTATTTGTTACCAAGAGTAATGAATCTATGTTATTTTTAGAAGATGCTAATTTTTTAATCGTTTGGAAGTCAAAATGTTGTCCGATTTGAAGTCCATCAGCCATCATTTTTACGCCTGTTAAATAATTAAGTGCGTCTTGTGTTTGTGAGTAAATATTTGCATAACCTAAATCTGTGCTATAAATACCAAGATTTACTGCTTGTTTATAATTATTATTAAATTTAGAAACATCATCAGCACTGCTCAATGCTTTTTTATCATAGGGAATATTTAAGTCCATAATTAAAAATGAAACTTCTAATGATAAAGGGATTGAATTAATAATATCAGTCAAAACTTCTTTTGTAAGAGCGGCTTTTGTTGTTTTTCCAGTTTTTTTATCTTCTTTCAAAAGATCTTTTCCAGTTTTTTCACTTTCGCCACAGGCAAATAAGAAGATGGCTAGAGTTGTGCAAATAATAAAATTTCTCATAGTGATTTTAAAGTGAGAATACAATATTTTAATAATTATTTATATACCTTTTCCCAAAGGAACTATTTTTATTTCTCTATTTTTTTAGAGAAAGGGAATTTTTCGATTACGATTTTTTATTTTTTAATGCTGAAAACATTCTATATATGCCTCCAAATATTTTTTCAAGTAACGTTCCGATACCTTTAATAGTATCAAAATATAAAGTCAAATATAAAACAAAAGTAAAAAGCCAAATAACACTTGTGTTAAACCAATACGTATCAAATAATTTACCAAAAAAATGTTTTTTTGGAGCCATAAAATGAGTTCTATAGTCAATAGGATTATTTGAAATTTTTGGTTCTAAAAATACTGGGTCAATTTGTTGTAACAACTTGCCTTTATATTCAATTAACATATCTTTTACGTCTATATTTCTAACAAATCCAGATAAACCGTCGTTAAAATAACTATCTTTTTGTTTGTTAAGATTGTATTTTTTATCCCTTTGTTTACGAATTAAATCAGGCATTTTTTCTTTGTCTTTTTCTGCATCGTTTATTTTATTTTGAAATTTATTAGAAAGGCTATCAAGATAAACATTTAGATTATCACCAGTGGGCGTGTCAAAACTTTCTATAGTCATTTTTTTATCTACATCTGTATCTTTCAATAAATTAAGATACGCTTTTTCAATTTTAATTTCGTTTTTTACCAAATCTAAATCTTTTTTCAAAATTGATTTAATAGAATCATTTTTATCGGATTTCTCACGATTTTCAATACTTCTATTGACTCTATTTTTGAGTTCTGGTATCCAAAATTTAACTTTAAATTGGTCCCTGCTTGTTTCTGCATCTAATTCTTGGAAGTCTTTTTGAAACTTATTATGCATAAAATGATCCACAGAAATTGCCTCAAAAGCCCACCTTGAAACCATTATATCTGCTAATAGAGGCACTTTTCCCTTTTCACTAATGGCATGATTCATTTTTTCATACCTAAAAATAATACCACTCAAAATAAGTTGTGGAATGAGTAACAAAGGAATCGTAATATAAATAGTAATCACAGAATTAAAAGTCGAAGATATATTCAAACCTAGCACATTAGCAAAACAAGAAACCGCAAATAATATACCCCAATAACTAAAAAGTTCACCTTGAATACCTAAAATTGCATTCCCAATTACCACAAAAGTAAATGTTTGAATGGCAGAGAGCATAAATAGAATACTAATTTTAGAAGATAAATAAGCAAATCTACTTAAATTCAAAAACTTTTCACGCTTTTGTATTTTTCTATCTTTTATAATTTCTTCCGCACTGACGGTTAAGCCCATAAACAAAGAAATAATAATACAAATTAAAATATAAGCAGGAATATTATCATTATATCTAAAAACATAATTTTCAGTTTTAGGTTCGTTTTGAAAACGTATAATAAATGCCAATAACATTGCCAAAACAGGTGCTTCCAACAAATTAATTAACATATATTGTAAATTACTTACTTTTGATAAAAAATCTCTTACCGTAAAAAGTACAGATTGTTTAGCAACATTGGGTCTGTGCAAAGAAGAAGGCGGCTGTTCTGTAACAGTTGGAACTTCTTTTATTTGAAATTTTTGTTTAAAACGTCTATTCCAATCTATAGGTGAAAATTGTCTTTTACCTGTTTCACGTCCATAATCATCATATACTTCCTTTTCGATGATTTTAAACATCTCTTCAGGATTATCGTGTTCTTTGTCAGCATCTGCTTGATTTGTTTCTCTTTTGAAATATTTTATGGCTTCAATAGGATTGCCTTGAAAAGCCAAATATCCACCTCTATCCAAAATAATCATCTCATCAAAAGTTTTATAAATATCCGCAGAAGGCTGATGAATTACCACAAAAATTAACTTGCCACGTAGAGCCAATTCTTTTAATAAATCAACTACATTCTGAGAATCTTTGGAAGAAAGACCAGAAGTTGGTTCATCAACAAACATCACCGCAGGCTCTCTAATCAACTCTAAAGCAATATTAAGCCGTTTTCTTTGTCCACCTGATATTTTTTTGTTCAAGACATTTCCAACTTTTATTTCTTTGATATGTTCCAGACCCAAACTATCCAATGTATCGATTACTCGGTCATGAATTTCGTTTTCTTTGAGTTGTGCCAAACAAAGTTTAGCATTATAATAAAGGTTTTGATAAACCGTTAAATCTTCTAACAAAAGGTCATCTTGAGCAATAAAACCCACTACGCCATCAATTTTATCTGTATCGTTATGCACGTCCATTCCATTGATATAGACATTGCCTGAATACGGACTTTCTATACCTGAGAGTACATTCATTAAAGTTGTTTTTCCTGCACCACTTCCCCCCATAATACCCACCAAACGTCCTTGTGGATAAGAAAGTGTCATAGGTTGCACGCCAATAGCATTGTTAGGAAAACGATATTCAATATTGCTCGCAGTAAAAGATAGTTTTGTACTTTTGAGGATTTCCATGAAAAATTCATTGACCTCATTAAAATACAAACTAATTCCTCTCCCAGACCGAATCGTACTTCCTGCTGGGAATTGATACACTACCCCTGAACGCATAGGAAAACCATTGCGTTTTAGATTTTCTCCTGTTCCAAGGTATTTTACAAAAAATATTCCTTCAGATTTTAACTTATTCTTTTTAACAGCACTGGTGGTTTCATCTGCATTTCCGCCTTGCTTATTTAATTCATCATTAGTAACGATTACATATTTAAAAATTAGTTCTCCTTGAAAATTTTCAAAAATCAAACTTTTATGTAATTCGTTATCTGATTTTTCGGCACCTGCGACTAGAATTTCGCCTGCTTCTTTTAAATCTTCGTCTGTACCTGTATCAGGATTATGGTATTTTAATTGATTAGAACTTTTTGATAATACAAAAGCTCCTAAATCTTTGTACTCACTTTTGAGTTTAAAATAATCTGCTACGGCTTCGATTACGCCTTTTCTTGAACGAGAAAAACCGCCAATAGTAATCAATTCAAAAATACGAACTAAAATCAATACTTTTTGGTATAAATCTAATTGTGCTTTTGTAATTTTTTCAACTTCTCTATTTACTTTAATAGATTCTGTTACTTTGATTTCTCCTTGTACTTGTTTTTCTGTGGAGAGTTTGAATTGACTTTCAGCAATTTTTTCAGCAACAGGCAGTATCGTTTTATGCAAATAATCAATATGATAACTTACATTTGTTTGCGAAGAATCCCAAGCAATATAAGTATAAGTATTTTCCTTATTATTTTTCTCGATATACTTCTCTAATTCACTAATATAATCTGTATCAGTTTGTTCTGTACTACCTTTGCTTGTTTTATCGCCTTTGAATGGAAAGCCAACTACTGCCAATCGAAAACGTTTTACGTATTCATTTGCCAGTTCTTCATTCAATTCCGCAATTAAATAATCTTTTACAAAGTCATATTCTTCTTGTGTTACCCCGCCATCTTGCCTACTTAATAAAGCAAAAAGACGAACAAGGGTTTCAAGTATTTCCTTACTCATTATTTTTAGGTAGTATTTTTAATTCATCAATAAAACTATATGAATTAAAATAAAAAAAACGTGTTTAACTTAACTTAAATAAAATTACATAATTTTTTGGCGGAATAATTATAATTAAATTATTCCGCTAAAAAAATATAAAAGAAAGATATATATTTAGTATGTTTTGAAATCAAAACCTACATCAACCAAATCAGCAAACTCTTGTCCTGCCTCTTGCATATCTTCGTCGTCTTCGTGATAATACCACACGACTTTTGCTCCATCAATACTTTCTAATTTAGATAAAATATCCAAAATTAATTTAGAGGAAGCGGTATTAAAATATTCCAATTTAAAATTAAATTCGGTTTCGGGTCTTGGAGAGTCCTTATATTTGTCTAACCATTCCAAAATAGGACCGTAAAAATCAGCCGAATCTTCAGGTAAAGAACGACCTGAGATTTCAAAAAAACCGTTGTTGTGGTCTAAGATGACTTTTGGTGTATCTTCGCCTCCATCACGAGTTAAAATTTCCATACGTACAAAATCTTTGTTTATGAACAGAGTTATAATTTATTTTTCTTTTTTTATTAGTTTTTAGATAGTAATTGTAATATACAAAAATTATTTTATTTCAAAATAATTATTTTGTACGGCTAATCATTACCCTATTTTAATTTTTTTTGTTATTATAGCTAATTTTTGTTTAGCTTTTTTAGTCCGCAGTTACTACTCTTCTAATCACTGTTTTGAGTGAAAAGAAGGAAATATCTTCATTGATAGGTTCAAAATCGAATTGCAATTTCTGCCCTGATTTTCTTGCCATATCAATAAAACCAAGACCTGCACCACCCTTGGCAGAAAGTCCTTTGTTATTTCTGATAACATCTTTATAATATTCTTTCAGCCCTTCTTTATCCAAACTATTAATATGTGCCAATTTGTCTTGCAACATTTTGACTTTATTGTTTGTAATAGGATTACCAGAGGTAATGACATATTTGTCCTCTTGTTTTCCTATCATAAAGATGGCAGCATTATGGTCAGTCAAATCTATTTCTTCGATTTCATCTGCATGTTTTACAATATTTTGTAAACATTCAACCATTACGTTAAAAACTTTTCTTTTGATAGATTGGTCTTCTCCGATAGCGTCCATATTTCTTTCAGCCATCGCTAAAACTGATTTTGTAATCTCCTGCGTAAACTCGCCTTCATAAACTAATATTAAGTTACGGGCAACCATAGTTTTGTGCAGCTCATAAATGTACTTCATAAAATCTTTCGGTGTTTACTATTGACAGTAGATAAACAAATTTTTTGCAAAATTAAACAATTTTTTTAATATTTAGCTTATATTTCTAAAACAATATTCAAAATTATAAAATTATTTTGAAAAAAAATTTTTTTTTTTGAATTATAGTGCAAATAAAAATTATTTTTTTCGATTTTCCTTACTTTTTCGATTATTTTTTTAAAAAATATAAAAATTTCTTACATTTTAATACCTATTAACAAGACATCATCAGTTTGTTTGTTGACTCCTTTCCATTCTTCAAACTCTGAATCCAATTTTCGTTGTACCACTTGCATTCCTTCAGGGGCAAAATCAGCAATAATATCTCTGATTTTACGTGGAGAAAATTTCTTATTTTTCGGTCCTCCAAATTGATCTGGAAAACCATCTGAAAATATATAGACAGAATCACCCTCTTGGTAATTAATAATAGTGTTCGTAAACTTCATGTGATTGCTATATTGCGCTCCACCCACAGGAAACTTATTGCCTTTTATTTCGTACAAATGCCCATCATTCAAATAATACAATGGTCTGTGTGCGGCTGCATATTCAATCTGTTTTTTCTTATAATTAATTTTACAAAATGCAATATCCATTCCATCTCTTGTCGAACTATCGTTGTCGTCTTGTTTCAAAGTACGTGTAACTTCCGAATCTAATTTATCTAAAATTTGACTTGGACTTGCGTCTTCTTCCATATTGACAATATTATTTAACAAGAAAAATCCAATCAAAGACATCATCGCACCTGGTACGCCATGACCTGTACAATCGACTGCAGCAATATATACATTATCACCATCTTGATGAAACCAAGGGAAATCTCCACTAACCACATCTTTGGGTTTATAAATCATAAACGAATTAGGAATATATTGCCTTACATAATTATCATCAGGTAAAATCGCTCCTTGAATACGTTTAGCATAATTAATACTATCTGTAATTTTTTTGTTTTTAATAGAAAGTTCATTTTCAATGATTTTTCTTTCTGTAATATCATGCGAAACAACCAAAACCGATTCCATTACTTGTTGGTCGTTAAACTCTGGAATGGCATTTACTTGCATTACCCTATCTCCCAAATTGGAAGGGAAGTCCATTTCAGTAGTTGTTTTGGTTTTATTCATCTGTGCTTGATTAAGAATATCCTGCCAAGCATTTAGAATTTTTGCATTTTTTTGTGGTTCTTTATTTAATTCTAATTGATCCAAATCTCTTTGTAGATATTCTTCTACGCCTTTTCCTGTGTAATCTTTGATGATTGGATTGATATAAAATACTTTTCCATCTTTGGTAATACGCGTAATTAAATCAGGTGAATTTTCAGAAAGAGCCTGCATTTGTCCACGCAAACGTTGTTCTTTTTCAGCAGCACGCCTTTCTGTAATATCTCGTGAGTTGACAATAATACCTTGAATAGCCGCATCACCTAATAAATTAATACCTGTTGCTTCCAGCCAAATTCTTTCGCCATTTTTAATAAAATAACTAAACTGCACCGTAACTTTTTCATCAGGATTGGCTAACAAATTTCTAAACATTTCCTCAAAAGTTTCTTTTCCTTCAGAGTGAATGTGCATTACATCACGTATGCCTGTCATTTCCTCTTGCGAATAACCTAAGATTTTTTCTACTGATGGCGAGATATATCGTATTGTTCCGTTCGATTCATAAATCGTAATAATTTCAGACGCATTTTCTAATAAAAGTCGCGTTCTATCAGTTGCTTTTTGCACCTCTTGGATTTGACCTTGTAATTCTAAGTTAGTGCGTTCTAATTCTACTTGCGTAGATTCCATTATTTCAGCATTCTGACGTAATACTTCTTGTTGTAATTGAAGTTCAGAAGTTAATTTTTGAGATTCTTCCAGTAAAAGTGCCGTTCTTTGATTGACTTTGATATTAAATACAGTTCGAGCAATCAATTCACTAATTTCTTTGATAAATTCAATTTCTCTATGTTGAAATCGTTCAAAACCTGCAAATTCAACTACACCATACACATTTTCATTGGTTATCAAAGGAGCAACTAAAATGCATTTTGGTTTTTTATCGCCTAATATCCCCGAACTAATCGTTACATATCCATCAGGAATTTCTGTTCTGACGATAATATCTTTTTCGATGGCTGCTTGTCCCACTAATCCTTCTGCAAATTTGAAAGTATTTTTAAGATATTTTTTCTTATTATACGCATAACTTGCATTCATTTCTAACACTAAATTTGACGCATCACTATCATTGACTACATAAAAAGCCCCTTGTATTGCCCCAATTTTCTTGGTCGCAAACTCACAAACCAAATCTCCTAATTCTTCTAATTTTGTAATTGATGGTAAAATATCTCCAATTTCAGCCAAACCTTCTACAATCCAAGTACGTTCTTCATCTCGTTCTTGTGAAGATGTAATACTATTACGCATAGTTAATAAGGCAGTTCCTAATGAATCATTTTGGCTGGCTGGTTTAAAATCAGCTTTTAAATCTCCTTTTCCAATATCTCTGGCAAATTTTGCTTTTATTTTTAAATTGGCTACTAATTCATCTAATTTATAGCCCATTTCTCCAATTTCATCGCTTCCTCTGTTATTTTTAGGTTTATCAGGCAATACTCCTTGTGCCAAATAATCCACTGTATCTTTCAAAGTAAGCAACGGACTGACCAGAGTTTGACGTGAAAAAATAATTCCAATCAATACAGAAATTAAAAATACCACAAAACCTGCCAACAATAAATTATTTCTTAATATATAAGTGGGTGCATAAATTTCGGCTTTATCAATTTTAACGACAATTCCCCAGTCTACCAGCCCAATATAATACCAAGTTGCCAATACTTTTTCTTTTCTATAATCAATATCATCTAAAAAAGGATTGAGTTCTTTTTGGTCTTTGACAGAATTTTGGATAGACTTTTCGTTGGCATTGCCCATATAAACCACTTTTGAGCGGTCAGAATTTTTATCTAATCGAGGTTGATTGAGATAAATCACTTGATTTCCGAAAGATTTTGTCAATATAATTTCGCCTGTATTGCCCAAACCTGTTGTATCTCTTATCAAATCAAATACATATTGCATTCGAGTTTCATAAATAAGAATACCCAATAAATTTTTCTTTTCATCACGAATAGGCGAAGCAATGTGCATCAAACTTTCGCTATTTTGTCTAAAAATATTACTAAAATAAGTAGAATCACGTGCTACTGACAATGTATTTCCATCTTTTTCGGGAAATAATGAACCTTTTTTTACCTCATTACTACTCTCTCCCTGTGCATAAATAATTGTTCCGTTAGGTGAAGTTAAATATATATTTTTTATATTATTACTTGCTCGCATATTTTTCATTACATTATTTAATTCGTCCTCTTTTGTGTTAGTAATAGGAATAATTTTTTCTTTTGTAACAAGAGTAGAATCTTTTTGAGGTTTTTTATCGTTTTTTGTATCAATAGGAACAGTTTTAACCGTATCTGTAATAGGAATGTAAATATTTTTTACGCTCAAACATTTTTCTTTGACAGCCCCTAATTCACTTCCTAAATTAACGGCTGATTTTATTTTTTCAAAAAAAGTTTCTATTTTTTGTGTTTTAAGGCGTGAAACTACCCCGATAGATTCTTGATAACGGTCTTCAATAGAACGTGAACTTAAACTAAAGGCTATATAACTCACAGAAACCACAGAAATCAATACTACTGTGAGTACCAGTGCTGTAATTTTAAACCCTACACCTATTTTGAATCCTTTACGTGCCATTTTTTTCTTGTTGTCTTATTTTTATTTTTTTTGTAAGTAAATAATTTTTTTTGAATAAATTATATTGCTACAATGATTTTAAAATTTGCTATTTAGTGATTTACTAATTCTTTCTCTAATTCATTAGCCAAAAGTAATGCCACATCTTCCAAAAATTTAATATCTCTTTCAGAAAAATCTAAAAAACCTGCTAATTCTATCACGCCAAAAACTTCATTTTCATTTTGTATAATTGGTAATATCATCACAAAACTTGGCAATGATTTTCCTAAACCTGAAACTACAGGCAGATAATCTTCGGGAATTTGGGTTAATTTAATTGTTTTGCCATTTTTTGCGACTTGCCCAACCAAACCTTCTCCCAAATCATAAGAAGTAATTGTTGTTTTTTCTTGATAAAGCGCATAACTGGCTATCATTTTTAAGGATTTATTTTGATTTTGATACAAAACGCCAATGCTTGCTTCTAATTCTTCACACGCCAATCGTAAACATTTTTCGATAATTTGTAAACGATTTTGGTTTGTATCTACCAAACTTTGTCTTATTTTATTGATAGTTTCTTTGTTGTGCTGACTTTCTTCTATGGTATCTTTTTGTTCGATATTTTTTTGATTTTTACCATTTTCTTCTGTATTTGTTACATATATTAGTTCAGTTTGAGTGGTTACGCCCAATAAAAGCCCAATAAAAGCCAATATACCCATTAAATTAGTAGCGGTTGAAAGATAAAACAAACTTGGCATCTCTTTCCAAAGTTTTGCAATCGCATCAGCATACATCAAAGCATTGATGCCCACAGCAAAAATTCCAATAATATACAATAAAACGGCAATATAACCTATAATTCTGTAACTAAATTTCATAATAACTTTCAAAAATTATTCATTTATGCAATCAATAATTCTATGTTTATGTGTGATTATTTTTATCTATTTTTTATAATTCAATTTTTGAACCAATTTTTTTTATATTCGTTTTTTAGGTCGTAATTACTGATTTTACAGACCTATCCAAATTCAATAAAAATTCAATAATACTATCTGTATTTAATATATGGTCAATAGGAGTAACTTTTAAAGCAGCCGAAGGCATTGTATCAATTAAACATTCTTTGGGGTCTTGAATAACTGTCAAACCACCTTTTTCAGCAATTTTTTGCATACCCAATGCCCCATCACGATTGGCACCAGAAAGCAATATTCCTACTAATTTTTGTCTATATACATAAGCAGCTGTTTGCAACAAAATATCAATCGAAGGACGTGAATTGTTGATTAATTCGTCTGTACTCAATGTAAAAGTATTTCCAATATCAATGCCTAAATGATAATTAGCAGGCGATAAATAAATGCAATTTTTTTTAATACTTTCTTTATCCAAAGGCTCTCTGATTTCGATATTACTTTTGATATTTAATGCTTCAACAAAACCATTACGCACGTGACGTAAGCGATGTAAACACATAACAATCGGCAACTCAAAATCGCGGGGCAAAGATGATAATATTTTATTAATGACTTGAAAACTGCCTGCTGAACCTCCTATTACAATAGCTTTATATTGATTGCCAATCATATTAATTGTTTTAAGTTAAATTTTTATGTAAAAAAAATTAATAGTTTATACTTTTAAAATGTATAAAAAATTTATGTTATGGTTTTTTATGTGGTAGTCTTTTTATTTACTTTATATCCACTTTTTTATTTTTTAGGTTTATTCTTTCGTTTTTTTATACACTTTTTCTTCATTATTGACAACACTAAATTTATTCGCAATTTCGCACCAAATCAAAGATTCTTTTGAACCTACCACTAAATAACTATTTTTAAATAAACTTTCGTGAAATACTTTTAATACATTATTTTGTAAAGATTGATTAAAATAAATCATTACATTTCTACATAAAATCAAATCAAATTTACCAAAAGAAACATCAGAAACTAAATTATGCTCGCGAAAAATAACATCTTTTACCAAAGATTTATCCATCATTGCTTTGCCATTTTGTTCTTTATAATATTTATCAATACTCAAAGTACCTTTTGCTCTTTCATAATTTTTGGCATTTAATTCCATATTTTTAAGAGAATATGCACCATCTCTTGCTTTTTGTAAAATTGCCATATCAACATCACTTGCTACAATTCGAACTTTATCCAAACAATCTAATTCATGGAGCGTGATTGCCATCGAATACACTTCTTCGCCTGAAGAGCAGCCTGCGTGCCAAATACTAATCGTTTGATTATCTAACAATAAATTAGGCAAAATATTTTCTCTTAATTCTACCCAAAAAGTTGGGTCACGAAACATTTCAGTTACATTGACCGTAATTTCAGAAATAAAATCTTGAAAATATTTTTTATCACAAGTAGTTATTTTTTCTACTAAGGCATCAAAAGAACTAAATTTATATAATTCTATAATTCTTTGAATACGTCTTTTGAAAGAAGACATAGCATAATTGCCAAAATCGTAATTAAAACGGGTTTTGATAAGGTCTGTTAGAGAGCGAAGCTGGGCGATTTCAATTTCTTGTATCATGTTTAAAAAGATATTATTATATTATACGTCCTTATTTATTATATTTGATAATTTTTTACAAAGATAGATTTTAAAACGTGGAATACAAAATTTTTTATATAAAATATTTATAATTATTATTTTAAATCAAAAAAAAATCAAAAAAAAGTGATTCTCAACAAATTTATACGGAAAATGAAAATTTTTTTATTTCAAATATTTTTTATAAATAAGATAAAGTGGTAAGAATTGCTCTTTTTTGAATCGAGAAATTGGGAGAGTTTGTCTTTTTTGGTAGCTATTGATTGATAGTTAAATTGGTTGGAAATCGCTTGCAGCTTTATAAGAAATATTTACTTTTTTTTCGATTTCTTTCATAATTATTTTGGAACAATGGTAGCATAAATAGGAAATACTAATTTTTTTGATTTTTTGATTATTTGGGTACTCCTCGTTGTGAACATTACATATTGTTTGGTTTCCCAAAACGCATCACTATACTTACTATTAAACTCTAGGATTTCATCAAAAGTATCAGCCACACCCAAAATATCAATTTCATTATTTTCTAATTGATTTGCATTTTTGCAGCCCAATGAAACCCATTTATTAGGATATTTTTTTTGAATTTGTTTCCAAGAAAGCCATACAACTGTATGGTTTGCTACTTCTTTTTCTTCTTGCTTTACCATAATTTTATTTATTTTAATTTTACTCTCAAATTACAACGCAAAAATAATCAATAAATTTATTATTTTTAGAAGTAAATTGAAAAATATTTAGAAGTTGATTTTATTGTATAGTGTTTGCTTACAAAGACTTCAATTAGTTTAAGTATTAGAGTTTTTTTAAATGGGAGCCAAAAATTGACAAAAATCATTAAAAATTCGAGAAAAAAGAAAAAAATCCGTATTAATCCGCTAAATCCGTGTTATCTGTGTGCTAAAATCTCTTTCATTTAAAAAATACTATTAACATTAGTATCCAAAATTCACCATTCGAAAAATAGCAAATCCTATCAAATTATAACATTATTTATCAAAAAAAACGTTTATTTTTTATTTTCTTGAATAAAATTGATAGATCGTTTAATAGAGTTTTTTAAATGGTAGCCAAAAATTGACAAAAATACTAAAAATTTGAGAAAAAAGGAAAAAAAATCCGTATTAATTCGCTAAATCCGTGTGCTAAAATCTCTATCATTTTAAAAAACTCTAATCTATAATTATTTTACGGTAGAGTACTCTATATCCATAGATTTTAATACTTCTGATAATTTTTTTAAGTCTTCATATTTTGTTAAAATAAAATTTATCAGATGATTTTGTCAATAATTTGTCAAATTTTAATGTTTCCAATGAACTCATAAAGAACCAAAATATTTACTTATCACACAAAAAAACCAAAACACATATTGCTATATATTTTGGTGTATTTTATTTCTATAATTTATTCCTAAAAAATCTACAAAGGAATATTCCCATGTTTTTTCTTAGGTAAATTAACTACTTTATTTTCCAATATTTCGAAAGCACGCATCAATTTATAGCGAGTTTCTTCGGGCATAATTACCTCATCAATATAACCTCTGTGCGCTGCACGATAAGGAGTGGCAAATTTTTGTGTATATTCTTCTACTTTTTCTTGTAATTTAGCCAGAGAATCTTCTGCTTCTTCTATTTCTTTTTTGAAAATAATTTCTGCTGCTCCTTTGGCACCCATCACCGCAATTTCAGCCGTTGGCAAAGCATAATTCATATCCGCTCCGATATGTTTTGAGTTCATCACATCGTATGCACCCCCATAAGCCTTGCGTGTGATGACCGTAACACGTGGAACAGTTGCCTCACAAAAAGCATACAATAATTTTGCTCCGTTGGTAATAATGCCGTTCCATTCTTGGTCTGTACCGGGCAAAAAACCTGGAACATCTTCTAAAACTAACAAAGGAATATTAAAACTATCACAAAAACGCACAAATCTTGCTCCTTTTGTGCTAGCGTTAATATCTAAAACTCCCGCCAAAACCGCAGGCTGATTAGCTACAATTCCAATACTTCTTCCTGCTAATCGTCCAAAACCAACAATCATATTTTCTGCAAAATTTTTATGGACTTCCAAAAAAGTATTATCATCTAAAATTACCTCAATGATTTCTTTCATATCATAAGGTTGATTTGGATTTTCAGGAATAATTGTATTGAGTGCAGGACGTAATTCTGCCTTTTTATTTTTGAATTGATAATTGAATCGAGGTGCTTCTTCTTCGCAATTTTGAGGCATATAACTCAATAAATTTTTGAGCGTTTGAATACAAGCCACTTCGTTGGCACACGAAAAATGTGTTACGCCACTTTTGGTACTATGCGTAGAAGCACCACCCAATTCTTCAGAAGTAACCTCTTCGTTGGTAACGGTTTTGACAACTTTAGGACCTGTTACAAACATATACGAAGTATTTTCAACCATCATAATAAAATCTGTAATGGCTGGCGAATAAACTGCTCCACCCGCACAAGGTCCCATAATGGCAGAAATTTGAGGAATAACGCCAGAAGCCAACGTATTTTTATAAAAAATATCAGCATAACCTGCCAAAGAAAGCACTCCTTCTTGGATTCTTGCTCCTCCCGAATCATTCAAACCAATGATTGGCACGCCATTTTTCATAGCCAAATCCATTATTTTACAAATTTTTTCGGCATACGTTTCAGACAATGAACCTCCAAAAACGGTAAAATCTTGTGAAAAAACATAAATCAATCTTCCATTGACAGTTCCGTAGCCTGTAACTACGCCATCACCCAAATAATATTCTTTATCTAAGCCAAAATCTTTACATCTGTGCATCACAAAACGTCCAATTTCTTCAAAAGAACCTTCATCTAATAATAATTCGATGCGTTCTCTGGCAGTTAGTTTGTTTTTTTTATGTTGTGAATCGATACGATTTTGCCCGCCACCTAACAATGCTTCTGCATTTTTTCGTTGCAATTCATCGAATTTATCTTGGTGAGTATTATTTTTTTTCATAACTTATAATTCCTTATATTTTTTCAAAAATTTTGCAATGTTAGTTATTTATTTCATAAAAAGCAATAATTTCGTTAATAATATATTTCTGTTGGGTTGGAGTTAATTCATAATAAAAAGGCAAACGCAATCCCAAAGCATTAATTCTTTCAATAATTCCAAAGTTCTGGGTTCGACTGTTTCTTTATGTAACATTTAAAATCATTTTTATTGAGTTGAAAAATAATACAACAGTAATTTAAAGTTTTATTACTTAGCCAATTTGCTTTTATAATTTCTTGTTTTATGATTTCTAAACCATAAAATGCTATAATTTCCAAAGTATCTTGTAATGTACCATATTCAAAAACTTTTTCTATAATAAATTTTTTATGTTTTTCAAAATCTAATGTTTCAAAATCTATATCCCAAAAAGAGCGTTTTGAAATATTTGGTTTCATTTGTTCCATATTGTTTTATTAAATTATTCAAGAAAAAAAATATTTTTTATTTTTTTACAAAAGTATGATATTAAAATTACTTATTCATAAAATATTCTACAAATTTTTAATTTTTTTGTAAAAAAAACTTTTTAATTTCATCTATTACAAAATTCTGTTGCGTTGTTGTTAATTCATAATAAAAAGGCAAACGCAACAAAGTATCCGCATATTTATCACACAAAGGCAAATCACGTCCATCGTGTTTTTCGTGATAATAAGGCGAACTATGCAAAGAAAGATAATGAAAAACAGATAAAATATTTTTTTCTTTTAAATAAGCAATCAAATCACTTCGCTGCATCAAATCTTTGCATAAAATATAAAACATGTGTGCATTATTAGTGGCATAATGCGGAATTTTTGGCAACAGAATTTTATTTTGTTCTTCTAAAATTTTTAAGCCTTTATAATAATTTTCCCAAATTTCTTTTCTTCTTTTTTGAATATCCTCCAAATTTTCTAATTGTGCGTATAAAAAACCTGCAATTATATCCGAAGGCAAAAACGAACTTCCTACATCTGCCCAACCATATTTATCTACTTCGCCCCTAAAAAATGCACTGCGATTTGTCCCTTTTTCTCTGATAATTTCTGCTCTTTTGATAAATTTTTCGTCATTTATCACCAACATTCCACCTTCTCCTGAAATAATATTTTTAGTTTCGTGAAAAGAAAATGCGGATAAATGCCCAATACTTCCCAGCGGTTTTTTTTGATTTTCTGTGATAAAATAGCTATCAATCGCCTGTGCAGCATCTTCTACTACGTATAAATTATGTTTGTTTGCAATTTGCATTACTTCGTCCATATCACATGCTATGCCCGCATAATGCACGACTATAATCGCCTTTGTTTTGCTTGTAATCAGGTTTTCTATGCTTGCAACATCAATATTAGGTGTATTTTTTTCGCTATCTACGAATACAATTTTTGCTCCACGCAACACAAAAGCATTGACTGTACTAACAAATGTATAACTTGGAGCAATCACTTCATCACCTTGTTTGATGTCCAATAAAATGGCACACATTTCTAATGCATCGGTGCAAGAAGTAGTCAAAAGGCATTTTTTGAAGTTATATTTTTGCTCAAAAAATTGGTGGCATTTTTTGGTAAAAGTGCCATCGCCTGAAATATGCCCCAATTTGACTGCCTCCAACATATACAACATTTCATTTTTAGATAAATAAGGCTTATTGAATGGAATATCGTATTTTTTCATGATTTTAATAGGATAAACTTTTCGAATGAAACTTTACCACCAATTATTTCTATAATTATATTATTTAAAATGGATACTAAATAAAATATAAAAGTAATCATTTTTGATAGTATAAATAAAAATTAAGATTTTACTAAAACGACAATGCCCAATATAATAAGCCCTAAACCAATTATTTTTCCATAAGTAACCAATTCGCCAAATAAAATAACGCTCAATGCAAAAACTAACACAAATGATAGACTCATAAATGGATAGGCATAAGATAATTCGAATTTTGTCAAAGCAGCAGCCCAGCAAAAACTTGCCAAAAATGCTGATGCTAAACCTGATATTATCCAAATATCTAAAAAAGCATTGACCATAAACCAAATTTTATCTAAAAATTCAGCATTTTCAGGCATTTGTCCTTTCAAACCCATACGCCATTTGATTATCAACTGACCATAGACAGTGAATAAAATCGTAAAAAGTATGTAAATATAGCCCATATTTTATTTTTTAAATGCAAAGTTAGTAATAATTTTTCAATGATAAATGCCTGTAGAAATAATTTTATACGGATAATATACGCCACTCAAAAAGTGCATCAAATAAAATCCCGATAACAAAAAATATTTGATAGAATATGGTTTTTTATGTTGTAAAATAATTTGTAAAAATAAAGTTGTATGCACCATAAAAAAAATATAATTGGCAATAATGATTTGCCAAGTTAAGTTGCCGTGCGACATTCTGGCACCACTTTCGACAAAAAGTACGCCAATCAAAAAAGCAAATAAAAACATCAAAGTTGAATATTGTGCTTCTAAATGATGCTTTATTTCTTTAAAAAATAAAATGATAAAAAATAAAGGAAAAACCACGCTCACAAACATATCCAAAGGAATATTTTTACTATATACTTGAAAAATATGAAAAGGTTTAAAAATAATGCTACTTTTACTATCTTTTGGATATAAAAATTGATTGTGATTTGATAAATATATAAAATAATATTCAAGAAAAATCAATAATAATGCTATTGAAACAATCAAAATAACATACATATTTTTTTGGCTAATTATTTTTTTTTCTTTGATTAAATGTATAAGGATAAAAGCAGGTAAAAAACAAAATAAAAAACTTGGTTTAATCAAAACGTTTATCAATATCAATAATAAAATTAAAAAGATGTTTTTTGCGTTGATTTTTTCACTTTTTAGGAAATATACAGATTCCATATACAATAATATTGCAAAAGGCATCACAAAAATAACGGTAGAATTATGCCAAACATTGATGCCTAATTTGCCTAAATAAACTCTGCTGCTTGGATAATTGAGAAATATAGGTTGGATAAAAATAAGAGAAATAGCAATAAAAATAAATAGTAAAACATTTTTATTTAGATAGTTTTTATCATCAGTAATAAAACTTTTTAGGAGATATTTTTTGGTAGTAATATATTTAAAAAACACAGAAAAACCCAAAACAACCACAGAAGTATAATTTAAAACGACTATATTATTCGAAAAACCTGAACATAAATAAACCGAAAAATAATACAAAGGTGGAATAGGAAAAGTATTGTTTTCTAATTGTGTGATTAAAATTAAATTATGACTTTGAATATCAGTGCGCGAATTTCTGACAATCAAAAAAAATATAATGATATTACAAAGTAAAACCAAAAAACCTAAAATATATGTTAATTTTATTCGCATTAAATTTCTATTTTGTTAAAAAATGGTGGTTTATAATGAATATTCTAAATGCAAAAGTGATAAATATTTTGTATTTGAAAGAGAAAAATAATTGTTAAAAAGGAATAAATTTACCCTTAGCAGGCAATAAAAATTTCATAAAATTGATTTCTTCTTCAGAACTTATTTTTTTATATTTTCGGGAAGAAACATCAAAATATGTAAAATTATCTTCAAAATTTATCTCTTGACTATTTTTTACAATTTTTATAGAAGTAAAATGTTTAAATTCAGACAAATACTCTTGCATTTTTAAAAACTTATCTTCGATACTCACTTCTTGAAATTGGAAACCTATTTTATCAGAAAGAGATTTAGCGGGACTACCTGCGTATATTTCATTGAAATTCATATCTTTTGTAACCACAGAGCCAACCATTGCCATAGATTTGTCTGCTGCTTTGATAGGAGAAACAATACAATGCCCAACAAACCAAACGTCATTCCCAATTTCCATTGGTTTTTCAGACAAAAAACGACAACCTTCTAACATATCACCATATTTTATATGGCTCCAAAGTTGTGAGTGCGCTCCTACGCCACAATTATTTCCAATAGTCATTCCACCAATAGAATCAATAATTGTATATTGTCCAATCCAAGCATTGTGTCCTATTTTACAAGGTAAATAGCCATGAATATTAGTATGATGCTGAATTTTTGAATAATCTCCTATTTCAAAATCATCACATATTATTTGGACATTTTCACCGATATAACAATTATCACCAATAAATATTTGTTTGGCATTTCCATTCAAACCTCTGATAACAGCATTTGATTCTATGATAGTATTTTTTCCTATCACTAAATTATCCGCTTTAATATTATTCATAAAAATTATTATTTATTTAAAAAATCTTTAATCACATAAATAGGTCTATTTTTCACGCCTTCAAAAATTTTGCCGACATACAAACCAATCACGCCCAAAGTCATCATGATCAAACCTGAAAAAAACCAAATAGAAATAATCAAACTCGCATAACCCGCTACGGTAATTTTACCTAAAAAATATTGCACTAACAAGATAATAGCAAATATAAAAGATAAAAATGAAATCAATAAACCTGTTTTTATAGTCAATCGAATAGGTTTGTCAGAATAAGCCAAAATAATATCTAAGGCAAAATTAAGTAATCTTTTAAAATTATAAGAACTTTTTCCTTCCTCTCTTTCTGCGTGTTCTACTTTAAGTTTTGTTTGTTTGAAACCAACCCAACGTACCATTATCGGAAAAACTCGAATGCTTTCTCGCATCTGTTTCACTGCCTCAATTACTTTTTTATGATAAATACCAAAATTTGCCACACTTTCATCATGTTTTACGCCTGTGAGATAGGAAAGTACTTTATAAAATGCCCAAGAAAATAATTTTTTGAAAAAATTGTCTTTTCTTTGATGCCTTTGTGCCAATACCACGTCAAAACCTTCTTTTGCTTTTTTATAAAGATTAGGAATTTCTTCAGGTCTATCTTGCAAATCACAATCCATGACCACAATCCATTCGCCTTGTGCGTGGTCAAGTCCTGCGGTAATGGCATAATGTTGTCCAAAATTACGGCTTAATTTTATACCTTTTACACGTGTATCTTTTTGACAATTTTCCTCAATTTTTGCCCAAGAATCATCAGGAGAGCCATCTTCTACCAAAATTATTTCAAAATTTTCGGTGATTTGGCTGACGCTTTTTATAATTTCAGTTACTAATTTATCTACGATATTTTCGGCACGATAAACAGGAGAAACAATGGAAATGATAGGAGACATTTTCTAAAAATTGAGTATTACTTCGGAAAAGTAGTATTTTTTTCACTCTACATTAAAATTTTGCAACAAGTTGATTTTCAATACTTTATTTTATATTTACAAAAAAGAGTTTAACTTTACAATCTCTTACAAAATCAAATTAAACGCAATGATTTCATTAAAAAACAATGCAAAAGATACAAAAAATTTGGAACAGTGTTAAGTATCATTCTATTGCGCCGTATATGTTAGGTTAGCCTAAGAGTTCTGACGGAATGTGACTGGTTCGCAAAAATTTCCTAAGAACCTTTTTACTGTGAGAAATGACATATTTGCTAAATTACGCAAAAAGTAAAACAAGAACAAACTTTTGAAAAAAACAAAAATTTGTTCTTATTTTTTTGTAATCAACAATATATAATAAACTATTTTGCTGCTGCTGCTTTTTTCTCAGCAAAACCTGCTTTAATTGCTTCTACATCTACAGTTTTGATGATAGGTTTGCGGGTCAATTGTTTGATAACAGTTTGGCGATTCACAGCCCTTGCATAATTTTTGCGGTTTTTTCGTTGTAATACGGTAATTGCCATAATAAATATATAAATTTTTAAAGATTCAAAATAATTTTAAAGAAAAGTTTGCAAAGTTAGTATTTTTATTTGAAATAAAATATTTTTGAGATAAAATATTTAAAAAAACACTAAAAATAGACCAAATTTAACTTTACATAGTAAAAAAATCTTTTCTTTGCTCTGCTGTATCTAATAATTTCCAAAATACAATAGGAATATTAACCAAAATATCATAAGGAATTTGCCAAACTTCGCAATCTTCTGTAAAAGTAATAGAAAAAGGAGTTTTAAAACCTACTAAATTTTTCTCTCCACCAAAAAAATCACCTTTTTTTAACGTTTCTATTTTTTCTGTTCCATTTACAAAAGATGATAATTTGATGTTTCCTTTGTTAATCAAATATAAATCTGTTAAATCAGTATTCACCCAAATTGTTTTCGAATGAACTTGATGTAATTTCATGTGTTGAGAAATTTTGAGAGAAACAGGCAAAGAAACATTTTCTTGAAAAAGATAAGTCGTATTCAAAAATAAAATGTTAGATTCTAATTGGTCATAAGGTTTTGCTAAACCATATTTATTAATAAAGTTCAAATAAAACTCAACAGGAATTTGAATAGTAGTTACGTGGCACGTAGAACGACAAGTAGAAGTTGCCATTGTATCATCATCATCAATATAAAAACCAACCAAAGAACCCGCAGAAAGCGTATTTTCGGTATCTCTTTCTGTATAAATCAGTTCGACTAAGCCTGTCAAAATCATATAGACGTGCTTAAATCTTGTATTTTTTCTAAATAAAGTTTCGCCTGCATTCAATGTGATAATCGGAAAATTAAGCAACGATTGTAACGCATATTCAGGAACTTGTGGAAAATAAAATTTAAAATATTGATAAGCAGCCAATCGAGCAAAATCTTGGTGGGTTTCAATCAAAACATCAATGCTTCCAAAAGGTGCATTTGCGCCAATTTGTTGTTCTTCATTCGATAATTGTCGAGAAAAATGAGCCAACATTATTTTTGGCGTTTTATCATTGGCAAAATCTTGCGCTTCTCCATGAATCAAACCACCACCAATATCTATTTTTTTAACATCAACTTCAATCAAATAATCGTCTTTTACTTTCTGTAATTGTGCATCAAAATTTTGTGTTGCTGTATTTTTAAAAATATTATTTTCCAACACTCTAAACGAAGCAATATCAGCCAAATGAGCGTAAGATTGATAATTATCGTTCCAAAATGCACGAAAATAAAAAATATTAGTTTCAACGGGGTGTGGAGAAAGAACAGGTTTTACTTCTAAACCTTCAATATTATTCCAAACATCTAATTCTAAATCACAGACATCAAAAAAACTATGAAACCAAGACTCGTCCAAACTCATCAAACCACATAATTTTTTAGCCACCGAAGCCCTCACAGGTGCGGAAGCAAAATATTTTATTTTATGGTCAGAACGAATAAATGTAGTCAAGCCCGCAAAGTGATCATCATGTGCGTGTGTATTAAAAATTCCATCCACTTCATTAATACTCACGCCCAAGGCTTTTAAAGTATTGTATAAATCCGGTCCTGCATCAACTAAAAAGACTTTTCCTTGAAAAATAACCACACTCGCCATACAAGGTCTATTCACGTCCCACGCATCGCCCTCGCCTGTATGTACGACAGAAAAATAATCTCTATTTAATTTGTGATAATTGAGATAATAAGGTGGGTCATAAATTTCTTTGGGTCTTAAACTAAGATTGACCGTAGCGGTTTCTCCTTCGTAAGTAAATTGAAAAGTATTATGGTCGATTCTTTCTATTAAAACGCCATTTTTTATTTCTAATTGTTTATCTAATTCATCTATTGGTAATTGCACAACCAAATTATCAGGAGTTTGTATTTTTCCAAACGCAAATTTTAATTTAATGTGCATCAAATAATCAGCCACTTCTTCCGAAACGCCTGTTGCCAATATTTCTTCTTTGCTTACTAATCCATAATTGCCACGATAAAAGTACTCCATTTGAGCTTTTATTTGGGTAGATGTGCCAATTAAAATCGGTTTTTCGCCTGTATTTCCAGGGTGATTTGGAATCAACATACCTTGTGAATAAAACATTTGAAGCAATGGAAATTCAGCCAAATTAGACATATAACCATTTTGTATCAAAGTATCTGACAACAAAATAGCATTCGGTCCAGTTTCGAACTTCACTCCATTTTTTTCAACAATATCAATTAGCCCACGTTTTTTTAAGTGCTTTACGGTGTCCGAAGGACAAGCACATAAAATCTGTAGACCAGCTTCAGGAATTTCTACCCAGTAAACGCCTGAAATAACTCTAATTATGTCTATTTTATTTTTACTCACCGTAGTTGTCGGTTTTATTTATAATTTGATTGAAAGAAACTCAATAAATACTAAGACTAATTTTATACCAATATTTATTTATTTTTCATTATTTGTGTGCAATTTAGGAATAAATTTTAGAACTAAAAATTTTTTTCATTATTTTTAAAAAAAAAAAACAAAGAATATAAATTTTAAAAACATTTTCTAATAATTATTAAAATTCAGCAAAAAAATTAAGCATATTATCTACTTCACTATTCCAATATTTATAATCGTGTCCGCCATCGACTAAATTTAATTTAATTTTTAATTTTGGGTGGTTTTTTTTCAACGCCTCATAAAAAATTTGTGTTTGATTCAAAGGAACAATATTGTCTTGTTTGCTATGCCCCAAATAAATAGGAGTTTTAAAATTTTTGGCTTGCGTAACCGCATTATCTTCGCCTATCCAACGCTCTTTAAATTTTTGAAAACTACCATAATAACCAATCATCAATCTATCATTTGGCATCACACTTTGGTCAAAATCACCTGATAAAGAGGCAGATGCTGTCCATATATCTGGCAAAGCCAAACACAACAAAGCCACTCCTCTCCCACCTGTAGAAAGCCCCAACACAAAATTTTTATCTTTTTTAAGGAATATATTTTTTTCTTTTTGTAGAGAAGGAATTAAATCTTTTACAACCCATTTTTTGTTCGGATATTTTTTCCAATCGGCTATAGTTTCGGCATAAAAATCAGCAGAATATACGCTTCTACTCATTTCTGGCATAATCAATCTATATCCTTTTGCCAACGCTTTTTTACAAAGCTCTGATTTATTACACCAATCGGTGCGTGGAAAATCCCAGCCTGGTAATACTAAAATATTCCCAATTACTTTGATTGATGGATTTTGAATATCAACTTTATGTCCTGCAATTTCTAAGGTTTCGAATGGAATTTGAGGAATATTTTCTATTTGTTTTGTATTATTTTTTTCGGTAATTATTTTTTCTTTGTTCAAATTTTTTAATTTTTCTTGTTCAGATGTTGTATTTTGTGCCTGACAACCTACAAAACATAACATTAAAAAAATATTGATAATACTTATTTTCATATTTTTAATTTTGATATTTTTAGTTTATTTTTGATATTTATTTTAACTCTCCAAAAAAGTCAATTCCATTTTTAATTGCCTATATTCTCCCATATTGACTTGATATTGTTTTAGATGTTCGTATTCTTCTTCAAAATCATCTAAAAATTCCTCTTTATCTTCAAACATTTTCATACTTTTTCGATAATATTCTTTTGCTTTTTCATCTTCGCCCAAACAAAAATAGACGTGTGCTAAGTGCATTAAATCGTGATTTTCAGGAGTATTTTTTACTGATTTTTCTAAAAAATGTTTTGCTTTTTCTATATTTCCTACCCTAAAATATGCCCAACCCAAAGGTCCTAAATTCCAAGTTTCGTAGGGAGATATTGTTCTTACTTTCAAAAAAATTTCTATTGCTTTTTCTAATTGATTACTTTGTGCATAACAATAACCGATACTATCTAAAACAAAAGTACTCTCGGGAGAAAATGTAAGTGCTTTTTGAAAATATTCTAATGCTTTTTTATAATCGTATAATTCTTGGGCGCATAAACCCGAATTTTGAAAAATCCAACTATCCAAAGGGGTAAGTTCGTGCAAAATTTCGTAATAACTCAATGCTTTTCTAAATTCATCAATTTTTTGATAGCAATACGCTAAATGTCCTAAATTCCAAGTATCATTTTCATCAATTTTATACGTTTTTTCATGGAATGTAATAGCCGTATAATAATCTCCTTCTTGTTGATAACAATAGCCCATATTTGCTAAATTCCACGTGTCCAAAGGTTGTAATTCTGCTACTTTTTCGTGGTAATTTAACGCATTTTTAAATTTTTCTAATTGTTGATAATAATATGCAACTTGTTTCAAAGGATAGGCATTGTTAGGCTGCTCTTTTGAAAGTTCGAGGTAGTAATTAAGTTGCTCTTCGCTTGTTTTTTTTTCCATTACGCTCTATTTCGGTGGTATTTTTGTGCAAATATACAAAAAAAATTATCATTTTCAAAAAATTTTTGTTTTTTCGACCCATTGTTGAATAATGCGTTCATTTTCTAATACATTTCCGATCATATAAAAATTAGAGAGTTTCAAAGTAGGCGAATCTTCTGCTTCTTCATTCAGTACTCCTGCATGTTTGGGTTTGCGAGAATGAATAAAACGGATTTTATTTTGTTTTTTGACAATAAATCCGATATGCCAATCCATACCTAAGATATAAACGCCATCTTTTTGTTGTTTTAGGTATTGAAATAATCGTTGAAAATTATTTTTTTTGACGATATGAATACTTTCTCTTTTGCAAATAGTTTGTATCACTGCTCCTGCTGCCTCTCGCCCTAAAGCGTACCTGTCTGTGTCTATTCCTGCGTGAGATAAGACCGTAGAAATAAAATATCCACAAGCGATAGTGCCTTCTCTTGGATTTTCTGTGGTGCCATTAAAGTCCCATTTTGTGTCATACCAATAAGGTAAAATATCATCAGTAATACTCTTAAAAAGATAATATTTTGCGTTTTTTAGTATTTCATTTCTTTCGTTTGAATCTTTTGCCATAGCATATTTTTCTTGAAATATATTTTGTTTGGTCGATAGATTTTGTTTTACAAGATTATATTTTTTGAGATGTGAACGCAAATCAAAAACTTTATGATTAGATTCAATCGTAAAAAAAGCATATTCAGGTATTGTAGGTAAATCAATTCTTACCATAAACAAAACCGCCATTAAAATAGAAACAATCAAAGAAGTTAATAATATGAAATGATAACGTTTCATCAATTATTTATATAAATTTTTAGTAAAAATCATATTTATTTATAACAAATTATATCAAATCAATACAATTTTAGTGCAATATTAAGAATTTTTTGTGAATTTTCAGAAAAAATATCTAATTTAGCGAAAATTTTTAAATAAATATGGCTTCTTCATCTCAAAAAATACTAAAAAAAATATTACAACCTCGAAAAAATTGGCTACAAACTCTTTTGGGAGGAGTGGGTTTTGGCGTAGGAATTGTATTTTTATTGCTTTCTTTACAATTATATTTGGCAATTATGGATTTTTTTAGTCCACATCAACAAACAAAAAATAATTATTTGGTATTAAGTAAACCTATCAATATGTTAGGAAGTTTTTTAGGCAATCAAAACAACGGATTTTCTAAAACAGAATTAGAAGAAATCAAAAAACAACCTTTCGTCAAAGAAGTGGGTGTTTTTACTGCCAATCAATTTGGCGTAGTGGGTTATTTGGAAAGTTTAGGATTTTATACAGAAATGTTTTTTGAAGCAATTCCAAGTAATTTTTTAGATGAGAAACCAAGTAATTTCGAATGGAATGAAGGCGATACAATAATTCCGATTATTCTTTCGCAAGATATGTTAGATTTATATAATTTTGGGTTTGCAATGGGTAAAAATGGACAATTACCACAAGTTACGCCTGCTACTATTGGTTTGGTTACTTTGGGAATTAAATTGCGAGGTACTCAAAATGAAAAGAAAATGACAGCCAAAATTGTAGGTTTTTCACAAAGATATTCTACGATTTTAGTTCCTGAAAATTTTATGAGATGGGCAAATAAATCATTAAGCGAACAAAAACCTAAAAATCCGTCAAGAATTGTCTTACAATTAAACAATGCAAATTCTCCCGAAGTGGCTAAATTTATCAAAAATAATGATTATCAAATCAATAAAGATAAATTATTAGCCAGCCAAACGGCTGATATTGTATTAAAAATTATGACTGCAGTGGCTATTTTGGGTAGTTTTTTTCTGATTTTATCTTTGGTTGTTTTTTTGATGTCTATGCGATTGATATTGGCAGAAGCAAAAAATGAAATTGTATTATTATTAGAAATTGGTTATTCTCCCCAAAAATTATTTAGTTTTTTGATGCAATATTTTGGTTTAAATATATTGATTTTGTTGGCTTTGAGTTCGATAAGTGTGTATTTTTTATATCAATTTATTCAAACTTATTTACAAAAAACAGGTTTAACTTTAGTAACAGATTTAAAAATAGAAGTGATTTTGATGGCAATTATTTTATGTATTTTTACTTTACTTTTACAAGGTTTTTGGTTGAGAAAATGGATAAATAAATAAGTAGAAATGATATTTTCTAAAAAAAATAATGGTTTATAAAAAATATTTTGTAAATTTGCATTCCATAAAATACTAAAAAAATATGAATAGAACTTATGTAAGTTTTGATTGGGCAATTAAAAAATTGTTTCGAGATAAAGCAAATTTTGATGTTTTAGAAGGTTTTTTAAGTGAATTATTAACTTTTCAAGTCAAAATAGAACAAATTTTAGAAAGCGAATCGAATAAAACTGATAAATTGGATAGATTTAATCGAGTCGATATTTTGGTGAAAACGAACAAAAATGATTTGATATTGATTGAATTACAATACGATTCTGAACAAGATTATTTCCATCGAATGTTGTATGGTATTTCAAAACTTTTGGTCGAATATATTCAAGAAGGCGAGCCTTATGGAGAAATAAAAAAAGCCTATTCTATCAATATTATTTATTTTGATTTAGGACAAGGTGAAGATTATATCTATGAATACAAAGGAGAATTTATAGGATTAAATCTTAAGGATATTTTAGCACCATCTTCGGCACAGAAAAGAAAATTTGTGATTGAAAAAGTATCCGATATTTTTCCAAAATATTATATTATCAAAGCAGGAAATTTCAAAAAATCAAAAATAGAAAATAATTTTGATGAGTGGGTTTATTTCTTGCAAAATAGCGAAATTCCTGAAGATTTTCAAGCACAAGGAATCAAACAAGCAAGAGAAAAATTGCGCTATGAAAAAATGCCTAATATAGCCAAAGAAGCATATCAACGTTTTGTTGAAAATCGTAGAATCGAATTGGCTGTAACTGAAA
>JAAFJG010000021.1 GCA_013298075.1 Cytophagales bacterium | reverse complement strand
GCGTACTGAGGGCGGAAGTTATGGTGGCGAAAGAAAATCTTACGGTGAAAAACGTGAATTTAAACCGCGTACTGAGGGCGGAAGTTATGGCGGCGAAAGAAAATCTTACGGTGAAAAACGTGAATTTAAACCGCGCACCGAAGGCGGAAGTTATGGTGGCGAGAAAAAATCTTGGGACAAAGAATTTAAACCCCGTTCTTTTGACAAAGAAACAGGTGGTTATGTAGATAGAAAACAAGGTTACAAATCACGAAGCAGTAGTAATTTTGGTGAAAAAAAATCGTATTCTTCTACTAATGATGATAATTTCAAACAAAATCGTTTCTTAAAAGATACACAAAAAGATAATTTTCAACAACGTGAAAAACGTCCTGATTATGAATTATCAGACCAAAGAACAAATTTCAGAGCAAGAAAAGGTAAATCTGAAAGAGATAGCAAAATTGGTGATGAAACAGATGAAATTCGTTTAAATCGTTACATTGCCAAATCAGGCGTATGCTCGCGTAGAGAAGCAGATGATTTGATTGCCAATGGAAAAATAAAAGTCAATGGACAAGTAATTACTGAATTAGGGCATAAAATCAATAAAAAAGACAAAGTTGAACACAATGGAAAAGTGATTTCGTTGGAAAAATTTGTTTATTTATTAATGAATAAACCTAAAAATTTCATTACCACTACTGACGATCCTGAAGACCGCAAAACGGTCATGGATTTAGTAAAAGATGCCTGTCCCGAAAGAATTTATCCGATTGGAAGATTGGATAGAGATACAACAGGTTTGCTTTTATTGACAAACGATGGAGATTTGACGCAAAAAATGTCGCACCCATCTTTTGAAATTCGTAAAAGTTATCACGTATTTTTGGACAAACCTTTGACAGAAGCACATTTGGAAGCGATTGCAGCAGGCGTTGAGTTGGAAGATGGCAAGGCTGGAATTGACCAAATTATTGTCTTAGATACAGAAGGTTTAGAAGTTGGCATCGAATTGCATATCGGTAAAAATAGAATTGTAAGACGTATTTTTGAATCTTTGGGCTATGAAATTGAAAAATTAGATAGAACCATTTATGCAGGACTTACTAAAAAAGATATTCCACGCGGTCATTGGCGTTTTTTAACTCCACAAGAAGTGATTCGTTTGAAATACTTGAACAATTAAAAAGAAATATTTGAGCGATTAAAAAAATAATACACAACCTATAAAGTCCTACACACAACTTTATAGGTTTTTTTAAGAATTATATGATAAAAATTTACTTACTTTTTATTTTATTTTTATTTTCTCCTTCTTTTTATTTTGCCCAAAATATAGATTCACTCAAAAATGAATTACAAAAAGCAAAATATGACGAGCAAAAAGCGGATATTTATAAAAAATTGGCGTGGGCTGTTCGTAATATTGACCTAAAAACTTCATTAGATTATGCGCATAAAGGTTTAGAATTGGCTGAAAAATTTGCTGAGAGAAAAATGGAAGCGGATATGATTCGAATGATTGGCGTTATTTATTCGCATTATGTATATCATAAAGAAACCTTAGAATGGATTCAAAAAGCATTGATTTTATCACAAAAAATTGATTATGAGGAAGGCGTTGGTTTTTGTTATGATAATTTTGGAGTAACTAATTTATATCAAAAAAAATATATCTTGGCTATAGAATATTTTGAAAAAGGACTTAAAATATTCACAAAACTCAATAATTATGAAGGAATGGGCTATATCAATACACATCTTTCATGGGTTTATTTGGAATTGAAAGAATATCAAAAAGCGTTAGATTATGCAAAAAATGCACTCATAATGCGTCAAAAAGCAAAAGAAATTAGAAATATTGCCAATAGTATTAGAGATATTGCTAGTATTTATAATAAAATGGGAAAGGATAGAGAAGCAATTCAATATATGCACAAAGCCATTCGAATCATAAATAATGCCCCTAATAAACCTTTTATTGATGAGCATTATCAAACAATGGCAAATATTTTTTTCAAAATAGATTTGGATAGTTCTTTTTATTATACCCAATTATCAGAAAAATATGTCAATAAAAGAGGCAATAAAAGACAAAAAGTACATATTTATAAATTATACCAAAAAATTTATCTAGCCAAAAAAGATTTTGACAATGCTGTCAAATATCAAGATTTACATTATGCCTACAAAGATAGTATTTATAATGATGATATTGAAAGAAATAACGCATCTTTTGCCGCAAAATTTGAATACCAACAAAAAGAAAAATTACTAATTTCTGAACAAAAAACAAAAGATGCTCAAACCCAAACTAAATTACAACAACAACAATGGGTAATTTATACCATTTTGTTGATTATGTTATTTTTGTGTATTTTGGCTTATATATTTTATAAAAACTGGACAGAAAAACAAACATTAAATAATGAACTCAATAAAAAAAATGTTGAAATTGACCAACAAAACGAAGAATTAGCTTCACAAGCAGAAAATTTAAAAGAAATGGGGCTTTTTAAAGACCAATTATTCTCGATTATTTCTCACGACTTACGCGCACCACTCGCACAAGTACAAAGCGTGTTAGGAATTTTAGATTCGGGTTTGATAGAGGCAGACGAATTTATGGAATTGATACCTGATTTAACCAAAACTATCAATGTAAGTGCTGATTTATTACAAAACTTATTGATTTGGGCAAAAAGCCAGATGCAAGGACAAAATATTGATAAAAAAAATTTTGATATCCAAGAATTGATAGAAGATAATTTTAAACTTTTTGATAAATCTGCTCAAAATAAACAAATTGTATTAGAAAATAACGTGGAAAAATCTTTATTTACTTTTGCAGATAAAAATATGGTTGATTTGGTGATTCGAAATTTAACGAATAATGCTATCAAATTTTGCAGACCAAAAGATACAATTTCTATTTCAGCCATAGAAAAAGATACCTATATACAAATATGTGTCGCAGATACAGGCGTAGGAGTTGCCTCTAAAAATGTAGATAAATTATTTGGAAACAAAGGTTTTACGCAAAAAGGAACATCAGGAGAAAAAGGAACAGGCTTAGGTTTGATGCTTTGTAGAGATTTTATAGAAAAAAATGACGGAAAAATTTGGGTAGAAAGTAAAGAAAATGAAGGAACACAATTTTATTTTACTTTGCCTTTATTCAAAGATATTTTTTAAGGTTTAAAAAAAATACTAAAAAAATACTAAAAAAATTTGGAATTTAAAAATATGTATTTTAACTTTGCATACTCAAAATTTGCGAATGTGGTGTAACTGGTAGCCACACTAGACTTAGGATCTAGTGCCGCGAGGCGTGGGGGTTCGAGTCCCTTCATTCGTACTCAAAGATATTTAACGACCTCAACCTTTTGGGTTGAGGTTTTTTAATTTTAATTTATTCAAAACATCACATTTTTTATATTATTCAAATGGAATTTATTTTAGATAGAAAAAGTACAACAGAAGGAAAAATTACTGTCAAAGTTGCTGCAGCTGATTATGAAAAAGAATTAAATGCAGAACTAAAAAAACTTGCTAAAACTGCACAAATAAATGGATTCAGACCGGGAAAAGTACCACCTCAAATGATAAAAAAAATGTATGGTGGGAGTGTAGTTTCTGAGGTCGTTTTTCACGTAATCAATCATAAATGTGATGACTATTTTAAAGAACAAGACTTAAATATAATAGGTGGTTTATCTTTATCTGAAGAAAGCCCAGCAGTAGATTGGGTAAAACAAACCGAATTTGAGCTAGTATTTGAAATAGCATTTACATCTGATTTCGAATTAGATTTATCAAATATTTTATTAGATAAATATGAAATTGAAGTATCAGACGCTAAAGTTGAAGATAGCATAAAAGATATATTAGAAAAACGAATGAGCTTAGTGCCTACAGATATAGTAACAGCATCAAGCCAATTATATATCGAAATATTGAATGGTACAGAAATATTAGATGAAACAAAAATTTCCGCAGGAGATTTAACTGAAAAATATACCGAATTTTTTGTTGGAAAAGAAACAGGTTTTGTGGCTGATAACTTAAAAGTAGCAGACGTATTTTTGCCTGATACATACCAATATTTTTTCCAAGAATCAACAGAAGAAGAAAAAGAAGAAATATTAGCGGGTGAAGTTTCTATCAAAATCACTACTATTGAAGATAAAATATTTCCGCAATTAAATGAAGAGTTCTTCAAAGAACAATTTCCTAAACAAGAAATAAACTCGGAAGAAGAATTTAAAGCAACCGTTAAAGAGGAAATGCGAAAAGATTATCAAGAATTAGCGGATGACGATTTTATAGCCTCATTAAACGCTAAAATGCTTGAAAGTGTATCTTTGGAAATGTCTGAAAAAGCTGTTAGACAATATATTTATGATAGTTATGAAAAAGGCACCAAGGGAACGACAAAAACTGTAAAATTGAACGAGGAAGACATAGATAAGTTATTAATTCAAGTAAAAAATGACCTAACTTGGCAGGCGATTAAAAATAAATTGTCAAAAACAAACGAATTTAAGATTACTGATGAAGATGTTGAATATGCAGCCATCGAAATATTAGTAGTTGGTATGCCTTTTTATGGTCAATTTCCAAAATCTATTTTGAAAGAAATAGCTATCAAAAATATGAATGCAAATAAAGGTGCTAATATGAATGAAATAGCTCAAATAGCAAACATAAGAAGTGTCTTACGTGTGATAGCAGAATTAGTTCCTAGAACAACACACCAAATAAGTTCTGAACAATTTACAGAGATACTAAAAGAAAATCGCAAACAAAGAGAGGATTTCATTTTAAATCTTACTGAAGAAGATCAATACTAAATTGAAGACTAATTTTAAAATGTTCAATTTTAAAATATTCAGCTAACCATAATTTTTTCTTCCTCAAATCATAAAAAAAAGAGAATTATCTAAACAATAATTCTCTTTTTTTTTATTATTTATGTAAAATACCTTCCATATTTAGCATTGGAATTTTTTGCAAGTTTTTTTCTTGAATGGTAGAAGGCAAAAAGATAAATTTTTTATCATATAATTTATCACCAATATAATAACTAACCCAAAATTCATTATTCAATCGAAACACCTCATCGCTCAAAATTTCTATCATTGCATAATCTCTACTCGCTAATTTTGGAATAGCATGACGCAAAATAGACGTTTTTTCGATGTATTCAGTACCAATTTCGCTGCTCGCATATCCTTGTGAAGTAATAAAAATAGTATTTAATTCTTCTTTATTTTCATTGATAAGGTATGCTTTCCATTCGTCTTGATTGATTTCATTTTTTTCGCGGGCAATTACGATACTTACGCCTTCTACCAATGGAAATTCGATGTCTTTTTTCATGATAAATATATCTTGTTTTTATTTGTATAAACCTTATCTAAAAACAAAAAAAATGCTATTTGAGTTCTTAAATACTATTTTTTATTTTTATTTATTTTTAAATCGAGTTTTTAAAATAGGAAACAAAAATTGATAAAAACACTAAAAAAAGAGAAAAAAATCCGTTTTAATCCGCTAAATCCGCATTATCCGTGTGCCAAAATTTTTATCATAAAAAAAATCTAATATATTTTAAAAAAAATAAATATATTTTGAAAACAATTATTGACTAAAATTTGTTTTATATTTGCAGTTTAAAATTATTCTAAATAACAAACTGCAATAGAAATTTAAAAATATAAGTACGAATATGGGCATGGAAGTCTTAGAGGAGCATATCAACTCCGATTATAAATATGGTTTTGAAATCAATATCGAAAGTGATAACGCTCCAAAAGGTTTAAATGAAGATATTATTAGATTTATCTCTTCTAAAAAAAATGAACCGCAATGGATGTTGGATTGGCGTTTGGAAGCATTCGAAAAATGGAAAAAAATGAAAGAACCTAAATGGGTAAACGTGCATTATCCTGAAATAAACTATCAAGATATCATCTATTATGCCGCTCCAAAACAAAAAAAACAAGTCAATAGTCTTGATGAAATAGACCCCGAATTGATTGCTACTTTTGATAAATTAGGTATTTCTTTAAACGAACAAAAAAGATTGACAGGAATTGCGGTTGATGCGGTGATAGATAGCGTTTCGGTTGCCACTACTTTTAAAGCAAAATTAGGAGAATTAGGCATTATTTTTTGTTCTTTGAGTGAAGCCATTCAAGAACATCCTGACTTAATAAAAAAATATATTGGCTCGGTTGTGCCTGTGAATGATAATTATTTTGCCACGTTGAATTGTGCCGTTTTTACTGATGGTTCGTTTTGTTATATTCCAAAAGGAGTTCGTTGCCCAATGGAATTATCTACTTATTTTCGCATCAATGAAAAAAATACAGGACAATTTGAACGTACTTTGATAGTCGCAGAAGAAGGAAGTTACGTGAGTTATCTCGAAGGTTGCACCGCTCCTATGCGCGATGAAAATCAAGTTCACGCTGCAGTCGTAGAATTGGTGGCGATGGACAATGCAGAAATTAAATATTCTACCGTTCAAAATTGGTATCCTGGTGATAAAAATGGCAAAGGTGGAATTTATAATTTTGTAACCAAAAGAGGAATTTGTGCAGGCGTAAATTCAAAAATATCTTGGACACAAGTCGAAACAGGTTCGGCAATTACTTGGAAATATCCAAGTTGTATTCTCAAAGGTGATAACTCGGTAGGCGAATTTTATTCGGTTGCCGTAACCAATCATTATCAACAAGCAGATACAGGTACAAAAATGATTCATATTGGAAAAAATACCAAAAGTAGAATTGTATCGAAAGGAATTTCTGCAGGAAAAAGCCATAATTCTTATCGTGGACAAGTCAAAGTTTTCAAACGTGCCGAAAATGCACGCAATTTTTCGCAATGTGATTCGTTGTTGATGGGCGATAAATGTGGGGCGCATACGTTCCCGTATATCGAAGTAGAAAATAATTCTTCTACCGTAGAACACGAAGCAACTACTTCAAAAATTGCAGAAGACCAACTTTTTTATTGTAATCAAAGAGGAATGAGTACGGAAACGGCGGTGGCTTTAATTATCAACGGATACGCGAAAGAAGTTTTAAATCAACTCCCGATGGAATTTGCAGTAGAAGCCCAAAAATTATTGGCAATTTCACTCGAAGGAAGTGTAGGATAAAAAAATAGAAAATCATACATTTTTGAATGTATGATTTTTTTTTATTTATTTTTTTCAATCTTATCTCAAAAAAAATAAAAAATTTATTTTTCCTTTATCAACTATGAAACTTTGGGTAATTTATGCCATTATTTCTATGTTATTTGCAGGATTAACTTCTGTCATTGCAAAAATTGGAGTTAAAAATGTGAGCGCAGATACTGGCTTAGTGATACGTACAAGCACTGTTTTTGTTTTGATTTGGATAAATATGATGGCTTTCGAATCTTTGAAAGACTTCAAAAATCTGACTCGAAATGATATAATTTTTCTATGTTTTTCAGGTTTGACTACCACAATTTCTTGGATATTTTATTATAAAGCCATCAAAATCGGTGATGTTTCTCAGGTGGCTTTGATAGATAAAGGAAGTATTTTGATTACTTTATTGCTTTCTTTTTTTATTTTAAATGAAGTTTTTAGTTGGAAAATTATCGTTGGGGCTGGTTTTATTTTAGTAGGTTTGATTATTTTAGCCATTAAATAAATTTGGTTGGTAGAAAATTTATGCGAAAAATGAAAATATATTTTTAAAATATGTTTTGAATTGCCTCCAGATTTATCTGAATTGCCTCCAGATTTATCTGAATTGCCTCCAGATTTATCTGGAGGATAATAATGTATCAAAAATTTTATTTTTTTTATACCAAAAATAAAACAAAATTTACTCAAATAAGTTATTATAATAAATATATCAATCAATTAAATTATTATGAAAATACTGGTTCGACAACTTATTGTATTCAAAATACAAAAAAAAGTACATAAATTACTCAAAGAACAAAATAGTATCAAAGTAGAGAATACTAATTTGCGTAACGAACACGCAAACTGGACTTCAGGTGATTTTGAATATTTATCTATACTTATTCATAATCAGACAAAAAGTAAAATAAATGGGGCGACTTTACAACAAATGTTTGAGAAGAAAGATGCCCAAAAACAATATATTTTACAAAACAAAACTAAAAGTATAATTGCATTATTTTTAGGCTATCCGACTTGGGAAGCATTGGAAAGATATTTGATAGAACTAATAATGGAAGCTATAGTCCTTGATGAAAAACTTGAAAAACAAGTTATCCAAATGATGACCGAACAGTTTTCATAAATCATTGATTATCAATAGCAAAAATAATAAATTTGGCGGTTATAAACTATAAAAAGTAATATCTACTTTTGTGAGTTGATGAATAATATAACTTCGTAAATCAAATTATTACAAAAAAAAACGTAAATTTTCTATGAAAAAACTTATTTTATTTGCCTTTTATTTCGTTGGCATTTCTTCTTTTATACACAGTCAAGAAACTTTAAAGAATAGAACAAATGCAAAATTAGGTTTTAAAACCTATTTTTTGCAACCTAATTTCCAGCATTTTTCGTTCAATTATTCGAAAGATAATAATTCTGTTTTTAATACGCATCAAAATATAAGTTCTTTTGCGGTTTATGGTATGAACGTAGGATTTGAAAAGTTTTTTACGAAAAATATGTATTTTTCTATTAATGCTGCTCGTACTTTTGGAAATACAAGTGTATCAGAATTAAATTTAGGAGTAGGTTTTCAAAAAACAATACAAAATAAAGTATCTTTTTTTAGTGGATTAGATTTTTCTATTCAAAGAATACAACACCAAATCGGTAGTTTTTTTGCAAATAATGCCATTAAAATCGATAATCGTACATTTAATAATGAAAATATAGAGGTCAGTTTGGGTAATCAAATGTTAGGAATGACACCAAAAATAGGTTTAAACGTACAATTAAACGAATGTTTTGCTTTGTATGGACAAATCAATTATTTTATACCCATTACTAATAACGGATATGTTAGATTTTCGAATGGTAAATTTTTTGATAGCAAAGTTGCTCATATCAACTTAGATGCTAATGCTACTGATATTAACTTTGAAAATAATGCTACAAAATTAACGCAAACGCCATTTACAAGAAATATTTTTTCTTTCGAATTGGGTATCAAAATCAGAGGAAAAAGATGAAAAAGATTACAAAAGCCAATGAAAGAAAAATAGTATTTACTATAATTTTCCTTTTATCTTGGTGGCTGCATACGTTAGTGTTGCCTAATCGTCCAGTTTGGGCTAATGGTTTGATAGCATTTTTAGTACTAGCAACACCTAATATGTTTGTATATTTTCTGAAAAAGAAAGAAAATAATGTCAAAACTGAGCAACAATAAATTTTTGATATATCTGAAAAATTATTTTTTTTGAGAATAATTTTTCAGGTATTTTTTTGATGATATTTTTTAATTTGATTTATTCAGTCAATTCCTCCAAAGTTTCTGCTTCTAATTCGTCTTGTTCGAGTTTCAAAATATCTTGAATCACATACACATAAGCCAAACTACTCAAATTAGTACTCAATTCTACTTCGATTTCATAAAAAGTTTTTTCGGGAATTAGTCTTACTTTTTTGACAATTCCAACCATTAAGCGTGGCGGAAAATTAGCATAACCAGAAGTCTGAATCGTATCATTGACTTGCACTTTTACGTTGGTAGAAATATCATTTAATTTCGCAATTCTTGGATTTCTATTGCCCCAAGTAAGCGTGGCTAATTCGCCATTTCTTTTAATTTGTACTGATATATTTGTTTTTGAACTCAATAAAGAAATAATAGTAGAAAAATTTTGTTTTACTTGAATTACTTTTCCGACAATTCCTGTGGGAGAAATAACCGCCATTCCTTTCTTAATTCCGTGTTTTGCTCCTTTATCAATCGTAATAATATTATTGATTTTATTTGTACTATTATTGATTACTTTTGCCAAAGTATAAGTATATTTGTTAATAATAATAGAATCTTGAATAGGTTTGATATTTAATTGTTCATTTTTTTGGGTAACTCGTGCCAATAATTGTTTCATCTGCACATTATCTTGTGCTAATTCTTTATTGATTTGCCTCAGATTAAAATATTCTCTCAATCCACTTGACCAACTCAAAATAGTTCCTGTAAATGAATTAGCAGAATTAAAAAAAACAGCGTTTTGATAATAATTATTTTGCACCAATAAGCCAAAAGAAACGAGTTCTAAAAGCAAAAAAAGTAAAAAAAGTTGATATTTTCGTATTAGGTAAAGCAAACCACCCATATTATAAAGATACTAATTTCAATGATGTCTAAAATATTTTGTTATGATAATAGTTTGCAAAAGTAATTTAAAATTTATAAATAAACAATTTTTGAATAGAATTATTTAGAACTCTATTATTTATTGTATGAAATAAAAAAAGACTTCTTTGAAAGAAGTCTTTTTTTATTTGTTTTATTTCTTTTTTAAAAACTTTTGAAACCACAAACCTGAATCTTTGATGTATCTTTTTTGGGTAGGATAATCTACATAAACTAATCCAAAACGAGGATGATAACCTTCTGCCCATTCATAATTATCTAACATAGACCACACTAAATATCCTTCCACAGGCACACCTTCTTTTTTTGCTCTTAATACTTCTGATAAATATGTTTCAAAAAAATCGATTCTCTCTTTATCGTGGATTTTTTTTCCTTCTAATTTATCTTCAAAAGCGGCACCATTTTCGGTAATAATTATTTTTTTTATGCCTTTATATTGAGCAAATTGTTTCAAAATAAGATATATTCCTTCAGGATATACTTCCCATTTCATAGCGGTCATTTTTGGTACATTTCTATCTTTGGCTTCAACAAATTTGATACCCAAAAGAGGTGATTTCTCATCATGTTTTACAACCACACGCGTATAGTTTTGAATACCAATAAAATCAAAATCAAATTTTAATTTCTCCATATCATCTGGCTGCATAAACTTTTCAATATTTTTGAGCAATGGTAAAGTTTCTGACGGATAACCTAAGCCCACTGCTGGCTCGATATACATTCGATTCAATAATACATCTAATTTTTCGGCTGCTTTTTTGTCTTGTTCTTCTTCGGTTATTGGTTGCACAATATTACAAGAATAAGTAGTGCCTATTTGTGCATCTTTTAATTTTTGTCTTAAAATTCTTCCTGCTTCTGCTTGCACCATCGAAATATGATGAACAACCTTTAAAAATTTACCTACATCTTTGTGTCCGGGTGCGTGTCTGCCATCTAAATAACCTAACATTGAGAAAATAGTAGGCTCGTTCAAAATCATAAAATTTTTAACTCTATCGCCAAATTTATCAGCACAAAGATTTGTATATTCCCCAAACCAATTAATTATATCTCTATTTGTCCAGCCACCTTTATCTTCTAATGCTTGCGGCAAATCCCAATGGTATAAAGTTAGCCAAGGACTAAGATTTTTTTTCAAACATTCATCTATTACTTTATTATAAAAATCTACTCCTTTTTGATTTACTTTTCCTATTCCGTTAGGAAGTAATCTTGTCCAAGCGGTTGAAAATCTAAATACTTCCATATTCATTTTTTTGGCTAAGGCAATATCAGAAGGATAACGATTATAAAAATCACAAGCAATATCTCCATTTTCGTTATTTTTTATTTTTCCGTCTATATGCGAAAAAGTATCCCAAATAGAAACACCTTTTCCATCTTTATCATGTGAGCCTTCTATTTGATAAGAGGCAGTGGCGGTTCCCCACAAAAAATTTTTTCCAAAATCACCTCTTTTAAAATCTGGTAAAATAATATGAGATGTTTCATCTGTCATACTATCAGCCAAGATAGAAGGGCTAAGCATCGCCCCAAAAATAAATGCACTGCTCGATTGTAAAGCCTCACGTCTGTTCATAATATTCGATAGTTTATAAAATTTATAAAAAAAATACAAAAAAAATCATTTATTTTAAAACAAATTTTAATAAAAATTGTTTTAATAATTGTATAATATATTTTTAAATATAATTATTTTACTTTCTTAAACTTTTTATTTTTATGATTAAATTTTATTTATTCCTATTACTTTTTGCCTTCAATATCGCAAACCTTTGCGGGCAAACAGGTAAAATCAAAGGAAAAGCCGTTGATAGCAGTGGCGAAGTTATTGTAGGTGCTACTGTGGTCATAAAAGGCACACAAAATGGTAGCATCACAGATACAGATGGCGTGTATCAAATTAATATGTTGGCTGATGGTGAATATGCCGTTACCATCAATTTTATGGGTTTTAAAACTCAAGAACAAAAAACTACGGTTACTGCGGGTGGTGAAGCAGTACTTGATTTCACATTAGAAGACGATTATTTAAGTCTCGATGATGTCGTGGTTACAGGTAGTTTTGACCCACAATCAAAACTCGAATCAACCGTATCTATCACAACCTTAGACCAAAGAATGATAGAACAACAAGCACCAAGAAGTACAGGTGATTTGATTGATGCTATTCCGGGTTTTTACGTGGAAAGTGGTTTGGGTGAAGCTGCCAACAATATCTATCCAAGAGGTTTACCTATCGGAACAGGTGGTTTGCGTTATACCGCTTTGCGTGAAGATGGATTAAACAATTTTGAAATTTCTGATAAAGTATTTTTTAATGCTGATGCATTCACAAAAAATGACTTGACTATCGAAAAATTGGAAGGTTTGAGAGGTGGAAATGCCGTTATTTTCTCAAGTAATACCGCTGGTGGTATTGTTAATTTTGTAAGTAAAACGGGAGGAACTGATTTAAAAGGTGACGTAAAATATACCTACGGAACGCAAGGAATGTATAGAGTTGATGCTAATGTAGGCGGACCTCTTACCAAAGACAAAAAATGGCGTTTTAATGTAGGTGGACATTATAGACATGACAAAGGTTTACGTGATTTTACAGGACCTGCCAATGTAGGTGGACAAATCAAAGCCAATGTTACAAGAATGTTTGATAATAACAAAGGATACATTCGTTTCTCTGGAAAAATAGTAGATGACCAAGTAGCGTTTTGGACTCCAGTGCCTTATCAAGGTTTTGATAGTCCACGACCAGTTTCTGGTTGGAGTAATCTAAACGAAAGAACTTTAATACCTTCAAATGCAGGTGATAATTTATTAGTACCTGACCCACTTAATGTAGGACAAAACCGTAATATTAACCCTGCGAATGGTATCAAAGTAGATTACAAAAATATAGGCGTAGAATTTAAGTACGATTTAGGGAATGGTTGGCAAGTAAAAAACCAATCAAGATATATGCAAGGAACTACACAAACAAACCTTACACAAACAGTATCTAATCCTGTTTCGGGTAGAGCATTATTAGCTAATGCTGCTTTGTTACCGGGCGGTGCTGGTGCTTATGTTCCTTTTGTAAGTTATACGCATCCCCTTCAAAATAATGGGGCTGCGTCAATATTACCCAATAATATCAATGGTGGTTTTATTCCTTTGTCAAGTTTATCTGCAGGAACAGATGGAGGTGGTACAGGAATATTATCTACAGGTATCAATGGCAATGGTATGTTATTGCCTTTGGGCGTGTTTGTGATCAATTCACAAAATACAAACTTAATCAATAATTTACAATTCTCAAAACAAATCAAACAACATAGCATCAATATTGGCTCTTATGTAAGTGCTTATAATTCTGATGATTATTGGAATTTTAATACAGGCTTGACTGATTTATCTTCAAACCCAAGATTTGTAGATATTCAATTTAGACCTGCTCCAGGATTTCCAGTTCCAACTTTTGATTTAACAAGAAACGGTATTTTACAAGCAGGTATTCAATACAGAAAATCTGTAAGTCAAAATCTTACTTATGCAGTATTTGTGGGTGATGAATGGAAAATTGATAGTAAATTAACTGCCAATTTAGGATTTAGATATGAAGTAAATCGTGCCTCTGGAAGTCTACAAAATGTAGGACGCAGAGATGGTAGAAGTGCAGGTGTTATTAGAGCCGGCGCACCTATCACAGTGGGAATAGGTGGAGCAGGTGGTTGGGATAGTAATCAAACAACTTTATATGACAATAATGCAGATCTTCCATTGTCATCTTATATGAACTACGATATGCGAGTAGATGTATGGGGTGCCAATATAGGTTTGAATTATAAAGTAGATGAAACTTTTGCTTTATTTTTGAATGGTTCACGTGGCACGAGATACGCAAGTACACAAAATTTTATTTCTAATAAGGACAACGGAATTCTTTCAGGAACAAGAATTACGGGTGCTGCTAATACAAATGATAATGGTGGTTATACTAATAATGGTTCTGCTACTGATGCCACACTCACTCCACTACCTTTACAAAACCCAGTAGAACGTATTTTACAAGGGGAAGTAGGTTTGCGTATGTCTAAAAGTAAATTTGGTTTAACAGGAACTGTATTTGCAACTCAAATGAATGATGCAGCTTTTACTTTACAATCAACGGACGCTAATGGAAACTTAAAATTAGATGTTTTGTTATATGATGTAAGAACGATTGGGTTAGAAATAGAAGCAGTATATGCCCCCGTAAAAAACTTACGTTTTAATGGCTCTCTTTCATTACAACAACCAAAATATACAAAATACCCTGATGTAGTAATTTCAGAGGTAAATCAAGCTGATTTTGTTAATCCTGCTATTCCTGTAACCCCTACAAACAATGCTCCTGCTGCGCGTACTGTTAATTTTTCGGGTAATAATGTAGAACGTGTTCCGCCTATTCAATTTGATTTTACGGCAGATTATACTATCAAAAAATTCAATATTTTTGCCAATATTCGTTATATTGGAGCGCGTTGGGCAAATCGTCGTAATACTTACAAACTACCCGCTTTCTCTGAAGTAGGTGCAGGTATTAGTTATCGCATTGATAAATTTGTATTCTCTGGACAAGTAATCAATTTGTTTAATACACAAGGAATCACAGAAGGAAATACACGTACACAAGATAATATCGGTCCGAATGCTGTTTTAAATAACAATACTATCAATACTGGTATGTTTATTTTGCCTCGTTCTGCTAATTTTAGTGTGCAATATTCTTTCTAAAATTTATTATTGATAAAGATAAAATAAAAAAATGGCTTGATAGTTTTTGACTATTAAGCCGTTTTTTTTGTTATGTATTTGGAGTTTTAAAATGGAAAACAAAAATTTGAAACTGAACGAAAAGGTTATGCTAAACTTTTGTAGGCTTTTCATTAGCTTTTAAAATTTTTTTTATAATATTTCTGTTTAATTTGTAAATAAATATAAAATTTTAACAAGGAAAATATTAAAATTAACAAATAGTTATGTAAAATTAATTCTCATTTCTTAGCATAGTTCTATCGTGCAGTTTTCAAAATTTTATATCTCAAAAATAAAGAGTTTACATTATTACTTTTTCGATATTAAAAATACCTTGATTTGAAAAAAATATTTTATTTTTTTTATTAGTTCTGAAAAAAAATAACTAACTTTGCGGAATGATTTCTTATTCTAATCATTATTATCGATTCAAAATATGCCATTTACTGAAGCAACTATTAAAGGATTATATGTTTTTGAACCTCGTTTATTTCCTGATGAACGTGGTTATTTTTATGAAAGTTTTAATTTAAAACAATTTTCAGAAGCAACAGGTTTTGTAGGTAATTTTGTGCAAGACAATCATTCTTATTCTACTTATGGCGTGATGAGAGGTTTACATTTACAACTTCCGCCCAATGCTCAATCTAAATTGGTGCGTGTGGTTGCGGGTGAAGTCTATGATGTGGCAGTTGATGTCCGTAAAAATTCAGCTACTTATGGACAATATTTTGGCGTGATTTTATCGGCAGAAAATAAAAAACAATTTTTTATTCCGCAAGGTTTTGCTCATGGATTTGTGGTTTTGAGCGAATCAGCAGAACTTTTATACAAATGTGATAATTATTATGCTCCATCATCTGAGTCGGGAATTTTATATAATGATATAGATTTGAATATAGATTGGAAAGTTCCCGTAGATAAAATGTTGGTGTCAGGCAAAGATTTAATACTCAAAACACTCAAAGAAACCCCAATCAATTTTTAATAATGTTTGTTCAATTTTGGAATTTTTTAGAAAAAAAAGGCTTATTACAATTTTTTAAATTTGCTTCTATGGGTGCAATATGTGCGAGTTTAGAGTTTGCGTGTGTAGCATTTTTGAAGTATTTATCTTATAGTGATGATTTTATTTTTTATACTAATCCAATTATTTTTGCCTTTGCTCTGATTTTAAATTATATTTTGAGTAGGCTTTTTGTTTTTACGCCCGGTCGTTATAGTCTGCAAAAAGAATTTTTAATTTTTTGTATGGTTGGATTGGTAGCATTAGCAATCAATCAAAGTGTGATGTATTTGGCTTTGTATCACGCGAATTTACCTGAAAATATTATATTATTTTTCACGTTTAAGAAAGCAATTATTGCAAAAGTAATTGCGCTTGGAATTACGGTTATATTTAATTTTTTTGCTAAAAAATTCTTTGTTTTTAAAGCATAAAATTTAAAATCAATCCTAAAAAAAGGAATAAATATTTCAATATTTATTCCTTTTTTGTTTTTATTTTCTTTCGTCCACTTCTCCACCTTGCGCTTGCGCACCCGAAAGGTCAGGTTTTGGTGGTTCAGGTTTTGGTTTTACAATTACCACAGGCGGTTTTGGTTTAGGTTTCACAATTATCACAGGTGGCTTTGGTCTTGGATTAATGATAGGTGGTTTTGGTCTTACTACTACAGGTGGCTGTGGCGGAAAGAACAAATCAAGTAATGAAGGAGGTGATTGGTCTTCTTTTTTAATTCTATCTTCAAAATCAGTAATTCTATTATACATATCTTGTTTGTTACCATTTTCGGGGTCATCAAAAGTTTTAATTCTTACATTCAAACAATGAAAATGGTTAGTTAAATGTTTGGCTGCGTATCCTTCCAAAAAATTGGCTCTTTTTAAAGTTTTTGGTAATCTTGGAAAATGCACTTCACAAATAAAAGTTTCTGATTTTTGCCCATTTGAACTAAATGTAGCAATTTTATCATTGGGTAAAATACTATACACAATTCTACCACTTCTTGCTAAATTTCTAATTTCAATCATGTGATATACTTCTGTTGGATTGTCTATATTTTCTAAACACCAATGATCGGGATTATTAGCCCCATGAAATGTGATTGTCTCTCCAAATTGACTAGAAGTTATATACCTAAAATGAAAAATAGTTCTTGTTTTTGTATATTCTATTTTATCTAAAATATACCTTGTATTCCACTTTTTATAATTGGGTTTGTAGTCTGTATAAGCAGGTTGCGCTCCTATTTTTATAATAAAAGTAATACATATAATAAGTAAAAAAAATATTTTTTTCATACAATTAAATTTTTTTTAGTCTTTAATAATATTTGCTTCAGTTCTTCTATTTTTTTGTCTACCTTGTGGTGTATCGTTTGTTTCTCTTGGCTTTGTATCTCCAAAACCTTTAAAACTCAAACGATTTTTAGCAATTCCTTTCAAAATCAAATAATCAACGACTGCTTTTGCTCTTGCTTCTGATAATTTTAGATTGGCATCGGCATTTCCTACGTTATCTGTATGCCCTCTAATTTCGATTTCAGTGGTTGGTTTTAATTTCATCAAATCAAGCAATTCATTCAAATTTGTAAAAGAAATAGGTTTTAAAGTTACTTTTCCCGAATCAAATTCTACATTTTCTAACGTAAAATTACGTGGTGGGTCATATTGTAAATCTAAAGTAAAACCTGTTAAATTAGGTGAATTTTCTAATTCTAAAGGTCCATAATCTAAAATATCTCCGCCTGTTGCCTTAAACTGCACATTGTACGTAAATCCTTTGTCTAATGAAATCTCTGCTTTTCCTTCTTTCGAGGTTTTAACTGAATTTATTTTTTTGGTAGATTGATTGACAAACAAAATTGTTTCATTTGGTAAAACTTTTGTTTTTTTCATATCCATCAAACTAAGTTTTATCAATGCTTTGTTATTGACAACATCTGTTTTTGGAGGCTTTTGTGCTTGTATTTTTTGTGAAATATGAGCAAATAAAATTAAACCAATAAGAATCGATACGATATTTTTTTTCATTTTTTTAGAATAATATAAAGGTTATTATTTAAAACGAAAAAAATTAAAAAAAAGTTTATATTGAACCAAAAAAAATGATATTTTATTTTTATTTGGATAAGGTATTTTAAAATAAAACTTTTTAAATACTCCCTTATTGAGAATAACATTTTTGGTTCTTAGGAAATTTGTGCGGAAAATAGGAAGTGTTTTTTTTGAAATGTATTTCTTGAATTGCCTCCAGATTTATCTGGAGGATAATATAAAATTCAATTGTTAGAGCTAGCCAAAATCTCTATGTTTTTCAAATTGATATTTTTCTATATTTTCAAAATAAATGGCTATTTGTAGTAGAATAAAATTAGTTCTGTAATAATTTCCTATGAACCACATTTTTTACTTAGTTTCTTAGATATTGGGAAAATTTGTGCGGAATATGAAAATATATATTTTGAAATATATTTTCATTTTTCACACAAGCCTCCCACTAAACATCTTTTTTATTTAATTTTAAATATTCTGACTGCCCCCAACGCATTTTAAAATATTTTACTTTTCCATTCAATTTTTCGTAGGCTTCCATCAGACTTAAAGTTGGATTTTTGGCAAAAAATTGAACTATTTCTTGTAATTCTTCACCAGAAATATACAAACTTCTATCAATTTTATAACCTCTTTCATACAAAGTTATCAAATGAGATTCGATTGTATTGCTGGCAAGTTCTTTCGGTTCTTGTTCGGAACGTTTTTTGGCAATTTTTTCAGGGGAAGTAATTCCTTGTTGATAAAAATCTAAAGTTGCCAAATAAGTTGCTCCTTTTAAAGTCGGAAAACCATTTCTAAAATGCGATAAAGCCACTTTTATAATTTCTCTCACAAATACACGCGCATATTTTTCAACTTTAATATCACTCACTCCCGAAACATCTTTGAAATCTTTGGGGTGAAAAGGTCTTTTTTTAGCCATGTCTACCAAAGTTGCATCACCAAAAATAAGATGAGGAGCCACGCCTTCTTTGTCTGCTAATTCTTTTCGATAGTTTTTTAGAGTTTGCAATAACTCTTCTTCTAATAATTCTGTTTTAGATTTTGGTTTGGTGTATGCTTCTCTTTTTTTCTCAATTTCGGCGTGATTTATTTTTGCTAAAGTAATATTTTTTCTATTTTGTAAAATGGAATGATGAATAAAACCTGGTCTAAGCGCATAATTTTGGTCATAAGCAATTTCAAAAATTCCTAAATTTAACATTTGTATAATATAATCTCTCCAATCTGTCCCCGAAACATCTTTTCCGACCCCAAAAGTTTTAATTTCATTTAGTTTTTTAGACACGATATATTGATTGTGTGAGCCACGCAACACATCAACCAACACATTCATTGTTGCCAATTCATTTTTTTCATTTTTCATTCTGATATGGGCAGAAAGTGCTTTTTGAGCCAATAAAGTGCCATCAAAAGTTTGTCTTGGTGATAAACATACATCACAATTTCCACAATCTTTGCCTAAATCTTCATTAAAATAGCTCAATAAAATTCGTCTTCTACAAATTTGTGCTTCTGTAAATTGTTGTAATCGTTCTAATTTTTTGAGTTTTAAAATCATTTGCTCATTAGTAGCATTACTTTCAGGATTTTTAATCATTTCTGTCCACGTAATCACATCATTATAAGAATAAAAAAGTAATGCATCACTTTGCAATCCATCTCTGCCTGCTCGCCCAATTTCTTGGTAATAACTTTCCATATTTCTTGGCAAATTATAATGAATTACAAATCTTACATTGGGTTTATCGATGCCCATTCCAAAAGCGATCGTTGCACAAATAATTTGCGTTTTATCTTTCAAAAAATTTTCTTGTACTTCACTTCTTACGTTTGCGTCCAATCTCGCATGATAGGCTTCGGCTTTAAAACCCAAATCACATAATTTTTTGGCTACGCTTTCGGTAGAGGCACGACTCAAACAATAAATAATTCCTGCTTGTCCTTGTCTTAATTTCAAATATTGTGTAATTTTTTTAATTCTATCAATGCCTTGATTGATTAAAAGTTTGATATTAGGTCTATCAAACGAACTAATAAAAATCGGTGGTTGTTCTAGTGAAAGTTGTTGAGCAATATCTTGTCTTGTCAAAACATCAGCAGTTGCAGTCAAGGCAACGATATTTTTATCAGGATAAAATCTTTTTAATAGATTCAGTTGAGTATATTCAGGTCTAAAATCGTGTCCCCAACCAGAAATACAATGGGCTTCATCAATAGCAAAAAAACTAATATGACAAGATTGTATCATTCTTTGAAAATCTTGAGTAACTAATTTTTCGGGAGATACATACAATAATTTGAGTTGTCCTGCCATCAATTTAGTTTCTATCACTGATATTTCTGCACTTGTTTGCGAACTATTAATAAAATCTGCAGCAACTTGATTGCGTTTGAGTGCTTCTACTTGGTCTTTCATTAAGGCAATCAAAGGTGAAACTACCACACAAGTTCCTTCCATAGTGATAGCAGGAATTTGGAAACAAATTGATTTTCCGCCGCCTGTGGGCATCAACACAATACAATCTTTTTTTTGTATAATATGTTCTATAATTTCTCTTTGCATTGGTCTGAAAATATCATAACCAAAATATTTTTTGAGGGCTTGTTCTGGAGTCATTTTTTGTGATTGGTTTTAGGGAGCATCTAAAAAATAAATTACCCACCCAAAAAAACTTATTTTTAGTTCTCTCACTGCTGGGGAGGATTAGGGTGGGGCTTTTCACTCAAATTATGCCCCACCCCAGCCCTCCACGAAGGTGAGGGAGTTTTTTTAGGTATATTATTTTTTTATTTAGTCCCTTACTTTTGCTTATCAGTATTTTTTTTTGCAAATTTAATAAAAAAAATAAAAGATTTACAACTATTTATTTAATTTTTTTGAGCAAATATTTTTTTTTAGTTTTTGATGTATTTTTATTCTCCTTTTCGCACCTTATTTTTAAGATAATTATTCACAAAAATTTTCGATTCTTAGAAAATTTATGCGTAGGCTAAAAAATTTTTTTTTAAGTTGCTTCCAAATTTATCTTAAAATACACTTGATTTCTAGAGCCATCTCTTCCACTTTTATCTTTTGCCTGCACACGTCAGGCATACTCCAAAGTATCAAAGTGGGTGATATAAATATTTCGGTTGTTCTGTGATAACACTAAAAATAGGTAGATTACTTTGGGTCTAGCGTTATTTTGGATGCAAAAGATGAAAAAAAGAGGTTTTTTGAGATTGAAAGAAAATATTTTACATCATAAAACCAAAGTAATCGGTGGAATATTAGAAGAAAAATTATTCAGGTTTTTTTTAATCAATTAAGAGGAAAATAAAAAAGGACACTTTAAAGAAGTGTCCTTTTTTTTGATAAAAAATAAAAAAATTATTTACTTGTTTTTAATATTTTCATTTCCACACGACGATTTAATCCTTTATTTTCGTCTGTTGTATTAGGAACAACTGGTTTTGTATCTCCATACGATTCAGTTTCAATTTTGATTTTTGCTCCTTTAGAAATTAAATATGCTTTTACTGCCTCAGCACGTTGCAAACCTAAATCTTTATTTTTAGCAGGTAGACCCACATTATCAGTATGTCCATCAAGGTCTAAAACATCATTTTCATGAGATTTGATTACTTCTGCCACTAAGTCTAACATACCCAACGAAGTTTTTTCGATAACTGCCGTACCTGTTTTAAAGTGAATATATTTTGCATTTTCTAATATATTTCTTTCAATAGAAGTTAATTCTTTTACGACTGTTTCAGGTGCGCAACCTTGCAAGCTACTTACCCCTTGCACATCTGGACATTTATCATCTTTATCAGGAATACCATCTCCATCTTTATCAGGACAGCCTTTTGCTATTTTAGTACCCGAATCAGTTGGACACAAATCATCTTTATCTGTAATGCCATCCCCATCAGTATCAGGACAACCCGCCATTTCTTTTGTACCTTTTTCACTAGGACAACCATCATAAGTATCAGGTAAACCATCACCGTCAGTATCAGGACAACCCGCAAATTCTTTTGGACCTGCTACATCAGGACAACCATCATTATCATCTAAAACGCCATCGCTATCTTTATCTTTAATTTCTTCAGGAACGAATGGTTTTTGAGGACGCAATTTCATAAAAGCAGCAATTTCGAAAACTCCATTTCTTTGAAATCTGTTTACATCTTTTGAATAAGGAATATCATAACTCACACATAACAAATAATTAGGTTGTTTGAATTCTAACGCACCAATAATTGTTTGGTTAGAATCCCACCAAGCACCCAAACCTAAATGTCCTTCGTGAATAATTTTACTATGATGAATATCTAATAAATGATAACGCAACCAAGCACCTGCATTGATGATTTGTTGATTTCCTTCTAAGCCAATTTTAATATAACGACCTGTGGGCATCAGAGCAAATCTTTCTGTATAAATCACACGATATCCCCCTGTAACTTGAATAGACGCAGGTAATTTTGCTCCGTTTGTATTCAAAATATCTACATTAGGTTGATTGAAATTCATAATAGAAGCACCTAAGAAAAAATGTTGTCTTTCTTTTTCATCTTCTTCTACCCAATGCACGCCTGCACCTGCGGTCATAAATCCTTTTCTTTCGTCACCAAAAGGCAATCCATTGGCATACGTTGGGTTTAAAATTGTGCCATCATATTGTATATTGGTAGATAAACCTGCTACATCTATGCTACGCATAAAGTAACCTAATTGCGCTCCAAAACTTAAATAACTTTTTTTGAAATTTAGGTTATAAGCAAAACCTAAAAAACCTCCCGTAGTACGTAAAAAGCCAGCCGAGTTATCACTCACAAAAGAGCCACCCACACTACCCCAAACTTTTCCAGTTTTTTTACTTCTAAATGGAGAAACCACAGAAAACATAGGCGTATCAAAATTTTCACCTGATGCGGCACTTTTTCTGCGATAGTTGAACATAATTGTCAAATCCTTTCTTGTACCCAATAAAGCGGGGTCAGTCATAAAAGGAGTATATTGAAATTGAGAAAATACTGGTAAAGTTACTGCATCTTGAGCATAGATAGAAGTCCCCAAAAAAACAAGTCCTAATGTACCAATAAGTTTACGTATAATTTTTTTCATGATAAAGTGAAAGTTTTTTTTGATTAAATAAAATAGGGCGAGCTTTTCGCCCTATTCTAAAGACTACTACTATCTTACCAAACGAATTATTCCGCTTGTTTTTTCATTGATTTTTAAATCTTTGCCATCAGTAAACTTACCTTGTATTGCCCATAAATAAGCACCTGTAGGAAGTGTATTGCCATCTTTATTTTTTCCGTCCCAACCAATGTTAATCATTCTGATTAAATCTGTTGTTTCGTATAATAAATTATTGTTTCGGTCATATATTTTCAAACCAAAATCAGCTATACGACTCGGATTATTACATAGTAATTTGAATGAATTGTTCGAATCAACAGTATTTGGAGTAAATATATTAGGAAAGAATAAATTATCTCCTGTAATATCAACTTTACCTGTATAACTATTAGCACTATATGCACGTCCATCATATACTTTGAAAGTAAACCTTGCATAGTCAGTACGTACATCACCCGGAGCAGCTGTAAACTTCAATTTAGGAATATCCGCTACTTTGATACGTTGATTGATTGGATTAGCTACAATTGGCACGCCATCATAACTAAAGCCAGAACCTATTGCTGGACTATTTGTTGTTTGTAATAAAACTTCTTTGAATAAACCACTAAATTGGTCAGGTGCATTCAAATCTGAAAAAGCAAAATCAAATACACTAAATACATAAGGCGTATTAATACGTGTGCTTACTGTGAAATCAGCAGAAGTTGGAGGTATATTTGCTCCCACAATCGTCTGAACTCCACCTGCAGTTAATGTACCAATTTTTACACCTGTCAATAAAATTATGTCTGCTGTATTAGAAGGAGCAGGATTGGCTACATTTAATATAGGTAAAGTAATTTGAATAGTGCGTCCTATGGTAGCGCCTGATTCTATATCAGCAGATACAATAAAATAACCAACTCTGCCTTTTGGTACAATTTTATTTATACAATTAAATAAAATTTTCCCACCTGTAGGCACAATAGCACGTGCTGCTAATAATTCATCACCTGCATTCAAAGTTGTATCTGTTGAATACCACAATTTAAAACTATTCACTACAATATCATTTAATTGATAACTTCCTGCAGTAGTAGCAATAAAATCTGATAATGTAATGTTAGATGAGGCATCTGCTTTCAATCCCATTTTATAAATTGGGTGACTAATTGTCCCTCTTTCTACATATCTATCAGGAACAACAGGCGTAGTAAACGTTGCTTGTACGACTGGAGGAGCAAGTAAATTACCCGTTATAGAGAAATTATCTACTGCACCGCCTTCTCCTCTTCTGCCTTTGTCATCATAATGAAAAGCAAGCAATACACTCGGTTTATTTTCATATAATACAGGCATATTCACTGTATAAGTTGCCCAAGTTCCTACATTGATAGTACCTCCTGGCAACACTACCCAAGTAGAGCCATTATCCAAACTTGCTTTAAGACTAAAAGTTGGAGTTGGAAGATCATTATTAAAGTAAGCATCAAATCTAACCCTTATATTAGTTGTATTTGTAAAATTAAAGGCAGGAGCAATCAAATAAGCATTGGCATTGGCACCAAAACCAGTAGCAACAGGTAAAGGTACTCCATTTCTACTATAATCATCTAACGCCATAAATTTGGTAGTATTACCTCCACCACCACTAATCGGATTTCCATAAGAACCTGGGTCGTTTGGAAATTGATTGCCTACACCTGCGCCGCCCGGATTAGCTACCGCTAAAAACCAATTACTACCCGAAGAAGGTTGAGACCAGCCTGTTGCTAAGTTACCTGTAGCCACCGAGTTAAAGTTTTCAGTATAAGGAACAAATAAACCAGAACCACCACCTAAAGAAGGTACAGCAATATTAGTTAATAAAGCATTGTTCGTATTGTTACCATCTCCTAATAATAAGGTAGTTGAGTTGATGTTGATACTCGCACCAAACAAAGTCAAATCTACAGGGGCAACAAATGTATAAGTAGCCGTTTTGTACGCATCAATAGTTCCTGCATAAATTTCAGTTACTTGCGCCCCTCCATCTAATGTGTAACCAATAGGGAAGTTTGAAATAGATTGAAAACCATAATTAGTAATTTCTACTTGCACGTTAGCAAAACGAGGTGAACAACGAATCAAATTGATTTTTGAAATACCTGCATCTTGTGCAAATAAAGGCTGAAGAGCCACATTATCAATCGCAATATTTGTCCAACCAAAATCTGCAGTACCCTGAAAACGAATTACAGATGTGGCAGTTGGCACAAATGTTTGGTCAATTAATATAGTTTGTTTTGTCCAAACAGCCGCAGGACCAGCGGGGTTATACGGAGAATAACAATTTAATGCAGAGGTTGAACCAGGAAACTCATCATCAGGGGAAGCAGCACGCGTTTTTCCTAATTCAATTAAAAAATTAGGTGTGAAAGTAGTACCTCCATTTGTAGATAAAAACACTCTTAATTTATCAGATCCTCCGTTATTTACGTAGCCAAAATTTAATCTGTGTACAGGAGCGGTTGATAAGTTAGCATATAAATCAAAAGAACCAACCGTAGGAGATGATGCCCAAGCACTATTATAATTAGCACAGCCTGTTCCCCCATCTGTAGGGTCTGGTGGAGCAATTCCTTGTGCTGCAACATTAGCACCATTATTCCAATTAGAACTTGAGCCCTCGTCTTGTCTTCTCCAAGAGGCAGTACCTGTAGGAAGAAGATTTTTCCAATAAAATACGCCATTTCCCGCAGGTGGTACATCTTTTATAGCACATACATTCATCCAACTTGCTTCGAAATCTTCTTTAAAAGGAGGAAGAGCATAAGATGGAGTCAATACAGATACTTGTATTACGCTTGAGGCACCTGTTGAACCCGAAACTGTACAAGTTGTCAATCTACGATAACGGGTAGTTATTGTTTGACCTACAACATTATAATTAGATGCGGTGGCACCTGTGATATTTGTAAAAGTAATTCCTCCATCTATAGATCTTTGCCATTGATAAACAAAACCAAAAAAGGAGAAATCAGATGCGTTTGACACAGTTAAACTACTATTGAGTGGTGAACAAGAAGCAGCAAGTGATGCTGAGGCTATTCCACCTGTTACAGGCGTTGTCATTGTAGCACAATCAGGAATAACAACAACTTCAACATTATCAAAAGCAAAATCTGTCTTTCCAAAATCAGATGTGATTGAAAATCTTAGTATCGTATTTGGACTATTGCTATCAAAAATAAAAAAACCATCAGCCCAAGGATTAGCTAAATCTGAGCCTGAACTTCCTACGGTACCAAGAGTAGAAAAAGGACCTCCATTTATAGATACTTGACAGGTTAAAACATCATTGTTGGGTAGATTTGAATTAGGTATTATAGGATTTACATTCAAATTATTATATTTGAATGAAACTCTTTTGGGTCCAGGTCCTCCTGTAGAACAATCTAAATATAAATCTAAGGCACCTGTGGTTCCTGCTACTGCTCCCCAACTATGGAATGTAGCTGCTCCTTCTGTTGTGCTTACAGGATCAGTCGAGCCAAAAGGCTGGATAGGAGAATAATTAGGATCAGGTCCAAGTGGATTTAAAAAATAAAATCTCCAGCCTGCCCCATTGCCTTCATTTTGACGACGCATAGAATTATTACCTATCAGAGGAGTATTTTTCCAATAAACATCTACTCCTGTAGAGCTAGGAATGTCCAATGAATTAAAAGTAGTGCCTAAGGTACAAAATGTCTGCCAACCGGTATTAAAGTTTTCCATAAATGGAAGCACAGCATAAGCTTGTTTTTTTACGAAAATAGTTGTAGATGTAGCAGTGCTTGATGCAGCAGTACATGTAACAGTTCTACGATAAAAACCATATTGAATGGGAGCATTTAAAACCAAATCAGGGAGAGTTGCAGAGGCAACATTTGTATAAGTTGCAATGCCATCAGGGGAATATTGCCATTGATAAGTAAGTCCTGATGCTATTGTGCTATTGTTTACTGATAAATTAATTGGTGCCGCACAAAGAGAAGGACTTACAGCAGTACCTCCCGCAAGAGTAGCACTACAAGGAATTAATGGCATATCAAATTTAACACGTGCTTTTCCTGCTATTGTAGCATCGGTATTGTTAGCACATTGATTGGTAGGATCTTCAGATATTCCTCTTGTAGAATTAATAACCGTTTCATTATACATCCAAACTTGCCCTGAACCATTCCAACCAGGATTTACTCCCCAACAAACATCCACCAAAATATTACTTGTACCATCCCATAAAAAAGGAGTATCAAAAGTAATTAACCCCCAACCTGTAACTATAGGATTATACGCAAAAGCGTTTTTAACAGTGGTTAAGGTTGTGGTATTATGGGTTGCTGCGTTTGTTGCCGTAGTATGTGCCATTTTGACTACATAATTGGTAAGCCCTAAACCACCAGAGCCTGTTAAACCTACTTGTGATATATCCCAAGAAAGTGCTGTGATGTTTCCTGGAGCCCCCCCCCCAGCAGTAATTTCAGCAGCAGTATATACCATTTGTACACGACGACTCTGCCAGAAACGATTGTAAGGAGCAATACCTGTTGTTCCTGATTGTACCGCTTGAGTCCCAAGAATAACTTGTGATTTTACTTCTATCAGATTTGATAAAAATAAAATCAAAGTGGTACAAAAAATTGTAAATAATTTATTCATGTTTTTTAAGAAAATTATTAAATATGGATTTATTTTGTTTTCTGAAATTTCTTTTTAACCTTTGCTTTGTATTGATTTTTAGAGGCTTCCGAATCAAATTTCATCTTATTCATTTCATTGATAGCATCGTCATATAACATTTGTACTTCGACTGACCATCCATTATTTTTGGCATCAAAAAATAGTTTTTGTTTTCCTGACATCTTGTTGTTACTGATAGCTTTTTCAGCTTCTTTTACTTCTAAATCTTCCTGAGCCTTTTCTTCTGCTTCTATTTTTTTTATTGCTTGCAATAACATAGCCTTGTCTTTAGCATCAGAAGACATCTCCATTTTTTTTTGTAATTGCTCTTTAGGACTTTGTGCATTGATAAAGTGAACAAAGGAGAAGAAACAAAACACAAACATTATACAACTTTTTTTCATACGTTTATGAGTTTTTTAAAACATTTATAATTGATTTTTAATTTACACTTATATATCCAAAAATAACCAAATTAGTAAACGATTTTACATAAGTAAGATTTTTTATGAATAATTAGAATTTCTATTGCCTTTAAAAGTGTAAAAGTAACATAGTTTTTTTTTTTTTGCAAATATAACAACTTTTTTTTTTTTTTTACGTAAATGCTATTTTTAGTGGTAATAAATAGATAAAAACAAAATAATATTCTTAATAAATACATAAATATCAATATAAAATACTGAATATATACAAATATAGGTATAAATTAAAAATAATATTTGTTTATTTTATTTGGGAAAATACCCAAATACAAATAAAAAATTAACATTTTTTTTTCAAAAAAGAAATATTATTAGGCATTTTTTAAAAATAAATAAAATAAAATGGAAAATTTAACTATCAAAGAGTGGGCTATAGAAGATAGACCACGAGAAAAATTGTTGCTCAAAGGCAAAGAAAATTTAACTGATGCAGAATTATTAGCCATTTTATTAGGCACAGGAACCATCGATGCAAGTGCGGTAGAATTAGGAAAAAAAATCTTAGCCATTGCTGATAATGACTTACATAAATTAGCAAAATTATCTATCAAAGACCTGAAAACAGTCAAAGGAATTGGAGAAGCAAAAGCCATCACCATCATCGCTGCTTTAGAATTAGGACGCAGGCGAAAAGAAAGAGATTTTAGCAAACGCGTAAGTATTACAGGCTCTGAAAGTGTGTATGAATCTATGAAACCTTATTTATTAGACTTGGAACACGAAGAATTTTGGATAATTTTACTTAATAGAGCAAATGTTATTATCAAAATCCAAAAAATTAGTCAAGGTGGAGTCGCAGGAACTGTGGTAGATTCTAAAATGATTTTTAAATGTGCGATTGATAATTTAGCTTCTTGTTTGGTTTTGGTGCATAATCACCCATCAGGAAATCTAAAACCAAGTCAAGCTGATATTCAACTGACCGATAAAATGGTGGAAGCAGGTAAACTATTGGAAATCAATATATTAGACCATATTATTTTTGCTAATCAAGGTTATTATAGTTTTTTAGATTCGGGGAGGATATGATTTTTTGATGTATATTTTTATATTTTTTGGTTCTTAGGAAATTTGTGCGGAAAATAAAAATATTTTTTTTGAAATATATTTTTTGAACTGCCTCCAGATTTATCCGACCTTCCGCACCCTATTTTTAAAAATGAGTATTATCGTTGAAATTCGAGAATTTATTGGCAAAATCATCTAATAAATTTTATTTTAACAATAATCTGAATAGAAATTAATAAATCGAATAAATTTTCAGATAAATTAAATATATTTTATGCGTAAAATTTTAAATATTTATACATTTTTGAGTAAATGCTCTAAACTGAAAAAGGGTGCGGAAAGTAGGATATTATATATTACCTAATAAAAAAAGTTAGAGTTCAATCTAATTCCTATTTATTTTATTTGGGGTAACAAACTGAAATAAAATATGTAAACAATTTTACTTTTGTTTTTTTTAGTTTATTTTTATAACTTTGCACACGAAAAAGTAAATATTCATTCAAAAAGTAAATGCTCAAAAAACATGTCAATTCTGAAAAAACTTGCCTCTGAAACTGCTTTATATGGATTGAGTAGCATTATTGGGCGTGTTCTTACCTATTTGTTAGTGCCTTTGCATACACATATTGTTTATGGATTTCGTCCTTCAGAATTTGGTATTTTGACCGTTTTGTATGCATACATTGCTTTTTTGAATATTATTTATACGTATGGAATGGAAACCTCGTTTTTTCGTTTTGCTAATTTAGACAAAGAAAATCAAGACAAAATTTATCGAAAAATACAAACACAACTTTTAATTACGACTACATTTTTTACTTTATTATTTTTATTTTCGGCTGATTTCTTAAATAATTATCTCAAATATGGCATCAATGGCAGTTTATACATTCGTTTTTTGGCTTTGATTTTATTTTTTGATACGATAGTTGCCTTGCCTTTTGCCTATTTGCGTTTGCAACATAAAGCCAAAAGATTTGCTTTGGTGAAATTAGTAGGTATTTTTTTGACTGTATTTTTTAATTTATTTTTTCTAATCATTTGCCCAATGCTCAAAAAAGCAGGTTTTGATTCGATAGACATCATTTATCACCCAGGATTTAGCATTGGTTATGTTTTTTTAGCGAATTTAATTGCTGCATTCATTACAACACTTTTTTTGTTGGATATATTAGTCAAAAAATACAAATTTTCGTGGGATTGGAAAACCTTACATCCGATTTTAAAGTATGGTTATCCTTTACTTTTTATGGGTTTAGCGGGAACTGTCAATAGTATGTTAGATAAAATTTTGTTAGAAAAATGGCTTCCTGACAATTTTTATGACAACCAAACTTCTTTAGATGCAGTCGGAATTTATGGAGCGGCTATCAAAATGGGCGTTTTGATGACGTTGGCTGTGCAGGCTTTCAAATATGCTGCTGAACCTTTCTTTTTTTCTCAATCACAAGATAAACAAGCGCCTGAATTATTTGCAAAAGTAATGCTTTATTTTGTAATGGTTTGTGCGATGATGTGGGTAGGCGTATGTGTCAATTTACCTTTGATAACGTATCTTTTTTTGAGCAATCCAAAATATCACGAAGCCTTGCCTTTGGTGCCGATGATGTTGTTAGCCAATTTATTATTAGGTATTTATTTTAATTTGACAATTTGGTTTAAATTAACTAATAAAACGCATTTTGGAACATATATTGCCTTTTTTGGTGCATTTTGTACGTTGGTTGGTAATTTGATTTTTATTCCTTTGATAGGTTATTGGGCTTGTGTTTTTACTACTTTTGCGACTTATTTATTGATGAGTTTGGTATGTGAATATTATGGAAAAAAATATTTTCCTGTGCCTTATGCGTGGCAAAAAATCATTGTATATATAGGCATAGGTGGTTTTTTAATCATAGTTGTAAAACTATTTAATTTTGAAAATATTTACTTAAATTTCATTTGTGGGAATATGGTTTGGTTGATTTATATCTTTTATTTACTTATCAATGAAAAGATAAATATTCCATTTTTATCAAAAAAATAACCAATTTTAAGATTTTTATTTATAATTTTGCACAAAATAATATATAATGGACAAAAATAGTAAAATTTATATAGCAGGACACAGAGGAATGGTTGGCTCGGCTATCCTCCGAAAATTAGAAAAAGAAGGTTTTGATAACTTTATTCTTAAAACTTCTGCAGAATTAGATTTAAGAAATCAACAAAAAGTGGCTGATTTTTTTGAACAGCAAAAACCTGAATATATTTTTTTAGCAGCCGCAAGAGTAGGCGGAATTGTTGCCAATAATACGTTTAGAGCCGATTTTTTATATGATAATTTGATGATTCAGAACAATATTTTTCATCAATCTTATCTTCATCAAGTAAAAAAATTGATGTTTTTGGGTTCTTCTTGTATTTATCCAAAACTTGCTCCACAGCCTTTAAAAGAGGAATATTTGTTGAGCGGATATTTAGAATATACCAACGAGCCTTATGCGATTGCAAAAATTGCAGGCATAAAAATGTGCGAAAACTATCGTAAACAATATCATTGTGATTTTATTTCAGTAATGCCCACTAATTTATACGGAGAAAATGATAATTATGATTTGCAAAATTCTCACGTACTGCCTGCGTTATTGCGTAAATTTATCGAAGCAAAACAAAATAATAGTAATTTTGTAGAGGTTTGGGGAACAGGAACGCCCTATCGTGAATTTTTACATACAGAAGATTTGGCTGATGCGTGTTATTTTTTGATGGAAAATTATAGCAGCGATGAATTTATCAATGTAGGTTTTGGAGAAGATATTAATATCAAAAACTTGGCTTTATTGATACAAAAAATCATCGATTATACAGGTGATATTCATTTTGATACGTCAAAACCAGACGGAACGCCACGTAAATTTATGGACAGCACAAAAATTAACGCATTGGGTTGGAAAGCAAAAATCGGATTAGAAGAAGGCATCAAAAGAATTTTAAAACAAAAATTTAATTATCATAATGAATAGTTTTTTAGATAGTGAATTTGAAGAAAATAATATTTTAGTCGCAAAAACTGAAGAATTATTAAATTGGGCAAGGCTTTCGTCTTTGTGGCCTATGGGTTTTGGTTTGGCTTGTTGTGCGATGGAAATGATGGCTACATTTGCTTCTAACTATGATTTAGATAGATTTGGTATTTTTCCACGCCCTTCCCCAAGACAATCTGACGTAATTATTATTGCAGGAACTGTTACTTTCAAAATGGCAGATAGAATTAAGAGATTATACGAACAAATGGCAGAGCCAAGATATGTGATTTCGATGGGAAGTTGTGCCAATTGTGGCGGTCCTTATTGGGAACACGGCTATAATGTAGTCAAAGGAGTTGATAGAATTATTCCCGTGGACGTGTATGTACCAGGCTGTCCGCCTCGCCCAGAAGCGTTGATTGGCGGTTTTTTGAAATTACAAGAAAAAATTAGACAAGAAACTTTAATAAGACCAAAGGCAATTGAGGATATTTTAGCGGAAATAGAAATTGGATAATTAAAATATCAAAAAAAAAGGTTATTAAAAAATTTGTACGAAAAAATTTTTTTTTTTGAAATATATTTTGAATTGCCTCCAGATTTATCTGAATTGCCTCCAGATTTATCTGAATTGCCTCCAGATTTATCTGAATTGCCTCCAGATTTATCTGAATTGCCTCCAGATTTATCTGGGGGGATATAATAATATATCAGAATTTCGATTTTTTTATATAAAAAAATAAAACAAAATTTACCCAAATAAGTTAATAATAGAAAACTTAAATTCATTTCAATATGCTTTTAGATAAATTAAAAAACATAAAAAACATAAAGATAATATTATTCATAGCTTTATCTATAGCATTTTGGTGGTTTCAAGTTACGTGGGGAACACAAAAAAACTATCCGTTATGGTTAAGTGGACTTTCTGCCATTTCAACATCAACAATTGGTTGGTTTTCTATGCAGTATCTTAAAAAGAGAGGTATAATATAGGATTTCAATAGTTATTTTCTCCTTGGTCTGTGTGCCACAGACCAAGGATTAAAATGGAAAACAAAAAAATGATAAAAAAAATCCGTTTTAATCCGTTAAATCCGCGTTATCCGCGTGCTAAAATCTTTATTATTTAAAAAGCCTAATTTTTCCAAGCCAACAATTTTTTTACCAAATCAGGATTTAGTTCATCACTTGTGATAACTCTTCCTTTTTTCATTTTTTGGATAAATTTTTCCGCATTGTTTTTTTCTGCGAATGCGACCAAATCATAACCCATCGGACCTTTTTCGCCACTTTCAATTACCCAAAAAACTTCTGCAAAGGCAATTCTCATTTCAGGATATAAATAATTTCTTATTTCTACCTTTTCAAAAGTTTTTAATTCTTGTCCGCCTTTTTCTGTCAAACCTGCTTCCAAATAACAACGAGGCGAGCAAAAAAACACGATTTTATTGTTTTCTTTGGTTGCTTTTACGCTTGATTTTGGAAATTCTGTTGTTGGCATACCACAATTTTTACATTCTGTATTGTCTTTTGCGTGATTATGTCCCTCGTGATTATGCCCTTCGTGGTTGTGTCCTTCGTGTTTTTCGTCAGTTTTTGCTTGTTTTTTATCTTCTTTTTTGATGCTATTTTCACAAGAAAAAAGCAAAATCGCCAATAAAATTACTATTATTTTCATTTTTTTTGATATTTATTTTTATGTTGAAATACTGATAAATATACCTAAAATAGTTTTGAATGATATTTTTTAGAGTTATTTTTGAGTATAAATTAGAATAAAAAAACACAAAATTTAGTATTTTTATTTTAATATATTTATCTTTGCAAATGTAGAACATTTAATTGATATTTCCAAATCAATTAAAAAACATATTCAAAAACTAATTTTTTTGCTTTAATTATTATGAAAACCAATTTATTTTTTTTATTTGTATTGATTTTTTTATGTCATTTTTCAAGCAATTTATACGCTCAATTTGTCCTAACTGACCATTATGAATATACTTTGAACGATTATCATCCTGATGAATTTGAAGTTTTATCTTTGGGAGAAGAAGGACTTTTGGTGTATAAAATTGTAGAAAGTGGTCAATATTCGAAACAAAAACAATTTATTTTTGAAAAATTAGATACAAATTTAGTCGTAAAAAATACGCATACAACAGGTTTGCCTTTTCATTTTTCAGAAAAACATCAAATTTATTTAGATGGAAAACAATATTTATATTTGATAAGTCGTCCTGAAAACGAAAAAAAAGTAGTCGTTTTTAGGTTTAATATTCCTAATTTTACGTCTGAAATTTTTGAAATTACGTTGCCCAATCGTTTTTCGGTCAATACTTTTAAAGCCATTGGTGATGAATTATATTTGTTAGGAGAAGCAAACGAAAGCGAAGTCGGTATTGGTTTTAATTTTATCAGCAAAACACAAAAAATATTGCCCAATTTTTTTGATAAAGATGACGAATTAAATAATTTTTTGCCCAATCCATTGAGCCAACAAATGATTTTTGGACTCTCAGATGATAGAACTCGCGTGTGTGATTTTTCATTAAAACCTTATTCTGCTTTGATTGGCGAACAAAAAAGGCTCAATATCAAAGCACCCGAAAGAGAAGAATATAAAAAAACATTTAAAAATTGGCGTTTGTATCCTATTTCGGCGACTTCTTATTTTATTTTTGGTGGATATTCTTTGGATTGTTCGAATGATTTGACAGGTACTTTTTCTATTCATATCGATAATCAAACTCAAAAACGTTCTTTATATAAACCTTTCTTTGATTTTTTTAATATTTATAGACATTATTCTGACAAAAGAGCAACTAAATTAGAAGAAAAAAGAGAAAAAATAAGGAAAGAAAGAAAGGAAAAAAATATTACCAAAAAAATGTATGCACACCCAAATTTATACGAATTTGGAGACCAGATTATTTTTGTGATGGAAAATTATTATCAAAATAATAACAACAACAATAATTCTATCAATAATAATTTTAGACCAATGAATCCTATTTTTTATAATCCTTATCCGCGTTGGCAAAATCCGACTATCAATACTATTCAATATCTATATTCACACGCAACATTATGCGTATGGAACAAAAAAGGCGAATATAGTTGGGATAATACAATGCGTTTAGATGAATTGAACCTCAAAAATTTGGAAGAAAATGTATGTTTGGGCGAATATGGTGATAGCTTGATTTTGGCTTATACGCACAACGAAAAAGTATTTTCTAAATTGATTCATAAAAGAAGAACTATCAAAGAAGAAACAGAACAAAAATTTACTGATTTGTTCAAAAGTAAATATAATATTTCAAATCATAGCGATATAAAACTAAAAACTTGGTATAAACAAAATTTTATTTTGATAAATGAAATTGATGTAAACACTGCACAAGGCAAAAAAACAATGTTTCAACTACAAAAATTTACGTACCAATCTTTGCCATTAACCGAAAAAGAACGTAAAAAAAAGAAAAATAAATAGCAAAAAAAATAAAATTTATAATGTCAGAAATATCTTCACAAGAAGTAAAAGCAAAATTTGGCAATCAATTACGCCTGCGTGCCACTGGAATTTGTATCGAAAATAATAAAATCTTATTGATAAAACACAATCAATTAGGTCAGTTAGGTTATTTGTGGAGTTTTCCGGGCGGAGGAGTTAGTTTTGGAGAAAATATCGAAAATGCTATCCAAAGAGAATTTTTGGAGGAAACAGGTTTGGAAGTAATTGTCAAAGAACTAATTTTTGTCCACGAATACATAGATTTACCTTTACATTCGATTGAAATTTGTTTTTTGGTCGAGAAAATAAATGGCAATTTAATCAAAGGCATTGACCCCGAAATAGAAATTGACAAACAAATGATAAAAGAAGTAATTTTTTTGGATATTGAAGAAATACAAAATATTCCTGATTTAGCAAAACATTTTAAGTTGAGAAATAATTTGAATGGAATAGATAAATTTTTTGAAATAGAAAATATCATTGATATTATTTCAAAAAAAGTAGAATTTACGAGTTCAAATAGTGGTTAAAAATAAAAAAACAAGAAAAAAGTTAAAAAAAAATTAAAAAATTATTTTTTTTTCAAAAAAATCATTATCATTGCACAAAAAAATATTTATTTTCAGATGAAAACAAAAATAGCTACTCTTATTACTATCCCAATAATTCTTATATTGGCTTGGTTCCTCATTATGAGCGTGAAAGGTCCGATTGATATGCAAAATCGAACCCTCAAACAATACAATGATGTTACAAAAAAACTGAAGTTTTTGCGTGTTTTGCAAAAAGCATATTTAGGAAAATACGGAAAATTTGCGAGTAAATGGGAAGATTTGATTGAATTTGCAAAAACAGGACAAATTCCAAACATAGTCCGAAAAGACGTAAAAACTGAAAAAGAAGGACAATATAAGACTGTCATCGATACAATCGGTATGATTTCTGTGGCTGATAACATTATGAAAAAATATCCTGAATATCCTGCGGATGATATAGCCACTATTCCAAATATGTCAAAAGATAAAAAATTCGGAATATTTGCGGGAGAAAAAAATATGGGCAAAGAAGATGGTCCCAAATTTATCGTACAAGTATTCGAAATTAAAGATTTATATCCTGTAGATGAAGTAAGAGGCGCATTTTTTAATGATAAAGGAGAACCTCTTAACGTAAATAATTTGATTGGTGAGTTTACACAAAGAAAAGAGAAGTTGGAAACCCAAGCAAAAGTATTCCAAGATAAAATGGATACTATGTTGGATACAGAAAGGAAAAGAATCGGAGGCGGTTCTCAATCAAAAGAAACTGTGGATAGTTTGGCACAAGTTGGCTTATCTAAAATGAAAGATTTTAGAGAAACTAAAGATAAATGGACTGATTTGAGTAAATTAATTAACTTGAATAAAAGACGTATCGAAAAATTAGAAAAAGAACCTTTACGCATAGGCTCACGCGAGGAAACGACCGATAAAGGAAATTGGGAATAAATCTATAAAAAAAGTATTCTTTTTACATTTTTTTCAAAAATATTACTTACCTTTGCAACATAGAAAGTAATATACTATTAAAAAACACTCAAATTATTATGAAAGTATTATCACAAATATTTTTTGGATTAGTTTTGTTTTTATCATTTAATTTCATTGCAAAAGCACAGGAAATTACAGAAACTGATAAAAAACAACAAGAAGAACGTTTGAAAGAAGACCCTAAAGATTTTGCTGCTAATTTTGTAGTAGGTGCTTATTATTATAATATGGCATTGGCTCCACAAGAAGAAACAAACAAAATGAAAGTCGTTAGTTATATGTCAGAAGGCAAACCTTATGATAAAACCAAAGCCTCTTATTTACAAAAAGCATTGCCTTATTTTGAAAATGCGTATGCAATTCAAAAAGACAATAGCAACGTAAAAGATGTTTTGAAACAAATATATCAACAAACAGGGCAATTATCTATGTCAAAAGTAAGTACTGCCGAAATAGACGAAAAGTTACAACAAAAATTAGACAAAATTGAATTCAAAACTATTGAATAAATATTATTGCTAAATTATTTTTTGCAGGTGCTTACCATAATTTTTTATAGTAAGCACCTGCTAATTGTTTATAAAAAGTATCAAAATAACCCAAAACAAGTGTTTTTTAGAGATAAAAAATATTTATTTTGCATTTCGTAAACTTTTTTATAAAAAAAATACTTATATTTACGAGTTAAAAGTTGTAATGCTTGAAAATAAAAAAAAATTCACAAATAAAAAATAAAAATTATCATAATTCACATCAAAAAATAGTGAATTAATTAGAAAAAAGTTGAATGAAAGTAATTAAAAAAGAAGCTATTGCCAGCGGGCAACAATTAGCAAAATCGGTCGCAAAGGGAATGTTGGATAAAAAAGCACAAGACATAAAAATTATGGACTTGCGTAAAATCCCACAAGCCATGGCTGATTTCTTCGTCATCTGCTCAGGAACATCTGCCCCACAAGTGGATGCAATTGCGGACTCTGTGGAGGATACTGTGTATATAGAAACCAGCGAAAATCCACGTCATAAAGAAGGAAAAACAAATAAAGAATGGATTTTATTGGATTATATTAATGTTGTGGTACATATTTTCAAACAAGAAAAAAGAGAATATTATGCTATCGAAGAACTTTGGGGTGATGCAAAAATTACAGTAGTGAAAGACGAACAAGCGTAATTTTTGTCAATTTTAATAATAAAAAATAACTTCGTAAAAATTAAAAAATCAAAAATAATGAGTGAGCAATCAAACAAAAATCTGCAAAATAACAACCAAAACCGACCAAAAAATACTAACAATAATAGTAATGGCGGGTATCAATTTTGGTTGATTGTTGGAATGGCTTTATTGGTATTGGGATTAGTTTATTTTAGTCGCGTCAATTCACCCACTGAAACAACACGCAAAAGATTTACAGATATGTTAAGCAATCAAGATGTCAAAAAAGTCATCGTGGTCAATAGAAACATGGTCGAAATTACTTTAAAAAGAGAAGCACTCAAGAAAAAAGAATATCAAGACCCAACAAAAACACGTATTTCTGATGAAGGACCTCACTACAAATTTCGTATCAATTCTGTTGATAAATTAGAAGAATTAGTAGCCAACGCTCAAAAAGATATTCCTAAAGAAAAACAAATCGAAACCGAAATTGAAGATAGAGCCGACATAGTCAATAATGTTTTGTATTGGGGAAGCTTTATTTTGATATTATTTTTTATTTGGATATTGATAAAAAGAATGACAGGTTCTTCAGGACCAGGCGGACAAATTTTTAATATAGGACGCTCAAAAGCCGCTTTATTTGATGCGGATAATAAAATTCGTATTACTTTTAATGATGTAGCAGGACTCGATGAAGCCAAGGAAGAAATAGAAGAAATTGTAGAGTTTTTGAAAAATCCTACAAAATTTACAACTCTAGGTGGTAAAATTCCAAAAGGTGCTTTATTAGTAGGACCTCCCGGAACAGGAAAAACTTTATTAGCCAAAGCAGTAGCAGGCGAAGCAGCCGTACCATTTTTTAGTTTATCTGGCTCTGATTTTGTCGAAATGTTTGTGGGCGTAGGAGCAGCACGCGTAAGAGATTTATTCAAACAAGCAAAAGAAAAAGCACCTTGTATCATTTTTATTGATGAAATTGATGCCATAGGACGTGCCAGAGGACGAGGCGCAATGCCAGGCGCTAACGACGAAAGAGAAAATACTTTAAATTCATTGTTAGTAGAAATGGACGGATTTGCCACAGATTCAGGAGTTATTATTTTGGCAGCCACCAATAGACCAGATATTTTAGATGCTGCCTTGATGAGACCAGGTCGTTTTGATAGACAAATTAGCATCGATAGACCTGATATTATAGGACGTGAAGCAATTTTTAAAGTTCATTTACAACCTTTGCGATTATCGCAAGATGTAGAAGCAAAAAAATTAGCAGCACAAACGCCCGGTTTTGCAGGGGCTGAAATTGCCAATGTGTGTAACGAAGCCGCTTTGATAGCAGCCAGAAGAAATAAATCTTCTGTAGAAATGGTTGATTTTCAAGATGCAGTCGATAGAGTAATCGGTGGACTAGAAAAGAAAAATAAAATTATCTCTCCCGAAGAAAAAGAAATTATTGCGTATCACGAAGCAGGTCATGCGGTTACAAGTTGGTTTTTAGAACACGCTAATCCTTTAGTGAAAGTAAGTATTGTACCAAGAGGAGTAGCAGCATTAGGTTATGCACAATATTTACCCAAAGAACAATATATTTATCGTACCGAACAACTAATTGACGATATGTGTACCAGTTTTGGAGGACGTGCCGCAGAAGAAATTGTATTTGCCAAAATATCAACGGGTGCTTTGAGCGATTTGGAGCGCATCACAAAAATGGCTTACGGAATGGTAACTATTTACGGAATGAACGATAGAATTGGTAATATTTCTTTTTATGATGCTGAAAAATCAGAATATTCAATGTCAAAACCTTATTCAGACGTAACAGCACGCATTATTGATGAAGAAGTTAAAAAAATTATTGATAGTGCTTATAATCGTACTTGTGATTTATTGAAAGAAAAAAGAGAGGAACTAGATAAATTGGCAAAAGCATTGTTGGAAAAGGAAATTATTTTTCAAGATGATTTAGAAAGGATTTTAGGAAAAAGACCTTTTGCTCAACTTACTTCTTATCAAAGTTTTATGGAAGGAAAAAAAGAACCTATTGCCGCCGTAAAACCTGCTGAAGAGCCAAAAAAAGAAGTTCAAATTGATTTATCTCAAAAAGAATCTTAATCTTTTAGTATTTATAATCGTAAAAATCCATCAATTTTTAAAAAGGTTGATGGATTTTTTTGTCTGGTTATATAAACCTTACTTTATGAAGTGTTTCTTAAATTTTTAGAAAGTGTACTAAGATTGATACATTCTTAAAAATATCATTTTTTCAGTTTGTCAAGTCTTCGACATTGACACTGAAAAAATATTTTTATTCGTTTCTGAAAAAATTCTACGACAACAAATGCCATTTTTTATACACTTCTAACAAAGTATCTTTTTCATTTTTGCGTACAAAACGCCAAAATTCTAAACCTGTTTCTCGATTTTTGATAATCATCGACTCCACATATTGAAATACAAAACTTTGAAAATCTAATAATTTTGCTTGTTTTGACCAATATTTTTCTAAACTTAATAAAATCCAATGCTGTTCCATTATTTTTTTTATTTAAAAATTTGTTGTTGCCCTTCTATTTTGAGTTGCCAAGAATCTTTACCGATACGCTCAGCTATTTGTTCTAATACATTTAAAACCGTTTGTTCTTCTGGAGTAATACCATTTTTAAGCAAAGGAATAATATGCAAAATAATTTCATCAAAACGTGCTTCTTTTTTCTCTAATCCCATTCTTCGTAAATATGAAATCAAATAATAACGCACTCTTAAATTCAAATCTACGTGAGTTTTGAACTTCTTATTTTTCTTTATCATAAAAATATCGGTCTTTTCGTCATAGTCAAATGTATCCAAAAGAATAGGAGTGAGGTCAACGTATTGTTTTTTTAACAAATCTAAAAAACCTAATTCTAAACCTTTGATAATTAATTCATCGTTGATTTGCTCCAAATTCGCTCCGTTATTTTTCGCAATTACGCCCTCTATCGTTTGCATTACTATTTCACCTATTTCCATTCCCAAATTCGCTTTCATTATTACTTTGGGCTTACGGACTTTTCGAAAATTGATGATTAACTGACCCGAAAGTACGGTAAAAGGATTTTGACGTTTTTTAAAACTACTTTGTCCATTTTTTTGAGAAACCGCTCCCGCATACTCAAAACCGCATTTTTCTGCCGTTTCTACTATCAAATGCCAAAATTCTGGGTCTTTGTGCGCAAACACAAACGACATCCATCTATCAAATTTTAGGACACGATACATTTCTTGAATAGATTTTTGTATCAATTCATTGTATTGCTCTTTGCTTTTCTTTTGTTCACCTCCTTCGATTGCCTCCAAATCAAAATCTGATTGCGTAACTTTCAAATCTAACCAACCATTCCACATAGTTGATAAATCCAAATACGGAATTTTTTTGCCATAAGGTGGATCTGTATAAATATAATCTACACTTTCATTTTTGATAAAACCTAAATCCGTTGCCGTTCCTTTCAATATTTGCCCATTTTGAATAGTTTGGTCATTTATTTTTAATTCTATTTCTTGTTTTCCACTAATAATTCTCTTAAATTTACGTTCAAAAACTACTAAAATATTCTGCATAGCAGGTGTTGGCGCTATTCTATATCTATAATAATGTACCAAATTAGCACCACCGCCTTTAGGGCTTTCATGAAATGTTAAATTACAAATAGAAACTGTATTATAAAAAGCCAATAAAAGTCCTTTTTGAATATTCTGATTTTTTTCTTGTTTGATAAGAGATTTAAGGAAAGCAAGTTGTACGAGTTGTTTATTCGAAAAAAGTTGTTCTATGCTTTTTACGTCTGAACCTTTGGGCAAGGAAATATTTTTAGGATAAGGATATTTTTTTAAGAGTTCTTCTTGTTCTTTTTTAGGAATGATATCAAAATTAGCAATCGGTGATTTTTCGTAAGCCGTTTTTATTTTATCAAAACTTTTTTGTAATTCAGAAGTTTTCACAGGAGCGACTAAACTTTCTACCATAAAAATGGACATAGGATTGAGGTCTATATGTATTGCTTTTCTATCTGTCATCAATGCTTCTATAGCCGTAACGCCCGAACCACCAAAAGGGTCAAGGACAACATCACCTACCTGCGAAAAATTACGGATATAATTTTGGACAATATCCCAAGATTGTCTGGTAAAATATGCGGTAACGCCAAAATGACGTTTTGCGGCTTGTTTTCTTACAGGAATTTCGTCTAAAAGTGGTCTTGCAAGATAATCAAAATTATTATTTTTTGTGTTTATGGCTTGATTAGGCAAAGAATATTCAAAAGGTTTTCCTGCCTGAAACGCATCAGGAGCGAGGTATCTATCTAATTGTTCCCAATAATTTTCTATATCTTGCAACAAAAAATATAAAAAAGGTTTTTGTTCATCGGTACGAAAAAGAGCAAATTCACGACCATTACAAAGCGCAAAATATTTCGTTCGTATTTCGGGATGCGTGGCATAGGAAAAAACTTGTTCGATATTATCACCTTGTGTAATACTTTCGTTGGGTGCTTTGGCATCAAGAACCCACGCATAATTTTCTTCTATTTTAAAAAGATAATCGGGTATTAAATTGATGGCTCTTTTTTTTGAGCCTATTTTTAGGAAAGGATGTTGTAATGTTTTACTTCTTATAATTTGTGTTTGTTGGTAGCCCAATCGTTGTAAAATAGGCAAAATCAATACTTCTCTTACTGAGTCTTCTTTGAAATCGGGCGAATTGAGTTGATTAAAATTGAATTGTTTGAACATTGTTTTATATTTTTATACTTTATATTTTATACTTTATATTTTTATATTGATACGATTATTAAAGGCATTTTATTATATTTTCTGTTTTATTTGTTGCAAATAAACAAAAAAAATATTGAAAATACAAGAAAATGTTTATTATTTCAGCAAAAAAATATTATTTTTATTCAAAATAAAATAAACTTATTTCAAATAAATAACCTTATAATGTTGTAAACGTTGTTATTCTTCGAATAGAAAAGTCATCAAACTTCAAAATTAGTATTCAAATCAGTTGAATATGTAAGTAATTGATTATCAATAAATTATATAAAAATATAAAAATAATATCAATATGGGTGACATAGTTGTAAAGGCTATAAAGGCTTAAATTTAGTATAAAAGAATTTTTTGTATTTAAAACATTAATTAAAAATAGATACGACAAATTCCCGTAAGTATTTTTTATTAATTTAACCAAATACTAAATATTTAAAAATATTGAAAATACCTTAATCGTCTTTAAATAGCCTTTTTGTGTTAAATTCAAAATGTCACTCATATTGTAATATAGTTTTTTATGAAATAAAAAAATATCCACAAAAAAATAAAATAAAAAATATTACTTTATAATTTTTATTAGTCATATTACAATAAATCAACAAAAAAAACGTCTATAGGGAATATTTTTAATGACAAAAGTTACATCAATGTAAAAAAAATATGCCAAAAATATCAAAAATAATTATTTGGCTGATTTTTTGGGGTAATTTTTGAGAGATTAAAAAAGAAAAAAATATTCAAAATAAGCATAAAAAAATAAAATAAAATGATAACAAAAATGTTAATTGAGATTTTTCAGGCAATAGTCGAAGATACTCAACTAAAAAGATTATTAGGATTTTATGAAGCACCTAACAAACAAAATACAGACATCGAAACTTTGATGAATGAATTAGGATTGAACGCCAAACAAAAAGAAGAATTTAGAAAGGCTTACAAAGAATACGAACAAAATCCGGGTGAAGCAGAAAAAAGATATAAATATAAATATGAGCCAAAATCAAATAGTGCGGCTGATAAATTTGATGCGTATTATCAAAAATTTGAAGATAAAGCCAAAGAAACAAGCGATTATAGACATCGCGAATATGCAAAATATAACCAAACAAACCAAAATCAACAAAACCAAAATACAAACGCAAATACAAATCCATATAGTGCTACTTCACCAGAGGAAAAAAAACACGCAGAATTGTTAGAAATTGCTGTTGGAATTACTGATTTTGAAGTCATAAAAACAGCTTATAAAAAACAAATGAAAAAATATCACCCTGATAAATTTAGCGAAGAAGATAAGAAAAAACACGCAGAAAATATCTCTATGAAAGTCAATGTAGCTTATGACTTTTTTAAAAAGAAATTTAATACAAAATAAAACAAAAATTAAAAATATGAACGAAGAAACAAAACACGCAGCAGCTTTAGAAATTGCCGTTGGAATTACTGATTTTGAAGTGATAAGAAAAGCTTATTTAAAGCAAATGAGAAAATATCACCCTGATAATTTTAGGGAAGAAAGTCAGAGAAAAGATGCAGAAATTATTGCTGTGAGAGCGAATCTGGCACACGATTTTTTTAAAAAGAAATTTAACAAGTAAAAAAAATAAAGAATAATATTTGAATAAATTTCCTAATTTTGTTTTAAATTATACTCAAAAAATTAGTTGATTTTATGATTTTTTGAGATATAAATGTTCGAAATTCATCAAACAAATCAATTTTATCAATCACTAATATTATATAAATCTTGGTATAAAAATGCTTTATCTTATTCCCACTCCACTTGCCCCTAATACGGCAGATTTTGTTCTTTCTCCACAAATTAAAGAAATTTTACCTACGATAGAAATTTTTTTAGTGGAAAATACAAGAACTTCACGCCGTTTTTTGAGAGAATATATTCCCAATTTTGACCTCGAAACTCCCGAAATTCACGAATTAAATCAACAAACTACTCCCCAAGATTTAAAGAAAACATTAGACAAAATAGAAAAAGGAAAAATTGTAGGCGTGATGTCTGAAGCAGGTTGTCCGAGTATTGCAGACCCTGGGAATTGGATTGTAAAATGGGCGCATAGCAAAAATATTCAAGTCATTCCTTTGATAGGTCCTTCTTCTATTTTTTTAGCATTAATGGCTTCTGGATTGAATGGACAGCATTTTTGTTTTCATGGTTATTTGCCGATTGAGGCAGAAAAAAGAAAAAATAAAATGATTGAATTAGAAAAACAAAGTAAAAAAAATAATCAAACGCAAATATTTATAGAAACTCCTTATAGAAATAACCAACTCAAAGAAAGTTTTTTACAACATTTACAAGACAATACTTGGCTTTGTGTGGCTTGCGATATTACAAATGAAACTGTTTTTATCAAAACTTTTCAAAAGAAAGATTGGAAAAAAATAGAAGTCGATTTGCATAAAAAACCAACAATTTTTTTGTTTTTGGCGGAATGATTTTTATAAAAAATAAGTACAACTTTTTTGAAAAGTTGTACTTTGTTTTTAGAAGAAATACTAAGCAAATTGCGGTTCATTTAACATTTTCTTTAATAAGTTGGCGCACTCGTCACGATAGCCTAAGGTTTCAAAAATTGCTTCAATTCCTGAATTATTTTTTCTGATGGCAATGTATCTATTCAAATTGCCAACGAGTACATTTTTTTGTTTCGGTTCTAAGTTCGATAACTTTAAAATCAAATCATAACTGATTTGTTCGATTTGGAATTTTGCTAATGTTGTAGTGATAGCTGTCATAAGTTTTTTGGGGGGTTAAAAAAGACAAATTGTCTGTATGTTTTTATTCTTTTTTTATATTTATTTTTAAAATAATAACAATACATAAAAAATATTACATAAATTACTTTAATACATAAACGTACAAAAGTATAAAAAAGTTTCATTTTTTCAAAAAAAAATTATTTTTTTTGTTTTTATTGAATTTTAACGTGTTCTTGTGAGATTTTATTTTATTAATAATATATACAAATAAACTTTATTTCTTTTTTTCTTACATTCGTTTTTTTATTGCTATTTATCATATTTCTTGTAATACTTTAAATAATTATTGTTTTTGTCCTAAAAAATCAATATTTTTGCATTTTATATCTTAAAATTATATAACTTTGATACTCAAAAATTATCATTTTAAATCTTATCAAAAAAAATTATTTTTTTTAATTTTATTTTTGATGGGTTTATTTTTTACATTTATAGGCTTAGATTTTTGTTTTCCTTTTCGTACCCATATTCAATATTCTACGATAGTGATGGCAAAAGATAGTAGTATTTTAGAGGCATATTTGAGTAATGATAGCAAATGGAGAATGAAAACTGAACTGCACGAAATCAGCCCAGAATTACGTAAAACATTGATTTTTAAAGAAGATAAGTATTTTTATTGGCATAATGGTGTTAATTTTTTGGCAATCGGAAAGGCATTTGTAGGCAATATTTGGTATTGGAAAAAAAATTCGGGTGCATCTACTATCACGATGCAAGTGGTAAGAATGTTAGAAAAGCGAAAAAGAACTTATTTTAATAAATGTATCGAAATTTTTAGGGCTTTTCAGTTAGATTTTCATTATTCAAAAGAAGAAATTTTACAATTATATTTTAATTTAATTCCTTATGGTGGCAATGTGGAAGGCGTAAAATCTGCGGCTTGGTTATTTTTTCAAAAAACTCCCGCACAATTAAGCCTTTCGCAAGTAGTAACGCTTACTTTGGTGCCCAATCGACCTAATACGTGGGCATTAGGCAAAAAAAATCAAGTTTTATTTGAAGCAAAAAATCATTGGCTCAAAAAAATGAGTAATCAAAAATATTTCCCCAAAGAAGATATAGAAGCCGCCTTAAAAGAAAAATTACCCGAAAAAAAACAAAAACCAAGAGTAATTGCTCCGCAATTTTGTCGAAGAATGAAAAATTTATTCCCCGACCAGTATTTAATTTATACCTATTTAGATAAACAAAAACAAGAAAAAATTCAACAACTGACAAGTAATTTTACAGAAAGAACCAAATTATATAACATTCATCAAGCGGCTGTTTTGGTCATTAACAATCAAACCAAGACGATTGAGGCGTATATTGGCTCTGCAGATTTTGAAAATAAGAAAGATGAAGGCGAAAATGATGGCGTAAAAGCAATTCGCTCACCTGGTAGTACTTTAAAACCTTTGATTTATGCGTTGGCAATCGAAAAAGGTTTGATTACGCCCAAAACAATCTTAGCCGATGTTCCTACCGATTTTGGTGGATATGTTCCTGAAAATTTTAATAAAAAATTTACGGGACAAGTTTCTGTCGAAAATGCGCTCAAAACTTCTTTGAATATTCCTGCAGTCAAAATTTTACAACTCATTTCTCCACAGATTTTGATACAAAAATTGATTCAATTACAATATAAACAAGTCAAAAAAGAAGAAAAAAAATTGGGTTTGTCGATGGCTTTGGGTGGATTAGGAACAAGTTTAGAAGAATTAGTTAATTTGTATCAAATTTTTGCGAATCAAGGCAATTTTAGTCCTTTTATGTATCTAAGAAATGAAAAAAAATCAAAAAATATTGCTATTCTCAAAGAAGAAAGTGCCTATTTAATAAGCGAAATTTTAGGAAATATGCAAAAAAATGATAACACACAAAACGCTTTAAAAATTGCTTGGAAAACAGGAACTTCTTTGGGCAGGCGTGATGCGTGGTGTATTGCCTATAATCCTATTTATACGGTCGGAGTTTGGATAGGCAATTTTTCGGGTGAAGGGGCTAATAATTTGGTAGGAGCAGAAGTGGCAACTCCATTAATGAAAGATATTTTCAAAACCTTGACGTATAAACAAAATAATGATTGGTTTGAAGTACCAAAAAGTATAAAATTAAGAAGTATTTGCAGCCAAACAGGACTTTTACCCAATAATTTTTGTGATAATAAAATATTGGATAGTTATATTCCGACCATTTCATCTATCAAAAAATGTGAACATTTGAAAGAAATTTGGGTTGATGATGCGGAAAAAATTAGTTTTTGTAATCAATGTTTACCGATTAAAAACGCAAAAAAGAAATTATATGCTAATTTTTCTGCGGAAATTACTTCTTATTTATTGGAACAAAATGAAAAAATAGTTTCGATTCCTCCGCATAATCCTGGTTGTATGCACATCACACAGACTCACGAAAGACCTTTGATTATTTCGCCTTCGCCTCACAAAGAATATTTAATAGAAAAAAATAATGAAGTAGAATTGATACTTTCTTGTCGAGTTTCGCCAACTATTCAAAAAGTGCATTGGTATATCAATGATAAATTTTATGAAACTACTTCGCCACTGAAAAATATTTATTTTAAGCCCGAAATAGGCATGATGAAAATTAGTTGTGCTGATGAAGATGGCAAAAAAACAGAAATCAATATAAAAGTTTCACAAATATAAAAAGTAAAAATTATAGTGATTTTGGTAAAAATATATGAATTTTTGTACCTTCATTTACTTTACTTTCTATTTCAATTTTTCCACCATTTTTTTCTACAAAATTTTTACAAAGTAACAAACCAAAACCTGTTCCTTTTTCTGCTTGCGTGCCTGGGGTGCTGATGTGTTGTTCGGGTTCAAAAACTTTATCTAAATGTTCTTTGCTCATTCCTACGCCGTGATCTTGAACAGTTATTTTGGCATATCCATTTTCGGAAGTACTTATTAATTCGATATTTGAATTGGTATTTGAGAATTTAATGGCGTTGCTTATCAAATTCCTAAAAATAAAATCAGCCATATTATTATCAGCATAAATCCAAACATTTTCTTTTACATTATCCATAAAATTAATTTCTTTATTTTTGGCAGTCTGCAAATACAAATCTATATTATTTTGTATTATTTCGTTTAATTTTATTTTTTGCGGTTTAAATTCTATATCGCCTGTTTGTGAAAGTGACCATTGCAACAAATTTTCTAACAAATTATGCAATCTTGCGATAGATTTTTCCATATCATCAGCAAAATTTTTCAATTCGTCAGGCGAAAAAGCATCTGCTTGAATTTTTAATATTCCCAAAAAACCATTCAAAGTATTCAATGGCGCTCTCAAATCGTGTGAAATAATAGAAAAAAATGTATCTCTTACTTTATTTAATTTCGTAAGATATTTTTCTGATTCTGTAAGTTGATTATTAATTTGGTTTAATTCCGTATTTTGATTTTCTAATTTGGCATTATTGACTCTAATTTCACTGATTCTGTGATGAATTTCTTTTAACATTACATTAAAATCTCTTGTCAATTTTCCTACTTCGTCTTTTGAATTATTGACAATCAAAGAAACTTCACCTGAAAATTTTCGGTCAATAGAAGTACGAATTGTATCAGAAAGTACTTCAATTGGTCTTGTCATAATATTTGCGACCCAGTAGCTCAAAAATATTCCTAACAAAATCATACCCACAATAATACTTCCAAACAAATTAAATAGATATTTTTCTATGGCAATTACTTCTTCATTGACAGCACGAACCAACTGCTCCATCAAATCTATGGTTGCTTCCGAGTAGTTTTTCAGTTTTTCTCTCAATCCTTTATTTTCTTTTGTACCTAATAATTCTTCTATTTGAATAATTTGACTTAATATACTTTCATATTCTACTAGTATTTTTAAGAGTTCGATGTGTTCTTTTTCGGCTAATCTTGGAAATAATTTTGCTTCTTCCATCACAGATTGTAGTCTTTTTGCTAAATCATAACAATCTTCTATTTTTAATTTTGCAGTTTCACCTACATATAAATTTTTTACTTCAGGGTATGAATTTTCATATTTTTTTTCTAATAGATGATATTTTTCTACCAATTCACCTTCCAATCCTGAGTTAGTCCAACCTCTTTTTAACATTTTTTGAGAAATATCTTTGAGTGTTTTCTCATACGTTTCTACTTGTTGAATAATATGTTTTATATCTTCTTTGACGTTATTTCTTTTTGTTTTGATACCGTGTATACCATTTGTTTCTAATAATTTATATAGTTGTTTTTTGAGTAAACTTAACAAATTGTGGTGTCTATCTAAAAAATCACTACTTTTTTTTTGGTAAAATTCAGGATTAGTAGCTTCATAATCAAAAAAATCATGCTCAATTTTTAAAATACGAAAAGCCTGCATTTGTGAGCCTTCAATTTCGCTTGTAATAGTGGCTAGTTGTGAAGTTTGATGATAAAACGATAGGCTTATTCCAGCTACTATAATTGTTAAAGTTGTGAACAATAAAAAAGTAACTAAGAAACGAGTACGCAATGAATGAAATTTTAGTTGCATAAAAAGAATGAATGAATCAATCAATATCAAATATTATGTAAAAAATGAAAATAAGAAGATAAGTAAAAACTAAAGTAATAAATAAGTTCTATTTAAGTTTGTAATATTAGAAACGCAAAAATACTATTTTTTTTTAGATATATCAAATTTAAAACGTTAAATATTAAAATTATTTTAATATTTTGTATTTTAACATTTTTTCATTTAATTTTGTAAATTATTAAAGCAAGATAATTATTAATTTTGATTATGAAATATGACCAAAGAGGCGTTTCTGCCCAAAAAACTGACGTACATCAAGCCATTCAAAACTTGGATAAAGGTATTTTTCCACAAGCATTTTGTAAAATTATTCCCGATTTTTTAGGAAATGACGAACAATATTGCAATATTATGCACGCAGATGGAGCAGGCACAAAAACATCTTTGGCGTATTTATATTGGAAAGAAACAGGCGATTTATCGGTTTGGAAAGGCGTGGCACAAGATAGTATTGTGATGAATATTGATGATTTGATGTGTGTAGGAGTTACCAATAATTTTTTGTTGTCTTCTACTATTGGGAGAAATAAAAATTTGATTTCAGGTGAAATTATCAAAACAATCATCGAAGGAACACAAGAATTTTTAGCCAATTTAGAAAAATATAATATCAAAATTCATAATACAGGTGGAGAAACGGCAGATATTGGTGATTTAGTTCGAACTATTGTCATCGATAGTTCGATTACGGCAAGAGCCAAAAGAAGTGAAATTATTAGTAATCATACTATTAAAAGTGGACAAGTGATTGTAGGTTTGGCTTCTTTTGGGCAAGCAACTTATGAAAATGAATACAATGGCGGAATGGGAAGTAATGGTTTGACTTCTGCAAGACATGACGTTTTTGCCAAACAATACGCTCAAAAATATCCCGAAAGTTTTGATAATCAAATTCCCGAAGAGTTAGTTTATTCAGGAAAATATCAATTAACAGATATAATTCAAACCGAAAATAAGCAAAATATAACCGCTGGAAAGTTAGTCCTCTCCCCCACTCGCACCTATTTGCCGTTGATGCACGAGATTTTGACAGAAAATAGAGATAAAATAAAAGGTATGATTCATTGCACAGGGGGCGGACAAACCAAAGTATTACATTTTGTGAATGAAGTCAATATCATTAAAGATAATTTATTTGACACGCCAATTTTATTTCAAATGATACAAAACGCCAGTCAAACTTCTTGGAAAGAAATGTATCAAGTGTTTAATATGGGACACCGATTAGAAATTTATACTGATGAAAAAACGGCTGAAATCATCATCAAAGAAGCAAAAAAATATCAAATTGAAGGAAAAATTATTGGACACACCGAAAATTATCCACAAAAACAAGTGAAAATAAAACATCAAGAAGAATGGCTTGTGTATTAGATTTTTAAGGTAAATTATTTTTTATCATCACAAAATCATTCATTTGAAAACCGTTGCCAATATCAAAATCTGCTTCTTTTTCTATCACAAAGCCATGTTTTAAATAAAAATTGATGGCTTTGTGATTATTTCGATTGACTGTTAGTTGCAAAGTTTCAGGCGTGTGTTGTATTTCTAAAAACGTCAAAAATTGCGTTCCTACACCTTTTTTGTGGTGAGAAATATCTAAATATAATTTATGTAAAAAATATTGTTTGCCATCATTGGTGCTAATAGACGCATATCCAACGGCTATTTCATTGATAAAAACCAAATAAAATTGATGATTTTCTTTGGTCATTTGTTGAAATAAACTTTGTTTCGAATACATTTTTTCCAACATAAAATCAATTTGTTCTTTTGAAATAATTGAAATATAATGAACATTCCAAATTTTTTCTGCCAAAATTCTGATTTCTTGTATATTTTGTATGTTTGCTAATTGAAACCGCATATTTTCCATGTTTTTTTGTAATAAGTTTGAGATTATTGCGACATTTTTTCGATAAATTCTTGCATTCTATAAATAAACTCTAAATAATCACTTTTATCTATTCTTTCTGCATCAACTAATTTAGTAATTTCATTTTCAGTAAATGGTTCGGGATTATAAAAACTACCATATTTTTGTGATTGATTACTAAGTGTTCCACCTACAACAAATATAATTTTATAATTTTTTTTATCTTTTTCTACTCTTAATCTTAAATAACAAGTAGCTTGAGATAGTCCATTTCTATCTTGTTTATTGAGAGATTGACATCAATAATCAAATTTTTTGATATTGTCATCAATTTCGTTGCAAATTTATTTTTATTTTTCGTAAAAAACACCTCATCGATAAATTTTATTTTTTTTTATTGTAAATCAAAAATATTTCATCGATAAATTTTACTTATGTTACGCAAGGTAAAATTTTAATTTGTAAAATGGTAATTTCATTATCATAAAGTATTGATTTTCAATGAATATAAATGTAAGAAAGCAGAATAAAACGAAAGAAAATCTACTTATTATAAATCTTATTTAAAGCCTGCGTAACATCAGAATTTTATTTTAAAATTACAAATTTTTTTTGCAAAAAAATTTGTAACACTACCAATTTTTGTTTTTATAATAGAGTTTTTTAAATGGTAGCCAAAAATTGACAAAAATCATTAAAAATTCGAGAAAAAAGAAAAAAAATCCGTAGTAATCCGCTAAATCCGTGTTATCTGTGTGCTAAAATCTCTTTCATTTAAAAAATACTAATTTAAAAATATCATATAAAAAATTCTTAAAATCAATGTTTTCAAACCATTATTTTGCATTTCTCACAATATTATTTTATCTTTGTAACTTTATTTTATCTTTAAAAAAACCCTGAGCAGCCTGCCTTCAATACTATGAATTTATCTTATTTGATTGCCCGTAGATATTTTTTTTCCAAACATAAAAAGAAATACATTAATTTTATTTCTATTATTTCTATGTTGGTGGTGGCGGTTGGCACCATGGCATTGATTGTGGTTTTGTCTGTGTTTAATGGTATGGAAGATTTGTTTTTTGGATTACATTCGAAGTTTAATCCTGATTTGCAAATTGCTTTATCAAAAGGAAAAAGTTTTGAATGTGATAAAATATTTTTAGAAAAAATTAGACAAGTAAAAGGAGTAAAAGTTGTATCCGAAATCATAGAAGATAATGCTTTATTGAAATATAAACAAACGCAAATGGTTGTAACTATCAAAGGCGTAAGCGAAAATTATGCAACACAATCCCGAATTGCGAACACCATTTTATACCATAGATTAGACGATAAAGACAAAAAAGCAGGTTTTGTGATAGATGATGACGAGCAAATGTATGCGATTATTGGGCGTGAAATTGCTTATTATATGTCTATTTCTGTCAAAAATGAATTTGATATGTTACAATTTTGGTATCCAAAACGATTGCAAAAAATCAATTTGAGTAGTACAAATCCCGAAAAAAACTTTCATATCAAAAATATATTTGCAGGCGGAATTTTTACTTTAGAATCTAATTATGATAGTAAATATGTATTTGTACCGATTCGTTTTGCAGAAAAATTATTAGATTATCAAGGAAAAAGAACATCATTAGAAGTAAAAATAAATGATAATGAAAGTTTAGAAACCGTACAAAATCGATTAAAAAAGTTTTTGGGCAATAAATTTACTGTCAAAACCAATCGAGAACAACAAGCCCATTTCTTGCGTGCTTTAAAAATTGAAAAGTTTTTTATGTATATTACTTTGTCTTTTATTTTGGGCGTTGCTTCTTTTAATATTTTCTTTGCTTTGATGATGTTAGCCATCGATAAAAAGAAAGATTTGGCTATTTTGAGTGCGATGGGTGCGGAAGATATTACTTTACAAAAAATATTCTTTTTTGAAGGAATTATTATTGCTATTTCTGGAGCAATAGTAGGTATGTTTTTGGGTATTGGATTGTGTGTGTTGCAACAAGTTTTTGGTTTTATTACTTTGGGTACAAGCACCACGATTGTATCTGCGTATCCTGTCCGAATTGATGGAATCGATATTTTTTATACATTTTTATCTGTAACTATCATTACGATTTTGGCTTCGTTTTATCCTGCTTTGAAAGCAAAAGGTTTGGCGGATAAAAAGGTTTTGTAAAAATAAAAACCAAACAAAATAGGTTTTTAAGAAATTTGTGTGTAAAATAAAAATATATTTCTTGAATTGCCTCCAGATTTATCTGGAGGCTAATATACAATTCAATCATTGGTTTTAGGCAAAATCACAAGAAATATACTTGTTATTTTGATGAAAATGCACTATTTTCTATTTTGATAACAAGTATTTTTCTACGCTTTTTTTGGTTTAAGTAATGCTTTGATTAATGCTTAAACCAGTTTAGGATCTATCCCTTCAAAAATTCAATAAATGTTACCAAGAGTAACCTAATTTAGTGAGCCTGTCTTGTGACCACTTGTCATCTAAACGTGCTGCTTTTTGATACAAACCAATTGCTTGATCAAAATTTTTCGTACAGCCCCAACCATTCTCTATCAGTTCCCCCAACCCGCCAAATCCACCTGCATTATTCTGTTCTGCTGCTTTTTTATAATAATAAATTGCCAAACTATAATCTCTTTTGACTCCTTTTCCTTGAGAATACATTACACCTAAATTATATTCTGCCCAATCATGTCCTTGATTTGCTGCTTTTTTGTACCATTCTACTGCTTTGTAATGATCAACTGTACGACCTTGCCCATTTTCATACATTAGTCCCATGTGAACTTGCGCACGAGGATGGTTATTTTTAGCTGCCTTTAACATCAATGGAAAAGCAGATTGATAATTTTCATTATCATATAAAGCTTTGGCTTTTATCCAAACTTCTTCTATACTCTGACCTTTAACCGATAACACAGAGAACATAAGTATTGCTAATAATAAACAGTTTTTGATTAGATTTTTCATTTTGACTAACTATTGTTTAAATTGTGAAAATTCAATTTGTAGTCTCAGGAACGAGAATAAAAAAAAGTCATAGTCTCTAATCCTGAAAACATTGTATTTATAAAAAATATTGCCGTTTATAAACATTGCTATTTCAGTGTTTTATTCTGAAATAAGTGACTGAGTTTTGGTATTTCTAATCTCGAAAATTTTAGATGGATAAGTTTAGCTATTTCTTACTGATTCCACAAAAAATTGTCAGATAACCTATTTTTTTTATTCTTTATTTTGTAATAAGTTATCCAAATAGTTACGATTTCTTCATTATTACAAAATTTTTAGGTGAACAAATAAAAATTATTTGCAAAATTAGTTGTTTTCTTAGAAATAATTACTAATTTTGAAGTGTTATATACACTAAGTAAGTGTTCTTTACACTAATTTAAAAAAAAATATGGAAATAGGACAACGAATTAAAAAAATGCGTGAACTTCGTAACATTACGCAAGAACACATGGCGGACAAACTCGATACTACTCAACAAAACTATAGTCGTTGGGAAAAAGGAGATATAGAGTTAACTGTATCGCGTTTGGAACAGATAGCAAAAATTTTAGATGTAAGACCTGAAGATATTTTTGCTTTTGATGAAAAGGTAGTTTTCAACAATAATTATTGTAATTTTAGTGATAATTCTATAGGTATTGGTGCAAATCAGTCCATTTTACAGGAATTAAAGTTGTCTTACGTTTCCCGCATCACTTCTCTCGAAACCGAAATAACTCGCTTACATAACTTACTCGAAAAGGCATTAAGTAAATAAAAAATATAGAAAATCCCCAACTGGTTTAAGTATAAAATAATAAAAAAAAGAAACTGGTTTAAGTATTAAGCGAAGCGTTACTTAAACCTACAATTTCTGAAGCCTCCGACTTCGCTATTCGAAGAATAGCAACTCTTATGACCTAATAACGTTATTTAGCCGAGAAAAGTTTGTTTATTTTTTCTTTTTTAGAGAGAATTTATTTTTAGAATACAAAATGAATATATAAATAGATTTATAGAAGTAATACAAAAAAATATCAAAATATAGACACTAAAAATTATATCCATAATAATTTCCCATGAACCACAAAATAAAAACCAAACAAAAATAAATATTTCGTTTGGTTTTCATTCAAAAACTAATGACAAATAATAAAAATTATCGTACAATTTCAATAATTTGTGCTTTTACATTTTTCAAATCGGTCATCGCTTCGCCTGCAAACGCACCTATATAAGTAGGGTCGCAAATTAAATATTTTTGATTATTGTGCATCACAAAATCACCATTTAGTTCTTCTTTAAATTTGACAGCAGTCGCAATATGCCCCGGATAATCTAAGCCTACAACCTCCAAACCGACTAATTTATCTACTAAATACGCAAAAAAAACAGACCTATCTTCACAATCAGAAAAAGGATAATGCAATATTTCTTCTATAAAAAAAGGTTTTTCTGCGTTAAATTGTTCTTGGTCAGTTTTATATTGAAATGCTTTTTGGACAAATGCCAACAAAAAATTGACACTTTCCCATTCATTTTTCCCTTTTAACAATGTTTTCAAAGATTTTTCTAAGGAATTAACAACCGTTTCTGTAGGTTTTCCTTCAAAATAAATTTTCATATCTGTCAAAGGATAATTTTTATATAATTGAATGATATTTGGATTATAAGCCACATCAACCGAATATTCTTTGGATAAATACCTAAATTTCAACGTTTTTTTAGCAATTTCTGTACTTATTTTGGGTTCTCTTCCAATCGATAAATTAGGAATTAGTTTTGCTTCAGGAAAATTATTTTCATAAATATTGACTTGCATTTGTGCTTTTGTGGCGTTCAATACATAAAAAGGTTGTTTATCGATTCTATAATATGTATTTCTAAAAATAGTGGTTTGAGCAGGATACAATAAATATAAATTATCTTCTTCGAAACCAATTTTAACATTATAACCAGATTGTAACAACATAAACCAAGTAAATAAAGTGGTTAAATTGCTATCATTTTCCATAATTTGTTCTCCAATATTTTGCAAAAGACGATAATAAGCCCAATCATTCAACTGCATTTCTACACGTAATTTGATGATTTGTTGTAAAAAATATAAATAATCTTTTTCGCTCATAATTTGCCAATATTCTGCCACCGTTTTTTGGTTGATATTTTTAAATTTTTCAACTCTAAAATTATCAGGATAAGCCACTTGTAAATTTATATCAAAATATTTCAAGGATAATTTTGGCAATTCTTTTTTTTCTGTTTTTGGCTCCACCATCACACGCACAATCGTGGGCGTGGCGTACTTTTGCGTAGGCACAGGCGGTAATTCGAGTCTTGGAATAGCTTGAATTTCTATATTATTTCTTTTTTCTTCTTCTGTCAATTCGGCAGTAGGAATTTTTTTTGGTTTGGGCGTTTCGTCTATTTCAATATTACCTTCAGGTTTTACTAATTTCCATTTTTGGTCTTTGAGTAATTTTAGAAAATCATCATTTTGTTGTCTTCTAAATTCTTTAAATATTTTGTTTTGTTCTTTTTTGGTTTTATTCATATCTTGTTTTTGACCTTTCATCATTTCCTCAAATTTTTGTCTTTGCTCATCAAATATACTTTGCACAGGACTTTGAGCAGTTATTTTGGTGGTGATTGCCAAAAATAAAAATAAAAATAGTAGGTTTAGCGTGTATTTTTTCATATATTTTTTCATAGTATAAATATTTTTACATTGATTACTCAAAACAATCAAAAATGTTGCTCATTTTTCAAAATAAATTATAAGAAGTTTAAAAATCAATATTTTTGAGGATATAAAAAAATTAAAAAAAGAAAAACTAAATGATCTATCAACTTTCCATATCTCTATTTTACTTTAGAGTATTTACTCAAAAAAGTATAAATATTTTAAAATTTACACATAAAATATATTTAATTTATCTGATAATTTACCCTCCTTTATTAATTTCTATTCAGATTATTGTTAAAATAACATTTATTGAATGGATTTTGCCAATAAATTTCCGAATTTTAAGATAGTACTGATTTTTAAAATAGGGTGAGAAAGGTCGGATATAACTATAATTTGCAACGAAATTGGGACAGCATCAAAAATTCCAAACTTTCAAAGAATATGAAAAATTTGGAATTTGTATTTTTAGAATCAATTAAAAATTTTGTTCAATGTAATTCATTTCGATAGCTGCACCTTCTGCTAAATCTTGTGCTTCTCTCAAAATATCTTCGTCATCAGATGGATAAAACCAATTAATACTGACCTCGCCTCCTTGACTGCGGTATTCTTTCAAAACTTTCAAGACTCCTAACAATGCTTTAAATGAACTTGTATTAAAATAAGTCAATTTGAAATTAAAAATCAGACTTTTCTTAACTTCTTGAGCATAATTACGAATCCATTGCGTAATTTGAGCATAAAATTCGCCTGTATATTCCAAATAAGACTCACCTGACATTTCACAAACGCCTGTTGAAACATTAAGATTAACCAAAGGAGTATAAAATTCACCTTTTGCTCCTTCTATATAAAGATTTTCCATATTTTGTTATAATTTTATTATCCATAAATTTTTTATTTAGAATAATTTTTTATTTTTTTATTTTAATGATGATAGTATAAAAACTTAAATTTTCGTCTATTATTTGAATATTAACTCCAACAGGATTTTCAGACACCAAACAGGCTTTAATCAAACCCACTCCTGCTCCTTTACTTTGTGGATTGATAGGTGCTTCTACGATTTCTAAACGATATTTTCTTAAACTTTCCACATCTAAACTATTAATTTTTTCTGCTTGTTGCTTCAAAAAATCTCCTTGTTGGGTTTGTATCAAATTACCCGTAATCAAATAAAAATTATCTTCATCTCGAGATACCACAATCATTCCTACTTTATCGCTCTCTCCAAATTGATTGATTTCAACAGAATAATAAAAAATATTTTGAGCTAACTCCATATAAATAGAAGTCAGTTTGCGATTAATACGAGGATTATCTTTAAACTTCATTTGAATTTCTTGGCTCAAACCAGAAATCAAACTTGTAGTAATAGGTCCTTTATAAGATAATATTATATTTTCAGGTAACAGCAACTGCATATATTCTGACATCGAATTAAAGTTTTGCAACATATTGAAAAATCATGTAAAAATTATTTTAATTTTTTTTAGGGATACTGCTCGGTTATTATCTAACAAAAGTAATGGGTTTTTTTGAATATGTCATAAAAATAATTAAAATATTCAAAAAAACACATTTTTAATGCTTATTTTTTTCTTTTTATAAAATAACTTTTATCATAAAATTAAAATTTATTATTTTCAATTATTTCTTTGACATAATCAATACTTAGGTCAAAAAGTTCGGCAACTTCATGAATTTTCATACCCTTAGAAATACATTTTAAAATACTTTTTGCTTCGCCTTTTACTTCGCCTTTTGCTTCGCCTTTTGCTTCGCCTTCTTGACGCAAAGCGTTTTTGATTGCTTCTTCTATGCCCATAATATTATTAGCGTTTTGTTTTGTTATTTCTTCAATTTTAAAATCTAAATTTTTATCACTTTCCTTATCAGAGAATTTAGTATAAAAACGAATAAAATTCAAAATATTGTGTATCTTAGAAGAAGAATAATTTTCTTTTTCTAATTCAGTTATTATTTCTTTCACCAAACCAATTTTCCACTTTAATTGTGCCTGATCATTTTTCATTAATGACTTTTGTAACGCCTTATATGCCACACGCATCACGACACTAAATGGATTTTTAGGAACGTTTAATATTTCTTCTGATTGGTCTAAAAGTTTAAAAGTTTTGAAATTATACGTTATATTAGTCTCTTCACAATGCTCATAAAATTTTTTTGGGTGAAAATTTTTATCGCCTTCAGTATAAAGAACTAATGTAAAAATACGTGTTTTCCACCTTTCTCTAATTCTATAATAATACTCAAACATTCTTTCTGCAAAGTTTACATCTGTATAACCTTGCACTTCGATATGCAATAAAAAATAAACATATTCTATTTCTTCTTTTTTATTTTTTGTTGCTTTTTGCTTTTTTTTCTTAATAACAGGGTTATCATTTTTATTTTTGACAGGAATTTTTACTAATTTATCTGCATGTCTTGCATTTCTTTCACTTTCAGGCAAAAGACTTTGTAATTCTTTATCTAAAAATTGAATTGGTTTTGAGAAATCTGCTTTATTTTCAGAAAATTCAGGAAAAAAATACCACATAAATTCCTCAAACATATCTTCAATTATACCTTTCCAAAGAATATCTTGTGTTACCATAATTTTTTAAAATTGATACAAAAACAAAAAAGATAAATATCAGCACAAAAAAAATATTTCTAAAACTTTAATTTCTCCACATTCCTTTTTTTTATCCAAGATAAATAAGTTTCTAATTCAGGTGATTTTCTTAAGGTTTCAATATCCGTATAAAATTTTGCTAATATCTTATTTTTAAATGTTTTATGAATTGTTTTATGACAAGGTTGGCACAAATCAGTAGTTTCTGTATGTTTTCCGCCTCTCGATTTTGGTAATAAATGATGTTTTGAAGTATGATTTACTTCTCTTTCGCACAAATTACAATGAGCCATATATTTATAACTATTTTATTTTCACAAAAATAAATATTGTTTTTCATAATTGCAAATAAAATTTGTAATTTATTTTAATCACAAACTAAATAAATTATTTTTGGTAGTACTTTTCTATCTAATTTATAAGAAAATTTTATTACTTACATTTTTTCTTACGTAATAAACAAAAGAAATAAGGGAGCATCTAAAAAATAAACTACCCACTCAAAAAAACCTATTTTTAGTTCCCTCACCGCTGGGGAGGGTTAGGGCAGTGTTGTTAAATTCTTTTTTTTAACAAGTAAAATAGAAATTAACTTGTATAATATTCTGTAAAAAATCTATAATTTTTTGAAAATCTTATAGATTTGGCAAATTATATTTTGATTTGTAAAATAATTTACCTGACAAATATTAGAACTTAACAACACTGAGGGTTAGGGTCAGTGTTGTTAAATTCTTTTTTTTTAACAAATAAAATAGAAATTAACTTGTATAATATTCTGTAAAAAATCCATAATTTTTTGAAAATCTTATAGATTTGGCAAATTATATTTTGATTTGTAAAATAATTTACCTGACAAATATTAGAACTTAACAACACTGACCCCAGCCCTCCCTAAAGGTGAGGGAGTTTTTTTGGGTATAATATTTTCTACTTAGTCCCTAAAACAATCGTGTTATAAATATTTTTACTTTATTTTCAATATTTACTTTCTTAAATACTTAATGCTTTCAAACTTTCTTTTGTCAAAGGTTTGTTCAAATATTCTTTTACATTGGTATAACGTTTTGCTTTTTTCATGTCACGCGAATTAATAGAAGAAGTAAGCATTACTATTTTGCAATGTGTTCTGATATTTTCAGATAAATTTTCAAATTCATCTAAAAATTGAAAGCCGTCCATCAGAGGCATATCAATGTCCAAAAATATAATTTCAGGCATTAAAGATTGATTTCCTGCTGCTACAGCAATTTTTTCAGCGTTTTTTAAAAATTCTATGGCACTTTTACCGCCTGTATGCGTAAAAATATGATTAGAGATTGTCGAAGATTCTATAATTTTTTGATTGATAAGATTGTCTATTTCGTTATCATCAATTAGCATTACAGCATTGTATTTTGCACTCATATATTTTAGTTTATTTCAATAAATTTATTATTGACTTTTTATGTGGTATAACTGTCTTAAAAATGTAAGATTTATTTCAATAAATTTTTATAAACAAATTAATTTTTCCAAATTTAATTACTTTTTTTGTATTTTCCAAATTTAATTACTTTTTTTGAAAAATAAAAAATTTTTCATCAACTAATTGCCAAAAACTTTCATTGGGTTCGATGCCTTCTTCTTTCAAAGAAAGGTTTGATTTGATGCCTTCCACAAAAAACATCTCCATTTCGCCTTTGCCTTTTACGACCAATTTTCCTCTTGGTGTGCATACAAAGAAATCTTTCACCAAAAAAAATGTATTTTCAGAAATATTAACCGTATCTACTTCTCCATTTGCTTCCATTCGGCTCGCTACATTGACAGTATCTCCCCAAATATCATACGCAAATTTACTGACACCAATTACCCCCGCAATCACTTCACCTGTATTTATTCCTAATCTACATTGCCAATAATCAGAATTTTGTGCTAATTTTTCTGTTCTTTTTGCTTTCATTGCTCGTTGCATTTCGAGTCCTGCTAATACCGCATCAATCGGATTAGTAACGTTTGTAGTAGGTAATCCGCCCACACACATAAAGGCATCTCCAATTGTTTTTATGCGTTCTATGTTATATTTATTGATAATTTCATCAAACATAACAAAGCAATCGTTCAATTCTGTTACTAATTTCTCGGGAGTAAGTCCTGATGAAATATTTGTAAAACCTTTAAAATCTGTAAATAAAACGGTGGTACGTGCATATTGTTTGGCAGTTGCTTTTCCAAATTCTTTGAGTTCTTCTGCGACTTCTTTGGGCAAAATATTTAATAATAATTTATCAGATTTTTGTCTTTCAATTTCTAATTCACCATTTTTAGATGCCAAAAGTGCGTTGTGTTTTTCGCGTCTTTTTTTAGTTTGATACAACCAAAACATATAACCAATCAAACCTGTAAAAAATATGCCTAAAATACTATAAGTAACCGTTCTATATTTTGAATTCTCGAGACTTTTGATTGTATTTTGAATATCTTTTGTATATTCATACGCTTCATTTTTATTTAAGGCAATTAAATCTGCGTTATCTAATTCATTGACAACTTTTTGTAATTGTTTCAAATAATATTCTGCTTTTCTAAAATCCTCTTCATTTTTGCACAATTCAATCAATCCATTCAAAATAATATATTTTAGATTATTGATTTCGAGGTTTTTTTGTGCCTCTGCAACCTCCAAGGCATTGATATAATATTGTTCTGATATTTTTATTTTATCTTGATTTCTATAAATTCCTGCCAAATAATACAAAGTATAAGCATCTCTTTTTTTGAGTGGCAGTTGTTTCATTATTTTTTCTGCTTCTTCATAATAAAAAAGGGATTCTTTTGTATTTTCTCTCACTCTATATGTGTTGCCACTCAAAATCAATACTTTTAATAATAATTCTTTTTGTTTTGAATCACGAGCAATTTTTTCTGCTTTTTTTTGAAAAACTAATGAACTATCCAAAGAAATTTCTCCATAAATAGTGGATAATTTAATCAATGCTTCTAACTTTAAACTATCAGTAGTTGCGCTTTCAAATTCATTTTGATAGTTTTTTATATTCTCTCTCAATTCATCTCTTTCTTGGGCAGATAATTGTAAAGAAAATAAGAAAAAAAATATAATAAATAGAAGAAAAGGCATAAATATATAAAATTAAGTTGAATATTCTGCAAAGTTACAAACTAATTTTTATAAATAATGATAGTTTCTAAAAAAATAACTTTTTTTTAGGGATAATATAAAAATTTTAGCTATAAAATTTGTTTTTTATCATATTTCTATCAACAAATTACAACCTCTTACTTCGCTATTATCAACACGCCCAATGATTTTAAAGCCATTATCAGCCATTTCGCCCAAATCTTGTGTAGCAATAAAAGCACAACTATCAATATTGGCTAAATCTATCACATTGATAATGCCTTTTTTGAGCGTTGGAGAAATCGCAAATGGGTCATTTATTTCTCTTAATAAAATTTTAAGATGATTGGGAGTTTGGAAAATTTCACTTTCTTTGGCATATCCTTGCGATAAAAGTTCGGTCATTCCGTATTCAGAATGAATATTTGGTACAAAAAAAGCCTTTTTTAAAATTTGATGCAATTCATTTTTAGTCAATTCTTCTCCACGTCCTTTCATTCCACCTGTTTCGATAATAATAATATTTTCTAAATTTTGTGGATATTTTTTAGCTAATTCTAACAAAGCAAAAGAAACTCCCCACAAAATAATTTTTTTATCTTTTTGTTGATGTTGATGTTCGTGTTGGTGTAATACTGATAATTTTTCGGCTAATTTTTCTATATTATCCAAATAAAAACCTGAATGAATCGAGTTAGTTTTTTTGATAAAATAATCAACCATTGACACCAAAGACGAATTTCCTCTTTCTAAATAAGAAGGCAACAAAGCCAAAATATGAAAATTTTCTAATTTTCCGTATATATTTTCAAATATTTTTTCACTATTTTGATGATAAAAATCGAGTTCTTTGATAAAATGTTTACTTCGAATTTGTAAAGTTGTGCCGCTACTTTCGAATATTTGCACAGGCTCAAAAGTATGCGTAGTAATTTGATGAAATTTAAAAAAATCAATAGGCATAAACGGAATTTCGTAAATAGAGTTTATTTTATTTGGATTTTTATGCAAATAAGATAAATATTGACTATAAACCGAATTATATTTGGATTGATAACGAAATAATTCTAACGCAATTTCTTCAAAAGAATTTTCAAGAAAATCTTCATTAAGTTGAAAAATTTTTTCTTTCCATTCGTTTATATTTATTTTTTGGGGTGTCATTTTTTATCCAGGTTAAACGCACCTAATAAGCCATATTTTTTAATAATTCCTTTAAATATTTATCATTCCAGCCTGCTTTTTTTCTTCGTTCTTTTATACTATGTTTATCGTCTTGTAAAGTAAGTGCTTTGAGT
>JAAFJG010000020.1 GCA_013298075.1 Cytophagales bacterium | reverse complement strand
GATATAAATGATAAAACATTGATAATCAATTACTTAGCCTAATTTGTGTTGGGAATTATGCCCATTTTTTTAAGCATAAATCCTTGATAATCAACGTTTTACGTCAAAAATCGTGTCAAAGCCAAGAGAAACTATGTAAGTTAAAACAAAGTCATTTTTGGTTATATTTTTTTGTATTTAAAATATTTATTTTTGGTCATTATTTTTCAAAAAAATGATATTTTTACGCCGTATTTATTCAATTTGGGGCGTTATCGCATTTGGTTTGCCCTTTTTATTATTTTTACCTTTTTTTCATTTATTTGCTAAAAAAGAAAAATGGCATATCTATACCTCCATTTTAAATCATTGGTGGGCAAATATTTTTTGGTTTTTAGTTCTTATACCTTATAGAATCGAATACAAAGGAAAGAAACCAAATAAAAGTCCTGCTGTTTATTGTGCTAATCATACTTCTTTTTTAGATATTTTGACTATGGGAAATATTGCCAAAGGCGATTATTTATTTATTGGCAAAGAAGAGTTAGCCGATATTCCACTTTTTGGTAAAATGTTCAAAAAATTACATATTACTGTCAATAGAGAAAGTAAAATTAGTGCGTATAAAAGTTTGATAAAAAGCAAAGAAGCCATCGACAAAAATCAAAGTATTGTGATGTTTCCCGAAGGTGGAATTATTTCGAGCAATCCACTCGAAGTAACTCCATTCAAAGAAGGTGCTTTTCGGTTGGCAATCGAAAAACAAGTGCCAATTATTCCTGTTACTATTTTTTATAATTGGATAATATTACGAGATGACGAAAAATATTTATTAAATTGGCATCGTGGACGTGCTATTGTGCACGAGCCTGTGAGTACATTGGGTATGACCAATCAAGATGTTGATATGTTGAAAGAAAAAGTTTATCAAATTATTAGCGAACCTTTGATGAAAATTTGATTTTTTAGGTTTAAAATTTGCTTTATTTTTGAGATAAACGATTATAAGATGATGAAAATATTGATATATGTATGCTTGTTAATGCTGTTTTTGGGAAGTTGTGCTACATTGCAAAACAATGCAAAATATGAATTAGCAGATGGAAAATATAAACTAAAATCAAAAGGTAAAAAAATTACTTGTTATGTTGAAAATAATCCAGATAGCATTATAGTGTATGAATTGCCCAGCAAAATAGCCACAAATTTGCCCAATCAAGTAAATACGCATCTTCCTGAAAAACAACGATTATCGCAATCAAGTTTAGATGTAGATGTTTTGACTGCATTTTTTAAAATTAGATTGAAAGAAGAGCAGATTTTGCCCGCACAACTTAATACTAATTTTAATGGAAATATTTATGTAGGATACCGAACAGACGTGTATCAAATTCAATATAAAAAAAATCCGTTGGGCGTATATCAGCGACAAATAAATCACTTGGGTTTTAGTGGTGGCTTATTTTTTGGGCTTGGCAATTCCGCCATCACGCCCTCCACAACCAATAATGCCATTTCAAGCGAATATGATGGCATTGTTTTCCAAAAAGGTTTGGCTGGAATAATGGCGTTAAATAAATTAACAGTTGGATTAAGCGTTGGTTTTGATAGATTATTAGATAACAATCATACATTTTGGATTTATGAAAATAAGCCTTGGTTTGGGCTTGTGCTTGGATTGAACTTGAATTAAAATAAAAAACAAAATTTTTGTTAGATATTTTTCTTTTTTTTGTTAATATTTCTTTAAAATTGTATTTCAAAAAATGAGAATTGAACGAAAAAATTTAGAACATTAAAAACAAAAGTATCAGTCATAATTGAAAGTTTTGATAAAGTTATTCTTCTGTTTTTTGATGCGTATAATTATTTTTCTTTTGATAAGCAGGCATTTTTTTAGGCAAAACAATACGCAAAGGTGCTAAGACAAAAAAACGAAATTGTAAGATTTGGTCATTGCCACTTTTTGTTCCTAATGCACTAATATTATCTAAATAATCAGTTTGTGGATTGAGTAAAGTCGTTTGAAAACCAATGCCATAGCCATTTTTTAACCAATAATTGATTCCAACAGAAGTTGGTAAAAATAGCGTAATATTATTATAAATTTCATCAATAGGGCGTGTGTTGAGTAGGTCTGACAAACGTTGTCCTTCTTCATTTTTGGGAGTAAATTGCATCAAACCAAGACCTTGACTTGCATACAGAGCGAATCTTTTTGTTTTGATAAAATGATATTTTAGTTCATAACTTAAATTAAGTAAAGAAGTATTAAAAAAAGTATTTGGCACGCCCTGGTCTAATGATTTGGGTGATTTATAAGTCCGATTTTCGCCTGTAATAAATCCAAAACTAAGATTTATGCTGCCATTCCAATTTTTATTACGATTAAAACTCAATCCAAAATGATACATAGATGTCCATTTTTGATAAGAAGATAAATTACCACTATACGCATTGGCACTCAATCCTAAATCCAAAAAAATAGGATATTGTGGTGGCGATAAATCGACCAAATTTGTATCTTTTTCGAACACAGTCCACAGGCTATCTTGTTCGTTTTGTGCGGTTATTTTTGTTATATTTATACAAATAAACAACAAAATAATGATAATTATTTTATTCGTTTTCATCTTCATTATTATTATTATCATCGTCGTCACTATCTTCTTCAATATCATTATTTTCATCATATTTTGATTTATTTTTTTTTGATTTTTTATCTATTTCTTTTCCTTCTACTACGATAACAAATTCACCTTTTGGATTATTTTTTTCGAAATATTGATGTAAATTTATTAAATTATCGTTAATAGTTTGTTCAAAAAATTTAGTTAATTCTCTTGAAACTGAGGCTTGTCTTTGTTCTCCAAAATAAATACAAAATTCGTTCAAAGTTTTGATAATTCGATGCGGAGATTCATAAAAAACTATCGTTCTATGTTCTTGTGCCAATATTTCTAAGCGTGTTTTTCTACCTTTTTTGACAGGTAAAAAACCTTCAAAGATAAATTTATCAGTAGGAAAACCTGATTTTACTAAGGCTGGCACAAACGCAGTCGCACCAGGTAAACATTCTACTTGATATTTATTTTTTAAAACTTCTCTTACTAACAAAAAACCAGGGTCAGAAATAGCGGGCGTACCTGCATCAGATACGAGTGCTATTTTTTCGCCTTTTGTCAATCGTTCTATAATTTTATGAATAGTTTGATGTTCATTAAAAATATGATAACTTTGTAAAGGAGTTTTTATGTCATAATGTTTTAATAAAACGCCTGTGGTGCGTGTATCTTCTGCCAAAATAATATTTACCTCTTTCAAAATACGCAAAGAACGCAAAGTAATATCCTCCAAATTTCCGATGGGAGTGGGTACTAAATACAAAATAGCATCTTCTGATTGTTTCATAAGGCAAAAATAAACATTATTATCAAAAAAACATAATAATTGAAAAAAAAAATATTTTTTGAGAAAGGTAAAATTTGGTCATTCTAAGCATTTGGTTCTTGGGAAATTATATCCACAATAATTTCCAAAAAAAAATAAAAATCAAAAATGATACACTGATAAGTCTCTTTGATTTTGAGAAAGTTCTACATTATCTACACAAATTAATTCGTATAATTCTTTTTCTATTTTCAATAAATTTTCTAATTCTTTTTGCAATGTTTCGATGTTTTTCTGGTCGCTTTGAAGCCCTTTTTGTGCTTTATATTGACACGCTTGTTGATAAGATAAAAGACTTCCAAATTGTTTTAATAATTCGCCTTCGCCACTCAAATATCCTTCTGCTTGGGCTGTTTCTTTCTCTAAAATATCTAATTCTACTTTTTTCATACCCGCCACTTGCGTAAAAATCATCGCATCTTGTTTAATAACTTCTTCTTTTTCAGGAATAGTCATCGCTTGTTGAATTTTATTATTTGCGAGATATAACATTTGTAAAAAACCGCTACTTTGATAATAAGTTCCTTGTTGTGCGTACAAAGAATTTCTGCCTTCACTCAAAGTTTTTTCGATTACTTTTTTTCGAATCTGTACATCAAATAATTTTTTTTCTGTATTTTTGATATTTTCTTCAATTTTTGCCAAAAATATTTTAGTATTTTCTTTCGCAATTTTTCGGGCTGCGGTAATTGTTTGTGCTTTTTTGAGGTTTCTGATTTTGATTTCTTTACTGATAAATTTGCCACTAATTCCTAATAAAATACAACTCAATACAAAAAAAATCATTCTTTTATTCGTCCAATTATTCGCAATTTTGATAGATTTTTTTTGTTTGGGCAATAAAACCAATGATTCTTGGTGCGATTGTCTATTTTCTACTTCTTGCATAAATTTTTCGTATAATTTGCTCACTTGAGAACGATAATATAAAAATAAAGGCAAAGAAATAACACTAAAAATTAAACTATATATCCAATAAAATTGCGTTTTCCATTGTGCATTTATATATAAGCATAAAGTCAAAAAAGAGAATAAACATAGCAAAACAGCAAAAATTTTTAATTTTTTGGTGCTTTTTTCTACCATTTCCCAAAGATTATTTTTTATGTTATATGAATTTAAAGTCATAATAAAGAAACTATTTTTTTGAATGAATTGTTGTTAGTTTATTAGACAAATATTTTTCCAAAAATTATATTTTTCAAATATTTTTTTTATTTTAACTTAATTTGATAGCATTTTATTTTTTTCGTTGAATATATAAATAAAATGGTTCTTAGGAAATTTGTGCGGAAAATAAAAAATATTTTTTTGAATTGCCTCAGATTTATACGAAAAGTCTAAAAAATATTTTAAGTATTAAGCAAAGCCTAACCGTGATTTCTCTGAGTTCTATTTTCATATTTTCTTGTTTTTACTTTCTAAAAAATCTTTGGCATTTAAGTCTGTAATTACTTTTTTACCCGTTTTTTCTTCTAAAGCCTTACGAGCATCACCTGCTATTTTTCCTCCGTCTTTGGCTACTTTTTTACTTTCTTCAAGGTTTTTAGGATCAACAGATTCCGAAATGTCTTTGGTAGAAGCCTCAGCTAACATATTCAATATTAACTCAGTATTGGTCATATTATCACGCAAGCTTTCCTTTTTTAAGTCCTTTAATTTTTTATATTCTTTGATACTTTTACCTGACCATTCTTTCGTGATAATATCTGTAAGTGTTGCAAACTCATACCCTTCTCTGAGTCCTAAACGTTTCCACTCGTCTGTCAATTCTTTGCGAATTTCTATGCTTTTTAAACGCTGATTTATCCAGTTTTGGCTATAACCTAAGTTTAAGTACGCTTGCAAGGCTCTATCAATAGTCTGTTCAGGATTTTGCATTTCATTGAGTCTTTCATTTGCTATTTGAGCAAGCCAAATTTTAAGAGGCTCTGCCTTAGGCGAAGGAATAGACTGAATCAAACGAAAAATCTGCTCCGTATTTGCTACATCTGTTTTGTAATATTTACCATCTTCTGACAGTAATTTGAGTTGTCCCAAGTTTTGGGACAACTCACTACCTTCATTTTTGAGTTTGGTTTTGAGTGCATTCCAGTATTTTCTTGGGCGTGGACTTTCTGTTAGTACTTCTACTACATCAATGACCGAAAAATACCATTCCTCTTCCGTTTCATTCCAAGCACTACGTACTTTTTTTTCTTCAAATAATTGAATAGTTTGTTTCTCTTTTTTCATAATTTTTTATTTTTAATGATTATTCGAGCATATAATTCTTTTCCGTTAATACGAAAACGGCTAACCTTTCCTGTCAATTTTTCTATTAAAGGTCTATCCATACCAATAATTTCAAATTGTTCAGGATTGAATTTATCTAAAAAAGTAATTGGTACACACCAATTGGTTTAAGTATAAAAAAATAAAATAGTTTAAGTATTAACTAAAGTGTTACTTAAATTTATAATAATTAAAGTGTTCCAACTTCAATATTCAAAAAATACTAACTTAATGATAACGTTATTTAACTGAAAAAAATTTGTTTATCTTTTGTTTTTTGAAAGGATTTATTTTTAGAATACAAAATGAGCGCATAAATAGATTTTTAAGTGTATAGAAATAATACAAAAAAACATCAAAAATATAGATACTAAATTTTTTTTCACAATAAATTCCTAAGAACCAACAAAATTATTTATCTTTGTATCTAAAAATATGTAAAACAAAAATTCAAAAAACGAACTCAAAAAACAAATAACAATGTTACATTTTATTTTCTTATTTTTTCACTTATTTATCAGTCCACAAAAACACGATTTTCATACAAGTATTTCAGAAATAAATTTTAATACAAAAAATAATACTTGGGAAGTCAGTGTAAGAATTTTTACTGATGATTTGGAAAATATATTATCCAAACAACATAAAAAAGAGATTCGAATAGAAAAAAATGAAAAAAAATATGATGATTTAATTCAAAAATACGTACAAGAAAATTTTGAATTGATACACAAAAAACAAAAAGCAAATTTTAAATGGATTGCCAAAGAAGTTGATGCTGATGTAGTTTGGGTTTATTTCGAACTAAAATTTGATAAAAAACAAACTACATTTCAACTCAAAAATAGTATTTTAATCGAAACTTTTAATGACCAATTAAACCTTAATAATTTTATTTATCAAAAAATAAAAAAGACTTTTATTTGTCAAAAAGGTAGTTTTACGCATCAAATTTCATTCTAATTTCATCTAAAAAAAATAGTTCCTATCGAATTATTTTGATTTTTGATAAAAAATAACTAAATTTGCACCTCGAAAAATAACATTACTTATTTTTATTTATTTTCATTGAAATCTATTTATGCTTTCTATACAAAATCTTTCTTTTTATTTTGGTGGTCGTGCTATTTATGAAAATGCTTCTTTGCATATCAAACCTAAAAATCGTATTGCTTTGATTGGAGCAAACGGAACAGGAAAATCGACTCTTTTGCGTTTGATTGTGGGCGAATATACGCCTGATGAAGGCAGCATTTCGCGTGCCAAAGAATGTACTATTGGTTTTTTAAATCAAGATTTATTATCTTATCAATCTGAAAATAGCATCAAAGAAGTTGCTTTGGAAGCTTTTGAGGAAGCAAATAAAATCCAAAAAGAAATCAATAAAATTTTACTGCAATTAGAAACTGATTATTCTGATAAATTAATAGAAAAATTAACAGATTTACAAGCACATTTTGAGGCGTTAGATGGATATACTATCGAATCAAAAACAGAAGAAATATTAGAAGGTTTAGGATTTTCAACGGCTGATTTATCAAAACCTTTGCAAAAATTTTCGGGAGGTTGGCGTATGCGTGTGATGTTAGCCAAATTATTGCTTCAAAAACCTGCTCTTTTATTATTAGATGAGCCAACCAATCACTTGGATTTGCCTTCTATTGAATGGTTAGAACAATATTTGTCTAATTATGAAGGAGCGATTGTGGCGGTTTCTCACGATAGAGATTTTTTGGCGAATATTGCAGACACAGTAGTCGAAGTTTCGCAAAGAAATTTAGAATATTATGGTGGAGATTATGTGTATTATATCGAAGAAAAATCTTTGCGTCGTCAAATTCAGCAATCTTCTTATGATAATCAACAACAAAAAATAAAACAAACAGAAAAATTTATCGAGAGATTTAAAGCAAAAGCAAGCAAAGCAAGACAAGTTCAATCTCGCGTCAAAATGTTGGATAGAATGGATATGTTGGAAGATGTGATTGATGAAAATGCGAAAGTAAATTTTAGGTTTCAATTTGGGCAAGCATCAGGAAAAGTGGTGATGAATTTGAATGACGTAAGCAAAAGTTATGGCGATTTGCATATTCTCAAAAAAACTACGGCAACGATAGAAAAAGGTGATAAAATTGCTTTGATTGGCGCAAATGGAAAAGGAAAATCTACGCTTTTGAGAATTTTGGAAGGGCGTGAACAAATAGACGGAACGAGAGAAGAAGGTTATAATTTGCAAGTGGCTTTTTATGCACAACATCAATTAGAATCTTTGAATATTACTAATAATTTGATTGATGAACTCAAAATGGAAGGCTCACAAAAAACAGAAGCAGAATTACGCAATGTTTTGGGTTGTTTTTTATTTGGTGGTGATGACGTTTTCAAGAAAATAAAAGTACTTTCGGGAGGTGAAAAATCAAGAGTTGCGTTAGCAAAAGTATTGATTTCTGAAGCCAATTTTTTACTTTTAGATGAACCAACCAATCACTTAGATATTCAATCGGTTAATATTTTAATTCAAGCCTTGCAAAAATACGAAGGAAGTTATGTGATTGTGTCGCACGATAGGCATTTTGTGTCTGAAACAGCAAATAAAATTTGGTATATCGAAGACAGAGAAATCAAAGAATATCCGGGGACTTATTATGAATTTGTAGATTGGAGAGAAAGAAAAGCAGAAGAAAATAAAAATGCTCCTGCTCCCGTTGTCGAAAAAAATGCTAAACCCATTTATACAAAAGAACGAAATGATACAGAAAGCAAAAAAAATAAAAAAGAATTGCTCGAAGTAGAAAATCAAATCACAAATTTAGAAAAACAACAAAAAAATATTGAAATGCAATTAGCAGATGTCAATATTTATAGTGATAAACAAAAATCTTCTCAACTACAAAAAGAACTTAAAAATGTGCAAACGCAATTAGAAAAGTTGTTGCAAGAATGGGAAGTTTTGTCGAATTAAAAGGCATACCACGATTTTTAAGATGGATAGTTAAATAATTCAGTAGAATATTTTGATAAGTTTTATAACTAATTATTTGGAATTTATTAAAAATATTTTCAATTTTGTATGTAAAATATTTCATTATTGAAAAGTGTATGTTTTTAGTTTTTCGAACTTTCAAAATTACACTTTTCATCTTTAACATCAAAATTACGCTAAAAATAATACTAAAATTGTTGTTGAGTTTACAAAACTATAAATAAAGTATAAAAAATAAAGTATAAAAAACAAAATATTAAAATTATGATAAAAGATATTGAAATAGAAAATTTTAGATGTTTTGAAAAAACAAAAGCAAAAAATTTTCAACGCATAAATTTATTCACAGGAAAAAATAATGCAGGAAAAACAAGTTTTTTAGAAGGACTTTATTTGTTGTTAGAACCGAGTAATTTTAGTGCCAACAGCATTTTAAATATATTAAGACAAAGTAATGAAGATAAACAAAGTGCAGAAAATTTGTTTTATAACCAAAATAGTAAACAAAATATTATACTGAGTTCAAATATTTTATCAAGTATTGGGGACACTATTTTTATTAAAAAAAATATTAACTATAATAGTGCTAACTTTAATAAATATACTGAAGATACAAGTAATATATATAAAAATGTAAGTTTTATCTTTTCAAAAAATAGTCAATTACCTAACACACTCAATCTATCCGAAACTTTTGATAAATTAGATATTGATGGAGAAAGTAAAGAAATTTTACGAGCGATTCAACTCATAGATAATAGTATAGATGATATAAAAACGTATAGTAGTCGCCCCAATATACTTTATTTGCGAAAAAAGAATGAAAAAAAATATTTGCCATTATATTATTTTGGAGATGCGTTACAAAAAATAATGCGTTATGTAATGACCATTTTAAGTTTTAAAAAACTCACGACACTTAACTTGGAAACACAAAATTATCTTCTTATTGATGAAATAGAAAATGGTTTGCATTATACAGTTCAAGAAAAATTTTGGGAGATGATTTTTACGTTGGCAAAAGAATATGATATTCAAATATTTGCTACTACACACAGCAAAGAAATGGTAGAGGCGTTTAAAAGTATTGCTTTGCAATCCAAAAATACTGAAGAAGCGGCATATTTTGAAATGTTCAAACATATCAAAAAAGATGAAATTATTGTCCAAAAAATAGAATTAGACATATTGGAACATAATTTAGAAAATGATAAAACTTTTAGAGGCGAATAATTTTTATTTCATTTTTTTACATCATTTTAAGTATGAAAAACACCATCATTGTAGAAAGTAAAAACGATAAACAATTTTTTGAAGCAATATGTAAAGAAATCTCTTTAAATGCAGAGATTGAATTTGTTGCTTTTGATGATAAAGAAGGACAACGAGGTCTTAGTGAAGAAACATTAAAAAATAGCCTTCAATCTGCATTTCTTGAAGTAAGGAAAAAACCGATTGGAAAAATAGGGATTATTTTAGTTAATACAACCAAACAAAACTCCATAACTTTGTAACACATTTGAATAATAAAAAAAAATTATTCAAACTCAAACATATTATTTAGATTGATTTTCTAATTGAAATTTTAATATTTATTTGCTTATGCCACGTTCACGTTTGTCCGTTCAAACTTATATTGATGGAATATTGACAGGAAATAGAGTTATTTTAAGTCAAGCAATTACCTTGATTGAAAGTAATTTGATGTCTGATAATATATTGGCACAAGAAGTATTACAATCTATTATGCCTCACACAGGCAAGAGCATACGCATAGGAATTACAGGTGTGCCGGGCGTAGGAAAAAGTACGTTTATTGAAAGTTTTGGGACATTATTTACCAAAGAAAATAAAAAAATTGCCGTTTTAGCCATTGACCCAACCAGCCAAATTTCAGGCGGAAGTATTATGGGCGATAAAACTAGAATGGAAAATTTATCTATCAATAAAAATGCTTATATTCGTCCTACTCCCGCAGGCAGTTCATTGGGTGGTGTAGCCAGAAAAACGAGAGAAACTATGTTTTTGTGCGAAGCTGCAGGTTTTGAAGTGATTTTAGTGGAAACTGTGGGCGTAGGACAATCCGAAATTGCGGTCAAACAAATGACTGATTTTTTTCTTTTGTTGATGTTGGCAGGAGCAGGCGATGAATTACAAGGCGTAAAAAGAGGTATTATGGAAGTGGCTGATGCGTTAGTAATTACAAAAAGTGATGGAGAAAATCAAAAAAATGCCAATCGTGCCAAAATAGAATATGAAAATGCATTACATTTATTTCCAAGCAAAGAAAATAAATGGTTTCCACCTGTTTTAACTTGTGCTGCTTTACAAAATCAAGGAATGGAAAATATTTTGACAATGATTGAAAAATATATCATTCATACTAAAAATAATGATTTTTTTATCACACAAAGAGAAAAACAAAATTTATATTGGTTGCATCAAAATATAAAAGATGTATTCGAAGAAAAATTTTATCAAAATCAACACATCAAAAATAGCATAGAAGAATACGAAAATAAAGTAAAAAATGGCAATATCTTGCCTTGGCAAGCCGCCAAATTATTGTGGAATATGTATGAAAATGGATTGGAAAATAAAGGTTCTTAGGAAATTTGCGGAAAATAAGAATATTTTGGTTTTTAGGAAATTATTGCCGAATAATTTTTAATGTTATTTTTGCATTTATTGTTACACAAATTTTAAATATCTATTCATCTTGTGTTAGAAAAAGAATATTTTATCAAAAAATATCTTTCAAAAAAACAAAAGATAAACAAAATTTTTCAAATAAAAAACGTTCTCATTTCGTATTCGTTATTATTCTTTGAATAGCGAAGTCGAAATATAGATTTAAGTAAAACTTCGTTTAATACTTAAGCTAGTTATTGAAGATACGCATATAGTTTTCCCACTTAAAAACTCTAAAAGTTGGACAATAAAAATTGATAATAAATATAGAAAATTAGTTTTGCTTTTGAAAAATAAAATACAAAAAAGAAATATTTATTTCAAAAATAAAAAAAAAACATAAAATTAAAAAATAAAATGGCAGATAATAGCGTTGAAATTAGTAAAGATTTACTTTGGAAAGTAATGATTGAAGAATTATCTTTTGAATTTATAGATTATTTTTTGCCTGATTGGGCAGAAAATAATATAGATAGAAACAAATCTTGTGAGTTTTTGGATACAGAATTGGCAAATATTCAAGATAAAACGGCTTTGGGCTTAAAAAGGGCGGATAAACTTATTAAAGTTTTTTTGAAAGATGGGACAGAAAAATTTATTTATTTTCATATAGAAGTACAAGGATACAAAGATGATAATTTTTCAGAAAGAATGTTTAAAACTTTTTATCGATTGTATGATAAATATTCTCCCGAAAAAATTATGGCTTTTGCTATATATAGTGATGAAAATAAAAATTATGAACCTTCTCAATTTATTTATAAATATCAAAAAACTCGTGTTATTTATGAATTTGAAACCTTTAAAATATTGAATAAATCTTTGAAAGAACTATATTTGGAAGACAATATTTTTAGTTTTGTGATGTTGGCTGTTCGCAGGGCTTTAGATAAAAAATCTCAACCAGATACAGCACAACTAAAATGGAAAACGGATTTGATAAGAGATTTAACTGAGGCAGGTTATAGCAATGAAAAAGTCGACCATGTTTTATATTTTATTTATTATTATATAGAAATTAAAGACAATACAATTACTCAAAAATTAGATAGCAATATTGCTATTATCACTAAACAAGAAAAAAATATGAACATACAAGAAATAGTACGAAATGCGTACATTGAAGCTGCAGAAGCAAGGGGAAAAGTAGAAGGAAAAAATGAAATGATATTCAAATGTTTTTCAAAAGGTATGAAAATCTCCGAAATAGCCAGCCTTCTTGATGTATCTACAGAATATGTTAAGGAGTTAGTAGATAAAAAATAGTTTTTTTCTACTGGTTTAGGTATTAAGCCGCTACATAAAACTTACACAAACTTTAACATTTGCTGTTTACTTCCTGTTTCATAGCGTCCCTTTGCCATAAGGCTTAGGTGGCTTGACGCTCCGCAGCGTGGGCTAACTGACCACGTGTTTAGCAAGATTTACACTTGCATTCAAATCTCTATCCATACGCAAACCACATTTTTCACAAGTATAAATGCGTTCCGACAAATATAATTTCTCTTTTTTGTGTCCACAATTTGAACACAACTTTGAACTTGGAAAAAACCTGTCCACTACTACCAATTTAGAACCATACCATTCACATTTGTAGGTCAACTGCCTGCGAAACTCATAAAATCCACCATCTAAAATAGCACTCGATAATTTGTGATTTTTACTCATTCCTTTTACATTCAAATCTTCTATGGCTATCCTGACGTGGTTTTTGGCAAGATAGGTCGTTAATTTGTGTAAAGAATCCTCCCGAATACAAGCAATTTTATAATGTAATTGAGCAACAACTTTTTGCTGTTTGCCATAATTTTTGGATTGTTCTTTTTTCGATTTATTTTTTTGATATTTTTTTGATAACTTCCTTTGTTCAATTTTTAACTTCCTTTTGTAAAATTTGTAAGGTCTTTTATTCTCAAAAGTCATTCCATTAGATAAAGTCGCTAAGGTCTTAATGCCCAAATCAACGCCTACAAAACTATTTTTGGCATATTTTATTTTTTCTTTTTTTGCCTCTGTTTTGAAACTGACAAACCAAAAATCTGCCCGCCTTGAAATTCTTACATTTTTGACACCTTTCAAATCTTTGATTTTTTCGCTTAATTTTATCCACCCAAAAATAGGTAATTTGATACGATTATTTTTAATTTCGATATTGCCTTCCAAATAAAAACTATCTTTTCTACCTTTTTTTTTGAAGATTGGATATTTACTTACTTTTTTAAAAATCGTTGAAAACTTGTATCTAAATCTCGCAAGGCTTGTTGTGGTGCGCATTTTGAAACTTCATAATACCAACTATATTTTTTTTTGACTTCTGCCACCAATTTTTTGTGTAAATCAATGCTCGTAGGTCTTTCTCTTTATTTTCAAAAGCCTTGTTACATACATCTAAACCCCAATTATAGGCGTGCCTTGCCACACCTGCGTGCTGAAGAGCAAGTGTTTTTTGCTTATCGTTGAGTTCTAAACGTATTTTTAGACTTTGCATAGTTTATTTTAAATTATTGGCAACTTGTTGCAATTCTTCTACAATTTTTTTATTTTTATGGCTTCTGCTCCCATATAAACGAGCAGAAAAAACGGTGATAATTTCTAAGACATCATTGGCTAAATCCTCCTCAAAAGTACTTTGCTCGCTTTTGTTGATAATGACTACTTCACAACCGAAAATATAAATCGGTAATTTCGTATCTACGATGCTCGCTTTCTGTTCTATGAGAGATAATTTTTCCTTCTTTTTCCCATAGACGAAGTGTTTTAGGCGTAAGACGTAATAGTTCAGAATCTTCTTTTACACCTATCATAGTGCAAAGTTAAACATTTATTATTAAAAAACAAATAAATTGTGTAATTTTATATAAAATTGTTTACATATTTTAGTTTGTTACCCTAACTTTTCTCGATATTAGGGAATTATTTTATAAAACATTGGTTATCAATCAATTAAACTATTTTATATTACCTAAAATTTAGGTAATATTTTTTTGATTATTTTAGTATAAAATATTGATAATCAATAAACTAATTTTATATTGCCTAATAAGTAAGAAAAGTTAAGGTTTAAAAAAAATTTCTAAATTCAAATAAATAAAAACAAGTCATTTTCTTTTAAAAAAATGACTTGTTTTTATTTTCAATATTTTATTTTTATTTAAAAGCAGGAATACCTGTAATTTCATTCCCCAAAATCAATAAATGAATATCGTGTGTTCCTTCGTAAGTAATCACAGATTCTAAATTCATCATGTGTCGCATAATTGGATATTCGCCTGTAATTCCCATTCCTCCTAAAATTTGTCTTGCTTCGCGTGCAATGTGCAAAGCCATATCAACGTTATTGCGTTTGGCAAGAGAAATTTGAGCGGTGGTGGCTTTTCCTTCATTTTTTAACATACCCAATCTCCAACATAATAATTGTGCTTTGGTAATTTCACTTAACATTTCTGCTAATTTTTTTTGTATCAACTGAAAACTTGCAATCGGTTTATCAAATTGTATTCTTTCTTGTGCATATCTTTTGGCGGTATCATAACAATCCATAGCTGCACCCAACGCACCCCAAGCAATACCATAACGAGCATTATCCAAACATTTCAAAGGACCTTTTAAGCCTGAAACATTGGGTAATAAATTTTCTTTGGGAACTTTTACATCTTGAAAAACTAATTCACCTGTGCAACTTGCACGCAAAGACCATTTTTTATGAATTTCGGGAGCAGAAAAACCTTCCATTCCTTTTTCTACAATCAAACCGTGTATTCTTCCTTCTTCGTTTTTTGCCCACACTACCGCCACATCAGCATAAGGAGAATTTGAAATCCACATTTTTGCCCCATTCAATAAATAATAATCTCCTTTGTCCTCAAAATGCGTAGTCATACCACTTGGATTAGAGCCGTGATTAGGTTCTGTCAATCCAAAACAGCCCAAATATTCGCCTGAAGCCAATTTTGGAAGGTATTTTCGACGCTGTTCTTCTGACCCAAAAGCATAAATAGGATACATCACTAACGAGCCTTGCACAGACGCAGTGGAACGCATACCCGAATCTCCTCTTTCAATTTCTTGCATCATCAAACCATACGCAATGTAATCTAAACCGCCATTTTGGTTATATTCTACTGGAATTGTAGGACCAAAAGCACCTACATCACCAAATTTTTTGACCATATAACGAGGAAATATACATCTTTCTGCACAGTCTTCGATGATAGGTGAAATTTCACGTTTCACAAAATCACGAATAGCATCACGAATCATTTTATGTTCCTCTGTTAATAAATCATCAATTTGATAAAAATCAGGGGATTCAAAAACATCTTGTTTTTGAGTTTTTTGTATTTCGATATAATCTTCTGTAAGTACCATTTCAAACGTTTGTAATTTGACATAAAATTACAATTCGAATGCAAAATTAAACAAAAAATTGATTGTTTTACAAATATAATCAAAAAATATTTTTATTTATTTATTTTGGTTATTAGAAAATTATTATGAATATAATTTGCTATACATATTGATATAAAAAATATCAATTTGAAAAATCTAAAAATTTCGGATAAAGCCAACGATTACATTTTATATTATCCTCCAGATAAATTTGGAGGCAGTTTCAAAAAAAACATTTCAAAAAAAATATTTTTATTTTCTATCCAAATAAATTTCCTAAAAATCTTTATTTTTGATATTTATTCACGCCCACGACTATTTTTTTTCCTTCTTGAAAATCTTTTTCTTTTTGCAAATTCATTATTTTTGTTTCATTTTCGATAAATGAATATGCGTTAGAATAACCACCCATTTTTTCAATCTCTAAAAATAATTGAAAGGCTTTTTCGGTGAGTTGTGTGGTAATATTTTCGATATAATAAGAGCCTTTTCCTGCATCGGTTACTTTATCTAAATGGCTTTCGAAACGCAATAAATGAGAAATATTTCGAGAAATTTGAGCAGGAAAATTACAATTTTCATCAAATTGATAAGGTAAAATACATATTCCATCTGTACCGCCCAAAATTCCTGACATTGCCTCCGTAGTCAATCGTAATAAATTATTGTACTCGTCTATATGCGTTAAATTTTGTTGTTGAGTAATAGATAAAATATTTATATCGTGTTTGGCTTGATAGGTTTCGATAATTTTAGTGGTCAAAATACGCAAAGAACGTACTTTTGCTAATTCCATGAAATAATTTTCACTAATATTGATGCCAATATGACAATTTGCGATGGCTTTTTCTGTGGTTAATTTATCTGTAAAAATATCCAAACATTCTACCCAAGCCGCCAAACCAAACGCCAAACTTTGCACCGCATTTGCTCCTTTATTTCCCCAAAAATTTCCTTCATTAATTCTTACACCAATATTTTTATAATCACTGATAATAACTAAACTTTCTCTAAAATGGAGGCTATTTTCTGCCTCAATAATAATCTTGACCCAAGGAAAAGCGGTATCAATTTTAGTCAAAAAACTTTTTTCTAATTGATTTTTTTTTCTTTTGATTTCAATATTTTTAAAATTTGTATTGATAATTAGTTTTAAAATAATTTCATTATCAATATTAGATTCAAAAATAAGTCCGTCAGTATATTTTTTGAATGCTTCTTGGGTTTGGATTTGTAATTTTTCTAAATCATTGTGATATAAATATTCAAAATATAGCCATTGATTATTTTTTTTGATGGGCATATTCAATATTTTATCTTGATTTTCTGCATTATAAAAAGGTTCTAAAACAATGCCTTCATAAGTTTGCGTTTGCAATACTTTTAAATCTGTAATTTTAGCGGTTTTGAGTGCTTCTTCTGCCCATATTTGATAATTTTGAGACGTAAAAGCAGAAAATAATTTGTTCATAATGTTTTATTCTAATGATGAGTTCGAAACATTTTTTATAACGTTTGCAAAATTAAGTATTTTTTTTGAAATCAACTAATTTTTTTATGCTACCTATTTTTTTATTATTGATAGTTATTGATATAAAATTAAATATAATCTCAAATATTATGAATAGTGTTTAAAATCTCTTTTTAATGATTTTTGATGAAATTAAATGATTGATTATCAATTAGTTAGTTAGTTAGTTAGTTAGTTTTTTCATTAAATTTTGTAAACTTGTATTTTTATTATATGTATAGACATCACATCAAAAACCATTACAACCATTTCATTCGTTTAAAAAACCAATAAGCTAAACCACTAAAAACGCCCATCAAAATCATCACAATCAAATAACCATATTTCCATTTGAGTTCGGGCATATTTTCAAAATTCATTCCATATACGCCTGCAATAAATGTCAAGGGCATAAAAATAGCAGAAAAAATAGTCAAAGTTTTCATGACTTGATTGGTTCTTTGCCCAATCACACTCAAATACATATTCAATAAATTACTTGACATTTCGATATGATTTTCTGTATCTTCTACTACTTGCGTAATTCGTTGATACAATCCACGCAAATAAAAACCAGATTCTCTAATAATTTTGTTATCTTCTCTCGATAATTGTCCTACAATATCTCGCAAAGGACGAATGGCTTTTCGGACTGTCATCAAGCGTTGTTTATATTCATATAGTTCATAAGTAGGGTCTTTTGAGGCTTGGTCGCGTATAATTTTTATTTCTAATGATTCTAATTTATCTGTAATTTTTTCTAAAATTAAAAAATAATTATCTATAATGGCATCTAATAACACGTAAAAAAGATAAGAAGAACCTGCATTTCTTAGTTTTTGTTTCGAACTTCCTCTTAAATTTACTCTTATATCATCAAAAACATCACCTTCTTTGCCTTCTTGAAACGTAATTAAATATTTTTCGCCTAAAACAATACTAATTTGTTCGGTTTCTAAATCGTCTATTGTATCATTATAACTCAACATTTGCAACACAACAAAAATATTATGTTCATAAAAATCAATTTTAGCCCGCTGATTTTCTCTACAAACTGCTTCTTGTAAAACAGGGTGAAGATGATACAACCAACCTAATCTTTTGATAATTTGTGCATCATGCGTTCCCTCTATATTTATCCAACTTGTATGGTCATTTTCTTTATAATCATATAAGTTTTTAAGATTATCCATCATTTTTTCCTCAAAAAAATCTGCATCATAATCAATCACAGAAATTTTTACTTCTTTGGGAGGAACTATAATGGTCTGATTTGAAGCCTCATACTCTGTATCCTTGAATTGTTTTTTATTTTTTTTGAATGATAATTTTTTCATTTTTTTACTTTTATATGTTTACTACTAACGTGTATTTTTGAAATAAAATATAATTTCAAAAATATTTTTTTGAAATCATACATTAAGAATGATAATTGTTAGTCTAATTTGTTGATTTTATTTTTATTTATATATCAAAAAAAAAATTTAAAAATCGTTATCAATGAGTTTAGCACCTATTTTACTTTTCGCACATTCACGCCCCATACATACGCAAAAGGTATTGGAGGCGTTAGAAAAAAATGAATTAGCAGAAAAATCAATTTTATATATTTTTTTAGATAAATCTGAAAATAATCAAGATATAAAACAAATAATATTCCAAAATTGGCGTTTTAAAGAAGTGATTATCATAGAAAGAGAAAAGAATATGGGTTTGGCTCAAAATATTATTGTAGGCGTAACCGAAATTATCAAACGTCATAAAAAAGCAATTATGGTAGAAGATGATTTGATAACTTCTCCTTATTTTTTAACTTATATGAATAATGCACTCGATTTTTATGCTGATAATTCAAAAATAATGCACATTTCGGGCTATAATTTTCCTTTTAAAATCAACATAAAAAACGATACTTTTTTTTATAATGTGCCTTCGAGTTGGGGTTGGGCAACTTGGGAAAGGGCTTGGAATTATTTTGAATATGACCTCGAAAAAAGATGGAATAATTTATCCAAAAAACAAAAATTTCATTTTGATATTGAAGGAAGCAATGTGTATGCTTCACAAATTGAAATGAATTTGAATAATCAGAGAGAAACTTGGGCAGTTCGTTGGTATTTAAGTATTTTTTTAGTTGATGGATTTGTATTATATCCTAAAATTTCATTGGTACAAAATATTGGTTTTGACAATACAGGCGAAAGTAAAATAGAAGTCAATCAATATTTTATAGCTACATTAGCACAAAAAATTGAAATAAAATCTATACCTTTGCAGCAAAATTTACAATTTAGAAAAAGACTAAGTTTTTTTTATAAACACGGAGCAAGTAATCAAATATTTTTTATACGATATTATTATTACCAAATCAAAAGTTTTCTAAAAAAAATATTTAAAAAATAGTGAAAATATTACACATCAACACACACGATAGAGGTGGCGCTTTTCAGGCTGTTTATAGATTGCATCAAGGATTGTTAGATAGCCAAATAGATAGCAAAATATTGGTTTTATACCACACAGACAAAGAAAATAGACTCCACAAAGTTTATTCTTTTTTTGATAATTTAAACTTATTTTTAAAAATAAAATATACGTTAAAATACAAAAACTTACATAAAAAATATACTAAACTCATTGCACAAAAAAGAGAAGTTCAGTTTACTTTTGCCGAAAGTGCTTTTAATATTTTATCTCATAAATTAGTCAAAGAAGCAGATATTATTCATTTGCATTGGGTAGCGTTTTTTTTAGATTATGAATCATTTTTTAAAAAAGTAAAAAAGCCAATTATTTGGACTTTGCACGATAAAAATCCTTTTAATGGTGGTTTTCATTACGATATTTATTTTTTAGACGAGTATAAATTATTAAATCAAACTGTTAGACAAGAGAAAAAAAATGCGTATCAATTTTGTAAAGAAATGCAAATTGTTTGCCCTTCAAAATGGTTGTACGAATTGGCTAAAAACTCTGAATTATTAGGAAATTTTACGCATCATTATATTCCTTATAGTTTGGATACGAATGTTTTTTGTTCACATTCCAAAGAACAGGCACGCAAATATTTTAAGTTGCCATTGCATAAAAAAATAGTTTTGTTTGTGGCTGATGCCATTGGAGATGTTCGAAAAGGTTTACATTATTTATTAGAAGCCTTAGAAAAAGTAGAAAGTAAAGACATGATTTTGGTAACAACAGGGCAAGGCGATGTCAAAAATATTGATTTAATTCATTATGAATTAGGTTTTTTTTCTGATGATTCACAAATTGCGTTGGCTTATAATTGTGCAGATATTTTTGTCATTCCGTCTTTGGAAGATAATTTACCGAATACAGTCTTAGAATCGATGGCTTGTGGCACGCCCATTATTGGTTTTGAAGTGGGAGGAGTGAAAGATATGATACAAAATGAAGAAAATGGATATTTGATAGAAATTAAAAATAGCGATGAATTAGCAGAAAAAATTACTTATTTATTAAAAAATAATTCTTTGCGAAAACAAATGTCAAGAAATGCACGAAGAATCGCAGAAACAAATTATCAACTCAATATTCAAGCAAAAAAGTATATTGAATTATATGAAAATGTCTTAGAGAATCAAAAAAATAAAAAATAAACTTGCTTGTTATTTTCTTACAAATATCAACATTTTAGACACAAACTGCCAAGATATTTTTGTCTCCAAGTTCAATATTTTCTTCTTTAAATACATCATTGACATTGAGTTGAAAATCCTATTTTGTTTTCTTTGAAAGAAGAAAAAAAGTATAAAGTTGGATAAAAATTTTGGTGTGAAATCATTTTTTGTATGTTTATTATTATTCGTTACAAACGCCTTTTAGCATTTCCTTCGATTTTTTATACCCTAATTTTAATGATTTTTTCCAAGCTACACAAGCATTATCTTGTTCTCCTTGTGCAAATTTTGCATTGCCAATGCCAAAATAAGCTTGTCCACTTTTTTTGTCTAATTCGATGGCTTTTTCAAAATCTAAGAGCGCATTTTGATAATCTCTTTTCTCTAATTTTTCTTCTCCACTTTTAATAAAATCTTTGGCAGAAGTAGGTTTTTTTCCTTGTTTTTTATCTTTTAAAAGAGCTATTTTAGCAATACTCTCACATTTATTTTGTACATCTTGATTGGCTTGTATGTGTCCTTTTGCTGCTGCCATTTTCCAAAATTTGCACGCTTCGTCTTTTTTATTTTGATTAAATCTAATACTTCCTAACAAATAATGTCCTTCGGGTGCGTCGGGTTTTAGTTTTAGAGATTTTTGTAAATCGTTTTCAGCTTCTTTTATTTTTTTTAAATCTAAATACAAAAAACCACGACTAATATAAGGAGCAAAATCATCAGGAGCATTTTGAATAGATTGATTGTAATACTTCATTGCATCTATTGGTTCTCCTAACGCATAATAAACATTGCCTAAATTATGTGAGGCTTTGGCAAATGTAGGATTTATTTTTAAAGCATTTTGATAATTTTGAATTGCCTCATCATATTTTTGTGATTTATAAAATTGATTTGCCAACACAAAATATTTTTCTGCGTCTTGTGCTGATAAATGTTGGATTTGATAACTGCTCAAAAATATAATTAAAATAAAAAAAAGATGGATTGTGTGTAAAATTTTCATTGGATTATTTTTTAATTTTTTGGATAAATATTTAATTCCATTTTATCAGTTCTGCTGCTTGCAATTTTAATTTTTTTTCGACTTGTAAAGCCTTTATAAATAAAATTTCGTCTTCAATTTTTGCGTGAGATTTTAAATCTTTTTCTAATTCTTGCAATTCTAATACGATTACTTTCATTAAAATAGAAATTTGATTTGAAACTTGATAATTATTGGTCAATTCTCTAATTCCTTTCATTTCATCGTCATGCGTATTGTGTTCGAGAGCAAAAAATTGAATTGATTTTTTCTCTATTTTTTTATAAATTTTAGGTAATTTTGAAGGATTTTTTTGAGCCTCATTCAATAACAAAATATATCGAAAAAGCGTGTCTTCTTCCTCGTGAATATGATGAATAAAATCTTCTCTCAACAAAGGAAAAAGCATTTGTAAATCGTGAATCAACGTTATATTTTCATCATTTTGCACGCTCAAAGCATCAATCAAATTAGAAATATAAGGCAACTGAAATTTAATAAACCAATGATGAGAAGACCTCAAATATTCTACCAAAACATCTAAACTATATTCCGAAATTTTTTTAGGTGGCGTAAGCCTTTCCGAAATTTCGTTTAATTTTTTAGATAAATGAGAAAAATCAATATTTATTTCTCGACAAATCTGCTCAATATCAACTTCTAAATAATCATAAAATTTATATCCTATATGATGCAAAACATTTGCCCAAATAAAATTTTCGCCTACTAAATCTTTTATTTTTTTCATTTTATAGATTATTTTTTGCAAATATATAAATTTTTGATGTATATCTAAAACTAAAAACGAAAAAATACCTTGTTTAGTTTATGATTATAGTCTATATTTGCAAAATATTTTTGAAATAATATGGCTTTTATTACTTTTTTGTGTCCTTTACGCAATCGAAATATTGATTATTTAGTGCAATCTTTTATTCATCAAACTGAAAAAGATTTTATTTTGATGTTGGTTGATTATGGCAGTGATGAAAATTATACTTCGCAATATAAAAATTTTGCCAAGCAATATCATTTTATTACTTATATAGAAATTCCGAATGTAAAACAAAAATTTTGGAATAAATCTATTGTTTTGAATACAAGTTTGCCTTTGATTGCCACCGAAAATGTAATAATAACAGACGCAGATTTATATTTTGAGAAAGATTTTTTTAAGTTATTAAAGCAAAATTTTAAGGAAAATATTTTTTATTTGTGTATATTTAGGCGTTTGCTTAGTGATAAAGACAATGAATTATTTTTAAAAAATCATAAAAATTATCAATATAAAATCATAAAAAGTGAAATAACTCCAAGTATTTATGCGGGAAATACTTCGCTTTTCAAAGAAATTGGTGGATATGATACTTTTTTTCGAATTTGGGGCAGAGAAGACAATGAATTTCATAAAGCAATTCAAAAAAAAAATATTCCTATTGAAATAATTGACTTTGAAAATGCACCGATTTATCATATTTGGCACCCATTAGAAAATTTAGATTTGCCTGAAAATTGGCTACAAATTATTCAAGAACACGAAAAACAAAATCTAAACAGAGAAAAAAGACCCAATTTTTTAAATGATAAAACTCATTTTTCAAATCATTCTTTTGATAATATTCGCCTCGAATATCCATTATCGTATCAAATAAACGCCATTCATTATCATTGGCAACAATTAAAAACAGCAGAAATATTTTATTTGAAACAAAATTTTGATAATATTGAAATAAAAAAAGGAAAAAAATTAGGAAAAATTTTGCATTTTTTTAATCAATTTTTACAAAAACTTAAAATCAGTTATCGAATTATTCCCTTAGAAAAATACGAAAAAAAAAATATGAATTTTAAAGAAGCAAAAGATTTTATTTTTTATTTTATATTGACACAAGAAAAAAATATCAAAGATTATGAAGTTAATTTTGATGAAAAAAAATTAGAAATTGAATGGAAAATGATAAAAAAATAAAAAAACATTCGTAATTTTTCTAAAATACAAATGTTTTTTTTTAATATCAAATACGATTGCCAAGGATGTAAAATTAATTACATTTTTTGTCTGTTAGAATTATTTTCTATTACTTTAACACGCATATTTTTATTTGCGTCATCATTTTTTAAGTAAGTAGGGCAAGTATAACGGCGACCACAAGAAGACAAACCAATAATGGCTACAAAAGCCAACACAACTAATTTTTTCATAATATTTTTTTGTATGAGAATGAATATTTTTACTTATTATAACACTTTATTTTTATATTTAACGAAAAAAAACTAAAATAGGTGCAAAAAAATAGATTTATTTTAAAAAATAATTAATTTTTGTCCTTCTTTCACCACAGAGAAAATAGTTAATTGATTTTTCCGAGCAATATTATGAATTGCTACATTATATTTTACAGAAATACTTTGCAAAGTTTCGCCTGCTATTACTGTGTGCGTGATTTTTTGTCTCACTTGTCCTAAAATATGCGCAAAATGATGTGGCATCAAATCAAATTCTTGAAACAATAATTGGTCTTCTTTATTAAAATCATACAACAACGCAGGATTGAACGCATACCCTGCATACCTTACTTCGAGATGCAAATGCGGTCCTGTACTCCAGCCCGTACTTCCACCTAATCCAATAATTTGTCCTGATTTTATTTCTTGTCCAACTTCTACTTTACATTTACTTAAATGCCCATACAACGTCTCTAAGCCATTTTTATGTCTTACAACTACTGCATTTCCGTAGCCTGCTAAGAAAGTAGAAATTCTGACAATGCCATCAAAAAGAGAATAAACTGGATCACCTGTTTTAAGATTTAAGTCTATTCCTGAATGAAAAGAACCCCAACGATGTCCAAAACAAGAAGTTGTCAAAGTAGTTTCGAGAGGGGAAGCCCACAATTCTCCCTTTTCTGGTTGATATAAAGTAATATGTGTTGTATCTCTTAATTTATCCACATTCCACTGATAAGGATTTACATTTCTCGAATCCCAAATGGTATAATAATCTCTTACTTTTACCCAAACGCAATCAATTTTAATTTCTTCAGAAATTTTAACTAATTGCGTATTATTTAATCCTTTTTTGAGCGAATCTCGACCGACCACCGAAGGCGTTCTATATAAATTAAATTCGCCTGTTTCGGCTGCACTTTCCTTTGATTCTACTTCGGAAGGCGTTTGTTGTTTTTCTTTTTTGATAATGTCATTTTGAGGATTTTTTGATTTGATGACAGAATCATTATTTTTATTGGGTACTTTAATCACCGTACCACTTTCAATTTTTTTAGTTTCTATTCCGACTTGTGCGAAAGTAATCGTGATTATACAAACATAACTGATGAATAATCCTGCAATATTTTTATACATATTTTTTTGCGTTTTTACGACTTAAAATTATTACAAATGGTTTGGTTATAAAATATTATTGCAAAAATAACGCAAAAATTCTTTAAATTCAAAATATTAGCTAAAAAATCACAAAAATAACCAACTTTTGCCACGATTTACAAGATTTTTAAGATTGATTATCTTTATTTTCAAGGATTATAACTTTGATTTTTGGACATCAACTATATTTATTTTTCTTCTAATACTTCGATAGGTTTAGTTTCATTATGCAATCTATCAACGGCAGTAATAAAATATTTGTATTTTTTGGGCGTTATTTTTTCATAAAAAATAGTTTCTTTTTGAATTGAAACGATATTTTTCGAATCCTCAAAATCAAATATTGGTGGTTTTTTATCCTCATTTTTTTCGTCTTTATTTTCTATTTCTTCAAAACGATAGACAATATAATAATGCGTTTTTTCTTGTGGCAAAGTCGTATGGGCAGATTCCCACTGCAAAATAATTCTTTTTGGCGTATTTATTTTTTTGATATTTTGAGGTGGTTCAGGTGGCGTATTATCTTTCCAAGGCATTGTAGGAATGAGTGCGGGGCGATAATAATATTTTTTGTGAATAGTATCGGTCATATATAAATAATTATCCATCAGAGATTTTGCTCGAAAATAAGCACTTCCTTGAATTTCGGGAATAGTTCGGTTGATATTAATTTGTCGCCCAATTTCATTTTTATCTTGCCATTGGTCGCCTTCTTCTCCTCTTACTTTATAAAAAGCGTGTCCGATATAAACGTGTTTATTGAAAGAATTTTTTGCCCACCAATTCACTAATTCTCTATAATCTGCCTTTTGATGCCCAATATGCCAATATAATTGCGGAGCAACGTAATCAATCCAACCTTTTTCGAGCCATTTTCGAACATCTGCTCCCAAAATATCATAACAAGTTTGCCCCACTTGCGTATTTGAGCCTTTGCTGTCTTCTGTTTTATTTCGCCAAACGCCAAACGGACTAATGCCCAATTTTACGTAAGGTTTTAGGACTTGCAAACTATCGTGGATTGTTTTTATCAATATATCTACATTATTTCTACGCCAATCGCCTACGTTTGTAAAGTTTTTTTTGTGATTTTGATACGTAATTTCATCGGGAAATTCTTTGTTATTGATTTTATAAGGATAAAAATAATCGTCAAAATGAATACCGTCCACATCATATCTTTTGACTACATCAACAATAATATTGACTAAATATTTTCGAACTTCGGGCAAACCTGGGTTAAAATGAATTTGTTTATTATATTCCACAAACCACGCAGGTTGCGTTTTGGTGATATGATTATAGGCAATACTCGATTTTTTTTGTCTATAAATGGCACGATAAGGATTAAACCAAGCGTGTAATTCCATATTTCTTTTGTGTGATTCTTCGATAATATATCCCAATGGGTCAAATTCGGTTTCGGGTGCTTTTCCTTGTTTTCCACACAGCCATTCTGACCACAATTCGTATTTACTTTTATAAAATGCGTCTGCTGATGGTCTGACCTGAAAAAAAATAGCGTTAATTCCTTTGCGTTGATGAAAATCTAAAATATTTCTAATTTCTGCTTTTTGTTCTGTTACCGAAAGATTTGGTTTGGAAGGAAAATCTTTATTATCCAAAGTAACAATCCAAATTGCTCTCATTTCTCTTTTGGGCGATGGGGAAATTTGTATCTCATCTTTTTCTTGTGATTGAGAAATACATTGTGGAAAAAATAAAAAAATAAAAATGATATAATATAAGAAAGGTATTTTATGAAAGTTCATTTTTTTTCTTTTCATACAAAAAGAAAATATTTTTTTATAGTCTATAATATCTTGCAAAAGCATCTTTTTGAGATTTGATTTTATTTTTTAGAAATGCAAAGATAAAATAAATAATTGAAAATAAATGATAGAAAGAAATAAAATATGAAAAACAAAGTTTTTTTCTATGGAATTGGTTTTTGATTTTTTTATAGGTTTCAAAATCAAAATTCATCTAAAAATTAAGTAGATTATTATTGTTATTAAAAATATAAGTATTACTTTGTAAAAAATAATATGTAAAATAATATGTAAAAAAATATTTAAAAATTTGGAAAATATTTTTTTTTATTCTACTTTTGCTTATATTTTTAAAATAGATAAAATTATGTATTTTATTTATTGTTTTTGTGTCATTAACTTTTATATAAAAATATGGAATCATCTAAAAATTTTTATTCAGATAGTATTGTTTTTTTAGAACATAAAATATCAGTATATCAACAACAACTTTCTCACACTATGTTAGAAAAATGTAATTTCATTATCGAAGTAGGATTTTTAACTGTTAGTGTTAATGAGAATAATAATATAATACTTGAAAATCTAATTTGCCCAGTTCAGTTTACACAGGAAGGCGTTGATAAAATACTTGAAGCAAATTTTACCAATTCAGAAGGTACTATAAAACCAGTAGTATATTTTTCAAGAGATTGGTATTCAAATCGGTTACAGGAGTGTGAAAATTCGTTAGAATTATTAAAAAGTCAAAGTGCCTAAATGAAAACAGGGCTTTACGAGGAAATTATCAGTATTTTATTAAATCAGGAACTTAATAAACCTGAAAATTCTCATCTATCATTCGAAAAAGAAAAAATAGATGAGGAAGAGAGTCATATAATATTAGCTAAACACCTAAAAAATATTTTTGAGAAAATTCTTTTGAGAGAAAGAAATAATTTAGTAAAACAAGTTGATTTAACTAACAGTATTTTAGATTTTTTAGCAAATAAAACGCAAGAACATAGTTTAGAACTTTATAAGATACAGGTTGAAAATGAATTGCTTTTATCTATTCAAAATTCTTTAGACACAAATTTGCATCTCCAAAATAAAATAATAAGACCTCTCACTTCTCTTTCCCAAAATTCATTATTTACTGGTTCTCTAAAAGAGCCTTCGTTGGCAAGTGAAATAAGAAAAGAAATTTTGACTTCTGATAAAATAGATATGCTTATATCTTTTGTAAAGTGGTCAGGAATTAGAATTATAGAAAATGAATTAAAAGAGTTTACAAGTCGCCCTAATGCTCGTCTAAGAATTATTACAACTTCTTATATGAAAGCAACTGATTATAAAGCGGTCGAGTTTTTATCAAACTTGCCTAATACTGAAATAAAAGTTTCTTATGACACAAATAGAACTCGTTTACACGCTAAAGCTTATTTATTTCATAGAGATACAGGTTTTACTACAGCTTATATAGGCTCTTCAAATTTATCTAATCCTGCCTTAACCGATGGCTTAGAATGGAATTTAAAAGTTACAGCAAAAGATAATAATCATATTATACAAAAGTTTGAAGGAACTTTTGAGGCTTATTGGAATGATAAAGAATTTGTAAAGTTTGAACACCAAGAAAAAGAACGTTTACAAATTGCTTTAAGTCCAGATGAAAAATTAATAAATAATTTTACATTTTTCTTTGATTTGCAACCTTTTTCGTATCAACAAGAAATTTTAGATAAATTAGAAGCAGAAAGGCAAATACATAAAAGATATAAAAATTTGATAGTAGCTGCCACAGGAACAGGTAAAACGGTTATTTCAGCATTTGACTATAAAAATTTTGTAGCAAAAAATCAAAAAATGAAAAACAGACTTTTATTTGTAGCACATAGAGAGGAAATATTAAAACAAAGTTTAGCTTGTTTTCGTGCTGTTTTAAAAGAACAAAATTTTGGCTCTTTGCTTGTTGGGAATTTTAAACCAAATCAAATAGACCATTTATTTATATCTATTCAATCTTTTAATTCTAAGGACTTTTGTAATCTAACAACAACAAATTTTTATGATTTTATTATCATAGATGAATTTCATCATGCTGCTTCTAATTCATATCAAACGCTTTTATCATACTACAAACCAACCATTTTATTAGGCTTAACTGCCACACCTGAACGTACAGATGGAAAAAGTGTAGAAGTATTTTTTGATAATCATACTTCAGCAGAAATACGCTTGTACGATGCTTTAAATCGTAAATTATTAACACCGTTTCAATATTTCGGGATTTCTGATGTAGTAGATTATTCTGCAATGGCTTGGAAAAAAGGTTATTATGATATTACAGAACTATCTGAAAAATTAAATAATCAAAGTAGGGCAAATTTGATTGTGCAAGCGCTAGAAAAATATGTAAAAAATGTCTATGATGTTATTGGTTTGGCATTTTGTGCAAGTATTGAACATGCGACATTTATGGCGCAGCACTTTAATCAAGTAGGTATATCTTCTTTGGCTTTGTTTGGCAATAGTCCAAAAGAATTACGCCAAAATGCACCAAAAATGTTAGTCAATAGAGAAGTAAATTTTATTTTTACTGTAGATATTTTTAATGAAGGAATTGATATTCCTGAAGTTGATACTATTTTATTTTTGCGACCTACAGAAAGTTTAATTGTCTTTTTGCAACAATTAGGCAGAGGTTTAAGATTAAGTCCTAATAAAGAATATTTAACAGTTTTAGATTTTATAGGGCAAGCACATAAATATTATAACTTTGAAAGTAAATTTAAGTCTCTAATAACAAAAAATACACAATCTATTTCTAAAGAAATAGAAAATGATTTTCCTAATTTACCTTCAGGTAGTTCTATTATACTGGAAAAAGTAGCCAAAGAACATATTTTACAAAATGTTAGATTTTCATTAAATAGTAATAAAAATCAACTTATACAACGCATACAAAATTTTTTCACAGATACAGGTAATGAGTTAAATTTATTGAATTTTTTACATCACTATCAGTTATCTCTTTATGATATTTACGATAAATCTTGTTGGCATAAATTATTGCAACAAGCAGGAATATTGGAAACTATAGAGATTTCTAACGAAGAAATATTAACTAAAGGTATAAAACGTTTTTTACATATTAATTCGAGAAATTATATTGATTTTATACTATCTTGGATTGAAAGTAATAACAATATAGATTTACAAAATAATGATAATAAAACATTTGCATTGATGCTACATTATGATTTTTGGGTTAAAGGTAAAGAATTAGGTTTTGTTTCTCTTTCAGATAGTTTAACTCAATTATTTGATAATCAATGGTTTATTAATGAACTAAAAAGTATTTTATTATTTGCAAAAGAGAAAATAAATTTTGTAGACAAACCAATTGTAATCTCACCTATACATACTTTGTATTTACATTGTGCCTATAATCGTGATGAGATTTTATCAAGTTTAGGCTTTCTTGAATTTAATTTGAGGAAACCACAAGGTGAGGGAGTTTTGTACCTTGCTAATATAAAGACAGATGTTTTGTTTATTACTTTGAATAAATCAGACAAACATTATTCGCCTACTACTTCTTATGAAGATTATGCTATTAGTGATGTATTATTTCATTGGCAGTCACAAAGCAAAACCTCAGAAACTTCTAATACAGGTAAACGATATATTACACATCAAGAAACAGGTAATACTATTTTACTATTTGTTAGAATTGATAAAAAACGCAAAGGTAACGCATCTCCTTTTTATTTTTTAGGTAAGGCAAATTATGTGAAACATGAATCTTCTCTACCTATGAGTATTATTTGGAAATTAGAAGAACCTATGCCCATTCATATTTTACAGGCTGGTAAAATTATAAATTCTTAATTTTTTTTCACGAGAAAAATCCCAATACTTCAACGCAATTTTGAGCATACAAAAAAATTTATTGCTTCAATAGGCAAAAATAATAAAGAACTATTTCCTAAAAGTTTTGTCTGGAAAAATATAGAAGTACGGAAAGTACAATCCTTTTTATCAGGCTTTCAAAATGCTCCAAATTCAAGGCGAACAAATCCAGATTTTATCAATAATTATATTACCAAATTGTTATCTTACCAAGAACTTACACATTGGTCAGTAGCACTTATTACAAAAAGTAATGCTGAAAGATATGCAGAATATACGATTGATGGAGTTTCACAAAAAATTGCTATGATTACTCGTAATCAAGATGATAAAAGTAGTGATGATACTATTTATTATCTTAATAAATCGCATATTATAAGCCCACCACACGAAGTAATAGATATGACAGAATCGCAACTTAATGTTATTAAAAATAAAGAAAATAACAAAAAAAGTGATACAGAAAACTCGCAAGAAACGAAAGATTCATCTCAATATATAAGTGGACAAATCATAAGAAACGAATACAGAGATGCTAAAAATCCTTTATTATTGATATACTCTATTGACCCAGCAAGTGCTAAAATGAATAATATGGATTGTCCTATCATTGGTTTTGCTGTTTCATTTCCTAAAAGTAATCAAGATGATTCTGTAATTAATATTGGTTATGCTATACAAGGACAACTTTTACCTTATTTCGAAAATGACGAACAATTAGACGCACCTATTTATGATGAAAACTAAAATTGAAACAATTTGGGAAGCCTTAGAAAATGATATAAATTTTAAAGGTGGTATTTTACTGAGACGTTATGCCTTAGAAGTAAAACCAGATTTATATGTTGCTATTAAAAATGCTGAAAAAATGCGTTCTATTGTGTTTAAGGTAAGTCAATCATTTGATAATCAATCAATTGACCTTGCTAATTTAAAAGAAATAAAAATAGAAATTGTATCAGACGAAATAGATAAATCTAAAAAATTATTATTTTTTATTTTACTTACACCTTTACATGCAGATATATTTGCAGTACTTTGTGAGGATTTAATCAATAATGTGAAAAATGTTGAAAATGAAGTTACTCTGTTAAAAACGCTAAAACGAAGATTTTTAAAATGGCAAAGTCTTTTTGAAAAATTATATGAGGCAGGCTTAAATATCAATCAACAAAAAGGACTTTTTGGAGAACTGATATTTTTAAAAATATTAGTTGAAAATAGTCAAAATATTGATTATATTTTAGATTCTTGGTTGGGTATGTTAAAAGCTCCACAAGACTTTTATTATAAAAATAAATGGGCATTAGAAATAAAAACTACAAAAAATAATGCTCAAAAATTATCTATCAGCAATGAATTGCAATTAGATGAAAGTTTTTTTGAACACTTATTTTTATTACATATATCTCTCGAAACAAGTGATAAAATAGGTAAAAATTTAAACCAATTAATAGACGAATTATTTAATTTATTAAAAAATAATACTTCTGCTACTTATAAATTTAAACAAAAAATATTAGATGCTGGATATTATGATTTACATAAAAAATTTTATGAAGATGTATTTTATCAGGTAGAAAATCTTCATTATTATCAAATAAATAGTACTTCTCCACGTTTAACTGCTCGTAATATGCCTAATGGAATTAGTGAAACTAAATATTCTATTAGTCTTCTAAGTCTTCAAAAATCACTTATTTCTCAAGATAATGTACTAAAAACTATCAAAAATCATGAATGAATTAGAAAAATATTATAATAGCATACTCCAAGAGGTAAATGCTATGGTTGAAAGTGAAGAAGATGGTGCTTCACCAGAAAATAAATTTACTGAATTTATGGTTGAATCGCTAATAGAAGCAGGTGAAACGGAAAATGTATTTATTTGCACAGATATCAAAGAAAATGATAAAGGAAAAAGACAGCATAAAATTAATGGGTATGCTTTGAGTGAAACGTATGAAACGATAGACTTATTTATATCGATTTTTCAAACTACTGAAAATTACTCCTCAGTTGGGAAAGATGATGTTACAACTCATTCAAATTTAGCAAAACGTTTTTTTCATGATGCTATTAAAGGCAAAATTAAAGATATGGAAGAATCTGCACCAGTTTATGATTTTGTCCGAACATTATTAAGATTTCGGGAAGATATAGTTAGAGTTAATATATTTATAATTACAAACGGCAAAACTTTAGGTGATCCACCTAAAGATACAGAAATAGTAATTGTAGTCGATCAAGAGGATCGCTCTATTTTTATTAAGTATCATTTATGGGACTTAGAAAGATTTTATCAACTTTATACATCAAAAAATAAACGTGAACCTATACAAATAGACTTTAATAATAACTTTGGTGGGGCAGTGCCATGTTTATCTATGGTTTCTGAGAATGAAGATTATGAGTCGTATTTAGCTATCATCGCGGGAAATACATTATCGGATATTTATCGAGAGTTTGGCTCGAGATTATTAGAGCAAAATGTTCGTTCTTTTTTACAATTCACAGGAAAAATAAATAAAGGTATTAGAGATACGATTAAAAAAGAGCCTCACATGTTCTTGGCTTTTAATAATGGTATAGCGGCAACAGCTGAAGAAGTAGAAATAATAAATTTAGAAAATGGTGGAAAAGGTATTGCAAAAGTTAAGGATTTTCAAATCGTAAACGGAGGGCAAACTACTGCTTCTATTTTTCATTCTCAAAAACAAGATAAATCTGATTTAACTCATATATTTGTACAAGTAAAACTGACCATTGTAAAAAAGAAAGACGAGTTTGCAAGTATAGTTTCAAGAATTGCAGAATATGCAAATAGTCAAAATAAAGTTTCTGTGGCTGATTTGAGTTCAAATCACCCTTTTCATATTGAACTAGAAAAATTATCAAGGCTGACTTGGGCACCTAATCCTACCAATCGAAATCAACAAACAAGATGGTTTTATGAACGTGCCAGAGGACAATATAAAAATGAATTAAATAAAGAAGGAACAACACCAGCAAAAAGAAAAGCTTTTGAAATAAAAACTCCAAAAAATCAATTATTTCAAAAAGAACTCTTAGCAAAATTTTATAATGCGTGGAATCTTTTTCCTTATTTTGTTGCAAGAGGTAGCCAAAAAAATTATATCGAGTTTTTAAAAAATTATATAGATGTTTTAAGAAATAATAAAAAACAATTACCTAATAGTATTTTCTTTGAAGATGCTATAGCAATGGGAATTTTGTTTAAAACAAGTGAAAAAGAATATGGTGTTGGTGGTAAAGCTATTGGTGATTTACGTTTTTTAGTTGTTCCTTACACGTTATCATATTTGAATGAAATAACTAATAAAAAAATTGATTTACTAAAAATATGGAAAAATCAGGCAGTTTCGAATGAATTAAGGAAAATTATACAAAAATTGTTAGAAAATATTCATCATTTTCTAAAAAAATATGATGGTTTAGTATCTGAGTGGGGAAAAAAAGAAGATTGTTGGAAAGAATTAAAAACAAAAAGATTCAATGATATTGACTTAGAATTTATCAAAAATGATTTTATTGATGAAAAAAATCAAAAACGTTATTTAATAGAAGATTCTACAATACAAGAATGGGAAAAACAAAATCAATTAAATAAAATAAAAAATACACCTATATCTCTTTGGAAGAAAATTTGGGAATGGGGTAAAACTACAAAAGAATTAACTCTTCATAAGCTAAATATAATTGAAGAAATTATATCAAAAATAAAACAAAATCTATCTTTTCGAGAAACACATATTACAAATGGGTTAGAGATTTTAGATATTACTTTTGAGAAAAATCCAGATTTATTTTTGGATAATCAAGAGAATGATTTTTAAAATTATGTGATTTTAATTTCAAATCAAATATAAAATCAAAATAATTATTTGAAACGTAAACATAAAAGTTTGCGTTTCAAATACTATAAAATTTAAAAGTAAAAGATTTTTATGAAAATTTCCCTAAAATTATACCACTAAAAACTCTCCAAAGCCTTCAACAACATCATATTTTCCATATTTGTTCCAATCGTAATTCTTACACAATTTTCGCACAATAAAGTAGTATGTCTATTGCGAATAATAATTTGTTTTGAAATCAAATAATCGTATAATAAATTAGCATTTTCGACTTTCACTAAGATAAAATTAGTTTCACTTGGATAAATATGTTTTATAAAAGAGAAGTTTTTTAATCGGTCAATCAATTTTTCTCTTTCTGCTATAATATCATCTACTGCTCTATATTTTCGAGATTTATTTTCAAAACCTTCCAACATCAATCGTTGCGTTTCGCCATTTACATTGTATGGAGGCTTTATTTTGTTATAAATATCAATAATTTTGCTATCTGCCAATGCCATTCCTAATCGTAAATTTGCCATTCCCCAAGCCTTCGAAAAAGTTTTTAAGACGACTAAATTGGGATAATTGGATAAATTTTTTACCCAAGATATTTGTTTTGAAAAATCTTGATACGCTTCATCAATCACCACAATTCCTTTGAAAGTTTTTAAAATAGTTTCTATATTTTTTACATTCAAAGTGTTGCTTGTAGGATTATTGGGCGAACATAAAAATATTAATTTTAAATTTGGATTAGTCAAATGTGGCAATATTTTTTCTATATCCAACTCAAAATCAGCCGTTAAAGGCACTTCAATTATTTCTACCGCATTGATATTCGCACTCACTTCATACATACCGTATGTGGGCGGGCAATACAAAACTTTATCCATATTTGGCTCTGCAAAAGCCCTAAACAACAAATCGATGGCTTCATCACTTCCATTTCCCAAAAAAATATTTTCTACATTAATTTGTTCAATATCCGCAATTTTTTCTTTTAATAATTTTTGGTGTGGGTCAGGATAACGATTAAAATTATATTCATTATGAATCAAAGAGCCAAAAGAATTTTCATTGGCATCTAAAAAAATACCTCTCGTGCCTTGATATTCATCTCTGGCAGATGAATAAGCTTTTAAGTTCGAAATATTTTTACGAACTATTTTTTCTATCTCAAATATATTTTCTGCCATTGTTTTTTTACTTTTTTTACTTTTTATTTTTTTATTTTTTAATCCTCAAAATTTTTATTACTTCTAATATTTTTCTTTTGAGATTGAATTTTTTTGTTGAGTAATCTTTTGGCTACGACTTCTTTGGGTGGTTTACTTTCTTTTCTGATGATTGGTTTTTCAAAAGATTTTTCTATGAATTGTAAAAATTTTTTGATTGCTTTGTCTTTATTTTGTAATTGTGTGCGGGCAGTTTGTGAAAATACTTGTAAAAAACCTTCTTGGTTGATTTTATTGGCTAATTTTTCTTTTACCAACGTTTTTTCCTCTTCTGTCAAAACCACAGAACTATCTATATGAAATCTTAATTCGACTTTTGTTTCGACTTTATTGACATTTTGTCCACCTGCTCCTCCGCTTCTTGATGTATGGAAAGTATATTCTTTTGAAAAATCTTTGTTCATCATTTTTTTGTTTTTTAGTATTTTTTTAAAATAAAAAAAGAATATCCTTAAAAAAGATATTCTTTCTGCTGGTGATCCCGCTGGGATTCGAACCCAGGACCACTACATTAAAAGTGTAATGCTCTACCAGCTGAGCTACGGAATCATATATTTTTACTTAAACTTAACCTAACAACTTATTTTCTATTTCTTATTTTCTGGTGATCCCGCTGGGATTCGAACCCAGGACCACTACATTAAAAGTGTAATGCTCTACCAGCTGAGCTACGGAATCATATATTTACTTCTATCACAAATTATTAAAATTTTTTTGTCTTTTAATTTTGTAGTTATCTTTATTTCCACTACCTTTGTAATTGATAGTGCAAAGGTGAGTATATTTTTTTAAATATCCAAATTTTTTATGAATTTTTTTTTGAAAAATATATTTTTATTGTTTTTTTTTACTTTTACTTTCTCTTTTTATTTAGAGGCAGAAGATTTATCTTTTTTGAAACAACAAGCTGAACTCTTTTTTAAACGAAAAGAATATACAAGATGTTTACAAATGTACGAAAAAATTTTTTATCAAGAGAAAAAAATTACTCCACAAATGCTTTTACAAACCGCATTTATTTATGAAGGTTTGGGAGAATACACAAAATGTTTATATTTTTTAAGTCTATATTATCATTATATTCCTGATGGTGATATTTTAATTCAGATGAGTAATTTGGCAGAAAGATATAAATTAAAAGGATACGAACGCTCCGATACGAAGGCGATGCACACGTTTTATCAACAATATTATTTTTTAATTACGTTTGTTTTTATAGCCTTGATTTTGTATGGTTTTATTTATTTTGTGCTGAGAGAAATCAAAAAAAAACCTGTGCCAATTCCTCGAAAAATTGCTTTTTTAGTAGGTTTAGGCTTGATCTGGTGGTTTTTTAGTTTATATAATTACCAAAAAGAAGGCATCGTTAGTACAGATAACACTTTTTTGATGTCTGCACCTTCGGCGGGTAGCGAATTGGTGAGCGTGGTCAATAAAGGTCATAAAATCAATATCAAACAAAATATTGATATTTGGTATTTGGTTGAATGGAATGGGCAAAATGTTTATGTCAGAAAAACACAAATTTTAGATATTCCTTTTGAAAAATAAAAAAAAAGAGTATTTTTGCAAACTTTTTTAAAATACTACTTCAAAAATGCGTAGCACTTATTGGCTGATTTTATTCGTTGCTTGTTTATTATACATTCCTTTTTTGGGAATTGTTCCTTTATTTGATTGGGACGAAATCAATTTTGCAGAAATATCTCGTGAAATGATTTTGACAGGAGAATGGCAAAAAGTTCAAGTAGAATTTATTTCTTTTTGGGAAAAACCACCTTTATTTTTTTGGATACAAAGTGTATCGATGCAAATATTTGGCGTAAACGAATTTGGGGCGCGCTTTCCTAACGCACTCGTAGGCGTGATTACTTTGTTAGTTTTGTTTTATATTGGCAATCGACTTTTTGATGAACATTTAGCAAAATGGTGGGTTTTGGCGTATGCAGGCTCATTTTTACCCGCATTTTATTTTAAAACAGGCATTATTGACCCAATCTTTAACCTATTTATTTTTTTGAGTGTATTTCAATTAGTGTTGATGACTACTCACGAAAAACCAAGCAAAAAACGTTGGAAAGCACTTTGGGGAGGACTTTTTATGGGTTTAGCAGTCCTCATCAAAGGACCTGTTGCTTTGCTTTTGGTGGGAGTTTGTGGATTGATTTTTTGGATAAGAAGTTTAAGAATTAGTACTTTTGGTATTACAGAAATTTTAATTTATAGTTTTACTTCTTTATCTGTTTTAAGTATTTGGTTTTTGCCCGAAATGTTACATAATGGTTTTTGGTTTTTACAACAATTTTTAGAATATCAGTGGGGTTTGGCAGCCAAATCAGAAGACACAGGACACGAACAGCCATTTTATTATCATCCTATAGTTTTGTTGATAGGTTGTTTTCCTGCGAGTATTTACTTTTTTGGTGGATTTCAATACAATTATAAATCACATACACAACAAAGAATTTTTAAAATTTGGATGCAAATTTTATTTTTTGTTACCTTGATTATTTTCTCGATTGTGAAAGCAAAAATCGTTCATTATTCGTCTTTGTGTTATTTTCCTTTGACTTTTTTGGCGGCAGAATATTTATATAGAGTCGAAAAAAATGAATTAAAATGGAATACTTTTATTAAAATTGGGCTTTGGATACTGGGTTTGCTTTGGGGAATTATTTTTATAGTATTGGCACTCGTTCCATTTTTCAAAAAAATGTTATTGAATAATATAGAAGATAGATTTACACAAGGAAATTTACAAGCAAACGTAAGTTGGCAAGGTTGGGAAATAATCATTGGTATTTTATTTTTATTGGTGGTGATTTACGCACTCACGAGGCATCGAAAAGGAATAATTGATGGGGCTTTTTATTTATTTTTTATTTGTATTATTACGTCTCAACTCGTTATTTACGTATTTATTCCTAAAATTGAACAATATACGCAAAGAAGTATGATTGATTTTTTGAAATCTACGGCGGCTGAAAAAGCCTATATTTTGCCTTTAAATTATCATAGTTACGCCCATCATTTTTATGGAAAAATAACGCCAGAAGTTGCCAAAGAAAAAAAAGAATTTTTAGAAAGTAAATTTGGTAAAAAAAGCATCGGAAAATCTACTTTTTCACAACAAAAAGAAACTTGGCAAGAGTTTTTATTAGAAGGAAATCCTACAAGAAATACTTATTTTTTATTAAAAATTGGTGATGAAGGTTGGGAAAAAAGGCTAAAAAATCACCCTAAATTAAAATTAATCCTACAAAAAAATGGCTTTCTTATTTATCAAAGAAATATAGAAAAAGAAAAAGAAATCCAAAAAATTAAAATCAACGAAGAAAATAAAAAAAAAGCCATACAACAAGATTCTTTAAAAAAAGATAGCTTGAAAGTGCAGTTTTAATTTTCTTATTAACATAAAAAACTACAAAAAAGATGGTTTTTAGGAAATTATTGTGGAGCTAATTTTGGGCTATTATAAAAATCTTTTTATTTAAAAAAATATAGAAAAATGTCGATTTAATTAAACATAAAAATTTCGGCTAAAGCCAAGAATTGAATTTTATATTAACCTCCAGATAAATCTGGAGGCAATTCAAAAAATACATTTTCATTGTCCGCATAAATTTTCCAAGAACCAAAAAAATGATACATATTAAAAATTTAACCCATTTTTATGAAGAAAAAAAAATTATTCATATTGAAGAATGGAAAGTAGAAAAAGCAGAACAATGGACGCTGATTGGAAACTCAGGAAGCGGAAAAACGACTTTATTGCATATCTTGGCGGGTTTATTGAAACCTTCCGATAAAAATGCGGAAATTTATATTGGAGAACAAAATATTCAAAATCTATCAGAAACAAAATTAGACAAATTTAGGGCAAAAAATATTGGGCTTATTTTTCAAAAAGCACATTTAATTCCTACTTTGAATGTGATGCAAAATTTGTTACTGGTTTATTTTTTGGCGGGTATAAAACAAAATAAAAAACATTGTCAAGAAATATTGGCACAAGTAAATTTAAGTAATTTTGACAAATATTATCCCGAACAATTAAGCGTAGGACAGGCACACAGAGTTGCGATTGCGCGAGCAGTTTTGTTAGAACCTGCTATTATTTTGGCTGATGAACCGAGTGCGGGACTTGATGATGAAAATACAACACAGATTTTGACATTATTAAAAACACAAACCGAAAAATATAATGCCTCTTTGATTATTGCCACACACGACAATCGTATTAAACAACATTTTGATAAAATTTTATACTTATAAGAAAATGGCATAAAAAATAATACGTTGATTATCAATGATTTATTTTTGTTCAAATAAACTTTCGGGCATTATTTCTTCGATTTTAATTTCAAAACCATTCAAAACAGAAGATTGAATTGTGCCATTTTTTTTACCTTTTGAAAATATTTTGTATTGATTATTTTCTAAAAATTAGACAATAATTTCACGTTTTTTTTGGGAAATAGTCTATTTTTTCTGGTAAAACGTTGTTTATCAAGTCTTTAACTTCTTTAATCGTTTTGGGAGCACGGATAAGCCAAGACATATTTTCGCTTAATTCTTTTATATTTTCAACACTATATAAAGCATTACCATCTATCCAATATCTTGGCGAAGGCATAGAAACAAGATTGTCTGTAAAAACTTTTATACTTTCTATAGTCATTTCTACCATATTCATAATACAATAATAAAAAAATAATACCTAAAATCCACAAATCAAAAATAATACTGATTTTTCAAGATGATAATGCTATTTTCTTAAAATAGGGTGGGGAAATTGGGTCACATCAAAATAAATTCAAATAATAAGACTAAAATATTTGTTTGGAAAATAAAAAAAAAGGCTTCATATTATTCTCAACGAATATATAAGCCTTCTAATTTTTTGAGAAGCAATAAAGATTTATGCAGACAAATGATTCACGAATTTTGCTAATTTTGATTTTTTATTAGCCGCATTATTTTTGTGAATAATATTTTTACGAGCCAATCTATCAACCATTGCTGATACTTTTTTCAACAAATCTTGTGCTGCTGATTTTTCTTTCATAGCCCGTAATTTTTTGATAAATGTACGTGTAGTTTTTAACTGGAATCGGTTACGTAAGCGTTTTCTTTCGTTTCCTCTAATTCTTTTTATTGCGGATTTATGATTTGCCATAACTTTAAAACAGAAATATTTTTATGTAAAATGATATATTTTTCGATACGATTATTAAAAGAACTGCAAAGTTAAATATTTTTTTTTAGATAACCAATTTTTTTAATAATTATTTATAATAAATTTGTTAATTCATATCCATACACCAAAAAATTGATAATTTTATCATTTTCATCTTTTTGAGGTATAAAAGAAATTTCAAACCAACGAATTTTTTTATGTTTGCGTGTGAGCATAGGTTGTAACCAAGTTTGTGGATTGCCTTCTTGTGCTTTTTTCCAATAATCTAACCATTTAACCAAGTTTTGAGATGGAAAAATATCCTCAAAATAATAATCAGGTTGAATACACAAATACCATTCTGCTAACAAACTTTCTGCTTTTGTATTATAATTGATGACAAAACCATTCAAATCAACACGCATCAATATTTCTTCTGTATTTTTTTGAAAATTAAGTATTTTTTCTTGAATTTGTGTATTTTTTTCGAGAGATTGATATTTATTTTTCCATTCTTTTTCTACACTGACTACTCTTTTTTGTAATGATGAATATAGCTTTTGTTGTTTATTCGATACATAATCTCTATGTTTTTGAACGATTGGCGTAATTTCTTTGGCAGCAATCACGGTGTGAGTTGTTTGAAACAATTCATTTTTCATTGGCGTAAACGACAAAGCAAAAATAATAGGAAAGTGACTTTTTCTATCAAAAAATACTTGTTCTGCACTAAATTCCTCGCCATTCAAAGCACGCCTTACCAAACTTTTTAGTCCATCATAAAAACGAGTAGAGAAAAAATCAGGCAAATAATAATCAGGTTGCAAACAATAATGATGTTTATAAAACCAATTTTGAGCAATTTGATTATAATTTACCACGTCCATTCTCTGGTCAATGCACAAAGCAATACAATCTACGTGATTATAAAAATTTAGTTTTTGTGATATTTTTTCTTTTTGTTTTTCTAATTCAATTACTTTTAATGAAAGCCTTTTTACTTCGTCCTCCATTCCTTTCGTAACCGATTCTAATTGTTGTTTTTGCATCTCAATCATACGCGTAGTGCGTGTGGCTTGTTTGCGTGCAAAATCGTTAAATTCTAATTCCCTTTCTTTTCGTTGCGTAATATCTCTGATAAAAATAGCTACGCCTGCAATCCTTCCTGCTTCATCTTTAATAGGATTAAAATAAATACTCAAATGAATTTTTTGGGCAGCAATTTCACTAAAAATAGATTGTTCTATCGAAAATTTATCACTACCCAACGCTCTATCTATGTAGCCTTTCCATAATTGTTGATAACTTTTTGGAACAATATCTAAGACGTTATTATTAGCCCGAACACTTCCACCTGATAAACGTATAAACAATGCTTTCGCACTTTCATTGAACAATAAAAATCTATATTGCGTATTAATCGTAAAAATAGCATCATCAGTATTATTAATCAAGGCAGTTAGATTTGCTTGTTTGGTCTGCAATTCTATTTGTGCGTTAATCATTTTATCTTCTGCTTGCCTTCTATCCGTAATATCTGTCAAAAATTCGATGACTTTATAAGGTTTTCCGTTCAAATCTAAAATAGGATTAAAACTTCCTTGCAACCAAACTACTCTTCCTGACCGATTGATACGTTTTACTTCGCCTACGTGAAAACTTCCTTGTTTGAGTTTTTGCCAAAAAAAATGATATGTTTTTGATTCTTGCTCATCTTTGGGAACTAATATTTGATACGATTTATTCAAAACTTCGTCTTTTGCATATTTCATGAGTTCTAAAAAATTTTCATTGGTGCTGATAATTGTTCCGTTCATATCGTATTCAATCATGGCACTTGAACGCCTAAAAGCATCTAATTGCTCTTTAAACTCACTTTTTAGTCTTTTATCTTCTGTAATATCGAAGGCTAATTGTAATATTTTATAAGGAATACCTTGTTTATCTTTGATAGGCGAATAGGTTGCTTTCCACCATATTTCATTGCCATATTTATCTACACGTCTAAATTCTCCTGTGCGTGGAATTCCTGCTTTCAAATCTTTCCAAAGTCTTTCGTGTTCGGCATCATCAATTTCACCACTTGGAATAAGCATTTTATGGTCGTGTCCTAATAATTCTTTCGGGTTATATTTAGTTGATTTAAGCAATAATTCGTTTATGCCCACAATTTTTCTTTCCATTGATATTTCCAAACTAATCAAGGTATATTTAATAGCATAAGATTGTGAAGCAAGAGATTCTTGACCTTTTTGCATTTCTCCTTTTACGGTTTCTAACATTCTTACATTATCACGCATTTCTAACTCTTGATTGCCTAATTGTTGATTGATAAACCTAAATTTTTCCAATAATTTTTTATTTTCTTCATTGGCACGCACCGCTTCTAATTTTGAAGCAATACTTTCACTTAGTTTTTCTAAAAAATCAATTTGATAACGTTTGATATAATGAAAAGACGCAATTTCTAACACGCCATAGACTCTGTCGCTCATTTTCAAAGGCACTACTAACACACTTCTTGGGGTAGTGCCGCCCAAACCTGACGTAATATCGATATAATTATCAGGAATATCAGTAATATAAATGGTATCGGCATCTTTGGCAACTTGCCCCACTAATCCTTCTCCGATTAAAATTTGTTTTTCTAAAAAACGTCTTCTTTCAAAAGCATAACAAGCAATCAAATCTAAATTTTTTTGTTCTGAATTTAATAAAAATAATCCGCCTTGATTTGCCTCCAAATATTTTACCACATTCGAAACAATCGAATAAGAAAGTGCATCAGTATCATCATTAAAAGTCTGTAATATTTGTCCAAATAATGCTTCGCCTTTGATAACCCAACTTCTTTCGTTTTCTTCAACTGCCACATTTTTCATTTTATCACGCATACTCAGGAGCGCCCCTGCGAGTGTATCTTTTTCGGTCAATATTTGATTGCTATTCGAATAAGAAACAGATAAATTTCCCTGCTCGATATTTTTGATAAAATCAGTAGCATTTTTGATTTTATCGACCATATCATTCAAGGCATCAGCTACAATTCCTACTTCATTTTCTCTGGTATATTTTATTTTTTGGGTTAAGTCTCCTTCGCCAATTTTTCGGACAATTTGTGTGATATAGTTCAAGGGCTGAATTACTAAATTTCTTACCAAAGAATAGCCAACGATTACCAAAATAATATTACTAATCCAAAGTGTCCAAAGCAAAGTATTGGTTGCATTTTGTTGTTGTTCCGAAATATTTTGATAGGTTTGTATAAATTGTGTTTGTAATAAAATCAATTCTTGTCTTCTATCTATCAAATATTTGAGTGTTTTTTTAGCAGTTTGAAAATCTAAACTTTGGGCTTGTTTTTCTGCTTTGATTTGATTTTCTCTGATAATATCTTGGCTGGCTAAATATTCTGCCCTAATTTTAAAATCTTCCCATAATTTTTCTAATCTTTCAATATCAGGAATCGCCACCATTTCGCAAGCTGGTAAATTTACTTTTTGTCCATCAATATTATCTGTTCCCCCTTTTTTGAGTAAATCTACATTAAATTGAAATTTTGCTATGTCATCAATCAATAAAATTTGTGCTTGTGGTTGTTTATCTAATGCTTCTTCGCCATGAATAATCATTTCCTCTACCAAATCTCTATTTTGCGTTGCTTTTTTAAGAATCAACCTATAAGTTTCAGAAGTATTGAAAGAATTACGCGTGATAAAGTGACTCGCTGTGATGGTGAGTGTAAAAAAAGCAAAGAAAACTAATAACCTAATTCGAATGGTTCTTGTATTTTTCCAAAATTTATTCATAAAATCGATTTTTGTTGCCCCAAATATAGACAATATTTTTATATATCTAAAAAAGTACCAAAAATAATTATAAAAAAAAGTATTTATTTATTTTTTCTTATTCATTGGTTATATTTTCGAGACATTATTATTGTTTTTAATATTTTTAAAATATATTTTGGTTTCGAATATATCAAATAACAACTATATTCTGTCATTTTATCTATAAAACATTCTTTTTTTTCATATTTTTATAAAAATATTTTTTTTGGTACGATTTTTTTCCTATTTTTGAACAAAATTATTTCAAAAATAGACTTTAAAATGAAAAATAATATAAATACGCAAGAATTAACAGATAATAATCAAATTTTGTTTGGCACTATCAAAAGTAGAATTAGACTTTTGACTATATCTTTTGTAACTATTCTATTAATTTATTCAATCATTATTTTTATTCAAAGTTATAAAACAAATGATGATTTGAAAAAAAGTAGAACAATTAGTTTAAATTTAAAATCAGTAACAGAAAAATTGTTAGTGGCTATCAATCAAAGTGCTGCTTCGCACAGGGCTTATTTTTTGACTATACTACCTGAATATAAAGAGTCAAATTTATTACTTTGGAAAAACGTCATTTTTCCTTATACAGACACACTTTTGATAGTAGCTAATAAATCTCGAAGACAAGATTTAATAAAAGTTTCAAAAGAAATAACAGAATTAAGTAAAAATTATAGTAAAACACAAGAAAGATTAAATTTTCATATCAATAATAATATTAATAACTATTTAAAACTAACAGATACATCTTTTGTAGATAGGCAGGAAAAATTATTGGCTTCAAAAAATTATTTAAGATACGGAACTAATCTTATCAAAACAGAATTAGAACCACTTCGAAAAACTATTTCAAATAAAGTACTAGAATTATTACAAAAACAAAATAATATCATACAAAAAACTTTAGATAATACACAGGCAAATCTAGTGAGTAGTATTTATATCACAATTACGGTAAGTTTGTTGATAATCACTCTTACAATTACCCTGGGGTATTACATTACAAGTCATCTCCGAAAATCAGTTGGAAAAACAGTAAGTTTATTAACACAATTAAGCCATGGAGAACTACCCAAAAAAGCCTCTTTAAATTATGATGAATTTGATGAAATCATAAATTCTATCAATGCTTTATCTTCTAATATGAGAAATGCGAGTGAGTTTGCTTTGCAAGTAGGGCGTTCTAATTTTTATACTATTTTTAAATCTTCAACTGATAATGATATATTAGGTAATTCCCTTTTGAAAATGCGAGACCAATTACGAGAAGTGGCAGCAGAAGAAGATAAAAGGAATTGGGTAACTGAGGGCATTTCTAAAATTTCGGATATAATTAGAAATAATAGTATATCTTTAGAAATTTTGAGTGATACTTTTTTATTATCTTTGGTTGAATATGTGGGAGCAGTACAAGGAGGCATATTTTTAACCAAAATAAATGAACAAGATACCGAAAATGTGCATCTGTATTTAATTAGTCATTATGCTTATAATCAAAAAAAATATACCCAAAAAAATATAACTATTTATGGACAATATGCAGACACACTAATAGGACAGGCATATTTGGAAGGTGAAAAAATATTGTTAAAAGAAATACCTGATAATTATTTGGTCATAAATTCGGGTTTAGGAGAAGAAAAGCCAAGTAATTTATTGTTAATGCCTATCAAAATTAACAAAGAAATAGAAGGTATTCTTGAAATTTCTTTTTTTAGTGAGATAGATAATTATAAAATTAATTTTGTTGAACGAATTTGTCAAGTATTAGCTTCTTCTTTGGTTTCGGTACGTTCAAGTATAATAACCAAACAACTTTTGACTGGTTTTCAACAACAAACCAAACAACTTAAAAATCAAGAGGATATTATGCGACAAAGTATGAAAGAGTTGGCATCAACCCAAGAAGAAATGCAAAGCAAACAAAAAGAATTAGAAAATTTAAAACAAAATTTAGAAATTGAAGTGCAACAACGAACTATCGCACTGAAAAATTCTTTATTGAGATTCGATTTAATAAATCAAGCTTCCACAGAAGGGCTTTGGGATATGGTTGTGCCTGAAGATAATAAAATATCTTATGAAACCTCTTTTTATTGGACTCCTAAATTATTAGAATCACTAGGATACGATGAAATAGAATTTCCAAATAAATTATCAAGTTGGGTATTAAGAGTACACCCTGAAGACGTAGAACAAGTCTTTAAAGAATTTATTAATCACTTCGAAGACGAATCTGGTCAAACAACATTTAGCAACATTCATCGTATCAAAAATAATCAAGGTGAATATAGATGGTTTGAAGCAGGCTCAAAAGTATTGAGAGATGAAAATGGCAAAGGACTAAGAATCGCAGGTTTTTTAAACGATGTAACCTATCAAAAAGAACTTGACCAAGCAATGATTGATTTAAAAAATCAGCAAGAAGAAATGACTAAAAAACAAACAGAATTAGAAATAACAAACAAAAAAATGAATTCTAACGAGGAAGTTTTGAAAAAAATTCTCCAAAAAATGCAACAAAGTCAAACCATAACCAAACAGCAAAAAGAAGAACTTCAAAAACAAACAGAAGAAATGAAAGCACAAGAGGAAGAATTGCGCCAAAATATGGAGGAATTAACAACCACACAAGAAGAAATGGTAAAAAAACAAAATGAATTGGAAGTTGCTAATGAAAAAATGAAAAATAATGAAGAAATAATGAAAAAAACTTTCGAAAAAATGCAACAAAGTCAAACCATAACCAAACAGCAAAAAGAAGAACTTCAAAAACAAACAGAAGAAATGAAAGCACAAGAGGAAGAATTGCGCCAAAATATGGAGGAATTAACAACCACACAAGAAGAAATGGTAAAAAAACAAAATGAATTACAAAATACAAACAAAAGAATGAAAGCTAACGAAGAAATATTGAAAAAAACTTTCGAAAAAATGAAAGCAAATGAAATGGTTATGAAACAACAACAACAAAATTTAAAAGAACAAACAGAGGAAATGAAAGCACAAGAAGAAGAAATGCGTCAAAATATGGACGCATTAATAATCATACAAGACCAAATGGAGAAAAAACAACTAGAATTAGAAATTGCCAATAAAAAAATGAAACAAAATGAAGAGGAAATACAAAATAATATGGAAATGATGATGGCTACGCAAGAAAAAATGGCTAAAAAACAAAGGGAATATCAAGCAGATCATCAAAAAATAAAACAATATGAAGAAAAATATCAACAACAATTAGTAGTGATAAACAAAAAAAATGAACTCATTGAACAGCTACAAAAAAAATTGAACGCAAAAAAATAAATACATAAAAAAAATAACTTATTCAAAAATATGGGTTCTTAGGAAATTTATACGAAAAATAAAAATATTTTTTTTGAATTGCCTCCAGATTTATCTAGAGGATAAGGAACTAAATAAAAAATAATATACCTAAAAAAACTCCCTCACCTTCGGGGAGGGCTGGGGCAGTGTTGTTAAATTCTTTTCTTTTTAACAAGTAAAATAGAAATTAACTTGTATAATATTCTGTAAAAAATCTATAATTTTTTGAAAATCTTATAGATTTGGCAAATTATATTTTGGTTTGTAAAATAATTTACCTGACAAATATTAGAACTTAACAACACTGGGGGCTGGGGTGGGGCATAATTTTGCTCAAAAGCCCCACCCTAACCTTCCCCAGCGGTGAGGGGACTAAAAATGAGTTTTTTGAGTGGGTAATTTATTTTTTAGATGACCCCTAATAAAAAATTCAATCATTGGCTTTAGCCAAAATCTCTACATTTTTCAAATTGATATTTTTTAATAAATGCCATTTCTATTGATACAGAATAAAATTATATCCGCAATAATTTCCCATGAACCAAATTATTGTACGTAAATTATGATTGAAGTTTTGGTATTCTTAATTTCATAAATCTTAAATGAATAAATTTAGCTATTTATTCCTGATTCCACAAAAATTGTCAAATATTTTTTTAATTTTAATTTAATATGCGTTTATATTTCAAAACCAAAGTTAATTTATCGCCTCAAAAAGTATTTGAAGGCTTTGATGAAAAACTATTTTTAAAATTAGCCCCGCCTTTTCCGCCTGTGCGTTTGGAAAAATTTGATGGCTGCAAAGCAGGTGATAAAGTAGTATTAAAACTATTTTTTATATTTTTTTCTCAAATGTGGGAAAGTACGATTTTAAAACAAGTAACGACAGAAAGGGAAATTTATTTTATTGATAAAGGCACAAAATTACCCTTTTTTTTGAGCCAATGGCAACATTCTCATATCATCGAAAAAGATGAAAATGGGGGAAGTTTTATCATCGATGACATCGAATATCACACGCCTTTTTGGTTGTTAGATTATTTATTATATCCAAGTATGTGGTTTATTTTTGCGTATAGAAAACCTATTTATCGTAAATTTTTTAAGAAATAATTCAGAAAAAACAAAAAAAAATATTTCGATTTTGTGTATTTTAACTGATAATTCCTTACGAATTTATCAGTTTTCGCCCAAAATTGCAATCCTTTGCATAAAATAGATAATATTATAAAAAAAACTTAAAAAATATTTTGAATTTTGAAAAAAAAAATTTTCCTTTGCAGTATATAATTTCAATTACAATTTATTAATATCATTTTAATACTTCATTTTGTATGATTAAATTCGCAATTCGCAATTTTGGCAAAAATATAAATTTTTGGTAATTTTATTATCATTCTTTGTATTTTCTTGTTCGCCTAAAAAAGAGGAAGTAATTCCCGAAAAAAATGCCCAAGTATTGATTAACAAAGCAAAAAATTGGTTTAAAAACCAACAAAAAGCATCATCAAGGCTAAAATCAATGGACACTACCAAAATTGTTTATGATTGGAGCAAAGCAAGTTGGCAAAAACATTATCAAATGGATTTTGTAGAAGTACCTATTCTATACAATGGAAATTATTTGTCAGCAGATTTAACTACCACCCAAAATAACAAAGTTCTGAATACTTCGGAAATCTTTAATTTATGGCTTAAATATACTTAAAACATAATATTTACAATAAATTATAACGTTTAAAAAGACTTAAAGTGATTATAAAAACAGATTCTGATATTTTTTTCATCTATTTTATCATAATTATTTTGAAATTGAATATAAAAAACTAATTTATATTTTTACTATAAATAATTATAGAGAATAAAAACAAAATTTTATTTTAAATTTTATAATTAAACAAAATTTTATATCTTTAATTTTTAAATATAGCAAATATAATTATTTAAAAAAAGATTTCCGAAGTTCTCAGTAGTTAGTTATTTTAATAATCTACAGAATATTTACATTGTAGAAGTCTTTCCCAATGGCACAACTATTGAAGTCGTAAAAGTAGAATTAGATATTATGGAACTTTAATGTTTTCTATAAAATTATAAGGCTTTTTTTGAAGTCTTGTAGTTTACTCCTTGGTCTGTGGCACACAGACCGAAACAAAAGTTACTGGCACACAGACCAAAATAAACATAGACTGAGACAAAAGTTACTAAGTTATTTCGGTCTGTGTGCCACAGACCGAGGAGAAAAGAGAAAGTATAATCCGAATGATTTATCTCAAAAATTTTATTTAAGCGAAAAAAATCTCCAATAACTTATAGATGAAATAGAATCCTAAAATATAATTTTTTAATGATTTGTAGAAATTGGCGCTGAAAAAATAGAAAAATATCGATTTGAAAAACATAAATATTTTGGCTAAAGCCAATAATTGAATTTTATATTGTCCTCCAGATAAATCTGGAGGCAATTCAAATAAAATGTTTCAAAAAAATATATTTTTAAGCCACTGTTTTTTTAGGTTCTTCCATCAAAGTATTACATTTTTGGCACGTTCTTACATCTACATTACCATAAAAATTTTTAAAAATCTCAGGAAGTTGTTTGACAATATCGCCTACATGCACAACCGCCTCATGCAAAAGATTTTCACAATTTTCACAATACCATTGAAATTTATCAAATTGATTTTCAGTACGTTTTTGTTCGATAACCAACCCAATGGTGTCTGCTTTTCTTTGTGGAGAATGGGGAGTGTTTGGATTTAATAAATAAATATCACCTTCGTTAATATGAATATCTTTAAATTCATTATTTTCGATGATTTTTAAAATAATATTTCCTTTTATTTGATAAAAAAATTCAGGCGTTTGATTGTAATGATAATCTTTGCGACTATTGGGACCTCCGACAGCCATTACGATAAAATCTCCATTAGGATAAATTTCTAAATTGCCAACAGGTGGTTTGAGTTTGTCTTTATTTTCCTCTACCCATTGTAATAAATTTTTTACGTTAAATGTTTCCATATAAAAAAACGTTTTTTGAGAATGAAAAGCAAATTTAATTATATTTTGTCAATTATCATATAAATTAAGAAATTATATTTTTTTGAACTATCAATTAAACCAAAAAAAGACTATCCAAAAAAATTGGAATAGTCTTTTTTTAATTGTATCAAATATTTACAAAATCTATATTTTTAAAAACAACCATTGATATAATTTTTTATAAGTAATTTTTTCGCCATGCGTCAAAATTCCTACTCTATAAATACGACCTGCTAACCAAACCGCACCCACAAAACCTAAAAATAACAATGAAATAGATAAAAATAATTGCCATAAAGGAACATCAAAAGGCAATCGCATCATCATCACCACAGGCGAAGTCAATGGAAAAATAGACAACCAAAAAGCAATCGCTCCATCAGGCTCACGCAAAATAAATTGCCCCATCACAAACGAAATTATCAAAGGCATCGAAATAGGCGTAGTAAATTGCTGTGCCTCGACTTCTGTATCTACCGAAGAAGCAACCGCTGCAAACAAAGCACTATACATCAAATATCCACCAATAAAATATAACACAAAACACGTAACCAACTTCACAATCGGCAAATCTTTGGTAATATTATTGATACCACTCAATGCTTTTTTAGTTTTTTTATCAACTTCTTTTGCTTGTTTTTCGTTCAACATTTCTGTACTTTGTTTCATTTGTTGTTCTGCCATTTTATCCGCTCCCAAAAATGGCGTAACACCCATAACAATCACTATCGTCAATATTATCCACAAAGCAAACTGCGTCAAACCAACCAAAGCAATGCCCAAAATTTTGCCCATCATCAACTGAAAAGGTCTAACAGATGAAATAATTACTTCGATAATTTTGCTCGATTTTTCTTCTACTACGCCACGCATCACAATCGCCCCATAAATAAAAACTGCCATATAAATAATAATTCCCCCTCCAAAACCTACGCCATACAACAAAGCAGAATTATTTTGCTCACCTGTAGTTTTGAGTGTTTCTACGTCTAAATCAGTTTTTACTTTGTCTAACATTTGTTTATCGATGCCAAATTTTATGATTTTTGCTTCTTCAATCGTAGATTCTACTACTTGCGTAATTTGTGATTCTACTTCTACGCTTAATCCTTTTTCAGCAAAAATTTGTACGCCTTTTGGTTTTTCGATATCGATTTTTGGTACATATAACAAAGCATATTTTTTGGATTCTTTGAATGATTTTTTTGCTTCTTCGATGGTTTTGAATTTACTTTTTTCAAAAATAATTTCTTCGCCAGACATTTTATTTTTTTTAGCCACAAATTCATTTTTTCCTTTCAATTTTGTTTCAAATAAATTGCCATCATCGACTACTTCCACTATTTTATTGCTTGTAGAAGACACCATCAACAAAATCGGAATAATAAATAAAGCAGCAAAAAGCAGCGGAGTTAAAAAAGTAGTCAATAAAAAAGTTTTATTGCGTACTCTGATTACATATTCTCGTTGGATAACTAACCAAATCTTATTCATAGTGTTGAACTTCTTGTTGAGTGTTTTTATAAGTTGTTTTGCCCGTAACTAACATAATGAAAATATCATTGAAAGAAGGAATTCTTTCTTGAAAACTAATAATTTCTGTTTGATTGATTAAATGATGCAATAATTCATTGCTCAATCCGCTTTGTTTTGCTTGAATATACGATAAAAAATGGTCATCAACATTTTCAGTTTCCAAAACCTCAAATTTATCACCCAAATTTTCGATATTTTTGGCGTGTTCTATTTGATAAACGTTGGTTTTGTAACTATTTTTGATGTCTTTTTTTGAGCCGTCTAATATTTTTTCGGATTTATTAATGAGTGCCACGTGGTCGCATAATTCTTCTACGCTTTCCATTCTGTGTGTGGAGAAAATAATAGTAGTTCCATTTCTTTTCATTTCCAAAATTTCATCTTTGATGATATTGGCATTGATTGGGTCAAAACCAGAAAATGGTTCATCTAAAATCAATAAGGCAGGTTTGCTTAAAACAGTAGCCACAAATTGAATTTTTTGTTGCATACCTTTTGATAAATCTTCTACTTTTTTATTCCACCAAGGTTTTATATCAAATTTTTCGAACCAAATTTTTAATCTTTCCATGGCTTCGTTTTTGTGCAGTCCTTTCAGTCTTGCCAGATAAAGCAGTTGTTCGCCTACTTTCATTTTTTTATACAAACCTCTTTCTTCGGGAAGATAGCCAATATTTTCGGCATCATTCGGGTTTAAAGGTTTGTTATTGAATGAAATTTCGCCTCCATCACGCCTAATAATTTGGGTAATAATACGAATTAAGGTACTTTTTCCTGCACCATTTGGACCCAAAAGACCAAATATTTGTCCTCTTGGCACACTCAAACTCACATCTTTTAAGGCTTGATGCGTTGCGTACATTTTACTTACATGTTGCACATCTAAAATAAAATCGTTTGTGCTGTTTTTATCTAAACTCATTACAAATTATTCAGTTATTTTCTTATTTAGTCAATAGTTTTTCTTATTTATTACAAAATGTTAATAATTTTGTTAAATATCTATTTGATTTTAAAATAACTTCTCAAAATAAAAAATGAGAAGTTATCTTTATAAGAAAAAAATGAAAATTTATTCGACAAAAACGCCCATTTTTCCAAATTTTTCTATTCTATTCAAAATTCTTTCTTGTGGAGATGCTGCTGATAATTTGGTCAATTCATCAATAATTACTTTTTTAACAGTGTCAAAAGTTTCCTTTGGATTGGTATGCGCTCCGCCCAAAGGTTCGGGAATAATGCCATCAATCAATCCAAAACCTAACATATCTTTGGCAGTTGGTTTCAAAGCTTGTGCGGCTTGTTCTTTATATTCCCAACTTCTCCATAAAATTGATGAGCAAGATTCAGGCGAAATAACCGAATACCAAGTATTTTCGAGCATCAAAACTTTATCACCAATCGCAATGCCTAATGCTCCACCCGAAGCTCCTTCTCCAATAATAATACAAATGACAGGCACTTTCAACATAAACATATCTCTGATATTTCGTGCTATTGCTTCTGCTTGTCCTCGTTCTTCGGCTTCAATACCTGGGAATGCGCCCGGCGTATCAATCAAACAAACCACAGGTTTATCAAATTTCTCAGCCATTTTCATCAATCTAAGTGCTTTTCTATATCCTTCAGGATTTGCCATTCCAAAATTACGATATTGTCTTTGCTTTGTGTTTCGTCCTTTTTGTTGTCCGATAAACATTACCGTTTGCCCTTCAATTGTTCCAAAACCGCCAATCATTGCGGGGTCATCAGCAAAATTTCTATCGCCATGAATTTCGATAAATTCTTCACAAATATTTTCGAGGTAATCTAAGGTATAAGGTCTTTCAGGGTGTCTTGAAAGTTGTACTCTTTGCCAACGTGTCAAATTCTCAAAAGTTTCTTTTTTGAGTTTGATAAGTTCTTGTTCAAATGTATTGATGGCTTGTTGTATTGCTTGATTTTCTAAATTTTTAGCATTTAATTCCTTAAATGAATTTAGTTTTGATTCAAAATCTGCAATCGGCTGTTCAAAATCAAGTAACATACTATATTTTCTGTCCTTTTTGCCCTATCAAAAGGATTTTTTTAATTGAATTAGGGTTTTTTTTTGCAAAGATATATTTTTTTATAGATAATTTATCATTTTTTTTAAATATTTTCTTTTAAGCTTATATTGTTGTGTTGTAATGTTCTATTTTTTGATAAAATGATTGATTTTTAAGAAAAAATATCAAAGAACAAATCATTTCAATATTTTTATGTAATTTTGTACAAGAACTATGAAAGGTTCAAGATAAAAATTATAAACAAAAAAAATCATATCCAATATGTTAGGTAATCTAAACAATGAAGTTATTTTTAAGAAAGCATTTACAGATAAATTTGTCTTAAAATGTTTAGTTTGATAGTGAATTTATAATTTTGTAAATAAATATTTATTTTATTATTCCTTGAAAGTTTTAAAAATCTTGAAATAATTTTATAACATTATTCTAAACATAAAAGAAACTTTGTTATCAAAGTAAAAAATATTTTCCCAATAAAATATTACTTATTTACATATTTAAAACGCCTGCGTTTTAGATATGTGGTATATTTCCAAAAATAAAAGACAAATTTATTAACACTTGGGCAATTTATTTTTTAGATGCTCCCTAAACTTATTTTCAGCTTCTTGGGTGAAAATTGATAATTGTTTGTTTCAAATAATCTCTATCCAAATGCGTATAAAGTTCTGTTGTGGTAATAGATTCGTGTCCTAACATATCCTGAACCGCTCTCAAATCTGCACCACCTTCTATCAAATGCGTAGCAAAAGTATGCCTAAATGTATGTGGACTAATTTTTTTCGTAATTCCTGCTAATAAAGTTGCTTTTTGAATAGCCGTAAAAACACTAATGCGAGATAAACTACCTCCACGTCTATTCAAAAAAATAATATCTTGACATTTTGGTTTAATGGGAATATTTGGTCTTATTTCTTCTAAATAAATAGTTAAATAATGCAAAGCCTGTTCGCCAATCGGTACAAATCTTTCTTTATTTCCTTTTCCAATGACTTTCAAAAAGCCTTCTTCTTTGTATATTCTACTCAAAGTTAAGCCAACAACTTCCGAAACTCGCAAGCCTGAACTATATAAAATTTCGACAATGACTCGATTTCGGGCATCATCTTTTCTAGATAAATCAAACGTTTTTAATATCAAATCTACTTCTTCAACGCTCAAAATATCAGGTAATTTTCGTAATATTTTGGGAGTTTCTAAGAGTTCACTTGGATCATTTTTGAGAATATCTTCTAATAATAAAAATCTAAAAAATGCTTTTACGCCTGATAAAATTCTTCCTTTCGAAATTTCTGCTAATCCTAAATCAGACAAATATTTTAAAAAATTGGTCAAATGATTGATTTCTATTTGCAAAGGTGAAATATCTATTTGATGAATTTCTAAAAATTCTTTTAATTTTTGAACATCACGCCAATACGCATCTAAAGAATTTTTTTGAAAATTCCTTTCTAGTATCAAATATTGCTTAAATTGTTGTATATAAATTGTCCAAGACATAATATTAACCTTTAAAAATATTATTTTCATTTTCCAAACTACTATCAAATACACGAATGGCAACCACTTCTCCCTCTGCTGTTTTTTCTTCTCCTGACCATATTTCGCAGGCAATAATCGTCTTTTTTCCTTTTACTTCTTTGATTTTTGCTTTCAAAAAAATTTTTTTATCGATAGAAGTTGGTTTCAAATATTTGATGCTCATCGTGCCTGTGGCATATCGATATATGGGCAATGTGTCCCACTTTCTATTATTTTCAGTTTTATAGGCGTGTGCGGTAGCGGTTGCCATCGTGTGACAATCCATCAAAGTTGCCAAAATTCCGCCATTCATCAATCCTTTCCAGCCTTGATATTTTTCTGTCGGTATCCATTCACAAACCATCGCGTCCTTTTCCCAAACGCTTTCAATTTTTAGTCCTTCGGGGTGATTTTGTCCGCAGCCAAAACATATATTTTCTTCCATATATGCTTGAATAAAATTTTTATTTACCATTATTTAATGCTATATTTTAAACTTTTATGGTACAAAGATAGTTAAAATTATTATATTTGACTAAAAAAAATATAAACTTATGAAAACAACAGGCTTACACTTTCAATTTTCTAACTTTCAATTTTCGCAACGATTTATTTCTTGGGAAGAAATAAAAAATAATTCATTTTCGAATAATTATCACGAAGAGCAAATAAAAATTATCAATTTTTGTCAAAAATATATCCAAAATAATGAAATAAATTTTCAGTTACAAACTTCTGGATCGACAGGAATACCCAAAAAAATCATTATTTCTAAACAAAAAATGAAAATGAGTGCGTTGGCAACTATCAAAAAATTAGGTTTAGAAAATGAAAATTTTTTTTTAATTCCTCTTTCTACTGATTATATTGCAGGAAAAATGATGTTAGTCAGAGCCATCGAAACGCAAGCGGATGCTATAATTATTGCTCCAAAACAAAATATTTGGGAAGAAATTGATGCTTTTTATTTTGGAGCAATCGTTCCTGTGCAGCTAAAATCGTTGTTAGATAACCCAAATATTTGGCATAAATTTGAAAAAACAAAGGCTTTAATTGTTGGTGGGGCGAGTATTCCGTTGGAATGGAAAACACAAATTGAACAATTACCGATACCTGTTTATGCTACTTTTGGTATGACCGAAACGATTTCGCATTTTGCGTTACAATTATTAAATACATCAAAAAAACAAGATTATTTTGAAATTTTAGAAAATATTTATATCCAAAAAAATGAAAAAAATTGTTTAGAAATAAAATCTTTTCTCACTGATAATCAATGGATTAGTACCAATGACGTAGTCGAAATGTTGTCAACTTCACAATTCAAATGGTTGGGTAGAATAGATAACATTATCAATGTTGGCGGAAAAAAAATCTATCCTGAAACCATTGAAAATTTAATTTATTTATATTTAAAAGATTATTTTGATAATCAAGAATTTTTTATTTCTGGAATTGATGATAAAAAATGGGGACAAAAACTGGTCTTATATATTGAAACAAATATAACTTGGAAAGATGAAAAAATCAATGTTTTTTTTAAAGAAATAGCGAAATTTTTATCAAATACTGAAATTCCTGCCAAAATTATTTTCAAAGAAAAATTTGAAAGAACAGAAACAGGAAAAATTAAAAGAAATGTATATTAGTGTTTAGTTTTTCTTAAACTTTTCGGGAAATATATTAAAAACTTGTGGCTCATAGGAAATTATTACACGGAGCTAATTTTGGCTACCTATGAATAACTATTTATTTTGAAAATATACAAAAATATCAATTGGAAAAACGTAGAGATTTTCGGCTAAAGCCAACCATTGAATTATATATTAGTATTTTTTAAATGAAAGAGATTTTAGCACACAGATAACACAGATTTAGCGGACTAGTACGGATTTTTTTTCTTTTTTCTCGAATTTTTAATGATTTTTGTCAATTTTTGGCTACCATTTAAAAAACTCTATTATCCTCCAAATAAATCTGAAGACAATTTAAACAAAAAAATCAAAAAAAATTCCACACAAATTTCCTATTTCCTAAGAGCCTTATTTATCAAACAAAAAAATAAAAAAATTTGAGATACAAAAAATATTGATAGATTATATTTTACAACCAGAGTAAACGGAAAATTTTGTTAGATAATCGTGGTAATTTATCATAAATCAACGAAGCTTTAAATCAATATTTACCCAATTTATCGAAAGGAATGTATTTTTTAGAAATCAATACAAACCAACAAAAATTTGTGCATAAACTTATAAAAGAGTAATAATATATCGTAAAAAAACAATTTTACTTCTAAAAATAAGTGAAATTATGTATTCTTATTCAAAAATATTCTAAATTACATCTAAAAAATCAAAATAAATGAGTCATTTCTAATTTATTTTGATTTTTTTTGTATCTTTGCGTTATAATTTATTAGTCTGATTATTAAACATTTCAAAAAATTACAAATGAAAAAACTATTTTACTGGTTTTTTATGCTGTGTTTCTTGTTGAATATACAAAAAACATTCGCACAAGTGAGTGCATATACATTCACACAAACCGCAGGTACTTATACGCCTATTACGGGTGGTACTGTACTTTTTACAGGAACTTTTGATGATGATAATTCGTCTGCTATCACCATTCCCTCATTCACTTTTAATGGCACTGCTTATACGCAGATGTATGTGAATACGAATGGATTTTTAGTATTAGGTACTACCGAACCTACTCCTGCTACTTACAGACCGATTAGCAGTACTGATATTTATCAAGTGGCTATTTCACCTTTTGGGCAAGATTTAAACCAAGCAGCATCTGGAACGCCAGGGATTCATTGGCAACAAGTAGGGAATGAAATTATTGTACAATGGACAGATGTAAGACGTTATAATGTAGAAGGGGAGAGAATTAGTTTTCAAGCAAGGCTAAATACAACCAATGGAGAAATTAAATATATTTATGGTGGAACTATCACTGCTTCTACTGATAGTTCTCTGGATAATATCCAAGTAGGATTGCGTGGTGCTAATAATACTTTTCCTGCCAATGTAAATAATAGAAGTATTACAGAAACAGGTGGAAGTTGGATAAATTCAACCACAGGCACAAGCAATAGTTCAAGTATGTACTTTAGTGGTACAACCCCCACAGTGCCTGTAGTAGGACTTACTTATACATTTATGACACCTGTCGCTTGTAATGCTACACCAGTTGCAGGCACAACCGCCTCTAATTCCACTACTACTTGTGGTAATTCTGTTACTTTATCTTTAATAGGAGGCACTATTGCTTCTAGTATAACTTATCAATGGCAATCATCACCTGATGGAATGATTTGGACAGATATTAGCGGTTCAACTTCTCAAACAGCAGTAGTTACTCCTTTAGTAACCACACAATATCGTTGTGTAGTAAATTGTTCGGGATTTGGAAATACAGCCAATTCAACACCTATTACAATTACCGTAACTGCCCCTACTTATGCAACCGTTCCATATACACAATCATTTGAAAATCAATGGTCGAGTACGTGTAATGTATCGCCTTTTGGAGAGGCAATTCCTGATAATTCTTGGAGAAATAATCCTCTATCTGGCAATGCTTCTTGGCGCGCTGATAACACAACAACGGTTTTGAGTGGTTGGAGTGGTACATTTGGTATGTATTCCCCAGCAGCTCAAAGTGGCAATCGTTCTGCTCGTTTTCACTCGTTTGATGTAACAAGTAATGGAGTAGGAACATTAGATTTATACGTAAATTTAAGTACTGCAGGCACAAAACAATTAGGTTTTTATTATATCAATCCTACGAGTAACTTCACAAATGGTGATAAATTAGAATTATTACTTTCTACTGATGGTGGACTAACTTTTAATCCACTTACTTCTACGCCTGCTATGGCTGTGGGTGGTACTGCAGTTACGTCTTGGACATACATTACGGCAGATATTGCAAGTACAACTACCACAGGCGTTATTCGTTTCAAAGCCACAGGAGATTTTGGAAGTGGTGCGGCTGATATTGGTTTAGATAATATATCAATTACAACGGCTTGTACTGCTTTGCCTACTGCTGGTATAACTAATGCCTCTCAAACTTCAATTTGTAGTGGTAATGTAGATTTATCATTGACAGGAAATACGGCAGGTTTAGGTATTTCGTATCAATGGCAATCTAACAATGGTTCTTGGGTTGATATTGCAGGAGCAATTTCTCCTACTTATACAGTTTCACCCATTACAACCACGCAATATCGTTGTGTAATTACGTGTGCGGGTTTTGGTAGTAGTAATTCGACTCCTATCATTGTAACCGTATTAGCATCAACTTACGCCACATTACCTTATACACAAACTTTTGAAAACCAATGGATAACTTCTTGTAACGTTGCTCCTTTGGGCGAAGAACTGCCTGATGCTTCTTGGAAAAATACACCTGTCTCTGGAAATAACTCTTGGAGAGCAGATAATACAACGGCAGCTTTAAGTGGTTGGGGAAATCTTACAGGGTATCTTTATTCTCCTACAGGCTCCCAAGCAAGTATGCGTTCAGCACGTTTTCATAGCGGGCAAGCAAGCAGTGGATTAGTAGGAACTTTAGATTTATATGTAAATGCAAGCAATGCGAGCAATAAATTATTGTCTTTTGACTATATCGATGTAAACGGAACAGATGCGTTAGAACTATTTATTTCTACTGATGGAGGTGCTAATTTTAGCCCTTTAGTTTCTTCTCCTACAATTTTAGGAAATGTAATGAATTGGACAAATGTTACGGCAAATATTACAAGTACTTCGGCTACTACTGTCATTCGTTTTAAAGCAACGGCTGATTTTGGAAGTACAGATATTGGTTTGGATAATGTAAATATTGTCTTACCTTGCACAGGTACTCCTAATGCGGGAACATCTTTACCTGCTATAACTTTGGCATGTGCAACTACTAATTTATCTTTATCAGGAGTTACCATCGCAGCTGGTTTGACGTATCAATGGCAATCATCAACTACCAATGCAACCACAGGTTTTACAAACGTAGCGAGTGCCACTAACAATACATATAATGCTCCTGCTCCTTCACAAACTACTTGGTATCGTTGTGTAGTAACTTGTTCGATAAGTGGTTTATCTGCTAATTCGATAGCCGCACAATTAAATGTATTTAATGGTATCAATGTTTTTCCTTACAATGAAAATTTTGATGCAATAACTACCACAAATACAACCACAACTTCACCAATTCCCACAAATGCAGTTAATCCTACCAATAGTAGTTTGCCTTGTGGTTGGTTAGTAGAAAATGTAAATGCTGACAATAATACTTGGAAAAATGCTAATACATTGACTGGCGCATCTTCTGCACCCAATTCTTTAGTATATAATTATAATTCTACAAATGCAGCAAATGATTGGGTTTATACGCCTGCTTTAAGTATGGTGGCTGGAAGAACTTATAATGTTACTTTCAAATTCAAATCTGGATCATCTAGCTATGTAGAGAAATTAGAAGTAAGATGGGGAAATGCACAAGCAAACGCTTCTATGTTAGTAGCAAATAGCATTTTTAATAATGATAATATTGACAACAATACTTATCAAACCGCTACTTGTACAGGGATTGTACCCACTATTTCAGGAAATTATTATGTAGGTTTTAAAGCATATAGTGATGCTGACCAATTTAATTTATTTATTGATGATGTACAAATCATAGAAGTCTGTCCAACTATTGCTATTACAAATGCAAGTTTACCAAATGCTATAATCAATAATACATACAATCAAACCTTAGCACAAACTGGTTTAAGTGGGGCGGGCATTGTTTGGAGTGTAAGTGCGGGAACGCTTCCTGCTGGTTTAACTTTGAACGCAAGTACAGGAGTTATTTCAGGAACGGCTACTACCATTGGAACTTCTAATTTTACGATACAAGTAGCTCAAGGTTCTTGTTTACAAACAAAAGCCTATACAATCGTTGTGAGTTGCCCAACAACCATTACTATTTCTCCAACAACTTTGCCATCAGGATTAGTAAGTACTGCGTATAATGCAACAATTTCACAAACAGGATTAGTAGGCACAGTCGTTTGGTCTGCTACAGGTTTGCCTTCTCCTTTGGTGATAGATGCCAATACAGGAGTTATTTCAGGAACGCCAACGGCAACAAGTAATACAACAATAACAGTAACGGTAACGGGAACAGGAGGAGCAAGTAATTGTTTTGCTACTATTAATTATAATTTAGTAATTGCTTGTGCCAATGTTACATTTACACCTAATACATTGCCAAATGCAACCATAGGAACAGCCTATCCACAAACTTTATCACAAACAGGATTATCAGGAGTGGTTACTTGGTCGGTTTCAACAGGTTCATTGCCTGCAGGTTTGAGTATGAATAATGCGGGAGTAATCTCAGGAACGCCTACTGCAACGGGTACTTCTAACTTCACAGTATCGATTACGAATGGTATTTGTAGTATTCCTAAAACTTATTCAATAGTAACAGCTTGTCCAACTTTAGTAATCAGTCCAGCGTCATTAACAAATCCATTGCCTAATCAAGCATATAGCCAAATGGTGAATGTTTCGGGCAATACACAACCCATTACATATAGCGTGAGCGTGGGAAGTTTGCCAGCAGGATTAAGTTTAAATACAACAACAGGAGAAATTTCAGGAACGATAACGGCAATAGGAACGGCAACTTTTACTATTTTGGTTTCGCAATCAGCAGGGCTATGTTCGTCTTCACAGGCTTATACTTTAACGACTACTTGTATAACAAATAGTGCAGGAATTACTCCTAATACTTTCCCAAATGGCGTACAAAATGCAGCTTATTCTCAACAATTATCACAAACAAATTACACAGGTTTGACTGCTGCTATTGTTTGGAGTTTGGATAGTGGAACATTGCCAACAGGCATTACGATTGATGCTAATGGTTTGATTTCAGGTACAACAACACAAATCGGAACTTTTGCCATTGTAATAAGAGTAACGCAAGGTATTTGTAGTACTACTAAAAATTATAGTTTAGTATTTAATGCCCCTTGTCCAGCCATTTCATTGAACCCTGCACAACTTCCAGTGGGCAATGTAAATAGTCAATATGTTTCAACAACTTTGACAGTAACTGGTGGCGTTGCTCCTTATACTTTTGCGGTTGTAACAGGAACTTTGCCAGCAGGATTGACTTTAAATAGTGGTTCTATTTCAGGAACTCCCACAGCAACAGGCACATCTAACGTTACTATTTCGGCAACAGATGCGAATGGCTGTTCAGGAACGACTACTTATTCAATCGTTATCAATGCGGCTTGCGGAACGCTTGTATTCAATCCAAACGCCTTAACATCATCAACGGCAACGGTAAGTTATGCTCAAAATATCAGTGTAACGGGTGGCGTTTCTCCTTATACAATCGTTTTAACAACGGGAACATTGCCAGCAGGCTTAACGTTTTCGAGTGGTGCGATTAACGGAACAACAACGATAACAGGTGCAACAAATCTTACTTTTACGGCAACAGATGCGAATGGTTGTGTGGTAACTAAAAATTATATTTTGACAGTTAATCCATTCTCAACAAAAATTATCAATGTTACAGGAAATTTAGCCTTCGGAGATGTATTGCGATTACAGACTGAGACAAGAATTATGCGCATCGCAAACACGGGCACGCAAGCCATTGCCGTAACAGGAATTACTTTTCCACAATATTTTAGTGGTGCGTTTTCGGGAACGATAGCAGCAGGTGCTTTTCAAGATGTAACCGTAACTTTTGCACCGACTATTACAGCACTTTTAGGAAGTGTAAATGGTATTGTAACGGTTTTGAGTGATGCGACTTCGGGAACAGCTACGATACCAGTGAGCGGAGTCATTTTGGATAATCCGAATGCTTTATATGAAGTTTCAAAATCTTATGTGAATGTTTATCCTAATCCCGGAACAGATATAAATGGTAATTTTAATCTTAAATTTGACAATGGATTTGAGGGAAATTATCGTTTGACTATTTTGGATAACAAAGGACAAATCACAGAAGAAGAATCTTTTGAAATCACAAATACAAATGAAATCAAAACGTTGAAAGCAGCAAATTGGGCGAATGGTATGTATTTTATTTTGATAGAAAACAAAAAAGGTAACAATTCATTATTAAAAGTTATCAAAAGATAATCATAAAAAATAAATTGCCTTTGGATAGACAAAAATACGCAAAGAACGAAAGTTTTTTGCGTATTTTTTTGTTTATGATTGGATAAAAATAAATATTTTGCAAAACAATATTTTTACTTTATCTTTGCAAAAAAATTAACATTAAAAAACAAATATAAAAAATGCTTTCAAATATCATTGCAAAAATTTTGGCGGGAACTGTGGTGGGTTATGCTACCAATTATTTAGCTATCAAAATGCTTTTCCAAGAATTTTTTAAATTTAAAACAGGAACAAAAAAAGTTACAAATATAGACCCTGAAACCAAAAAAGAAATTATTACCACTGAAAATAAATATTGGAGTTTAGGTGGAGTAATTGTAAAAGAAAGAGAACAATTTCAACAAAGTATTTCTAAATTAGTCGAAAGCGAAGTTATTCATCATAAAGCACTCAAAACAGAAATTGATAAAGATACATTTTCGCAAGCAATCGCGAAAGTTTTTACTCATTTTTTTGATACAGAATTACCACAAAGCGAAACAGGAAAAATAAAATTAGGAGAAATTATAGGTTTGCAAACGAGTATTGAGGCAATAAGAACACGTTTGAAAACAGAATTAGCAACACCTTTGCAAAATATTTATACCCAAATCATACAAAATCAACCTTTAAATCAAGTTCTTTCTACGCCACAAGTCGCCCATATTTCTAAAAATTTATCAAAAGAATTAGTAAATTTTTTGGGAAATGATATAAATTGGCAATCATTTATTAGAAAAATTTTAGAAAATATTGCCGAAAAACCATTAAATAATTTTTTACCCACAGAAATTTTAGATACACTTTCTAACAATTTATCAGGAGTTTTAGGAGGTTTGCATCATAGTTTGAAACATAATTATGAAGGAATTTTGAATGAAATTTTGGATACAGCTGAGCAAGAATTAGACTTAAAAGATTTATTTTTTGGGCTTTCTGAAATACTTTCTCAACAATCTATTAGTAGTTTTTTGACAGAAGAAAATGTAGAAAATTTGCCTATCATTTTAAAAAATGAAGTCGATAATCTATTTAAAAGTGAAGTAAATGAAGATATTATTTCGACTTTATTGAAATATTTATTGAATATTTTGTCTAATGAAAATACAAAAATTTCAGATTTATTGTCTGAAAAATTAACAAAAAGTTTAACAGAGTTTTTGAAAACAAATATTCCTGATTTATTAACAAGTCTAATTCCTTGGATAAAAGAAAGGAGAAATAAATTAGAAAATGTAGTTCAAACGGCTTTTGAGCAAGAAGCAACAGGTTTTACTCAACTTTTAGCGTCTATTTTTATAGGAAATATCGGGGAATATGTGCAGATTGAACAAAGAATTATTACTGAAATTGAGAAACAAAATCAAAATATCGGACAACTTTCTGTTGAGGTTACGGAAATGATTTTGAATTATTTGCAAGAAAATAAGATAGGAGACTTGATAAAAAAAATAGGAATAGAAAATATTATCACCGTTTTATCACCTATTTTAAAGAGAAATATTCAAGGAGCAACCGATAAAATGGACTTTTCAACGGTGAAAAATTGGTTAGATAAACCCTTAAATACTTGGTTTTCTACCGAAAAAATTACCAAACAATTACAAATATTTTGGAAAGAAATAAGACAAAAATACCTCTTAGAAAAATTTTTATTTGATGAAAAATTTACTACTTGGGCGCAAAATCAAATCAAAAATAATCTTGGAAATGGTTTGCAAAATATCCTAAAAAATATTTTAAATCCAGAAAAAATTGAAATAATTAGCGAAAATATGGCTAATTCTATCAAAAAAAGAATCCAACAAAGCGAAGAATTTTTTGAAAAAATATTGATAGAACAGATAGAAAAAAATATTACAACCAAAAATTTAGGGAAAATTTTGCCAATGGATATGCAAAATAATCAACTTGTTCCTTTTATTTTGCAAGCAATAGATATGTTTTTGATGGGACAATGGCAAAAATATAGCCAAAAAAGTGTGAGCGAACTTTTGCCTTCCTTTATAAACGAAACAACAAGCGAAAGAACGGCTGCCTCTATTCAAACACATTTAAGCGAAAATATTCAAAAATATACAGAGGGAAATATCAAAGCATTGGTACAAAAAAGCCTTAGTAGACAAGGAAATGACCAATTAAGAGATTTAGTTTATAGGGCGATGGGTAAAGAATTAGAGCCTTTAAGTTGGTTTGGAGCGGTTTTGGGAGCAATTACGGGAGCAGGTTTATTGATTATGCCAGATTATCAAGCAGTTTGGTTGATGTTATTTGTTACAGGCATTGCATACGGAATTACGGGTTGGGGAACAAATTGGTTGGCAATTAAAATGCTTTTTAGACCTTATAAACCTATCAAAATTCCTTTTTTGAATATCAATTTACCTTTTACACCCGGTGTTTTAGCCAAAAATAAAGGACGATTTGCAATCAGTATGGGAAGATTTATTGGAGAAAATTTATTAAATAGTGAAAGCTTAAAACAAAATTTTAATGCCAATAAACCTGAAATATTGAAAAAAATAAAGGAATTTATTAGCAAAGATGACTATCAATTATTAAAAAATTTGTTAGAAAATAACCAAGAAAGTATGATAAATTGGCTAATAAATAGTGTCAAAACTAATTTATTGAACCCACAAATCATAGAAATGCAAACAAAAAATCAAGTAGAAAATAATAAAAAATATTCATTATCAAACCTAAAAACAGAAGGATTTGAGAAAATTTTGAATGAATATTTGCAAAGCGAAAACGCCAATCAGCAATTACAAAACTTTATTTTATCGAGAGTAAACAAAGTAATCGAAAAAGATAATGATTTTGGAAGTATTTTTCCTATTAATTCATTGGAAAAAATAGAACCCGATTTAAGAATTTGGTTAGCACACGAATTGCCTCATTTGACACAATTTTTTGAAACTGAAAAAGTGTGGAAAATGCTCAATATGACTTCTATTACCAATACTTTGGAAAATACTTTATCTCAAAATTTAGATAATTTATTGAATGAAAAGCAAGAAGAAAACTTAAAAGAACAAACTTTTTTATTTATTTTTAATCAATTAGACAATCCACAAGTCAAAAATAGTTTGGTCGGATTTATCAATCAATATATTCAAAAAGAATTTGGGGACAGTAAGGTATTAAAAGATATAAATAATGGGCGTTTGTTGGAACTTTTACAAAGTAATTTACCACAAATTTTACAAAATAGTATCGAATTAATCATCAAAAATTTGCAAGAAAACAAAATAAATATCACCCAAAAAATATACGAAGGTATAACAAAAGAAAGTCGTTTAGCGGTTTTTTTAGCGGGAAATAGCATCAGACAAACCGTAGAAAATTTAATAACAACAGGAATTCCTAATTTTTTAAGGCAAGAAAAATATGAATTATCGTTTTTATTGAAACAAAAAATAGAACTTTTAGGCGAAAAACCTTTGAATTTTGAAGTAACAACTTTGTTACAAACCGATAAATTAGAACAAAAATTGACAACTATTTTTGAAAATCAAGGCTTTAGAAATAAAGTAAAACAAATTACAAATCTATTATTAGAAGAAAAAATCTTTAAAATTCCTTTGAATAGATTGTTAAAAGATGATACGGCTGATATTTTATCACATCTAAAAATAGTGCTTACACCAAGTTTGGAGGAAATATTAACGCATTTTAAAACGCATTTGAATGAACAGGAAAATATCGAAAAATTGGCAAAACCATTAGCAAAATTATCTACTGAAATTATAGGAAAATATTTGTTTAATGCTAAAATTGGTACAATTCTTCAAAATATTGATATAAATGAAATCGAAAATATTGCTAAAAACATCACAAAAACAGTCATTGATACAGATATTTTTGAGCATACAAAAACTAATTTTGTGAATTTAATGTTTGCAAGATTAAAAAAATATGAATTGGGGCAAGTCATAAATATTGATATTTTGAAACAAGATTTATCAAAAACGTTGGTAGAAATGTTACAAAATCCAAATACACAAGATTTTTTACTCAAAATGCTCACGCAAAGTGCGGGCAAACAATTAAGCGGTATAGATACTTTATTGAGCAATGAAAGTAAAGATTTTATTTTAGAGAAACTTTCAGAAACGTTTTTAAACTCAACAGGAGAACATTTGTTAGATATTTTGAATGCGTTGGATTTTAGAAGCATTGTGATAAGAGAAATTGGAGCAATGCACCCAAAACAATTAGAAAAATTATTTTATGGATTTGCAGAAAAATATTTTGTATATTTAATTGGATATGGATTTATTTTTGGAATTTTGTTTGGTTGGGCAATAGATTTTGGAATTTTAGGAGTTGGAAAATTGCTTAAATAAGCGTTAAAAAGCATATTTAAAAATAAATAAAAAATATTTCAAAAAAATGGTTACGTTTGCAGTACTTAAAAGTATATACAGATGTAAATGTATTTAATACATTTCTCAAAATTGAAACACACTTGTTTAACACTTTATTATTTTAGCGGAAAAGCCAATTTCATTGAAATCGGCTTTTTTATATTTTATCAAAATCAACATTATTGAATCAATTTTGGTTTAAAAATATTCAAAAAAAATGGATAGTTCAAATATGTCCTATCCATTTTTATTTATCTAAAAAAAAGAAAATT
>JAAFJG010000002.1:25647-146158 GCA_013298075.1 Cytophagales bacterium | reverse complement strand
ACGTAAAAGTGGTAAACCTAAAAGACCTTGACAAGCCTTTTCTGTAGTAGTGGAATTTTGCATTTTCAAAATTACAGAAAATTTTTGTCATTTCTTATTTTTTAACATATTTTTGTCCAAAGTCCAATAGTATTAACGTAGGAAAAAAAGAAGAAACAAAACCACCTTCGAGTATCATAACCAAAAAAGAAGAAACAAAACTTCCTACATTACATATTAACAAAATAGGAATTGTAGGCATAGAAACCGAACAAAGTACTAACTCCTCTTTTGTTACTACTGAACAAGAAATAGAGTTTGCTGGCTATTTAAAAAATAGTTCAACAGCTACAGATGTCAAATTAGATAATCAATCTATATCATTTAACCAAAGTAAAAAATCTTTTTCGGTAGATGATAAAATACAACTCAAAGAAGGAAAAAACGACTTTACAATTACTGCGTATGAAGTAAATGATAAACTACTAAAAACTTGGAATATTACCATTAACTATAACAAACCCAAAGAAGGTTTACAAGTTGCTAAATATTATGCTTTGTTGATTGCTTGTGATAAATACGATAATATGGGAAGTCTAAGCTATCCGATTCAGGACGCAAAAAGACTTAAAAACGTTTTAAAAAATAAATATGGTTTTTTGGAAAGTAATATCAAAATGCTCGAAAATCCCAAGGATAAGCAAGATATAGAAAATTTTTTAACAAGTTTTAATGATAATGTTTTATCACAAGGAAATAAAGAAGAAAATAATGTATTGATATTTTATGCAGGACACGGATTTACCAGAGAAGGAAATCAAGGATATTGGGTGCCATCTTCGGGCAGAACTACTAATTTAACTACACTTTTGAATACGTCTACCTTACAAACTGATGTTTTATCAGGTTTTAACTCAAAACATAATCTTGTTATTGTTGATGCTTGTTATTCAGGAGCGATATGTTATAGAGGAACTACTCAAAATAAAGATAAGGCTATCACCGTCGATGATGCCAATAAATATTACAAAAATATCTCTCAATATGCGATGACAAGTGGTAATAAAGACCAAAAAGTACGTGATAATAGTGATTTTATCAAAATATTAGTGGATTATTTGGATAATAATCAAGAAAAATATCTAAGTGCTGAAAGTATTTATATCAAAATTTTTAGTGAGAGAATATCAGGGCAAGACCCAAAATTTTGCACATTGAACGGGAAAGAAAATGGTCGTTTTATCTTTCAATTAAAAAAATAGTAACCATACTTTTCAAATAAGTGCTATCTAAAAACCTAAATATCTATGAAAAAAATATTTTTTATTTTGATTGTTTCTATTGCACTTTTTTCAAGTGTGTTGTCTTATTATTTTCATCATTATAGCAATACTAATTTTTTGGGTTTGTCTGATGAATTTTTAACTAAAATATTCAGAGGAGTAATCAAAAAAGGACAAGACAAAGATAAATCAAAAGAATTTTTGTTTATAGATGTTAGTCAAGATATTGCGACTATTGCTTCCAAACAAAATATCAGCGAAGGCAAAATTATTATCACAGACCGAGAAAAATTGACTAAGTTTGTGGAACGTTTGGCAAGTATTGAGTATGATTATCGTTATTTTTTGTGTGATATTCGTTTTGATTTGGCAAGTGATTCGTTGATTGATAAACGTTTAGAAAAAGCATTGTATAACGCCAAAAAAACCATTTTTCCAAGTCATCAAGGCGTTAAAAATATATTTCCCGCCCTGCCAACTGCTTCCACAGATTATACGCGTGTGGGGCGTTATTTACTCAAATATCCACTTTTTCAAGGACAATCTAATCAAGGAAAAAGTCTGCCTTTGGTGATGTATCAAACTTTATATCCCAAAGAAAAAACAGACTATTTAACACATAACGCTTTGAATATCGATTATTTTTTATTGAGCAAAGATATTGATATTACCAAAGGAAACCTCGAAACTTTAGCTACTTTGATTGATGAAGAAGACGTGGACGATGCTACTTTTAAAAAATTAGTGAAAAATAAAATTATCATTCTTGGAAATTTTGAAACCGATAAACATTTTACTATCTTAGATGATGAAATGGCGGGAGGTTTAATATTAGCAAATATTTTTTTGAATTTGGAAGCGGGTAATCATAAAAGCAATTTTTTATTCTTATTTTTGATTTTCGTAGGTATTTTTGTAAGTGTTTATACTTGGTTTATCAAACTTGATATGCGTTGGATAAATGCGGGCGTATATATTGGAGGATATTTTTTATGGTTTTTGGTGTGGTCATTTTTAATTTATACGTTAATAGGTCAAATTATTGGCTTTTTTTGGTTTGCTTCTGTATGCGTGATAGTCAAATTTTGGCAAACGCAATTATTACTCAAACAAGAAAGACAAAAAACAGACAATATTTTGTATAGCATTTTGCCCAAAGATATTGTAGAAGAAATCAAAACTACCAATAAAGTAGCGCCCAAAAGATACGAAAATACGTCTATTTTATTCGCAGATGTCAATGGTTTTTCTGTTACAGGCAAAGAATTGGTAGCACAAAGAGAGGCTTTAAAAGAAAATAATAAAACTCCTGAAGGCGAATTGATTAAACTGATAGATGAAACTTTTACAGAAATGGACAATATTTGTAAAGAATTTGGGATAGAAAGAATCAAAACCATTGGCGATTGTTATATGGGTGTGGCGGGTATTTTTAAACCCCATACTCATCACGCTGTTCATATTATTTTGGCGGCTCTCAAAATCCAACAGTGGATGCGTAAAAAATACCAAGAAAACGTAGCCGCAAAGCGTCACGCATGGCGTGTGCGTTTGGGTATTCATTCGGGTAATGTGGTGGCGGGTGTGATAGGTAAACAAAGATACGCTTATGATATTTGGGGAGATGACGTAAATATCGCCTCAAGAATGGAAAGCAAAGGAGAAGTCGAAAAGGTAAATATTACCATTGATACTTACGAATTAGTCAAAGATTATTTTGAGGTCATAGACAGAGGAGAAATTGAACTAAAAAACAAAGGAGAAGGCACAAAACACGCTTATTTTGTAGAAAGACTGAAAAAAGACTTTGCAAAAGATAAAGATGGACTCGAAGCCAATGATAAATTAAAAAAAGAAGTAGGATTGATTTCGTAAAAAAACAGAAAAAAATATATGAAAAAAATAATCCTTTTTTTATGTTTATTTTGTATGTATGCGTATGCAATAGCACAACAAGTCAAAAACGTAGAAGCAATACAACGAGGAGAAGAAATTATCATCAATTATGAACTCATGGCTGCTGATGATAGTCAAACTTTTGATATAAGCGTACAACTTTATCAAGGAACAAAACCTTATTATACGCCCAGAATACAAAATTTGAGAGGAGATATAGGGAAGAATATAACAAGAGGAGAAAGACAAATAATATGGGCAATTACTGAGGATATAAAAACACTGCAAGGTGATAATTTTGTGTTTAAAGTAAAAGCACGCTATAGTGAGAGCGTATCTAAACTTAAAACCAAAGAAGAAACCTATATCGAAACCATCAAAGGTATTGATTTTAAAATGATTTATGTAGAAGGAGGGACTTTCACAATGGGCTGCACCTCAGAACAAGGTGATGATTGCGAGCCTAACGAGAAGACAACTAAACAAATAACGCTTAAAGATTATTATATAGCGGAAACCGAAGTAACTCAAAAACTATGGAAATTAGTCATGGGAATAGATTCAAGTTACTTTAAAAACTGTGATGATTGTCCTGCTGAAAAAGTAAGTTATGATGACATCATCAATGATTTTTTACCTAAATTGAATAAATTAACAGGTAAAACTTATACTTTGCCTTCGGAAGCACAATGGGAATATGCAGCACGAGGAGGAAAATCAACTAAAAAAACAAAATATTCAGGAAGTAATAATTTAAAAGAAGTAGCATGGTATGGTAGGAACTCAGGAAGTAAAACGCACATTGTTGCCACACTTTCTCCCAATGAATTAGGTATTTATGATATGTCGGGTAATGTGTGGGAATGGTGTCAAGATTTTTATGTAGATACGTATGCCAAATATCCTGCTTCCTCTGGCTCTTTCCTCGTTTGTCGTGGAGGTGATTGGAGCTATAACGCAAGCACTTGTCGTATTACTAGTCGTAGACGATATCCATCTACTTCCAGGCGCAGCCATATAGGTTTGCGTCTTTGTAGAGTGGATAGTTTATAGGTTTATTATTTTTTGTACATATATGAAGTATATACTGCATATAGGGTTAATTTCCAGACAGGTATACAAAATTTTTTTGGGGATATATATACATTTGTATTTTTGGAATATGTGTATATTGAACTTTTGATTGTAATTTAGGGTTATCCACGTCGCAGCCTTGACAACCTCCGAAAAAAAAGTAAAACCGATTTTTTTGCCTTCTAAATTTTTCATTTGGAGTTTGTCAATGTCGCCAGACTTGACAAACTCCAAAATGAAAAATAGGATAAATAAATTTTTAGGGTATTAAATCATTACAAATTCATCAAAGCCTTTAATTCCACTTCAAATCCGCCCGACAAAATAGGAAATCTACACCAAGTTTTTGGGTCTAAATTTTTATCATCTACATGAAAAGAGGGCGCATATCTTTCTCTTTTCCACTGATTTCTACACCATAACCTAAAAAATTTAGCAGTCCATTCTTTTAATTGGTCAGTTGAATAATTTACATATTTTGCTTGTAAAAAATAAAAACATTCAATCGGAGATTTTTTATCTCGAATCGCCAATTCTTCAATATCATCAAGCAAATCATAAGGCATTAAATCGGCTTCATCAGTTTGTTTATTTTCTGCAGGACGCAATTCAGCCGTAGGTTGTTGTTCGTTTACAAAATGCAACGCCTCAATTTTTTTAGTTTTATTGATGCCTTCTTTTTCTAACCAACGCAACCATTGTCTTAAAAATGCCTTATCAATTCCTGCAATCGGACTTAATCCACCCGAAGTATCTCCGTCCATAGTTGCGTATCCAACCGCTGCCTCAGAACGATTAGAAGTAGATAATAACAAAGCGTTTTTGATATTAGCAAACATCCAAATACTCGGAGAACGTACCCTTGCTTGAATATTTTGTAGAGTAACATCATCATTTTGCCAAGTCAAAGCACGCCCTAAACTCTCCTCGATAATGGTTTGATAATCTGTAACTAAATCACCTATAAACAAAGAAAAATAAGACGCATTCAAAGCTGTAGCCAATTTTTCGGCAGCATTTTGCGTAATATCACCACTATTTTTACTTGCCTGATAGACACAAGTCAGTAAATTTTTAGTTAAAATATTAGCATCAGTCATTTCTTTGCTGTTTTTGAGATAACTTATTTTTTCCATAAATTTATCAAAACCAATATTTTCAATACCCATTTCAAAAACCAATCTACACAAACAAGCCAACGCAGACGAATCTGCTCCACCACTCAAAGAAATCACAAAGCCATTAGAACGGCTTTTTCGCATATAATCATATAAACCCAAGACCAACACGCGTGTAAATTCTTCTTCTTTGATAAAATTACTCATTTCCCAAGTTGCCAGAGCAATTTGTTTGGGCAATGGAATTACATTTGGATAATGAAACTCGGTTTGTAAACAATTTTCTTCCAAACTAACGTGCTGAAAAGGTGCGCGATTGGTGATTTGAGAAATTTTATTTATATCAACATCTATCGTGGCTGACGTGATTAAATAATCGTGAAAACCCAACCTCTCTCCTACTGCCAACATTTCACCATTACTTGCAATCAATGCACCGCCATCATAAATTGCTCTTCCTGCTTCATTTCCTAACAAATTAGCGTATAAATAAGTAACGCCAAAAGAGCGTGAACCTTCTAAAACAAATCTTTTTCGAACATCAATTTTACCAAAAGCAAAATGAGAGGCACTTGGATTTAAAATAATTTCTACACCTGCTTCATATAAACTTCTTCCCGGGCGATTTGCCACCCAAGCATCTTCACAAATTTCGAAACCAATTTTTACTCCTCCAATTTTGAAAAAATAATCACCGATTGGGTATTTTTTACCCTCAATTTCTATCAAAGTTTTTTCTCCTTGTTTCCAAGGCATAAACCAACGCGGTTCATAATGAATTCCATCTCCAGCTAAAAAACGTTTGGCAACAAAACCAACAATTTGTGCATCTGAAATCAAACAAGCTACATTAAAAAGTTTATTTTGTACTACGACAGGCAAACCGACAGAAACTATCATTCCTTGCGTTTCGGGTACAATTTCGGTAAGCATTTTGAGTGCGGAGGCGTGCAAATGAGGGGCATAAAACGCATCTTCGCAGCCATATCCTGTAATGCACAATTCGGGCAAACACAACAAAGTAATTTCTTGTTTGCGTGCTTCTTTAATAGCATTGATGATATTTTTCTTATTATTGTTCCAATCCAAAGGCGTTTGATTAAGAACAACAGCACCAACTTTAATCAGTTTCATAGTTTTATTTTGATATTTTCTTATAGGCTCAAAATTAGTAATTTTTTTTGATACATATACAAAAAAAGTATATTTTAATTAAAAAAAACTTATTTTTTGCTTATCAATTCTTGAATATATTCTGTTGAAATATCTAAAAGATTAGCTACTTCAGAAACTTTCATACCTTTTAAAAGGCATTTGAATATCATTTCATTTTTGGCTTTTGCTTCGCCTCTTGCTTCGCCTGCTTCAAAGTAAGTGTTTTGTATTACTTCTAATATGCTCATTTTCTTTTCTTGTTTAGTGATAATAGCAATATTACTATTTAATTTTTGAGTTATTGTATTTTCCTTGATTTTAATGTAGTGATAAATAAAGTATAAAACGTGATCGATTTTTTTATCACTGTAACCTGCCGCTACTAAATCTTTTATCAACTCCGTTTTCCATTTTAGTTGTGCTGCATCTTTTTGAGATTTTTTATCTAAAGCCCTGCGAACCGCCAACATCACAAAACTAAAAATATTGTCTTTGATATTTAATTCATTCAAAGGTTTATTTAATATTTTGAATGTTTCGAACCTATAAGTTATATGTGTTTTTTCATACTCATATACAAATTGAGATGGTTGATAATTTTTATTTTCATCACTGTATATCGCAAAAGCCATTATTTTTTCGGGAGCATATTTATCAAAAAGTCGATAAAAAGTTTTAAACATTCTTTCTGAAAAATTATCATCTTTATATCCTTGCACTTCGATATGAAAATAAATAAATTTTTCTGTCCCATCTTTCAAAAAAACTTTGATAAGTTTATCGGCTCTTTTTAAACCCAAAGCGGTTTTATCTTGAATTTGTGCTAATTCTGTGTCCAAAAATTCACAAGGTTTATTTCTATCCACATTATTTTCTGCCCATTCAGGTAAAAAATAATCCATAAATTCAAAAGATAATTCTTCAATCATTACTTTCCAAAGTAAATCTTTACTAATTTCAATATCAATAGTTGCCATTTTATTTTTTAGTTTTGTTTATTCTGTTTCAAATTATAACGAAAAAAATTACATTTTATTTTTTAAATAAGTGAAATTTTAATGATTATTTACTTTTTAAATATTGAATATATTTTTTCAAATTGCCTTTGCTTACTTCCTGAAATTCCTTTTTAAAATCGTCTTGTTTGGCTCTATACCGCATAAAATTCATAAAAAAAGCATTATTAGGTAATTTTTTGCGGTATTTTTTGGCGTATTTTGCACCATTATACAAACCAATATCCGCTAATCCGTTTATAATTTGAATAATTACTTCTTCTTTTTTATCTTTTTTAAATTTTTCAGAATTATCTTTAGAAAACGATTTATATAAACTATCTAATTTTTTGGTGCTTTTGAGTGCATACCTAAAAAAAATTTCATTGTCGATATTTGCTTCCACAAATTTTTTCTCTTGTTTAGAATTTTTTCCATAATGATGTTTCATAAACAACAAAGCCCCTTCATCACCAATAAAATCAGCCAAATTTTCGTTATATTCCACATCACCTGTTACCCAAATGGTGCCATGTGTGAGCTCGTGAATAATCAAACTTGCCAAATCTCCTTCTTGCCAATATAACATAGTAGAAAGCACAGGGTCAGATAACCAACCCAAAGTTGACCACGCAGAAGGCTTAAAAATATTGACATCATATCCTCTTTTTTCTAAAGAATGGGCTAATTTTTGGGCAGAAGTAGAATCAAAAAAACCTTTGTAAGGCATCAAACCCAACGGACCATAATCCCAAGTGTAAGGCACAAATTGATAAGGTTCGCAAGCGGTAACAGCCCATAAAAGCGGTTTATTTTTTTGGTCAAATATTTTTTCATAACTCCCCACATTTTTCATTCCCAAACTATCTACCGCAAATTTTTTGATAGATTTGATGAGTTCTAATTTATACGCAAATTTGGTTTTGAGTGTGTCGTGATATTTACTTTCTTTCAAAAAAGTTTTAAAATCTTTGGCATACCATATCAACTGAAATTGCCCTATTCCTTGCCTAATGCCATACACAACCAATTCGCCATACCAAAGCAACACCACAGCACTAAGGATTAAAAAGCCATAAAAACTTTTTTTTAGGATAGAAAATATTTTTTTTCTTGTCATTTTGAGTTAAAAATAAATAGGAATATAACTTTTCGCAAAGATAAATAAAATAAAAATATTTCTAATTATTTGTCTGTTTTTATTTTCTAATTTTTTTGTATATCTTTGCAACCAATAAAAAATAACTAACACTTATTATTTTGAATAATATAATCGAATATCATACCTTGCCAAATGGCTTGCGTTTGGTACATAAAACAGTCCAACATACTCAAATTGCCCATTGTGGTTTTATTCTCAATATCGGAAGTAGAGATGAAAAAATAACGCAACAAGGCTTGGCGCATTTTTGGGAACACATGGCTTTTAAAGGTACAAAAAAACGAAATGCTTTTCATATATTAAACCGATTAGAAGCCGTAGGAGGTGAAATAAACGCTTATACAACCAAAGAAAAAATTTGTTTTTATGCTTCTTTTTTGGATAAACATTATGAAAGAGCCTTCGAGTTATTGAGTGATATTACTTTTGAGCCAACTTTTCCAACGCATCAAATTGAAACAGAAAGAGGAGTTATTTTGGAAGAAATGGCAATGTATGCCGATTCGCCTGAAGATAATTTGCAAGATGAATTTGATGGAATTATTTTTGAAGGACACGCTTTGGGTTACAATATTTTGGGGACAAATAAAAGCGTTTCAAGTTTCAAACAAAATGATTTTCAAATATTTATAGAAGATAATATCAATACGAATGAAATTATATTTTCGTCTGTTTCTCCGCAACCTTTTTCGAAAGTAAAGAAATTAGCAGAAAAATATTTAAGTCATATTCCTGCCAAATATAATCAAAAACAAAGAAATTCTTTTGTTGATTATTCACCTAAAAATGTTACAAAATTTCACCAAGTTACGCAAGGACATTGTGCGATAGGAAATCAAGCGTATTCTTTACAAGACGAAAAAAGATTACCTTTTTTTATTTTATGTAATATTTTGGGCGGACCTGCGCTTAATTCCCGCTTAAATTGGTCTTTGAGAGAAAAACACGGTTTTGTTTATTCTGTGGAGGCAAATTATCAACCTTATACAGACACAGGTTTATTTGCCGTTTATTTTGCCACAGAGCCAAAACAAGTCGATAAAAGTTTGGATTTAGTTTTGAAAGAATTAAAAAAAATGCGTACTCAAAAACTCACCCCGATACAACTGCATAAAGCCAAAGAACAAGTTTTGGGACAATTAGCAATGGCTGAAGAAAGCAATCAAAATTTTATGTTGATGATGGGAAAAAGTTTATTAGATAGTGAAAAAATTGAAAATATAGAACATATTTTTGCTCAAATTCGAAAATTATCCGCAGAACAATTATTAGAAACAGCCGAAGAAATATGGGACGAAAATAAATTAAGTATTTTGAAATATTTACCAAAAAATAAAAAATAAACAAAAAAAATAAACATTTCCAAAACAAAAATATTATACATTTTTTTATTGTATATGAGAAGTGAAACTTACAATAAAAATGATAAAAAATGTATTTTTTTCATAAAATTACTTTGTTTTGGCATCAAAAAATTTCAAAATAGGTTAATTTTCTTATTTAGAATTTGTAAAAATAGTAAAAATATTTTGTTTCTTAAACACTTTTTTTCTAAATTTGAGCCAAATAATATTTTTCACTTATTATTCAAGATATTATTCATTAAAATAAAAAAATAAAAAATAAAAATAAATGGAACTTAATTCAAAAATTCCTGAAGGACCTTTGTCAGAAAAATGGTCTAAACACAAATTTAACGTGAAACTTGTCAATCCTTCTAACAAACGCAAATATGATGTGATTGTGGTTGGGTCAGGTTTGGCAGGTGCTGCTGCTGCTGCTTCATTGGCAGAATTAGGCTACAATGTAAAATGTTTTTGCTTTCAAGATAGTCCAAGAAGAGCGCATTCGATTGCTGCCCAAGGCGGAATTAATGCAGCAAAAAATTATCAAAATGATGGTGATAGCGTTTTTCGTTTATTTTATGATACTATCAAAGGTGGCGATTATAGAGCAAGAGAAGCAAACGTACACCGTTTGGCAGAGGTAAGCGTAAGTATTATCGACCAATGCGTAGCACAAGGAGTGCCATTTGCGAGAGAATACGGCGGTTTATTATCTAATCGTTCTTTTGGTGGAGCGCAAGTATCACGCACATTTTATGCACGTGGACAAACAGGACAACAACTTTTATTGGGTGCTTATAGTGCTTTGAGCCGCCAAATTGAAACAGGAAAAGTAAAAATGCACACCAGAACCGAAATGCTCGACGTAGTTACGGTAGATGGAAAAGCAAGAGGAATAGTTACGCGAGATTTAGTAACTGGAAAAATCGAATCTCACGCAGGACACGCCGTATTGCTTTGCACAGGCGGTTATGGCAATGTATTTTATCTTTCTACCAATGCAATGGGTTCGAATGTAACAGCGGCTTGGAGAGCGCACAAAAAAGGAGCATATTTTGCTAATCCTTGTTATACGCAAATTCACCCAACTTGTATTCCCGTATCAGGCGATCATCAATCTAAATTAACTTTGATGTCAGAATCATTGCGTAATGATGGGCGTGTGTGGGTGCCAAAAACGGAGGCAGATGCCAAAGCAATTCAAGAAGGTAAGAAAAAAGCAAACGATATTAAAGAAGAAGACAGAGATTATTTCTTAGAAAGAAAATATCCTGCTTTTGGTAATTTAGTCCCACGTGATGTTGCTTCTCGTAATGCAAAACAAATGTGTGATGAGAAAAAAGGAGTTGGAAAAACAGGTTTAGCGGTTTATTTAGATTTTACTGATGCTATCAAACGCGATGGTTTAAAAACTATCGAGGCAAAATATGGTAACTTATTCGAAATGTATAAACAAATCACAAATGAAGATCCATACAAAATGCCGATGATGATTTATCCTGCGGTGCATTATACAATGGGCGGATTATGGGTAGATTATAATTTGATGACTTCTGTTCCTGGTCTATATGCGATGGGCGAGGCTAATTTTTCTGATCATGGGGCTAATCGTTTGGGCGCAAGTGCTTTGATGCAAGGTTTGGCTGATGGATATTTTGTAGCACCTTATACGATTGGAGATTATTTGGCGCAAATGCCTGCAGATAAAGTAACGACTGACCATCCTGAGTTTAAAAAAGCAGAAGCAGAAGTAAAAAATCAAATCGATACTTTATTGAAAATCAATGGTACGAAAACCGTTGATGAATTTCATAAAGAATTGGGTAAAATTATGTGGGAGTATTGTGGAATGGCTCGTAGCGAAAAAGGTTTACTATTTGCTCGCAAAAGAGTGCAAGAAATTCGTGCTGAATTTTGGAAAAATGTAAAAGTAGTAGGAGCAAATGAAGAATTAAATATCACACTCGAAAAAGCGTTGCGTGTAGCAGACTTTTTAGAATTGGGTGAATTGATGATTGTTGATGCTTTGAATCGTAATGAATCTTGTGGTGGACACTTCCGTGAAGAATATCAAACAGAAGAAGGAGAAGCAAAACGAGATGATAACAACTTTGCTTATGTTGCGGCTTGGGAATATAACGGCAAAGACAAAGATGAAACTTTAAACAAAGAACCTTTGGTTTTTGAAAATGTTAAATTAACACAAAGAAGTTATAAGTAATATGAAATTAACATTAAAAATTTGGCGACAAAAAAACGCCAACGATAAAGGAAAAATGGTAGAGTATAAACTCGACCATGTTTCAGAAGATATGTCTTTTTTGGAAATGCTTGATGTTCTAAACGAAGAATTATTGCACAAAGGAGAACAACCTGTTGCTTTTGACCACGATTGTCGCGAAGGAATTTGTGGTATGTGTAGTTTATATATCAACGGACATCCTCACGGACCTTTGCAAACTACTACTTGTCAGTTGCACATGCGTTCTTTCAAAGATGGCGAAACAATTTATATCGAGCCTTGGAGAGCAAAAGCCTTTCCTGTTGTCAAAGATTTGGTTGTAAATAGAAGTGCTTTTGATAGAATTATTCAAGCAGGCGGATATGTTTCGGTCAATACAGGCGTAACGGTTGATGCCAATGAAATTCCTGTGCCGAGAGAAACAGCGGATTTGGCAATGGACGCTGCCCAATGTATTGGTTGTGGTGCGTGTGTGGCATCTTGCAAAAATGCTTCTGCGATGTTGTTCGTTTCGGCAAAAGTTTCTCAGTTAGCATTGTTGCCACAAGGAAAAGCAGAACGTAAAAAACGAGTCGAAAAAATGGTAGCAAAAATGGACGAAGAAGGCTTTGGTTCGTGTACGAATACAGGTGCGTGTGAGGCAGAGTGTCCAAAAGGAATTTCTTTGAGTAATATTGCCCGAATGAATAGAGAATATTTTGTGGCAAAATTAAGTTCAAATAATTTGTAGGCTTTACGTCAAAATAAGCAATATAAAAAATCATAAAAGTTGTTGATGAAAATTCAACAACTTTTTTTAAATTTAGTATAATTTTTAAAATGATAAAGATTTTAGCACGCGGATAACTCGGATTTTACAGATTAAAACAGATTTTTTTTCTCAATTTTTGTTTCCCATTTTAAAAACTCTAATCTTATTTTATGTATTCAAAATCACGTTCAAAATTATTATTTTTGTTGATTTTTTTTCAATTTTTATGTATTTTGCTTAATGCACAAGATATGAAAAAAGTAAAATCTATCATGGCTAAACTTACTTCTCCCCAATTTCATGGGCGAGGTTATGTCAATGAGGGCGATAAAAAAGCCGCTAATTACATCAAAGATGAATTTAAAAAATTAAAAATAAAACCTTTTAATAAAAATTATTTTCAACCATTTCCTATTCAAGTCAATACTTTTCCTAATAAAATTAGTTTACAAGTAGGTAAAAAAAAATTAAAAGTAGGAGAGGAGTTTATTGTGAGTGAATTGTCTTTTGGAGGTAGAGGCAAAGTGCAATTATTTATTTTTGATTCTTTGGCAATGCAAAATCCTGCCGTAATTACCGAATTAAGAACGTCAGACAATAGTCAAATGATGGTGTTGATAGAAGAAAAAATGGAGAAAGAAATACAAAAATTACCTACAGATGTGCAACAAAAAATATTTCAATTTGAAGCATTTTTAGAAATTGTAAAAGGTAAAAAAACAGTCGCAAGCATTTCTCAAAAACCATATACGACCCCTTCATTTAAAATCACCAAAGAAACTTGGGAAGAAATCAAAAAAGAAAATAGTCAAAATAAACAAGAGCATTTAACGGTTATTTACGAAATTGAATCAAAACATTTGACTAATTATACCACGCAAAATGTGTTGGGTTATATAGAAGGAACGTCTGTCAAAGATACTTTTTTAGTAGCCTGCGCCCATTATGACCATTTAGGAAGAATGGGAAAAGATGCGTATTTCCCCGGCGCAAACGACAATGCAAGTGGCGTAACTATGGTATTAAGTTTAGCAGAATATTTTTCAAAAAATCCCCCAAAATATTCAGTAGCATTTATTTTATTTAGCGGAGAAGAAATTGGTTTATTAGGCTCAGATTATTTTGTGAAAAATCCATTCATTGATTTACCAAAAATCAAATTTTTGTTCAATTTGGATATTGTAGGCACAGGTGATGAGGGCGCAACCATAGTGAATAGCAACGTTTTCAAAAAAGAATTTGAGCAATTAAATAGTATTAATATACAAAAAAAATACCTTAAAAAATTATTTACACGCGGAAAAGCAGCCAATTCTGACCATCATTATTTTATAGAAAATGGCGTAAAAGCATTTTATTTATATACAATGGGAGGAATTGCGTATTATCATCACGTCAATGATAAAGCAGAAACATTGCCTTTAACTAAATTTGAGGGCGTTTTTGGATTGATAAAAGATTTTTTTGAGATGTTTTAATAGGTGTTATTTTTATTTATTTTGCTCGATTAGAATAAAATATTTTTGGTTATATATATTTTTTGTAACTTTGCAAAAAATAACAAAAATCTCATATTTTATACTTTAAGAAATAATCAAATAAAAAGAAAATAATATTTCATATTGTAACAAAAACCTTATATTTTAAATAAAATGCTTTATCCTGATAATATAGAACAAAAATTAGGCTTCGATAAAATTAGAGAATTACTCAAAAAAGAGTGTATTAGTAACTTAGGTCAAAGTTTTGTAGATAAAATCCGTTTCTTAAATCACTTCGAATTAATTGATAAATTAGCCAAACAAACAGCAGAATTTTGCGATATTTTACAAATTGATGAAGGATTTCCGCAAAGTAATTATATTGATGCGACTATTTTCTTTCCTAAAATACTTCCTGAAAATTCTTTTTTATTAGAAGAAGAATTTTTTGACTTGAAATTATCCCTCAAAACCATTTTTGAGTGTTTAAAATTTTTCAAAAAAAGACCACATTTATATCCACAATTACAAGAATTATCCAAATATTTGGTTTTCGAAGCCGATTTGATTGGCGAAATAGAACTAATTATTGATGACAAAGGACAAATGCGAGCAGATGCGTCTTTTGAATTGAGAAAAATTAGAGAAAAATTATCGAATGCACAAGTGCAATTACGCAAGCAATTAGAACGAATTTTAAAAGCCGTTAAAAGTGAAGGATTTGCCAAAGATGACGCACAAATTACGGTACGCGAAGGGCGTTTTGTAATTCCGATGCAAGCAGAATCGAAACGAAAAATAAAGGGTTTTGTGCATGATGAATCTGCCACAGGACAAACCGTTTATCTCGAACCGACTGAGGTAATCGATATGAATAATGAAATTAGAGAATTAGAATATGCAGAAAGGCGTGAAATTATCAAAATTTTGACTATTTTGACTAATAAAATTCGTCCATATTTGATTCCTTTGAAAGATAGTTATCGATTTTTAGGTTTGATGGATTTTATCAGAGCCAAAGCAAAATTTGCTATCAAAACAAGAGCCATTAATCCTCAATTTCAAAAGAAAACGATTATAAATTGGCAAAATACAAAACATCCTTTGTTATTTTTACATTTTGAAGCACAAAAAAGAACGGTTGTGCCTTTACATATTGTTTTGCAAGACAATAATCGTTTGTTAGTGATTTCGGGACCTAATGCGGGTGGAAAATCTATCGCCTTAAAAACCGTAGGTTTGACGCAATATATGTATCAATCAGGTTTGTTAGTAACGATGAATATTGACTCAACGATGGGAGTTTTCAATGATATTTTTATTGATATGGGCGATGAACAATCTTTGGAAAATGATTTGAGTACGTATAGTTCACATCTCAAAAGTATGAAATATTTTTTGGATATGGCAGACCAAAAAAGTTTAATTTTAATCGATGAATTTGGCACAGGAACAGAGCCAGAAATGGGTGGAGCAATGGCTCAATCTATTTTATTTGAGTTGAATAATTCCAGAACTTTTGGCATTGTAACTACGCATTATGCCAATTTGAAGCATTTGGCTGATAAACAAGAAGGTTTAATCAATGGGAGAATGTTATTTGATTCTGAAAAATTAGAACCTTTGTATCAATTAGAAATTGGACAAGCAGGAAGTTCTTTTGCTCTTGAAATTGCCCAAAAAATTGGTATGCCCAAAAAAGTAATGGAAAATGCACGTAACAATGCAGGCAAACAAAGAGTCGATTATGATGATTTATTGCGTAGATTAGAAATCGAAACTAAACAATTTCAAGATAAAAATAAAATCGTAACCGAAAGAGAATCACAACTCAAAAACTTAACGGCTGAATACGAAAAATTAAAAAATTATCTCGAAACAGAAAAAAAACGTATTCTCAATCAAGCGAAAATCGAAGCACAAGAAGTTATTAAAAATGCCAATCAAAAAATTGAAAATGCAGTTGCCTCTATCAAACAAAATCAAGCTGAAAAAGAAAGTATCAAAGCAGTTCGAAAAGAAATTGAAGTTTTTTTGAAAGAAGATTTAAAAGTCGAGCATATTCCTTATACGCCTACACAAGAGGAAAAAGAAAAAATAGAAGTAATTGCAGGAGAAATTGTGGCAGGGGACAGAGTGCGTGTGAAAGGACAATCAACTATCGGAGAAGTTACTGCTATCAAAGGAAAAGATGCGGAAGTGATGGTCGGCGAATTAAAATCTATTATTAAACTCAATAGATTGGAAAAAATAAATAGAAAAATTGAAAGAGAGGTCAAAAAAGAAGTATCAAGGTCTTTTTCGGGAATTGATTTGAATGAAAAATTTATGAATTTTAGTTCTAAAATTGATGTCAGAGGCGATAGGGGAGAAGATGCTATCAAAAAAATCCAAGAATTTATGGATACCGCTTTATTGACTTCGGTCAATGAAGTTACGATTGTGCATGGAAAAGGCGATGGAATTTTGAGAAAACTAATTAGAATCGAACTCAAAAAATATAAAGCGGTGCAATCAATGAAAGACGAACACGCAGACAGGGGAGGAGATGGCGTTACGATTGTGAAACTTTCTTAAATTTAAAAAAGATACAAAAAAAATGAACGTAAAAAAATGAAAATATTCGATAAAAATATCATTCTCAAATCTATTGAGCATACCGATCTTCAGCCTACTTTGGTCAGTGCTGATATTGAAAAATTGGTAGAGGAAGCAAAATTATATCAATTTGGTGGCGTGTGTGTGCCTCCTTATTGGGTAAAAAAAACACGCAGAGATTTGGGTAATTCGGTTGATATTCAATTAGTTACTGTGATTGGTTTTCCATTAGGTTATCAAAAAAGCGAAGTGAAAATGCAAGAAATAATCAGTGCCATCAAAGATGGAGCGAATGAATTTGATATGGTCGTTAATATTTCGGCGGTCAAAACGCAAGGTTGGGAATGGATAAAACCTGAAATTGCTCAAATGGCTCAAAAAATTCACGAGGCGAATGGTTTATTGAAAGTAATTTTAGAAACTGCTTATTTAACCAACGAAGAAATCATTAAATTATGTCATTTGTGCAGCGATGCGGGGACAGATTTTGTGAAAACTTCGACAGGTTTTGCGTCTGCGGGAGCGACTTTGGAGAATGTAAAATTGATGCGAGAACACACGCCTGCACACGTAGGCATCAAGGCATCAGGTGGAATACGCACTTTGGCACAGGTGAAAAGTTTTTTGGAGACAGGAGCAGAAAGAATAGGAACTTCATCAGGTGTACAAATTTTTAAAGAATTAAATGAATTTTTGTAATAAATTTAAAAAAATATTCACTAACTTTGTAAGTTTTTAATGCAAATTTACTTTTGATTATATATTCTAATGAAATATTATAAATACTTTCTTATCAGTTTTCTTATCATTGCTCTCGACCAATCTACAAAATTATGGGTGCATTTTAATGTATTGCCGGGCGAGGCAGGCGAGATAAAAATGATTGGTAATTGGCTCAAATTACATTATATTTTGAACGAAGGAATGGCGTTTGGAATCAAATTAGATACTCCTTATGGAAAATTAATTTTGACTTTATTTAGGTTATTAGCCACGTTGGGCATAGGCTATTATATTATTTATCTGGTCAATAAAAACAATAAAACGGGCTTGGCTTGGTGTGTTGCTTTGGTGTTGGCGGGTGCTTTGGGCAATGTGATGGATAGTACTTTTTATGGAGTATTTTTGGATAATGCCCCACGAGAATCGTTTACGCCTTGGTTTCATGGAAAAGTAATTGATATGATTTATGTGGATATTTGGCAAGGCATTATTCCTGATTGGGTGCCTTTGATGGGTGGTTCTCATATGGCTTTGTGGCCTATTTTTAATGTGGCTGATGCGTCTATATTTGTGGGAGTATTATTTATGGTGATTTATCAAAATAGATTTTTTGGAAAGAAAGAAGAAGAAAAGGAAACTAATGAAAACTCAAATCCAAATCCAAATTCAGAAATTCAAACTTCTTTGTAAAATATAAAAATACCTATAAGATTTTTTAGAACTTTATAGGTATTTTTAAAAAGTATAGGCTCTGGTAGAGCTGAAAAAGGCGTGGGCTTAGTAGTGGCACAAAGACAAAAAATAAATCTATTGCACGGAGTCTACCAATTGAAGCCACTCACTTAGTTTGATACTGACATTTTTTTATGTTTAGAATAATAGAGTTTTTTAAATGGTAGCCAAAAATTGACAAAAATCATTAAAAATTCGAGAAAAATCCGTATTAATCCGCTAAATCCGTGTTATCTGTGTGCTAAAATCTCTTTCATTTAAAAAATACTAATGTTATAAAATTCCTTCAAGGAATAATAAAATAAATATGGTTCATGGAAATTATTGCGGATATAATTTTATTCTGTATGAATAGAAATGGCATTTATTTAAAAAATATCAATTTGAAAAGTGCGGAGATTTTGATTAAAGCCAAGGATTAAATTTTATTATCCTCCAAATAAATTTGGAGGCAATTCAAAAAACGTATTTCAAAATTTTTTTTTATTTTCCGCACAAACTTCCTAAGAACCATAAATATTTATTTACAAAATTAAAAAGTTGTTATCAAAGTAACAATTTTTTGAAAAATATTAAGCAAAAAATTATTTTATTGATAAATTTTACTAAATTTGTATCACCAAAATAATAAATCCTTTTTATTGTACGTTATCACACTAACAAAAATGTCAAAAAAATATGTATATTTCACATCACCACACCAAAATCGTTATTTTAGTATTCTTTTTTTTATTTTGTATAAGCAATGTAATATTTGCTCAACCAAATTTACCCAACGGAAAAGGTTGTAAGTTTGTTCGTAAAACATACAATCAAGTAGAATTAATTCCCCCGCCTACGCGTGGTGAGCAGAACGCAATTCCTATCAAATATTCGCTCAAACCTTATGCTCCTGAACCCAAAAATCAAGGAAATTTTGGAACTTGTGTAGGTTGGGCTTTGGCTTATTCGGCTCGTACTATTCAAATTGCCAAATATTATGGTTGGAAAAACAATGTTTTGATTACTGATAATGCCTTTTCTCCTTATTTTTTATACGAAAAAATCAAAAAAAATGATGACACAAAATGTAGCGAAGGCACAGATTTAGCGGCTGCTTTAGATACGTTGAAAAAAAATGGGGTCGTAAAATTTAGTGAATACGAATATACTTGCAACGGAAGTATCACACAAAGGCACGAAAATAAAGCAGCAGAATATAAAATCAAAAATTATTTACGGTTATTTGATGAAAAATCAGTTTCACAACATTTGCCTATCAAAAAAGTATTGGCAGGTGGCAATCCTGTGGTGGTAGGAATTGGCGTAACTAATTCGTTTAAAAAAGCCAAAAACGTAGAAAAATGGCAACTAAAAGAGACAATAAATATAAATGATATAGAAGAAGGACACGCCTTGACGGTAATTGGGTATGATGATGAGAAATTTGGAGGAGCATTTGAGATAATGAATAGTTGGGGAACAGAATGGGGAAAAGGTGGTTTTATTTGGGTAAGTTATAAAGATTTTGAGAAAATTTGTTTTCAGGCTTATACAATGCAAGCAGAAGATAGTGATTTTTTTGAATGGAATGGTGGTTTTCAAATCCAATTAGCAAATGAAGAAAGTATGCCTTTTGAGTTAGAAAATGGCGTTTTTAAGTCAAAAGAAAGTTATTTTCAAGGAACAAGATTTAGATTTCAATTATATAATCAACAGCCAACTTATGTGTATATTTTTGGCACAGATGTTTCTAATAAAATTTATAATTATTTTCCTACCGAAAATATAAGTTCGTATTTAAGTTCAAAAAATCAAAATCCTGTCGTTCCTGCAGGCAATCATTTTATCGAAATGGATAATAATGCTGGTACAGATGCCTATTGCATTTTATATTCCCAAGAAAAATTACCGATTGATAATATGTTGGAGGAATTAAAAGTTTGGAAAACCGATAATTTTGAGGCAAATGTAAATATAATGTTGAAAGAATATCAACTCAAAACACACGAAGGTACTATATTTAAAAATGAAGATAAATCGAGTTTTAAAGCACTTTCACATAAAGCACAAGTAGTTCCTGTTTTTATTCATATTAAGCATTTGTAGGAAATGCAAAAAAATGGTACAATTTTTTTGCATTTTTATTATAAATAAATTATTTTTGTCCAAAATAAAATAAATACATTGAAAAAACAGCTTTTAAATACATCTCAATTCTTATATAATCTTTTGAATTTTATCCATATAAAATCCAAAGGCATAAGTTTTATTTGTATATTATTCGTTTTTTCTACTTTTTTATCTGCACAAACAGGTCGAGATTTTTCACAAAAAACGGTCAATATTATTCGTTTTTTATCACATCTTAATTTTCCTGCAGGCACAAGCATAGGTGATGAGTTCGTAGTCGGAATTATTGGCGATGAAGAAATCGTGAAAAATATGAGTATCAATTTGAATATTGAAAAAGCAAGAGGAAAAAAAATCATTGTCAAAAATATTGAGAGTGCGAAACAAATTCAAGGACTTCATTTATTATATTATACCAAATCTGGCTCACAAAAAATCCTTTTAGGAAGAGTTTTTAGAGAAGTAAATGGAAGACCGATTATTTTTGTAACCGAAGAAGGAAAAGAATATTTGCAAAAAGGAAGCGATTTTAATTTCTTAAATCCAAAAGGAACTTGGCGTTATGAAATCAATGTAGCACAATTAGAAGCAAGAGGTTTTTCGATGTCCGAAGAAATAAAAAATAAAGCCATCAATATTGAGGAACAACTTGTAGCACAAGAAATTCAAAAAAGGAAGGAATTAGTTGTCAAAGTAAGTGCGTCAGAAGAAGCAAGAATCAAAGCCGAAAAATTAGAAACAGAACAAAAAATTGCGCAAGCAGAAAGAGAAAATAATCGATTGAATTTAGAAATTCAAAAAATGAATCCTGTTGACCAGCAACGTTTATTGAGCAAATACAACGAATTAATGGAAGGTTTGAGCAAACAAGAACAAATTAATGAATTTATAAAATTAGAATCAAAAGCAGAGGCAAGTAGAATTGCTTCTCAAAATACAAAAGACAAAGCAGAAAGAGATAGAGAAATTGATGCTGCCAATGCTCAACAAAGATTGATTATTACAGTTAGTAGTATTGCGGTTCTTTTCCTTGTATTTATTGCAAGTATTCTATTTTATTTTGGATTGAAAAGAAAGAGAACTATTAAAACTCTGCGAGCAACCGAAGCTAATCTTCGTGATAAAATGACAGAAATCAACCAAAAAAATGAACAAATTGAATCTCAAAATAGTCTTTTAATTTCTAAAACGATTGCTTTAGAAGAAAGTAATAAAAAAACAAAAGATAGTATTCGATATGCTTATACTATTCAGCAGGCTATGTTACCTTCGTTAAAAAAACTCGAAAAAAGTTTTCCTGATTATTTTTTATATTACGAGCCAAAAGATATAGTTTCGGGTGATTTTTATTGGTTTACAGAAATTCAAAACTATAGTTTTGTCGTAGTGTCAGATTGTACAGGTCATGGAGTTCCAGGTGCTTTTATGTCGATGGTTGGGATTAATTTATTGAATGAAATTATCAACCAAAAACATATTTTTGAGCCTGCTCAAATTTTAGAAAATTTACATCAAGGCATTATACAAGGATTAAGACAAAGAGAATCTGATAATCGCGATGGTATGGATATTAGTTTGGTGCGTATTGAAAAGAAAACAAATCAAGAGTATGAAATGGTATTTGGCGCATCAAAAAGACCTATTTATTTTACACAAAAAGGGGTTGTCAGAAAACTAAGCGGAGATAATAAATATGTAGGTGGTATCAAAAAAGAAGACAAAGTATTTACCAATCAAGTTCTCCAAATTTGTAAAGGAGACTGGATTTATTTATTTTCTGATGGGTATGTAGATGCGCCCAATGCATCTAAACTAAAATTAGGAACACTCAAATTAGAAGAAATAATTACAGAAATGAAAAGTTATCATAAAGATATTCAAAGAGAAGTGTTAGTTGATAGGCTCAAAAATCATGTCGGTAACGAAAAATCAAGAGATGATATTACTTTTTTAGGTATCAGAATATAAACAATTAGAATAGAGTTTTTTAAATGGTAGCCAAAAATTGACAAAAATCATTAAAAATTTGAGAAAAAAGAAAAAAAATCCGTATTAATCCGCTAAATCCGTGTGCTAAAATCTCTTTCATTTAAAAAATCAAATAAAAAAATCAAATAAAAAAATCAAATAAAAAAATCAAATGAATTTAAATCAATATGCAATTATTATGGCGGGCGGCGTGGGTACTCGCTTGTGGCCTTTTAGTAGGACTAATTTTCCAAAACAATTTCACGATTTGTTAGACACAGGAAAATCTATGTTACAAGAAACAATAGAACGTTTCGAAAATATTTGCCCTTTTGAAAATATTTTTATTGTTGCCAACGAAATTTATAAAGAGATTATCGAACAACAATTTCCAAATCTCCCCAAAGATAATATTCTTCTCGAACCTATTAAAAGAAATACCGCTCCTTGTATTGCTTACGCTACGTATAAAATATTTCAGAAAAATCCCAACGCAAATTTGGTCATTGCTCCCGCTGACCAGCATATCAAAAACAGAAAATTATTCGCAGATACTATCCAAAAAGCATTAGATTTTACAGAAAAAAATGATGCTTTAGTTACTTTAGGTATCAAGCCCACACGCCCAGATACAGGTTACGGATATATTCAATTTAAAGAACATAAAACCAAACAAGTCAAAAAAGTAATTATATTCACCGAAAAACCCGATGTAGAAACAGCCAAAGGTTTTTTAAAAAGTGGTGACTTCGTTTGGAATGCAGGTATTTTTATTTGGAAAGCAAAAGATATTATCAAAGCTTTTGAAGAATATTTACCTCAATTATCCAATTATTTTGAGGAAATGAAAGACGTTTTTTATACACCAAAAGAACAATCTACTTTACGTAATGTATATGCACAAATGCGTTTAAATATTTCAATTGATAAAGGAATTATGGAAAGTGCCGAAAATGTACACGTAATTTTAAGCGAATTTGATTGGTCTGATGTGGGAACTTGGAAATCTTTATACGAAGAATCAAAAAAAGATGAGCAAGGCAATGTAATTACAGGAAATGTACGTAAACACGATACTAAAAATTGTATTATCAAAATGCCTGACGATAAATTAGTAGTTGTGCAAGGATTAGATAATTTAATTGTCGCAGAATTTGATGGCGTTTTATTGATTTGCAGAAAAGACGAAGAACAACGTGTCAAAGATTTTGTAGAAGATGCAAAATTAGAAAATAATAAATATGTATAAAAATTTAATTTTTTATTTTTTATTCTGTTTATAATACAAAAAATCTATGAAAAATACAAAAAAATCTTATTTTTATTAAAAAAAAATGTTTTTTTTTGTGTTTTTTTTGTTTTGGTACAAAACGTGTGTAATTTTGTGTATGGTTCAATTATTTAAACAAATTAAAATACAACCTTCAAACTAAAATAAATATATGAAAGAGTTTTTTGAAGCCATTTGGCGATTTATAGAAGCAGCATTTGCTTTTGAAACTGAATTTTTCCACCTATTAGCAGTCCTTTTTGTGATTTGGATAGTTTATATGTTGATTAGTGATTTGCTCAACAAAAAAAATACTATCAAACACAATTTTCCTGTCTTAGGTCGTTTGCGTTATTTTTTGGAGTCAATCGGACCCGAATTAAGACAATATATCGTTGCCAATAATCGTGAAGAATTGCCATTTAATCGTAGCCAACGTTCTTGGGTTTATGCCTCCTCGAAAAAAGAAAATAATTACGAAAGTTTTGGGACAGACAAAGATATTTATGCACCAGGACACGTTTTTATCAATCCTGCTCTATTCCCTTTCAAACTACCTGATAATCATCCTAATAAAAAAGACCCATATTTTGCGCCTTGTGCAAAAATAGTAGGCGGATATAATAACAGAAAAAGACCTTGGAGACCTTATTCAGTAGTCAATATTTCGGCAATGAGTTATGGTTCTTTATCAAAAAATGCGATACAAGCCTTAAATCAAGGCGCATTAGCAGCAGGTTGTTATCATAACACAGGCGAAGGTGGACTTTCTCCTTATCATTCAAACGGAGCAGACGTTATTTTTCATTTTGGAACAGGTTATTTTGGCGTAAGAGGAGAAGATGGAAAATTTTCAATCGATAAATTAAAAGCATTAGTAGAAAAAAATAAATTTGTAAGAGCAATAGAAGTTAAACTTTCGCAAGGAGCAAAACCAGGAAAAGGTGGCGTTTTACCCGGTGCAAAAGTTACCAAAGAATTGGCTGAAATTAGAAGTATTCCAATGGGAAAAGATGCACTTTCGCCTGTTACTCACTCCGCTTTTAATAATGTAAAAGAATTATTGGATTTCCTTGAAAACGTTGCCGAAAATACTGGCTTACCTGTAGGTTTCAAAGCAGCCGTTGGAAAATTAGATATGTGGGAAGAATTAGCAGATTTGATGGTAGAAACAGGAAAAGGACCCGATTTTATTACCATTGATGGGGGCGAAGGAGGCACAGGTGCAGCTCCACACGCATTTGCAGACCATGTTTCTTTGCCTTTGACATTTGCTTTTACCAGTGTTTATAAAATATTTGCACAAAGAAATTTAACACATAGAGTTGTTTTTATTGCCTCAGGAAAATTAGGTTTCCCTGCCAATGCCATGATGGCTTTCGCAATGGGAGCAGATTTAATCAATACAGCCAGAGAAGCAATGCTTTCTATTGGTTGTATTCAAGCCCAACAATGCCATACAAATAGTTGCCCAACTGGTATAGCGACCCAAAATAAATGGTTGATGTCTGGTCTAGACCCAACTTTAAAATCAGTGCGTTTTACCAATTATAACAAAACTTTACGCAAAGAAATCTTAGAAATTTCTCACGCTTGTAATTATCAACATCCTTGTCAAATCACTATGCACGACGTAGAAATTGGTATGGGCGATAGTAAAGCCACACAAACAATGGCGGATAATTACGGATACGAAAAAGTTGTAGTTCCTTTTAATAGTGTAGATGAGTTTTTAAATTGTCCACACTTAGGCGGATTAGGTAAAAAATAAAGCATTATAAATTTTTAAAATATACTAAAAAGATTATTAACTCGTTTTGCTAATAATCTTTTTATATTTATAAAAAAATAAAATTATCAAAAAATAAAACTATGTTAATAGCCAATCCAATTTATGATGTTGTTTTCAAAAGACTTATTACTGTAATTTTTTGTGTCCTAAATAATCAATCAAGTTTTTATCTACCACACAAAAAAAAATTACACTAATAAAAAATCTACTCGTGCAACAAACGATTCGTGTATTTTTCATACAAATTAAACAAAAAAGACAAACGCTGTTCGTCATTTTCAAAACCTTTTGAGTAATAACAACTATCGACTATTTTATCTAAATTTTGATGGGCTTTCACCAATTCAACAGGCATCAAAACCAAATCATACATATCAGCCAAAGAACTATTTTTGTACAAATTACGGGCATCTAAAACCTTTTGTGCTGCGTCCTCTACCTTTTTTACTTGTATTTTGTCTGTTTTTTCTGGGAAAGGGAAGTTATTATATACAATTTCATTAGAATAACGAAAATCACTTTTTAATCGCCCACATACACGCTTGACCCAAACCATGTGCATCAAGGAAGTAAGAATACCGAAGTGATATAAAGTGGCATCAGCAATACTCAAACAAGTATTATTTAAAATATATTCTTCACTAAAAAATGCCATTGGAATATATTTTCTGTTTTCAGAAGTAGTTGCTGGTATCAATAAATAACTTGTTTCAGGTTGTCTATTTTCGGCAAATTCTGTTGGGAATTGTGCTAATTTTTGTGTCGTTTCACGTGTGCTTGTTTCTCTATGTTTTTGAACTTCTTTTACTTTTTGGGTAATAATTTTTAGTTTTTTGAGGTCTTGCGGAGCAATATTTTTGAGCCAAATACACCATCTTTTTTCATTATTCAAAAATTCTCTGGCACTTACCAAAGGTTTAATGTATAATTTTGCTTCGGGTTCTTTGGTCAATAAATCGTTTTTTTCTTCATTAGTCAATAAAAAATGTCCGCCATCATTGGGCATACTTCCGAATGAAATGGCGGGGGCATCACAAATAGATTTTCGTTGTTTATTGATAAAAATATCGTTTCCTTCTACCAAATAAGGATTAATATTTTTTACTTTGATTCTATTTTCTTGCACTTTGACTTCTTTATACTCAAAAATATATTTTTTGGGCGTATCAAAATTAGCAAACCCAATAATGACGCAATAAACGGCTGCATTGTCTTTGCCTTCATTTTTCCATTGAAAAGTTTGATGAGCAAAATGAATTTTTATTTTATATTCTTGAAACAAAGCACTCCAAAGTATGCCTGCCTGCTCACCTTGTGCGATGCTATTGGTGCTAACAAAAGCCACTTTTGTTGGCGTATGTTGGATTAGTTGTGCGGCTTTCAAATACCACGCACACACATAATCGAGTACACCTACATTTTGTTTTAGTTCGAAAAATACTTTTGAAATTTCTTGTTTTTGCGTTTCTGTTTGTAATTGTTTGCCAATAAAAGGCGGATTTCCCATAATATAATCAAAATTTATGACAGGAATATTTTGTTTAATTTCTTCTTTTTGTTCAAAAATATCCAAAGACGCAGTATCTTTTTTGAGCCTTCCTTTTTTTCTACTATAATAAGAAATAGTTGGCGTGGGTGGGAGTGGATTTTGTTCTTTCCATTCATCTATCAAAATATTTTTCCAATCAAAAGTAAGTGCGTTTTGGTGTAATATGCGGGCAGATTTTTTGAGTGGCAAGCGTACATAATATTGTCCAAAAATTTTACTTGCTTTAATGTTCATTTGGTGGTCAGTGAGCCAAAGGGCTACTTGCGCAATTTTTGAGGGAAATTCATCATATTCGATGCCATAAAATTGGTCTACGTTTACTTTCAAAATTTCACTTATATTGATAGATTTATTTTCTTTCAATTCTTTCTTATAAATTTCTTGCATTACTTTGAGTTCCAATTCTCTTAGTTCTCGATACGCAATCACTAAAAAATTACCGCAGCCGCAAGCGGGGTCTAAGAATTTGAGAGAAGCAATTTTTGTGTGAAATTGAATTAAAAGCGTATTATTTTTTTGTATCGATTGAAATTCTTCGTATAAATCCTCTAAAAACAACGTTTCGATTACTTTCAAAATATTTTTTTCGGAAGTATAATGCGCTCCTGCATTTCGTCTTTCTTCGGGATTCATTACCGATTGAAACATCGAGCCAAAAATAGCGGGAGAAATTAAACTCCAATCTAAAGCAGAGGCTTGCAAAAGCATTTCTCTCATGCCTTTATCAAACACAGCGGGGCGAGTGAGCGTGGCAAACAAATTCCCATTCACATAAGGAAAAATATTGAGCGTTTCGTCTAATACTTTATATCTTTTTTCGTAGGGCGTATTCAAAGTGTCAAAGATAATATGGAGATGTCCGCCCAAATCTTTTCCGTTTTCTTTGGTATGATAATCAATATATTCTCTAAAAATATCCTTTTGAAAAATACTTGTATCTTCTGCAAAGAGGCAAAAAAGTAATCTTACCAAATAAATTTCGAGGTCTTTTCCTCCGTATCCAATTTCTTTGAGTCTATCGTGGAGTTTGCCCAAAATTTCTACGGCTTGTATATTGATAGGGTCATTTTCGAGGTAAATTCTTTTTTGGTATCCTAATAAAAAATCAAATAAATGAATATTTTTGTAAAATTCGGGTAATAAAAACTCGTGTGTGAGGTTATTTTCTAAGTCGTAGAGCCTAAAATGTTCAAAATCAGAAACCAAAATATATTTCGGTAATTCATAATCTTTTAGTCCTTCAAAATAATCTTTGGCTTGTGAGAACGCTTTGTCGAGGTTTTTTCCTTTTGATTTATGCTCGACCAAAATTACTCCTTTCCATAATAAATCTATAAATCCTTGTTTTCCATCTAATTTTTTGACAGGTTTTTCAAACGTGGCTACACGTCTTCTTGGGATACCAAATACATTAAAAAACTCGTCCCAGAATGTTTTTGCTTCGGCGTTTTCGTTTGTTTCTTTTGCCCATTCTTTTGCGAAAGCGATGGCATTATTTTTAATTTCTTCTTGATTGAGCATTTTTATATTTTTTATGTTTATTTTGAAGTTCGAAATAAATACTTTTTTTTGAAATAAGCAAAAAATAACGATTTTTTTTTGAAATAAGTAATTGGACAAATGAAAAGCATAAAATTAAGCAATTTGTATTTATCCGTTTCTATCCGCACAATTCGCGTTATCCGCGTGCTACCTTTTTTAATAATTTTACCCTCAAAACATCATTTTTTTATAAAATATTTATATTTTTTTGGTTTTTTGAAAAAAAAGCATTATTATTGCCTTCGAAATCATAAACAATATAAAATCATCAATGATTTTAAGAAAATATTTTTTTATTTTAAATAAAATTTCAAACTTTTAATAGACAATGGCAGAACAACTAACGCCAATTACCGTAGCATACGGAGATGGAATCGGTCCTGAAATTATGGACGCAACTTTACGCATCATCACAGCAGCAGGTGCGAGAATTAAAACTGAAGTCATCGAAATCGGTGAAAAAGTTTATTTGAGTGGAAATTCAGCAGGTATTGCTCCTGAAGCATGGGAATCTTTAAGACGTACAAAAGTATTTTTGAAAGCCCCTATCACCACTCCTCAAGGTGGCGGATACAAAAGTTTGAACGTTACAACACGCAAAATGTTAGGTCTTTTTGCTAATATTCGCCCTTGCGTTTCGTATCATCCTTATGTAGATACAAAACATCCAACTATGGACGTAATCATTATTCGTGAAAATGAAGAAGATTTATACGCAGGTATCGAACACCAACAAACTCCTGAAGTAATTCAATGTTTGAAATTGATTACACGCCCGGGAACTGAAAAAATAGTTCGTTATGCTTTTGAATATGCTAAACAATATGGTAGAAAAAAAGTAACTTGTTTTGCAAAAGATAACATTATGAAACAAACTGATGGTTTATTCCATAAAGTTTTTGATGAAATCGGAGCAGAATATCCCGAATTAGAAAAAGAATTTTGGATTGTAGATATTGGTGCTGCAAAATTAGCAGATAGTCCTGAAGTTTTTGATGTGATTGTGATGCCAAATTTATATGGCGATATTTTATCTGATGTGGCAGCACAAATTGCAGGTTCTGTAGGTTTAGCTGGCTCGGCTAATATTGGTGCAGAAGTAGCAATGTTTGAAGCGATTCACGGTTCGGCTCCACGTCGTGCAGGTCAAAATTTAGCTAATCCATCAGGAATTTTATTGGGTGCTGTGCAAATGTTGGTACATATCGGACAAGGCGATATTGCTGATAAAGTGCATAATGCTTGGTTGAAAACTTTGGAAGATGGTGTGCATACGTATGATATTTTCAAAGAAGGCGTAAGTAAACAAAAAGTAGGTACAAAAGAATTTGCTGATGCAGTGATTGCAAACATGGGACAAAAACCTTCTAAATTGAAACACGTAGATTATTCGCAAGCAAAAGATGCTATCAAAGTAACTTTAAAACCTGCTGTGCCTGTTAAAATGGACACTATCGGAGTGGATATATTTTTATATTGTGAAGATAGAAATGCCAACACATTGGGTAATGCTATGCAAAAAATAGAAGTAAATGGTTTACATTTGACAATGATTACCAATCGCGGCGTAAAAGTTTATCCTAATGGAATGGAAGAAACTTTCTGTACTGACCATTGGCGTTGTAGATATAAAGCTGATAAGGCAGTAAGTTATGATGATATTTTAGCATTACAAACGGCAGTTTCTAAGGCTGGTTTTGCTATTATCAAAACAGAAAATCTTTGTCGTTTTGATGGCGTAGATGGTTTTTCTGGTGGACAAGGTGCTTAATCTTATCAACAAATAATTTATTTTATTAGCATAAATAATTGAAAATCAATCAATTATTTATGCTAATTTTTGTTTTAGATTATTTTTGTAGTAATGACATTCCTTTTTTGGTGGTGATATATTTTTGATTTGGGTTTTTAGGTTTTTGTGGAATAGTCCTTGCCAAAAAACCTTTTTCTATCAGTATTGCAACGTGTTTTTTATAGTTATCTGTATGGTTTTTGAGGTGCAAAACATTTTCTAAAATATCTTTTTTAGATTTTGGTGTTTGTGCATATTCCAAAATCATCAATTCATTTTCTGCAGGTTTTACTTGGTCGCTTACATAGTCGTTCACTTGGTCGCTTACATAGTCGTTTGTAGGCAATGGAATAATTGTTTTAAAAATATCATTTTCTAAAAATTGTGGTTCTTTGTTTGGCGTATACAAACGCACATATTTATAGGTATTGCGTACGCCTGAACCCAATTCATCAACTCTGCCTAACTCTTTAAAAAACCTCGCAATCGTTGGATTTTTTGGAAAAGGTGAAAAATTTTCAGGATTAATTCGTCCTATTTGGTGTGTTTTGTTCCAATTTTCAATGGTTACAATATTTTTTTCTATCACTAATTTAGCAGGATATGGATTAGAAAATTCTCTGTGTATCAATACATTGGCAATTACTTCTCTGAATATTTTATCTCTTACACTTATTCTTTGGTCATTTTCTAAATAAAAATTATCAGGTAAATGTTTTCGAATAAATTGCATTAATTTATCATAACTTTCTATCAAATTGGTGCGAATATCCTCACGGTCATCATATCTATCCACATTATCTACTCTGCGTATAGCATCTGTTTTGTGATGAGGTACTATATTTTGAATAACTTCATCTTTTCCTAACAATAACACACTTGCCAAACTATATCCTTCTTTTCCTGTTTGATAATCTTTTTTATACAAGCCAAAACTTTTGAGTATGGTTTCATTATCCATTTCAAGCCAAGGGTGGTCAGGTCGATTATTTTTAACAATTTGGCGAATACGCACAAACAAATCTTCTCTAAAATCATTCAAAGTTAGAAAAGGAAATATTGTGTTTTCATAATAAAATGCTTGCTTACATTCAACTTCTATATTTTCGTGTTGTGCAAGATTTTTTTGTATTTCTATGTTCATTTTTTCGATATGATAAATAGCTATTTATAGTAGAATAAAATTAGCTTTTACAATAAAAATATTAAATTTTATCAACAAAGTTTATCAAACCAATAATTTATTCTTTCCTTCAATTTTACTTTAGTATTTCCAAATTGTTTTAACATTCTTGGTGAATCTCCCATTTTTTCATAAAATATATAATCACATCTTTTTGCAAAAGAAAGTTTATTGCCCCAATATCTTGTAGTAAAATTACTTTTATATTTATCTTCTTTTTTATTATATTTTAAATCATATTTATAAATATAGTAATTTCGTAGTTTAGAAAATTTTAACCTTAACAATCTACCTTGCATTTTTCTAATTCCTATTTTTTTAGACAAATAAACCCCACTCAAAGTAAAATCTCTATATAGTTTTCGCTTAAAAAATATAGGCTTTTCTAATAAATGTTTATTTTGATATGTAATAGACCTTTTTACTTGTCTTTTAACCCTCATATCCAACTCTCTATAAAATTTTTGAATGGCTGGCTTTTTTATGCGAACATCTGATATTACTTTGTTTGGTTTTATTTGTATTGTTTGCCCATAAAATTCAAGTCCAAGATATGTGAGCGGATAATTTACCATATTCTGTTCTATTTCATCAGAACATATTGAACAATTACCTGTATCTTGACTTTTTTTATGGTCATCACATCTGTATTGTGTATATATTTCTTTCTTAGAAACGAGTAAATCGTTTTCTTTTACAAAAGAAAATGATTCTGTTTTGTGCATTGAAAGTTCAAGGTTGATTTTTTTTACTTGGTTATTAAATAATTGCCTAATTTTTTCAAGAATTTCTTTATTTTTAAAAACAACTATCATATCATCACAATAACGCCTGTATAAAAAACCATCAGCACAAATTTCTGATAACCCTTTTATGATTTCTCTATCAAAAGAAAGCATATAAATATTAGCAAAACAAGCACTAATCGGAGAACCTTGTGGTATGCCTTTAAATTTTTTTTGTTTATTATCAGTAGTAGAAATAGATTTATTTTTATGTATTCGTATTTTATGCTCTTTTATAAAACGTCTCATATCTTTTGGATTTTCAAAAAAAGCATTTATACCTTTTTTTCTAATCTCTGCTAATTTTTTTTCGTCATAATTTTTACCATTAATTTTTAAATCATTCAAATTGATAGAAGAATAATTAGTTATATTTTTAAAAATATGATAAAGTGTAGGAGGTAATTTATTGTTTTTGATGTCTATTTTCCATTTTTCAATATTTTTATTGATGTTTTCAAATATAAAAGGTTCATATTTATCACAAATAATATCTGGATTATATTCGCCCAATAAATCAATAAGAGATTTTTTTAATATCTCTGAGCATAAAGAAGGGAAGAAATTTTTTATATCAAAAGTAAGTGCATAACACTCACCCGTTTTTATGACAAAATCAAATACTTCTTTTGAAAATTCAATCGTACTTTTATTTTTATCAGAATTATCATAAGTTGGTATTTTCCTATACGCAATAATTGCCTCGTCTAATATTTTATCTTTGTGTAAAATACTATCATAAATAGGTAAAAAAATTTCTTGCGTATAAAATCCATAAATAGTTGCGTCTAAATGGCTTGCATATTCAATACATCTCCTTTTTTTGTAATTACTTCTATGGATTTTACCTTTTTCATCAACGCAATAGACACATTTATCGTGTTCTTCTTTCTTTACATTTTGCTTTTTATATTTTGTTTCTACTTTTTCATAGCGAAGCATTGGAAAAAAATTATGTAATTTATCTGTACTTAAAAGCTTTTTTCTTAAGCTATCAATTTTTATAGTTTTTATTTTTGAACTAAAAAAATGTCTATATCCTTTTTGATTTGTCCATTTGGGCTTTTCTTTCTGTTCTGACATAAGTTAATTTGATAAAAATAAGATAGTTAAGAATTAAAGTTATATTTTCCTAAATTTTTTACGTCTTTGGCAGTAGCATAACTTTAACTAAATAAGGCTTTAAAATCAAGTTCCAAAATATTGAAAAACTAATTAAAATTACTATTAGAGAGCCTTCTTAAAGGCATCTTATCAGTACTACGTCAAGTCATAGTATCTTTTACATGCATCGGCTTGGTCTTATTATATCACATAAATAAATTATTGAGTGCGATGGAACTTAACCTGCTCCTACTTTGTTATCTGCTAATCCTATCCAAAACAACTGCTTTGAGTGTGGTTTTACCTTTCTTTGATAAATGCCTTATTTATTTCTCAACTATCATAGTGCAAAGATAATCAATATTATTGAAAATCACTAAAAACTTCGATAGGTAATTCTTCATTTGAGAATTTATTTATTATTCCATCAAACCAAGTAGGCTTTCAATTTTTATAGTTTTTATTTTTGAACTAAAAAAATGTCTATATCCTTTTTGATTTGTCCATTTGGGCTTTTCTTTCTGTTCTGACATAAGTTAATTTGATAAAAATAAGATAGTTAAGAATTAAAGTTATATTTTCCTAAATTTTTATATTTTTGGCAGTAATCAACTTTAACTAAATAAGGCTTTGAAATCAAGTTCCAAAATATTGAAAAACTAATTAAATTTACTAGTGAAGATACTTGTTGTAAGTATCTCAGCAATGGCAAAACTTCTTTTAATAAAGTTTTTGCCAATTATAAACATCGTTTATCCCGTTATTCCAATTTTAAATAATAAACTTAAAACATTGAAAACAAAATCACCGTTATTTGCGTTATTGCTATTCCTATTCAAAGCCAAAGTTGCTGCTATGCTCTGAGTCTGATTTTACCGTTTTTTGATAAACCTTTCTTTGATAAATGCCTTATCTATTTCTTAACTATCATAGTGCAAAGATAATCAATATTATTGAAAATCACTAAAAACTTCTATAGGTAATTCTTCATTTGAGAATTTATTTTTTATTCCATCAAACCAAGTAATTGTAATATAAGTCTTTGATTTTATCAAATTCAATTCACCTGTATTGCTATCTATAATTTTGGGATTTTTGACCTCGATATTCGTAATTATAAAATCAGGACTGATATAATTGATAACATCTCTTTGTCTCATGTATAAATTATCTGTTGCATATCTTTTTTTCTTTTCGTAAATAGCGGGTCTAAAAACAACTTTTTTAGCAAATTCGTACTTTATTATATCTTGCTCTTGTTTTCCATCTACCAACGTTAAAAGACTTTCATAAAATTTTCTTTTTTCAAAACCACCAGAGTTAGGATTGTACCAAGTACATTCATAACTAATTCGTTCAGCAATTATATTAGTTTTTCCATCATCAATCTTTAGTTTATTATCATTTAATCTAACTTCTATGACAACCATAAAAGGCGGAATATTGACAGGGGCATCTTCCAAAATATATGTATTTTTCGTAAAATCTGTTAGTGGGAAGTTTTTAAAAACTACTACATCTCCAAGAGAAAATTTACTTTCTTGTCCATTAAAAATTAATTTTTCCATTTTATTTTTATTTTTTTTATTGATTTAATAAAATCTACTTAATTAGTTTAAGGGAGATTTTATTTATTTGAATTATTTTTTTAGTTGATTATTGATAACCTATTCTTTCGTGTCCAGCAAAAAACACCAAACACGAAAAAATAGACCATCTTTAAAAAGTTACATTTTACCTTTTTCTTTTCTATCCAAAATCTTGATTTGTCCCGCTCCAAAATACGAATAATAATTAGGATTATACATCGCATCTGCACTGACAGTGCCTAATTGAAATGTGCCAACCGAAACTGCACGAGCCAAATAATAAAAATATTTAGTTTCTTTATTCAAATTGAAATAATAACTAATTCTATCATCTCGCACATCTATATGGTCAGGTTCGTGTCTGTTGCGTATCCAAGGGACTGCTTTATTGACCGTTAAACGTGGATTTTCTATTTCTAAACCCGCAGGAAGCATATCTGTAATCACTAAATTATTCATTCTACCCAAAAAAGATTCCGTAGAAATAGATACTTTTACGACTACTAAATCATTTTGTTTGAATGTATTATCACGAATAACATTGCCTTCTTGGTCATAAAAAGTTCTACGAACTTTCAAAAATTTATCGACCTCTTTTACCTTGTTATCTGTGCTGGCACTCAACCCTTGCATAGACCAAGAATAATACAATTTTCCACTTCCTTTTACGCTTACATTTATTTTTTCACCAAAGAAATTATCTAAAAATAAATTACCATTTTGCGAAGTTTTTGTACCAATTTTTGGGCTATTTACTATGCTTTCGATGGTTGCATCTTGATTATTTTTAACTAATTTTCCTAATGCCAACAAAGCCATTGCATTTTCTTGTGTATTCAAATTGCCTTTATTTTTTCCTAATTTTTCAATCAAATGTTGCGAAATAACAGGAATTTGAGGGTTTGTTGGGTCTGCTTCTATCAATGCGTTCAATGCCAACGCTTCATCACGAATAGCCGATTCAAAACTTCCACTCATAGCACGCTCTACAAATTGCCCCTCAAAAGCATTGGGCAAAAGTTCACGATATACATTTTGTTCGCCTGTCAATAAATAAGACGTAGCCAACAAATATCGACTATCAATCGTTAAATATTTTTTATTTTCTTTCAAAATATTCATCACATCAGCCTCTGTTTCTTGTGCCAATGTCAATACATATAACGCATACGGAATATGTTTATGAATAAAAGTTTGTGATTTGAAAATCGCATTATTTTCTTCATTAGCCGCAAAACTATAACTTGTAGCCCTATTCAAACTATAATTATTGACTAAATTATGTAAAAAATCTAACGCCTGTTCCAATGTATTTGGATTGATAGCAAAACCTGCTTTTTTTGCCTCCAACATAAATTGTGTGGCATAAATAGACGCAAAATTTTGTGCTTCATATTGCCCCGACCAATACGCAAAACCTCCCGAATATAATTGTAAATTTTGAATTTTTGCTAATGCTTCTTGAATATTTGCCCGAATTTCGGCTTCATAAATTTGTCCATTTTGTAGATTTGGGCGAGTGGCTTTCATCAAATCTTGCACGTATAATTGTGGAAATGCACTCGAAATAATTTGCTCCAAACAACCGTGTGGATATTCGATTAAATAATCTAAATTATCCGAAAATTCAATCAAAGGAGAACGCCCAATGCTCATTTTTGTTTTGGTGGTATGAGCAAATAAATCGGTTTTAAAATTAATATCTATCATTGTGCCTTCTTTCAATACGCCACTTCCTGCCGTTTTGACTAAGCCCGAAGTTGGTCTAATATTGATAAATAATTCTTCCGAAAACACACGCCCAGCCGCTCTCACCGTTATTTTTACTTTTGCACTATCAATCACAGGTTTTGCCGTAATTTCATATTTAGGCATAATTTCTTGGTTCGATTTGATGATTTGTATTTGCGAAGTTTCTCCTTTGATAATCAAATTATCGCTTGTTTCGATTTGAATAGACGCAGAAACTTCGTTTTGCGTGGTATTCATTATCATAATAGGAACGGTTACTTGGTCATTTGGACTTAGAAAACGAGGTAAACCTGTTGAGATAACGATTGGGTCAGCCACCGTAATATTTTTTTCTGCATTGCCAAATTTTCCATCTTTATACGCAACCGCCATGACTCTCAAACTTCCCGAAAATTGTGGAATATTCAACGTATAATTGACTTCGCCTTGTGCGTTTGTTTTCAAAACTCCTGACCAAAAACTAACTAATTTTACTCTTTTATTCACCATCGGATTTCCTCTCAATCCACCTGCTCCATCACTTCCATCACCACCTGTGGCACGATTATTTACAGAAATTTCAGGAAATATTTTTGGATAAAGGTCGTACATATCCACCAATAAAGCCCTTTTTTGATAGAAAAATGAATGAATATCAGGAGTTTTATAATTATTGATTTGTAAAATTCCTTCATCTACAACCGCCAAAGTTACTTCAATATCACTTTCCAAACGATTGGTTTTTACTTTTATATTTTGTTGAGTTTTTGACTCTGATTTATCCACACTTTCAATATTTAAAGTGAGTTTTGAGTCTGGATTTTCTACTTTGATAGATTTAAAGCCGTGTGCTACGGTCAAAGGTACATCTCCTTCGCTCACAGCCTTAAACAAAACAGCGGTAATATAAACATTGGGCAAATGGGCATCTTTCAAAGGCAATTCATAAGAAATGGCTTTATTTTTCACCTCTAAATAAAAATATTGTTGCACATTTTCCCTTTCCAAAGTAACCAACATTTTTCCATCGAAAGGCGTTGTAAATAATACTTTTGCCGTTTCTCCTAAATTATATTTTTCTTTGTCTAATTTAATATCAATTTTTCCGTCTTTATTGATTTGAAAAGCCGTACTTTCTGAAAAACCATTTTTATAAACATAAAAACTTTTTTCTACATAATAATCACTATTTGGAATACGAGCTCGCATCGTATAACTGCCTGCCTGCAAAGGAATAAACGAAAAATTACTCATTTGTGCAATATTTATTTCTATTGCCTGAATAACTTCTTCTTTATTTCTCGATATATATTCTAATTTATTTTGATAGTTTTTTTCCAAAATTGTCTGCCAACGATTACGTATAATTTCTACTTTTGCTGTGGCATTTGTAGGCGTTTCGTCAGGCGACAAGGCGATAAAATTAAAATTCAAAGGTTCATTTGTGCCAATATATTGCGGAATATTTTTGACACCAATAAATGCGTTTTGTGTAAAAATATCAAATTGAACGCCACGACTTACACTTCTGCCTGTTTCATCAAAGACAGTGGTCGTAGCAGTTGCTTGCAATTTTCCTATGTTTTGATATTCTTTGCCAATATAAAAACTTTTTAATATTTTCCCTTCGTTATCTGTTTCACCTTCATAAGTTTTGTTGCCATATTCATAACGATTACTTCTTCCATCTAAATTAAAATCAAAATCTTTATATTTTTCACTCGAAAAACTTTTTTTCGACCACGAAAAATTCATTTCGTAACTTCTATTTGCCGCAGGCGGACCAAAAAGATTAAGGGCTTGCGATTGAATATAAATCGAATCACCCAATTTTTCATTTTCTTTTTTATAGGTTTGATAATCTTTTTCTACTCTTTTGAGTTTTACTTTAATTCTATCAGGCATAAATTCCTCCACAGAAATAGACATCGAAGACAACAAAAAACCATTCGCATCTGATACTTTGGCGTAATACATACCCGTCATAGCATTGGCAGGAAGTTTCACTGAAATAGGAAACGAACCTTGCGGACTTAATTCACCTTTTTGTTTCGTAAAAGTACGTCCATTTGGTAAATGTAATTCAAAAATAACAGGCATTTTTCCTTCGCTTTTCCATTCTTGATTCCTTACCACTACATTAAAATTTAAAATTTCGCTTGGTCTGTATAAAGTTCGTTCGCTATATAAAAATGCTTGATAATTAGCATCTGGTCTATATCCACTGGTTTCGAAATAAGAATCATCAATTTTAGTTTGATTAAAATATAAATAATTAAAATCTTTTCCGTTTATTGCTGTTAATAATTTTACGTCTGCGTCAGGAAATCTTTTTTTAATTCCTTTGAAAAAAGCCACGCCATTTTCGTCAGTTTCCATTCTTTCGATGGCTTGATTACTTTTGCCAATCAGACTAATTTTTGTACCTTTCAATGCTTTTGTATCTGCCAACGAATTAGCAAAAACGATAATATCTTCTTTGGTTTCTTTGGCAATAAAACCAATATCAGAAATAGCCACCATTTTCGAATCACCCAAATATAATTTATCTACGCTCTCAACTTTGACTACATACACGCCTTTTACGTCGTTCATTTCGTCTAAATCAAGGTTTAAAACCCTAAAATCATTCACCAAAGGCAAAGTTTTGGTTTCATAACGACGGTCAATAATCACATCAGCAAATTCTTCTAATCTATAAAATTCAGAATCGTGGTATCCGCTAATATTATTTCCTTTCAAAAAATAAAGCAAATTATTTTCATATACTTTATAAATTTTTACGTGAACAGCTGCTAAATTACTGATAGAAATTCCAATATTTTTATTTCCTTTTTTCGATAAATATACTGCTTTTTCGCTCAAAAATTTAATTTTTGATTGCATTTTTCCAAAACTAACTTTTTTTGACCAATCACTCGATTCGGTTGCAAAAATACCTTTTAATTTAGAAGAAATATTGACATTATAATTTGTATTTTGTTGAAAACGTCCTTCGATTATCAATCCATTTTCCGTTTTTTTGAGCGTATAAGGTACTTTTGGAGAAATGCTAATTGCTTCCGCCCAATCGTTTGCACTACCTGTAATTGTTTGATTAGATACAATTTTGATAATCGGTTTATCATCTTGATATTCGGCTATTACTTCCTCAAATTGCAACGTTTTGTAGGCTGGAATTTCACCATTTTTAGATAATATTTTTTTGGAAACAAAATCACTTTCTGAACATTTTAAACCCTCTTTGATGTCAATAAACAAAGATTTCCCTTCCCAATTTTCGTTATTAGGTTGTTCTATCGCAATATCCAACGTATTATCTGCTATGTTTGTGAGTAACTTTACATTGTTTAAAACTTTGTTATCAATTCGAGCAGTAATTAAATTTTGTGCATTATTTGGATTGATTTTATAATTAAAATTCAATCTTGCTCTCAAAGTTTTAGTTTTATTTTGGTTATCTGTCCAAAATAAATTCATCGTTTCAGGGCTTAAATAAGTCGTATGAAAACTAATTTTTTTGTCTTTATCAAGACTTAAATCTGTTTTTTTTGTGCTATTTTTTTCGTTTTCTGCGTGCAATGCCAATAAAGATTTTTGGGTAGAGGCTTGATAATCTGTACTTGGAAGTAGATTTTTTTCGGGAGAAAAAACTAATTCTGTCGCAGAAGTCCACATAAATTTCCCTTGAATATGAGGCGTAAATTTTAGATATTGCGTAGTATCCCAACGATTGAGGGTGATATTTTGGGCAAGCGGTTGATTAAACTTAAATTTTAAGTTAGTTGTAGTTGAAATTTCATCTTTGAAATCAGTTTGTACTATTTCTAATAAATTTTTTCGCCCGCAGGTGATAAATAGAAAACTTAACACCAAAAAAAATAGGTATTTTTTCATTTTGAGTTGTATTTTTTTTAATTTTGTAAATAACAACGCAATGTAAGTGTTTTTATTGAAATAACAATATTTTTTAGGATATTTTTTTGAAAATGTGGTTTTATCCAAATAGTAATCGTTTTTCTTTGTATTTTTGATAAAAAATGTATTTATTTGCAGTAGAAATAAAGAAACTAAAAAACTATAAACCTAAAAAATGAAAAAATACATAACTTTTATTTTAATAGTATTAGTATTATTTACTTGCTCAAAAAAAAGCAAAAAAATTATCCCTAATGATTACCATGTAATCAAAGAAATAATGAAAAAACAAAAGAAATTTAATATAACTCCTGACCCAGCTGATATGAGTTTTTTGGTAATAACGAACCAAATATTTTAACTTTTTATTTTTTTAGTGATATACTCACAGGAGAAGTTCGTAAAGATTCTGCTATTGGACTTTTGCATATCAAATGTTATGAAGGTTATTTAAAAGATTTGTATAAACTCAAAAATTTAACTTATTTGTCAATATCTAACCCAACAATAATGCCTGATTTTTCCAAATTTCCTCAACTAAAATCTATCAAAATATATGAAATAAAAGATAAAAAATATACAATTCTCGACCTTGATAATTTAAAAAATATCGAAAAAATTTCATTGATTAATGTAAAACTAAAATCAATATTGTTTAAGAATAATATAAATCTAAAAAAAATAGAGATAAATAAATCTCATATTCACGATAAATTTAAGATTGAAAATGGTCATAAGTTAGATGGAATATCCATCATCGATACTCATTTGAGTAAAATAAATTTAAAATCTATGCCTCATTTAAAAATATTGCTCTTACTATATTCTAGACTAAAGCAAATAGATTTAGGGGAGTTGCCTATGATAGAGCAAATAAATTTAGGTCATAATTGCCCCTCTGACACTACACAAAAATATAAAAACTATCTCCAAGAGAGTACTATATTAAAGATAAAAGAGAAATTTAAACCTAAGTATTTTAGGTATGTAATGGATTGTAAATAAAATTTATTTTTGTTAATTTTTTTAGTTTATTTCTTTGTATGTTCAATGAAAAATATCTTTTAACGCCAACAAATTATCAATCGTATAATCGGGTTCGATAGTAGAAATTAATTTTTTAGGATTATACCAAATCGAATTCCAATGCACATTTTTCGCTCCCGCAACATCAGCCTCAACATTATCGCCAATCATTGTGCAGTTTTTTTCGTTGATTTTGAGGTAATCTGTAGCATATTCAAAAATTTCTTTGCTTGGTTTTTTAGTATTTGTGTGTTCAGAAGTAACGATTAAATCAAAAAAATGCCCAATTTTTGTGTTATTTATTTTTGTATTTTGTATGGCTTCAAATCCATTTGTGATGATGTGTAAATGATAATTTTTTGCTTTTAAATAAGTCAAAATTTCAATCGTATTTGGAATTAAATTCAGTTTTAATGGAGCAATTTCTAAAAAAAGAGTACTTAATTTTTCGAAAGGAATATCATTTTTAGGTACGCCCAATCCAGTCAAAAGCAATAAAAAACGTTGCTCACGAAGTTGTTTTTGGTCAATCAAATTGTGGTTAAATTGATGCCATAAATTTTTATTGATGATATGAAAATTACTTTTAAAATTAGATAAAGTTACATTTTTACCTAATTTTTCTAATTGAAATACTGAAAATAATTCTGTCAAAGATTCTTCTGCATTGCGTTCAAAATCCCACAAAGTATCGTCTAAATCAAAAAAAATATGTTGAGAATTGTTCATTTTTGTTATTTTTGATGTTTTTATTTTTGTTAATATTTATACGTTTTTATGTATCAAACAAAAAAAATACCTACTTTTGTTTTAATATTTTCAATTTTATTTTTATGAATGACGTTTTTTTTATGCAAAGAGCCATCGATTTGGCTCAAATGGGTTTCGGAAAAGTTAGCCCCAATCCAATGGTGGGTTGCGTAATTGTGCATCAAAATAAAATTATTGGCGAAGGTTATCATCAACAATATGGGCAACCTCATGCAGAAGTCAATGCAGTTAATTCGGTCAAAGATATAGATAAAAATAAATTATCAGAGGCAGAATTTTATGTAACGCTTGAGCCTTGTTTTCATTTTGGAAAAACGCCTCCTTGTGCCGATTTAATTGCTCAAATTAAACCTAAAAAACTTTTTGTGGCACATCTTGACCCCAATCCGTTGGTGGCAGGTAAAGGAATCGAAAAATTAAAAAATATAGGTATAAATATCGATTTGTTTTTGTTAAAAAATCAAGTGTACGAACAAAATAAACGTTTTTTTACATTTTTTACTCAAAAAAGACCTTATATTATTTTGAAATGGGCAATGACTAATGATAAATTTATTGCCAAAGAAAATTTTGATAGCAAATGGATTAGTAATGAATTTTCGAGAAAAATTGTGCATCAATGGCGAACCCAAGAAAATGCAATTTTAGTGGGAAAGAATACGGCTTTGTACGATAATCCAAAACTAAATGCGAGAGAATGGGAGGGAAGGCAACCGACAAGAATCGTGATAGATAATCGATTGGTTTTGCCTGCAAATATATGTTTATTTGATAAATCTCAACCTACAATCGTATATAATCAACTCAAAAATGACACAGAAATTAATGAAGAAAATCAAAATAATAACCTTATTTTTGTAAAAATTCCAGAGGAAATGAATCAACAATGGGCATTTATTTTAGCTGATTTATTTCAAAAAAATATTCAATCTGTCATTATCGAAGGCGGTGCAAAAACGTTAAAAGATTTGATAAAACTTGATTTATGGGACGAAGCACGTGTTTTTGAAGCAAATCAAGTAAGTTTTCAGCAAGGAATTGAAGCACCAAAAATCAATCAAACTCCCGAAAAAATTATTCAATATCAAACTGACACGTTAAAAATTTATCAAAATAAAAAATGTTTTTAGAATCTATCAAAATCGAAAATTCACAACTGAAAAATTTAGTATTTCATCAAGAAAGATTTGATGAAACCAGAAAGCATTTTTTTCTAAATTCTCCCACGATTGACTTAGCAAATTTCTTTAAAAATTTGCCTATGTTAGACAATGAAAAAATTTATAAATTGAGATTGTTGTATGATTTTTCGATTCAATCGTATGAAATTATTCCTTATCAACCTAAAATAATTCGAAGTTTAAAAATCGTTCACGCCAACGAACTCGCATACGCACATAAGTACGCTCATCGCACTGAAATCAATCATTTATTCGAAAAAAAAGAATTGTGTGATGATATTTTAATCGTTCAAAATAATCAAATTACAGATACTTCTTATGCAAATATTGCTTTTTTTGATGGAACAAAATGGGTAACGCCTAAAAATTGTTTGTTAAAAGGAACTTTTAGAAAATTGTTATTTATAAAAAAACTTATATACGAACAAAATATTTTTAAAAACGATATTGCTTTTTACGAAAAAGCGAAGATTTTTAATTCGATGTTAGAATGGGAGGGAAGTGAAATTGAAATAAAAAATATATTGGAATAAAGAGAAGATAAGCAAAAATCAATTCCCAACTCTAATTCCAGCAATCAAAATATCATCAATTTGTTTTTCATTTCTTTCAATTCTCCAATTTTCTATCGTATCATTAAAAAATTGTTTTTGTGTTTTTAGGTCTTGATGTTGGGCTTCTAAAACAAGTTCTTTGAGTTTTGAAATACCAAATTTTCTTCTGTTTATTCCGCCAAATTGGTCAGTAAAACCATCAGAAAAAAGATAAAAAGTGATTGGATTTTAAGCAGAATAGTCAAAAATATACTACGTAAATTTTTCATCAATATTTTTTGGAATAAGAAAAAAGCCACAAATAATCAATAAGTATAAATAATTTTTCAAAGGAATAGATAGAATTTTATTAGTTTTTTTAATAATAGTACACAAAGTTTTTACCAAAATAGAAAGAAAATCTTTTTATTTTTATAAATTTGTTCAAAAGTAATCAAAAAAAGTGATTATTTATACTTTTGTCTAAAAAAAAATATAAGTTGATACAAAATTATTTTTTTATTTTGATAATATTTTTGAAAATATTAAAATAAATCTTTATTTTTGCAAAAAACATCTGAAATAAAATACATATATTTAAAAGTAATCAAAAAAATGTCTATACAACAACAATTCGAAGAGGCAGCAGCCAAATCAAAAACATTCACCTCGAAACCAAGCAACGATATTTTGCTAAAAATTTATGCCTTATACAAACAAGGAACACAAGGAGATGTAAAAGGTGATAAACCCGGTTTTTTTGATATGGTTGGGCAGGCAAAATACAAAGCGTGGGAAGATTTGAAAGGGGAAAGCACCGAAAATGCACAACAAAAATACATCGATTTAATTAATTCTTTGGCTCAATAATATATGTACGAAATTCCTTTTCATACTGAAAATTTATCTAATTATCGATTTTTAGTAACAGGTGGAGCAGGTTTTATTGGCTCTAATTTGGTAGAATATTTAGTTAAATATCAAGCCAAAGAAGTGAGGATTTTGGATAATTTAGCCACAGGTTTTTTTGAAAATATCGCTCCATTTACAGAAAAACCAAATTGTAATTTTATACAAGGCGATATTCGAGATTTGAATACTTGCCAAGACGCTTGCAAAAATATTGATATTGTGTTGCATCAAGCAGCCTTAGGTTCTGTGCCAAGAAGTATCAATGACCCCATCACCACCAATCAAGTAAATATTGATGGTTTTTTGAATATGTTGGTGGCTGTGCGTGATAATAAAATCAAAAGAATGGTCTATGCTGCGTCTTCTTCCACGTATGGAGATAGTCCACATTTGCCCAAAAAAGAAGATATTATCGGCAAACCGCTTTCGCCTTATGCAGTTACAAAATACGTGAACGAATTATATGCTGATGTATTTGCCAAAACATATCAAATGGAACTTATCGGATTGCGTTATTTTAATGTTTTTGGACAACGCCAAAATTTTCAGGGTGAATATGCGGCTGTGATTCCTATTTTTATGAAAGCAATTACAGAAAAAACATCGGCTTTTATCAATGGAGATGGAGAACAAACGAGAGATTTTACGTTTGTTGAAAATGCCGTTCAAGCCAATATTTTAGCAGGATTAACACAAAATCCAGACGCAGTCAATCAGGTATATAATGTGGCTGTGGGTGATAGAACTTCGTTGAATTTATTGTATCAAATTATCAAAGAATTAGGAAAATCTGATATGGAACCTACCTATCGAGAAAATAGAAAAGGAGATGTAAGAGATTCTTTGGCGGATATTTCTAAAGCACAAAAATTGTTAAATTATCAACCTCAAATCAAAATCAAAGAAGGTTTAGAGAAAGCTTGGCAATCATTTATAGAAAAAATGTAAGTGTGATTTTTTTGTCTTTAATCCTCGGTCTGTGTCACACAGACCGAAATAAAAGTTACTAACTATTTCGGTCTGTGTGACATAGACCGAGGAGAAGGAGAAGAATTTTATAACGTTATTCTAAACATAAAATAAATGTCTTTCCAAACTAAAAATATATATTTACCTTTTGTTTTCACTTTATTTTAATTTTATATTCCATGAAAAAAATCACTGCATTTATTTTTTTATGTCTTATATCTGTCTCTATTTTTGCCAAACCAACTCCGCCTGACGAAGGAATGTGGTTGTTGCAATTATTAAAAGATATGAATTATGCCGATATGAAGGCAAAAGGTTTGAAATTAAAACCTGAACAAATTTATAGCATCAATCAATCGAGTTTAAAAGATGCGATTGTATCTTTTGGTGGATTTTGCACAGGCGAAATGATTTCGAATGAAGGTTTGATATTAACCAATCATCACTGCGGATTAGGACAAGTACAATTTCATAGTTCTACCGAAAAAGATTACGTTACGAATGGTTTTTGGGCAATGAATAGAAGCGAAGAATTGCCAAATAAAGGGCTTTTTGCGACTTTTATTATCAGAGTAGAAGACGTTACTAAACAAATTTTAGAAGGCGTAACTGCCACTACTACCGAAGACCAACGCAAAAAATTAGTAGCACAAAATATCAAAAAAGTAGGAAACAAAGCCATCGAAAATACACATTATAAATTTGAAATAAAACCAATGTTTTATGGTGATGAATATTATATGTTTGTTACTGAAACTTTTAATGATATAAGATTGGTGGGAGCGCCCCACGGAGCAATAGGAAAATTTGGAGGAGATACAGATAATTGGATGTGGCCTCGTCATACAGGAGATTTTTCTTTGTTTAGAATATATGCCGATAAAAATGGTAAACCTGCTGAATATTCGAAAGACAATGTTCCCTTTAAACCTCGTCATCATCTACCAATTTCGTTGAAAGGCGTAAAAAAAGAAGATTTTACGATGGTGATGGGTTTTCCCGGTCGCACACAACAATACATTACTTCGTTTGCTGTCAAAAGAATTATGGATTTTAGTAATCCAAATAAAATCAAAATCAGAGATAATCGCCTAAAAATTTATGATAAATATATGCGAACATCTAACAAAGTTCGTATTCAATATGTCGCAAAACAAGCCTCAGTCGCAAATGCTTGGAAAAAATGGATTGGTGAAGTAAGAGGTTTGAAAAGATTAAAAGCAGTCAATAAAAAAGAAAAATTAGAAAATGATTTTGAGCAATGGACAAAATCAAAACCTGATAATTTACAATATCAAACCGCTTTAAACAATATAAAACAAGCCTATCAAGATACTGAAAAATTGTTTTTAGCCACCGATTATTTGAATGAAGCCGTTTTTGGTATAGAAGTAATTGACTTTGCCTACGATTTATCAGAGGCGGAAACAACAGAGGCAAAGAAAAATATTGCGACTGCTTTTTTCAAAGATTATTATGCGCCCATAGATGAAGAAGTGATGGCGTATTGTTTGGAAACATATTATAAAGATATTCCAGCTAATCTTCACCCTGATTTTTTTGCTAAAATTCAAGCGGAATATAAAGGAGATTTCAAAAAATTTGCTGCGTATATTTTCCAAAATTCTGCATTAGTTTCTGAAGAAAAAACGAAAAAATTGATTGAAAGTGGTGGAGATTTGAAAAATGATGTGGCTTATAATTTATTGGAAGAATTTATGGCAAAAATGGCAAAAGATATTCGCCCAACAATGCAAAAATCAACCTCAGAAATTGAACTCAACCAAAGAACTTATGTAAAAGGTTTGCGTGAGATGCAAAAAAATAAAAAATTCTATCCTGATGCTAATTCTACTTTGCGTATTGCCTACGGAAAAGTCAATGATTATCAACCTTATGACGGAGCGCAATATCAATTTCAGACTTATTTAGATGGCATCATCGAAAAGGAAAATACGAAAGATATATACGAAGATTATGCGATTCCTGACAAATTAAAAGCGTTGTATCTCTCAAAAGATTACGGGCAATATGGAGAAAAAGGACGTTTGCCTGTTTGTTTTACTGCCTCTAATCACACGACAGGCGGCAATTCGGGAAGTCCTGTTATCAATGGTGAGGGCGAACTTATCGGAACTAATTTTGATAGAAATTGGGAGGGAACGATGTCTGATATTATGTATGACCCTGATAGATGTAGAAATATTGCGGTTGATGTGCGTTATACGTTGTTTGTGATTGATAAAGTAGCAGGGGCAGGGCATCTTATCAAAGAAATGACAATTAAAAAATAAAAATTTTATTTTGGAAATATACTCACGCTTTTTTTGGTGTGAGTATATTTTTTTTTGGTTATCAAGCCTTTGATAATTATAAATTTAGAGTCGTATATCTATTTTTTACTATGTATAACCGCATTTTTAATAAAATTGGGAGAACTTAACTTTGCAAGTTCAAAAGCAGTAACAATAGAATCACCATGTGCTAATCCATCATAAAATAAAGTTGCAAACTTTTCAGCATTTCCTATACCTATATCTTTAGTTGTACCTATCACATAATTAGCATAGTTTTTGATGATATTTGCCTGATTCTCAGAATAACAAGCACTCAAAAATACTAACTCAAAATAAACTCTACCCACATGGAATGTTCTAAAAATACTATCTAAATAATCCTCTTGATGTAAAGAGAAACCTACAGTCCCAAGGAAACTAGGTAACATTCCAGCTAATATTGTTTGTTTTACTTCATCTTTTTTATTTAACGCTGTCTGTTGTACTTTATCTTTTTTACTTTCCGATTTATTCCCTATAAAATGTATCATAGTAGGTTTATTATCACTAATTTCTGATAATAAATCATCTAACTTTGTATGAAAAATAAGTTTTGTCTCTATTTTTGCTTTATCTAAACTATCTTTCATTTTTGCAAATTCAACAATCAAATCATTTTCTTTATATTGTTCTGGGTCAGAAGATAAAAAAAGTAGTTTTCTATTTTTTGTTATTTGTGAAATAGGATTTATTATCTCAAATTTTAAACTATCTACTAATTCAAACAAAAACTTTTCAATTTTAGAAGTATTAATAAAGTAGTCTTCATTTGTAATAACACCATTTCTACTATATTCTTTTATTGCTATGAGTTCATTTCTCTTCGCAATTATATTATTTGAAACTTCATTATCAAACTCAAATAAATTTTCTAATACTTGAAAAAAAACTTTTTTATTTTCAAAAAAAAGCTCTTTTAAGGCTAATTTATCTACTTGTAAATCATTAATAAGAACCAAAAATCGTGCTTTCCAATTTTCTAATTCAAAATTATTAGATTGATTAACAAATTCATCTTTTAAAGTTTTATAGGCTGCAATTTTATAAGTCGGAATTTTATTGATGTTTGGTTCAAAAATATTCAAAAAATCAGAAATTTCTATAGATGTTGCTTCTTTAAAGAGTTTTTTAAATATTTCAGTGTTTATATTTTCATTATTTTTAGTTTTTTGGGTATCTTCCTCGCTTTCACCTATGATTTTGCTATACATTTCAGGACGTTCTTCTTTAATTTTCTCCAAAAGATTGTCAATTTTCATGTGATGTTCACAGTATTTAATCAATGTTATAATTTTTTTCAGTTTTGGCATTACACTTGTGAAGTTGTTGCTTACTTCTTCGAAATACTTAAAACAAAAAAAATGTATTCCTTCATTGTCAAAACACTCATTAAGTAAATAAACAAGTTTTTTTCTATTTATATTTTCACTCAAAGCATTTAAACCCCAATATTTTTCTGTTTCAGATGTATTTTCGCCCTGCATAATACGTCCTTTCAGATTACCTTCATTGGCAATACTTTCTAATTCTTCTTCGATTTTTTTTGTTACAAAAACATTATTGGATAAAATAGTAATCGTCTTTGTTTGATAGTCTGCCTCTACTATTGCATCTCCTTCTTGTGTAGATAAATATAACCCTTTTTGCCACATATATTCTACCTCCGAAAAACGATTTGCCAATATAATAAACCTTTGTATAAATACTTTGGGTAGAAAGGTATATTTGATTTCTTCTTTTTTAGATTGTGTTAATTTATTACTTTCATAAAAAATTACTTCCTCTGGTTTTTCCACAGGGAAGAGAGATGGGACTGCAAAAGTTCTATCTTTGAATGAGTTAGAATTTTTTGTAGTTTCAAAAGCCAATTCTGCGCCCACCATAAAATCTATAAATAATTCCCTTTCAGCATCTGTATTATTTCCCCAAATTTTACAAATATTTTTATACAACAATGTCCCTTTTTGTAATTTGGCAACTATTTCAGAAATATATTTATTTTCTCGGTTTAGTATTTTATAAATGGTTTCGATTGCCCAACTTTGATTTAAAATAATTTGATTATCGAAATACCCTTGACGATAATAAAAAACACCTGTATCGTACAAATAACCTAACAATGTATCAGAAGCGGAAGCACAATTTTTTACTTCACAAATTGCTTTAAACTCTGATTTGGTAATCGTTTCGATACCTTCTGTTTGTTTTTGCTTGATGATTTCACGCACTGCTAACCAATTAGTAGGTAAATCATTATCTTGAAAAACAGGATTATTTTCAAAAATTTGTTCTAAAATATTTTCTAATACTAAAAAACCTTTACCACTGTTCGCACCCACTTGTAGAAAATCAACAATAGGAAAATCTTTTTTCCATTTATCTTTATCCACCCCTAAAAAATCCTTTTGATTTGGTTTGTCTATTTTATTTTGTATCACCAAAATAGGGCTTCCTTTGCTAAAACATTTGATGTACTCAAGCCAATATTGTAGTTTTTCGTTTTCATATTGTTTATTTTCCCATGTGTGAAAATCACTCTTTTCATTATCAAAATCCCATACCAATATAAACAAAGCACGATTTTGCATAAACAAACGGTGCGTGGCATAGTATAAATCCTGCCCCGCAAAATCCCAAATATTTACCTCAAAATCTCCTAATGTGCTACGCAATATCTGAATACCATGTGTAGAATTGTGTACTTCATCCATTACAAAACTTTCTTTTCCTGCCAACCTTCTTGCTATTTGTGTTTTGCCAACATTTCCATTGCCCAACAGAATTATTTTAACTTCTTTATTTTTGACACTCCTTTTAGTAATTTCTTCTAAATAATCTCGTACTTCTTTTAAAACGTTTTCATCTTTGTTAAAAATTTCTTTTGGAATATTCTTAATTGGATTATTATGTAAAGAAAGTTTTTTTAATTTTGATAAATGATTGAGAAAATCTAAAGAAATATCTGAAATTTTATTGTTTGCCAAATCTAAATCTACCAAATTTATTAAATTGTTTAAAAAAGAAATATCTGAAATAGCATTACCAAATAAATTTAAAAATTCCAAATTAATCAAGTTTTGTAAAACATAAAAATTAGAAATTGGGTTACAGAATAAATCTAAATGTGTTAAGTTTACTAAATCTTTCAAGAATAAAATATCTAAAATTTGATTGTATCCTAAGTCTAAAAAAGTTAATTTAGTTAAATTTTCTAAAGGATAAATATCTGAAATTAGATTATTACATAAAGATAAACTTGTTAAATTATGTAAATATTGTAAAAAAGAAATATCAGTAATTTGATTGGAAAATAAATTTAAACTCTCTAAACCCTCTAAATTCCTCAAAAATAAGATATCATTTATCTTACAATTTGATATATTTAATCCAATTACTCTTTCTTGATTATCAAGTATATAAGTTTTATTATTTTTAAAATCTAAAATATCATCAATATTTTTTATTTCTGTGAGCTCAAAACCTAAGTGATTTTCTAATGCAAAAATTTGCACGGGTTTTTTAGCTGTGTATATGTTGTTGTTTGTTATTTCTACATATTGTTCTATATATTTTGGGATATTTCTCAGTGTAATTACGCCTTCTTGGCTTTCATTTTCGGTTACTTGTTTTAGCGTGATGCCCATTTTATTACCTTTGGTTTCGTCAAAAGTAGTAGCATCAAAATATAATTTTAGATAATGAAGTTTTGAATGTGGTGAATTTTCAGCGATTATTTTTTTCTCTATATTTTGAGCAAATCCTTCTGGATTGATGACTGCCATCGCACTAAGTTTATGGATTTCATAGATATTAGAATTTATTTTGCTTTTATGTCGTGTAACATACTCATCTATAAAATTTGCGATTTCTTCCTTTATAGTTTTTGAAATTTCTTGTTTTTCAAGTAAATATTCACGCACTTGTTCATCTATGCGAAACAAATCTGTCCCAATAGGACGACAAAGGCTCGACAAAATCAAATCAGATACAACCAAATAATCAGGTTGATTTTTAGGTGATTTGTCTTTGTACCCTTTAAAATTTATCCAAAGTTTGTAAAGTAAATCCGTAGAAAAAAGCAATGGTTGTATGGCTATATGCAAAAAATCAAGATATGTATCTGTTTTGCCCTCACCTGCTTTTTGTGTAAAATATCCGATTTTTTCTTCTATTTGTGCATTTTTTGTGTCTATTGATTCCATTTAGATTTTCCTTTTAAAATGTTGATACTTTGTTGTAATTCTCTTTGGTTTGTAAGTGGAAACATAGGCAAAAATCGAGCAATTCTGTGTGCGGTACTTTCTGCCCAACGTGTTTTTGGCATAGGATTAAGCCATACTATTTGTGAAGATACTTTTTGGAGTTGTATCACAAAACGTAAACTTGCTTTGAATCTTCCATCAGAATTTCCACCTCTTGACGCACCTGCATCACTAAGTATGATTACCAGCGATTTGTCTTTTTTTATTTCTTTCAATAGTTGTTTTTTTTCTTTGTAGGCAACATGTGTAGTATCCATATATACATAATCTTGTGGGAGATTATAAAAATAATAGGTTTCAAAAGCTTGTTTTTCATGTTTAGTTCCTACATCAAAAGCATCTTTGAGGGCAGTATTGAGGTTATTTATAAGTGTTTCAAAGGCTTGCATAGAGCCTTTATTATCTACTAAAAGTATCACTTTGTTGTATAAATTTTGTTTATTTTGGTAGATATTTTTTTCAAAAAAACCTTTTTTTGCCCAATTCAAAATGGTTGCATCTATATCAATTTGATTGTTTGAAGAAGTAATTTGAAAAATGGGCAAACTTCTGCATACTTGCTGCATTTGCCTAAGTGAAATATCAAAATAATTGTCTGAAAACAAGAATTTTCTTTTTCTTTCTTCTTTTGTTTCTTCAATATTTTCACCTTTGTCATTAACATTAGACAATTCTACTTTTATCCTAAATTCCTCTTGTTTTATAGGAGTATTATTAGGTACTTTTTCTGCCTTGTCCTCTGAATTTTCATCTATTTGATTTTCTTGAATATTATCATTTAAATTATCATTTTCCTCTTCTTGTAGATTATCACTTTCCTCTGAATTGTCATTCAAATTATCGTTTTCTTCTTTTTTGGCGTCTATTGAGTTATCTGGATCTAAATTACTGTCAAGCGGATTTTCTGCATTTGAGTTATTTGTTTCTTGATTAGTAAGGTCAATATATTCGAAATTATCATCGAACATATTTTTAAATTCGTATTTACTTTGATTAGGTTTAAACCAAAGTGTTTCACAAATAAAAAAAATATTTTCTTTATCTAAAATAGATTTATTTTTATCATACCAAAACCCCTGATGAATCACATCAATCAGGGCATAATAATCATCAATACCTAACTCAAAACCATTTTTGCGTAAGGTTTCAAAAAACTTATATAAAGGCAAACTTGTATTTGTATCCATTATTTTTTAGCATTTTTGTTGTAACTTTCCAATGTTTTGTATAGCAGTTGTCTATACGGGATTTTTGTCTTATCACTATCAAAATCGTCTAACTCCTTGATAAATGATTTTTCTATTTCACTTAGATTATCTTTTCCTCTGAGTGATTGATAATGTTGAATCATATTAAACCAATCTAAAAGTTCGCTTGTAGAAGGTTTTTTATCATTGTCATCAAAATCATTTTCTCTTGTATTTTCAAATGCTGTTATATATTTTTCAACAAATTCTTTATCAAGATGTTGATAATGAGAAAGCACGATATTTGTTAGTTGTGTTTCGTTAGGAAAATCAATGTAATGATACAAACAACGTCTTAGAAATGCAGGTGGAAGTGCCTTTTCTTGATTGCTGGTAATGAAAATAAGTAAATTTCCTTCTGCCTTTATCTCTTTATTTTCTAACTCAGGTATTACGAACATTTTTTTATCCAATTCTAATAATAAATCATTTGGAAAATCAATATCCGCCTTGTCTATTTCATCAATGAGCAAAATATTAGGTAATTTTTCTTTGTCTTTATCTATATTTGGTTTTGTCATAAATGCGTTTGCCAAAGCTCCATATTGAATATATTTTTTTATATCAGACGCATTTTCATTTTTTATATTCACATCATACATGCGTTTGAGCATATCTATTTGATATAATCCATCTTGTGCTTTGGTAGTGGATTTGATATTCCAAACAAATAAATGATTATACATTTTTTCTTCATGCAACTGATACGCCACTGCTTCAGCAAGGCGAGTTTTACCACAACCAGGTTCGCCCATTATAAGCAAAGGTTTTTTTAGTTGGTATGCGAGATGTACCGCTTTTACAAGTTCTTCAGATGGTTGATACACATCTATTTGTATATCAATACCTTTATCAGTAAAGGTTTGTTGTGTTTTCAGATTTTCATCTGAGAAGTTTAGTATTTTAGCCATTGTTTTTCGTTTTCTAAGTAATTAACACCAATTATTTCACACATTTTAGGAATAACAAGATCGGGATGTCCATTATTACATTCACAAATAAATTGTGTAATATCATTATCTGATAATGTATTTGTTTTTTTTCTTATATCTTCAGGTAATAAATCTAACCAATTATCAATACACTTATTTTTTATAGGTTCGATACTCCCTAAATCCACAAATTTTAAATTTGTTTTATCTTCGATATTTCGAATTTTTTTTTCTTTTCCAAATATCATTTCAGAATTTGAATAAAGTTCATTAGTATTTTCCACAAATAGAAAAATATATTTTTCCTTATATTCGTCTTCTTGCCCACTTATAGATAATGAAACTTCTTCAAATATTTCATCAAAATAAGTTATGTGATTTTCCATAAAATTAAAAGCATTTTTACAAATAATAAATTGTGGGGATGTTTTTATTTTATTTTTAACAAGTTCTGTAAATTTTGCCTTTCTCATCTTTTGTTTTTGTGTTTCGTCTGCTGCTTTTTCTAGTCCTTTTATTCCTAAATAATCACAAAAAATTTCTAAAAATACCTTTTCATTTGAAATATCCGAGAAATCGATAACTATTGGGTCGGAATAATTATTATTTTTATCAAAATAATCGTGAATAAGTTTATTATAAAGCCATCTCTGCCCATAATCCCCAACTCCCCTGATAATAAAACCAATTATTTTCCTTCCATTTACACCTGTTACAATACTATCAAAGCGAGTATATTGATTTTCAAAATTAATATTTCGTAAGATTTTATGTGTTTCATCTGCCTCATAAAATAATGGTGCATTTTTTTTATCTATAGATAACCCATGATAGTAATCATAATTTTCTAGAAAGGCATCAATCATTTTATAAAAAGATGTTTCTATTTTAGAAAAATCAGCCTTATAAGTATCCCTTGAAATATTCTCATTTCTAAATTCTTTATTAATTCGTTGGAGTTTACTTTTTTGTCCTAAAAAATCATTTTCTAAATCATTTTCGATAGAAAATATACACTCCATTTTTTCTAAAAATAAGGTTTCATTGTCACTGAAAAGCCTTTTTAAATCTTTTATTTCTTGTTTAGAAATCATATTGTTAAATTTTAAAGGCTGTCGATAATTTCATATAAAGACTTTTCAAGCCTTGCAAATTCAGAAATATATTCTTGTCGAGTTATTAATTCGTCTCTTTGGTCATTCTTAAGTCTTTTTAACCTACTTTTTTTTAGTAAAAAACTATTAAGTTGTTCACCGTTGTTTTTAACAAGTTCTTCTATTTCACTAAAAAAATTATTAGCATCTGTTTCAAATAAATATTTGAGCCTTTTTTTCTCTGCTTCATTGATACTTGTAACATTATCATTTTTATTATCCATAATGTTATTATTCTTAGTTTTTGGAGTATCCTGCTCAATTTTATCTACCAATTTGTCATACATTTCAGGGCGTTCCTCTTTGATATTTGCTAAAAGTTCATTTTGTTTATCATGTTGTTTACAATATTCAATCAACTTAATTATTTTTGTCATTTTTGGCATAGTGGTTGATAAATTTGTGTGTACTTTGGGGAAGTAATTAAAGCAAAATAACATTAAATCATCATCATTGTTAAAACATTTATCAAGTAAATTAGTAAGTTGTTTGTTATCCATATTTTTGTTGTTTTTTGAGATATTATTTTTGTTTTTTTCGTTATTTTCGTAATGGTTAGCTACTTTTGTTTGTTCCACTTCATGACTTTGTGTTTTCTCCACAATATGTTTTTTACAATCATCTGCTAACATTCGTTCATAAATATTTTTATCACTTTCAGAAAAAAGTACTGCAATATCCAATTCAAATTTATCATGTTCTTTGCCTAAGTTATATTTCCCCAAGTTGATAGTTGCCAAATTGTGAGTTGTATTTTGTGCTAATAAACCTGCATAGATTTGCGAACAGAAAATTTCTCCTACCATTGTGTAAGGTTCGAGACGTGCTGCTTGAATAATTGCAGTTCCCGAAACTTCGCTGATAGTGCCATCATCTTTGTAATGCTCATACGCCTCACCTGTATGTAATGCCATACGTACATTCAAATTATCAGGAAAACCATTTTGTTTCCAAGCGTGATTTTTAATTTCATTACGCAAAAGAATTGCTTTTTGTGCCATATCCACCAAACTATGCCCTGTAGCCAAAATTCCATCTCCCAAAGGTTTGAAAAAATGTTCTTTTTCATCAGCAAAATATTTGGCTTTGAGTGAAAAAAAGAAATCCGTAACTTTTACTAAAAGTGGATTATTACCTGCATTTGCACCATAACCTTTCAGGTCAGCGAAAATAATATAAAGCGTTTTTTCAGTCGTTTCCATTTTGTCGTTTGTTTTTATATTTTGGGGATTATTTATTGTATTTTCCATCACTATCTCAAAATCAAAACCACCCATAAAAACGAGGAACTTAGCCTTCCAACTTTCTAATTGGAAAGCATTAGGTTGATTAAAAAATTCGTTTTTTAAGGTTTTATAAGTTCCTTTTTGATAAGATTGAATTTTATCGCTATGTTGTTCTAAAATATCTAATAATTCAGGAATTTCTAATATATCTGCTTCTCGAAAGCGTTTTTTAAATGTTTCGTTTTTCATTTTTGTCTATTATTTTTTTATTCGCACAAATATAGAAATTATTATTAAAAATAAAAAAAATATGATTACTTTTTTTTATGAAAAAATAAAAACCATAAAAAAAGGGAGCGAACTCCCTAAAAAATAAAATTTAATGTTTATTTCTTTGCGTTCCAAATTCCAAAATTTTATCGATAAATTGGTATGGTTTATATTGATTTAAAGCCGCTTGATGAAAAATACAAGTCGCAGGAGTCATACCGGGCAACGAGTTAATCTCAATAATAATCGTTTATTTTTTGGATAGACATTGTTTTTCTGTTTATGTTTATTTTTCTATTCTAAAAAAAAACAATTAAAAATCAGTCTTGTCAAATTATCAATTTCACAAGACTAATCTTTAAATTTTATCTACTAAACAAAAAAATCAGGAAGTAAATTACTACCTGGTACATTTGAATAATGTTCAAAATCTGTAACTCCTTCACTTCTTAAAAAATCTTCATCAACCAAAAAATTACCCGAAAAACTAACTGGTTTTGAGAAAATAGCAAAAGCCGCATCGGACATAATTTCAGGAGTACGAGATTGATTCATCATCGCATCTCCACCCAACATATTAACAGCCGCAGTCGCAATCGTGGTGCGAGGCCACAAAGCATTGAAAGCAATTTTATTTTTATACTCGCCTGCCATACCTAACACACACATACTCATACCAAATTTTGCCATCGTGTACGCTACGTGTGGTGCAAACCATTTCGTTTCCATACTCAAAGGTGGCGAAAGATTTAAAACGTGTGGATTTTCGGCTTGCAATAAATACGGAATACAAGCCTTAGAACATAAAAAAGTCCCCCTTGTATTGACTTGGTGCATCAAATCGTACCTTTTCATATCTGTCAAAAGCGTATCTGTGAGTTGAATTGCACTCGCATTATTGACCAAAATATCAATGCCACCAAATGTTTCAGCCGCTTTTCTAACTGCAGTATAAACATTCAAATCATCACGAACATCGACCACCAAAGGCAATCCTTTTCCACCTGCTTGGTCTACTTCTTCCGCAGTTTCAAAAATTGTTCCTTCTAATTTTGCGTGTGGTTGTGCGGTTTTGGCAGCCACAATAATATTTGCTCCTTGGCTCGCTAATTTAAGTGCGATAGATTTACCAATTCCGCGACTTGCGCCTGTGATAAATACAGTTTTTCCTTTGAAATTCATACTTTAATTTTATTTTTTAAATTTATTTTGCAATGCTTTTAATTTTGACATATAATCACCTTCTACTTCGACCTCTTCTGTTTGTTCTTTTTCTTTTGGTTTGAATGAATTTTGAACAGGGCGAGCAATATTTTGTGGTTGATTTTTAGTAGTATTAGTTTTATTATTGGGAGCAATTACCACGTCATCTTTCATAGAAAGTGCGATTCTTTTGCGTTGCAAATCAACTTCTACTACCGTAACCGATACTTTTTGTTGTACTTTTACAATATCCAAAGGATTTTGAACGTATTGATTTGATAATTGACTAATATGCACTAAGCCATCTTGATGCACGCCAATATCTACAAAAACGCCAAAATTAGTAATATTTGTAATAATTCCGTTCATTTTCATTCCAATTCGTAAATCTTCTGGTTTATTGATACCTTCCGCAAATTCTACCATTTCAAATTTTTGTCTTGGGTCACGTCCTGGCTTGGCTAATTCCGCCATAATATCAGTCAAAGTTGGCAAACCAACCGTAGCAGACACATATTTTTTGACATCAATTTGCTTACGCATTTCAGCATTTTTTATCAAATCAACCACTTGACAACCTAAATCTTTTGCCATTTTTTCGACAATCACATAACTTTCAGGGTGAACTGCACTCGAATCTAATGGATTAGATGAATTTTGAATACGTAAAAAACCTGCACATTGTTCGAAGGCTTTTTCGCCCAAACGAGGCACTTTTTTCAAATCACTTCTAAAATTAAACGCACCATTTTTGTTTCGATATTCTACAATATTTTTCGCCAAACTTGCTCCAAGTCCCGAAACATACGTTAAAAGTTGTTTACTTGCCGTATTTAATTCCACTCCAACTGCATTTACGCAACTTTCTACGGTATCATCTAAAGAAGTTTTGAGTGAATATTGATCCACATCATGCTGATATTGTCCAACTCCAATAGATTTTGGGTCGATTTTTACTAATTCTGCTAATGGGTCTTGCAAACGTCTGCCGATTGAAATTGCTCCTTTTACGGTCAAGTCATAATCAGGAAATTCTTCTCTGGCTGCTTCAGAGGCGGAATAAACAGAGGCTCCACTTTCATTGACCATAATAATTGCCATATTTTCTAATTTCAAAGAACGAATAAAAGTTTCAGTTTCTCTGCCTGCCGTGCCATTGCCAATCGCAATCACTTCTAACGCATACACTTTACACAAATCTTTTACTTTATGTTCTGCTTCTGAGGTACGTCTTTCGGGATAAATTACGTCATTATGCAATAATTGTCCTTGTGCGTCCAAACAAACGATTTTACAACCTGTTCTAAAACCTGGGTCAATTGCCAAAGTTCGTTTTTGTCCCATTGGTGCTGCGATTAATACTTGTCTTAAATTATCAGCAAAAACTTTAATTGCTTCTTCGTCTGCTTTCTTTTTGGTGGCAACTCTTACTTCGTTTTCGATAGAAGATTTTAACAATCTTTTATACGCATCTTTCACGGCTAATTTGACTTGTTCGCTACTTTTATTGCGTTCTTTCACGAATTGTGATTCTAATTTTTCGATAGCATCTTCTTCTTCGGGAGCGAGATTTAGGCTGATAATTCCTTCAGATTCTGCTCTTCGCAAGGCTAAAACTCTGTGAGATGGGGCTTGTTGTATAGGTTCAGACCAGTCAAAATAATCTTTATATTTTTGTCCTTCTTCTTCTTTTCCTGCGATAACATTGGCACTAAAAAATCCTTTTTCGAAGAATAAATGACGAATAGAAGCACGAGCAACTGCATCTTCGTTTACTTTTTCAGCGATAATATCACGCGCACCCGCCAATGCTTCCTCGATACTTTTTACGCCTTTTTCTTCATTGATATACAAAGTTGCTTCGGCTTCGAGGTCAAGATTATCTTGTTCAAATATTCTTTGGCTCAAAGGTTCTAAACCTTTTTCTTTGGCGATAGTGGCTCTTGTTCTGCGTTTTTGTTTGTATGGCAAATACAAATCTTCTAACACTGATATGGTTTGTGCTTGTTCAATTTTTTCGCGCAATTCATCGGTTAATTTACCTTGTTCTTCGATGTTTTTGAGAATACTTTTGCGTCTATCATCTAATTCTTTGAGTTGAATAAGTCTATCTCTAATATTTCCGATATAGACTTCATCAAGTGAGCCTGTAACTTCTTTTCTATATCGGGCAATAAAAGGAATAGTTGCGCCGTCTTCTAATAAATTAGCGACAGATGCGACTTGTTCAATTTTTATATTGAGTTCTTTGGCAATTAAACTACAATATTTTTCTTGTTCTTGGGAGAGTTGCAATTCCATTTACAATTTGTTAATTTTTTGAATTATTTTTATATATTTTTTCGCAAAGATACGCATATAATTTTAATATTCCAAAAACAAAAAAAAGATTTTTTTTGATAACAAATTTATTATTTTTATTTACAAAGTCTAAAGCCTACATAATTTTTTTTTCGTGAAGGGGCAGAACGAAATCTATAAGAAGTACGAATATGTGTTGTATAATCCATCCAGCTTCCACCTCTAATTACTTTATCTGTACCATCTTTGATAGGGTATTTTTTATAATTAAATACATACCAATCACTACACCATTCATATACGTTGCCACTCATATCATGAATTCCAAGTTGATTAGGTAATTTAGTGGCTACTTTTCTTGTCCCGTCTCCACTATTATCATAATAATTTGCAAATTTAGTAATATCGTTATCGTCTGAAGTTCCTGAGTATTTAGAAAGATTATTTTGTCGATGTTTACCACCTCTTGCTGCATACTCCCACTCTGATTCTGTTGGTAATCTACCTCCTGCCCACTTACAATATGCGTCTGCGTCATTCCAATCAACATTTACAATAGGATGGTCTTTATTTTTCCATTTAGGATTAAAGTCAGGGTCAGATGGCATTTTACGTTTTGTTTCTTTACAAAATGCTTCATATTGTGCCACTGTTACTTCAGTTTTAGAAATATAAAACGCATCAACTTTTACTAATTGTGTGATTTTTTCGTCTGTTTCGCAGTCCTCGCCTTGTTCAGATGTACAGCCCATTACAAAGTCATCTCTTTCGATAAATACCATATCTTTTATATCTTTATCTTTCATACGGATATTTTCTTTTGTAGGGATATTTTCTTTATTTTTGATACTTGTAACTGGTTCTTCATTAATAGTTTTGCTTGTTTTTTTAATTGAATGATGATTGTGGTTAAAATCTATTTCATTCTCATATAAAAATTCTATATATTTTTGGTCTGATTTATTAATATGTGGTATTTTTTGAGCATATAAATAATTACAAAAAAAAATAGAAACTAAGATAATATATTTTTTTTTCATTTTGGGTATAGTTCTTTAAGAATATATTTTTGCATTATACAATTTTATGAACTCTTATAATCATTCAAAATGTTTATAAGAGTTATATAGTTTGATAATGACATTTCTTTATTAAAAAGTCGTTATCAAAGTATAATTTATTTTGATACTTAATATTTATTAATTTTTTTAACAAATATTTTTTTATCTGTTTTTATTTGCAAAATATAAAGATTATTAGGAAGTGTTTCCAAAAAATGAGAAATTTTATTTTCTATATTGCTTATATCATTTGTTTTTTCATAATGATAAACAACGCCTTTACTATCCATAAGTGAATACTCGAAAATATTTTGGCTATTATCTAATAATAATTTTATCTTTCCTTGTGCAGGATTAGGATAAACTACTAAATCAATATTCACACTCTCAACAAATACAATTTTAGAGTAAGAAAAACTACCATCAAAATCTATCTGTTTTAAGCGATAATAAGCATCATATAAATTGGGGGTGATAAAATCATAATTTTTGTTAGTGCTGCTATTTCCAGCACCATCTACAAAACCTATTTTTCTAAAATTTTGCGCATTTTGACTTACTTCAATTTCAAATCCTTTGTTATTTATCTCCATAGTAGTTATCCATTTTAATAATACCTTGTCATTTTGTGGAATTGCTTCAAAATGCAATAAACTAACAGGTAGAGGTTGTGCATCTGTACTTCCTGAAAATTCTGAAAAACTATTTAAACCAGTTTTTTGTAAGGTATTTGTAGTAGAATTATGAACACTTCCACCATTAGAGGTTGTATAAGTTATCCAAGGCAAAGCATTGGTTGATTTTTTAGAAAACCTAACCAAACCAGATGTTTCTTCTGCTGAAGAAATTCGACCTAATAATGCTTCATCATAATTTAAAATCATATCATAACTATAACCACTGCCACCTGTAGCGTCTAATCGCCAATAAGCATTAAAAAACCTTGCACTATTATTAAAATTATTGGGGTTTACTCCAGAAAAATATAACATATTACTCAAAACAGGAAGTGTACCTGAATTCTCCCAAGTAATTTCTGCTATCTGGCGACCACCAAAATTAAATTTTTGAGTTCCGCCCAATGAAGTAGTTCCAGTAACTTCTGCGGGAATAGGCAAGGAAGTAGGAATAAATTCGTCACTTCCTATATCAGTTCCCATCCCTGATGTTACACTACGGACATTTATAACAGAAGAATAATCAAAAGTTTGTCCCGTTATGGAAATTCCTTTTCCATTACTATACCAGCATTCAGAATTATTTGGATTAATATCAAGGTTTCCATTGGCTAAATCCATAAAAAGATTATTCGGATTAAGGTTTAAAAAATTACTTGTCCCTGTTGTACTAATAGATGTCCACGAATTTATATCACCACTTGAATTTGTTTTCCAATTTGAAAAATTATAAGTTGTACCATTGAAACGTGCTAATTTATTAGCATCATTATTTACTAACAAATTATAATTAGAAACGATATTTCCTGAACTACCACTTTCTATTGATAAATGTTCACCTGTACCTCCGGTTCTTGCATTAATACAAATATTATTGGTTAAAGTCAAATTTATATAATTACGATAAAAAGCAAAACTTGTCTGACTTCCTGATAAAGCAGAGCCACCCACATAAATTGAATTATAAAGATATGAAGAATTAATTCCTACACCTGCCCAATCGTATATACCACTAATTAAAACAGCGTTTGTGTTTGTGCCATTATTAATCGTAATTTGATTATGAGAAACATTTGTGATACCTAAATTGATATAAATACCATAAAGTTGCGGATTTTGTGTGGAAGGAGATTTTAAACTATATATTTTATTACAAGTAATATTATTAGTAACACTATTAACGCCAGTAGATAAAATACCTGTTGAAATAACTGCATTAGTTGTACTTATTGCTTCAATATTATAAATTTGATTTTGCGAAATATGATTAGTGGTCAAAGCAGGGCAACTCAATCTAAGTCCACAAATAGGTGGGTCTGTGTAGCCTGTGCTTGTTCCCGCACTTTTTAAATCTCTAATGATATTACCTCTAATAACATTATTAGTTCCCATAGTTGTGCCAGTGTTATTACCAAATCTGATACCATTTACATTCACATTATTACCCGCTCCTGATAAAGTAATATTACCAACTGTATTATTAGAAATAGTGGTGTTAGTAATTCCATTATCTAATCGTATTCCATGAAAAGTAGAATTGGTATTGCTATTTGTCCAAGCAGTTCCGCCACAATTAATAGCAGTTCCACCAATAAAATTACCACTAATAATATGATTATTACCAGATGTTATATATATTGGAGAAATATTAAAAGCCGAAGATGAACTATTGGCGTTATATAATTGATTTCCTGAGATAGTACAACCATTTGTAATAGCATTAAAATAAATTCCACTATCACTAAAATTAAAAATATTATTATTTTGAACGACAATAGAAGAATTAAGAGAATTAACATAAATACAATATTTTGCAGAAAAACTTGTTGTGCTACTTATGTTATTATTACTCAAATTTACTTGGTTGTTACCAAAAGCCCCAGAGCCTGTCAGACTCACAAGCCCATTACTTCCACTTGTTATTTTACCTTGAATATTACAATATTTGATTTCACAAGATTGAGAAGTATTTATAAAAGAAATTATAGGTTGAGTAATGGTGTTTGTATTACTTACATCTAAATAATTATTTGTACCAATACCACCAGCACGCCCATCAATAATATAAAAACTTCCGCCATCAAAATTAAAAGTAGAAGTAGAGGCAGAAGTATTGACAAAAGTCCGAGAAGAACTTGTAATTGATTCTGGTCTAATAGTGATAGTTCGTACAGAAGAAGCACAAGGAACAGTATAAAAATTTAAAGGATATGTTTCTGAAACATCAGTATAATTACTTTTTAACTCTAGAATAAAAGCACCTGAAACACCTTTAGATTGAGTATCAAATAACGCATCAGACAAAGAAGGATAATCTCCACCTACGCCAATAGTCCTTACGCCAGAAAGAGAGCAAGCATTAGAAGTAATAGCATCATTTGAAATAGTATTATTAATAAAACCTTCGCTATAAGCATTAACTCGCCAATAATACCTTGTATTTGAGGTAAGATTTAAAGCATCATATTTAGTGCCTGCAATCATAGCCACGCGCGTAAAATTAACGCCATCAGTAGAACGATAAATAACATAACCCAGACTACCCGGCACACTACTCCAACTCAAACGCATAGAAGTCATACCTATATATGAGATATTCAAGCCACCAAGAAAGTTGGCTAAAACAGGAGGCGTAAATCTATAAATAAGCCTTGCACCTTCTGTATCATAATTCAAAGCGGTTATATTTCCAGTAGTACTCGAATTAACTAAATTATTATTAAATGAATTAGAACTTACTGCTGAAAGAGTAGGATAGTTATTGAGTACAGTTACAGATAAATATTGATCGGTTGCGGTGCCTGCTGAAAAACCTATAGTGGCTGTTACCGTCCCTGATGAAGTTCCTATTGCCATATTGCCATACACATATTCTATTACTCCTGTTGTTTCGTAAATACGTATTTGAAAACGCCCATCTGTACTCGAACTATTTTTATTAATACCGATTCCTAACCATTCCACTACTAAACATCTATTAGGTGCAGTACCTACTACTTTAGTACTAACATTTCCCCAATTTACTGTTTTTAAATCATCATAAAAAGGGGCTAAAATTGCTTGCGATGATGCAAATGGAAAATTAGCATTATTGTCTCCACTAGTACTAACGCCTAAGGCAGAACCAGTGGGTTCTAAACGCATAATACCATTAGGACTAACACTAAAATTAGAATAAAATTGCCCCATAAATAAAAAATCAAAACCAATCGTAATCACTGTGGAAGTACCTTCATCGGTTGAATTACCAATTAACATTGTATAAGAAACACTCATATTTATAATGTTTGTCCCATTGGTAGTGAATGCCCCTGCATTGTTTGCTGTAAAGCTATACATTGAGGAGACTTGTGCTGTTAGATTTTGACACATTAGTATCAATAAACAGGATAAAAAGAAGTATATATTTTTTTTCATAATATTTTTTTTAAAAATATAAAGTAATAATTGTACAAAGATAACTAATAAAAATAAAAAAAAATTTGTAATGTAAGTATAATTTTTATTTGATATATAAATCGAATTTAATCAAAAAATCTTATTTATGTAATATAATGCTATTAATATTATTTATTTAAGTAATATATGAATTGTTAGAGAGCGCCTAAAAGTGTGAAATAATAATTATTTACTATTTTTTTATAAAAAATAATAAATAATTATGTTTACTATTTTTTAAAAGTAAATGTAATAAAAAGTAAATAGAATAAAAAATTACAATTCTACACCTATCACACAAATATCATCTCTTTGCGTTGTATTTTGGATATGTGTATTTAATTTATCTAATAAAAATTCTTTTTGTTGTTGCATATTTTTGGTGCTACATATATTCAAAAATTCGATAAAAACTTTGTTACCAATTTTTCTTCTTAATTCATTATTTTGGTCAATAAATCCATCAGTAGAAAAATATAACAAACTTTTATCTTCTAAAGTCAATATTATTTCCTCAAAAGAAATGTTTTCATTTTGAAAACCGCCAATGCCTTTGCGTGTGCCTACTAAAAATTCTATTTCATTTTTTTTGACATCTTTATAATAAAGTCCATTTTTTGCGCCTGCAAAAGTAATTTTATTTTTATTATTTTCTTGTCTTTCTATTTTGATAAGGCTCAAATCCATACCATTGGTATTATTGGTTTCATTTTGTCTGAGCGTTGCTCTCACTTGTTGATGTAACGTTTCTAATATTACAGATGGTTGATTTATTTTCCAAATATTAACTATTTTATCCAACAAACTATTAGCAATCATTGTCATAAAAGCCCCTGAAACGCCATGCCCTGTGCAATCAATGACGGCTATATATAATTGATTATCCATCTCATTTATCCAATAAAAATCACCTGAAACAGTATCTTTGGGTAAATAAATATCAAAATATTTTTTCAATAATTGTTCTTTTTTAGTTTGAGGTGGCAATATAGCTTGTTGAATAAGCAAGGCAGCATTAATACTACTATTTATTTTTGTATTTTGAAATTCTAATTCTTTATTTTTGAATTCTATTGCCTCTCTTTGTGCCAAAATTTCTTCTTGTGATTGATACAATTCTTCATTTTGAGCAAGTAATTCTTGATTAAGTCCGTCTATTTCTTGGGTTCTTTCTTTTACTTTTGTTTCTAATTTTTCATTTTGATTTTTTTGTGATTCGATTAATTCATTCTTGATTTTTTTGTATTTATTTGCCAATGCGAATGAAAAAAACAAACCTTGCATTGCAAATCCAATTCTTGAAGCATGTGTAGTTAAATAAATATGAGGCAGAATATTAACTAATTTTAAGAGATAAATAATAGTAGATACAATTGGAAATATAAAAGAAATAGCAAAATAAAATGAATACGGAATTTTTTTATACCAAGCATAAAAACTAATAAAAGTCAATGTTAATAAACCAACTAATACAAAAATATGCATAATTCTATTAGCAATGATTGTTTCAAATGTTATCAAATAAAAAACAATATCTATCAAAGTAATATATTTGAAACCTTCTAAAATATAATAAATAGTTTTTGCATATTTTTTCAAATGTAGATAATATTGTGTAAATAAAACCATTGTATAAAAAAATAAACAACTTATAGGAATAATCGTAATTTCTGCTAAAAATGGATTGTTATAAAATAAATATTGTGCATTATGTCCAATAATTCCACTCAATAAAAAAGTTGTCGTTATCATAAAAAAAATATACAAAATATACAGTCTATCCCGTAATACAAAATATAAGAATAAATTATAAAGGATAAGTGTAAAAAAAACGCCATATAAAGTAGCTAAAAATAATTCTTCACCCAATACATTTTTAAAATACTCGTCTGATTTTTCAAAAGAAAAGGGCGCTTGTAAAACACTATTTGTTTTGATTCGAACATAAAAAGTATGCACTTTGGTATCGTACACAGGTATTTTGAATAAAAATGCTTTGTCATTAATTTCTCTTTGTGCGAAAGGATAAGCATCTCCCGTTTTTTTAACTTGCCAAGTTTTATTTTCATCTTGATAATAAAAATCAATAAAATCTAATAAAGCATAATCTATTTTTAAAAGCCAATCTATTTTTGAATTAACTTCATCTGCTTTTACCTCAAACCTAAACCAATAAGATGAATAAGTTTGATAAAAATTTGCATTGGCTTTTTTTAATGTTTTGAAAGACGTATTTTTAAAAATATTTTCTATATTCTCGATAGTAAACGTACTTTTTTTATCCTCAATATAAGCAATGCTATTTTTATTAATAGCTACATGAGTAGTTGAATTTAAAATAATTAAATTAGATTTGTTATTATTTTGTGCGTAAGAATGAGTATTCTCTAAAATAAAAATAATAGAGAGAAATAAGAAAATTTTATACATATTTTTATGTTTTTTTACAATAAAACACTTATTTTTTTATATAATAAGTGTTTCATATTTATATCAATAACAATACCTATTTTTTAAAAAATAGCAACACAATTATAAAATTACCAAGAAATTCTAAAAGTACAACTCTCTGCTCCATTTAGTCTTGTAGGTTTACTTTCATCTAATTCTACATTGATTATAATAATGTTAGCAGGTTTAAATTTACGTGCTATCGTAGTAATAATTCCTTTGTCAAAATAACTCGCATAAGGATTTTTACATTCAATAATGGCTAATTTTGCGTGCAAGATAAATTCTGTAACTTTGTAATAACCTATATCGCCCCCTCTATGATTCATATTATAAGCTATATCAAGAGACCTTAATGCACTTTCTAAATCGGTAATTTGTAGAGGAAAAATAGCGCTTTCAGGAATTACTTTGCCTATTGCAAACAAAGTATTTGCTCCAAATTCTTCTCCTATTTGTCTAAAAGCATCCAGCCATAATTTTTGACTATACCATTCTTGCGGTTTTAAGTCTATTAAATTATGATTTTTTAAAATTTCGTTTAACTCATTTTGATAAGCGGGTAGTGCTTTCACAAATGATAAAATCGCCTGTCCGTTTACTTCAACATTCGATTCAAAAGGTTCGTATTGTGCCATAAAATAAAAATTTATATAAGTTAATTTAAAAAAGTATAAAATAAATAAAATCATCATTCTTCTTCGTAGTTTGTCTTAGCAACAATTTCATGAATAATTGCATCTAACTTTTCGGTAGCAATTTCCAAGTAGCCTAAATACATATTTATGTCTTCAATAGAATGATTATCAGTTTTTAATAAATTTATCAAACCAAGTATGGTTGCCACAGGGCTTCTTACTTCGTGAGATTGTTGCCAAGCAATCTCACGAAGTATTTTATTTTGTTTTATGATTCTTAGTTCATAGTTTTTTTGTTCGGTAATATTTTGTACGTTATGCGCTATTCCCACGAGTATATTTTCCGTATCATGCACGGGAACTAAACTAACTTTCCAATATTCTTTTTTGTTATTGTTTTCAGATGTTTTTTCGGTAATAATCGTTTTTCCTTCCAAAACTTGATAGTAATATTTTTCAAATTCTTCTCTGTATTGAGGAAGAGTAAAATACAATGATTTATCTCCAATTTGTGCTTCTTTTCCAAACATTTGTTTTGTTATGTTTTTGGCTGTTTGATTGACATAACGAATAACAAAATCTTTGTCTATAAAACTACAAGCCTCATTACTGCTGTTATAAATCGAAAATATATATTTACTTTGTTGATATATTTGCTCATTTAATTGTGTTATTTTTTTTGTAATAGGATAATATATATACCTGACTGCTAAAAAAAATATTATTCCGGTCATTATTGCTAAAAAAACTTCCAAGCAAATAATTCTAAATAATTTATTATCTGCTTCTATTTCTAACTCTTTAACGATATTATCCATTATTCTCAAAAAATTATCTAAATAATTATCTATCAAAATTATTTCGATATTTTGATTGTCAATAGATTTGTCAATAAAAAACTTAATAGATTGAAAAGTAGAAGTTAATCCATTGATTTCATTATTTATTTTTATATCTTGTGTAGTATTTAGTTTCATTTTTAAAAGAATAAAATGAGCTTCTTGCCATTTTTGATAATCTTTTTTTAGTTCATTTATCAATACTTCTTTTTTATGATGAATTATTTTATAAAAATCTGCGTTTATTTTTTGACTTAACATTCTTTGCCTTCCAGCCAAATTAATATAATATGCGTCATTTTGTTTTTGATTCAGTGCATATTGAATTAATATTTGATTAAACATTATTGTAATAATAGTAACTAAAACACCTATTGTAAATTTTTTTTTCATTTTGTTATTTTTTTTACACTCATAACTAATTTTTTTATCTGAGAAAAACTTGGTTTTATAGAAGCAACCATTTATACGCCTCATCCTCATCATAAAAATATTGAATTTGATAAGTACTTTTTTCATCTTCCATAATCCTTATGACTGCTAAAATTTGAATAAGTAATGTTTCTTTTTTATCTTCTGGCATAAAAAAAGCAATTTTTTCTGCTTGATTTTTTTTAGTAGGTTCAAAAACATTTTTAGCCATCCATTCTTGCAAATCAGGATTTATCAGAAAATTATAATTAGGATAAACCATAATTTTTTGGGGAGTTAAAAGAAATATTTTCTCAACCAATAAACTCATATTTTTTTTATAATTTTCATTCGTTATACAGCCATACCAACGTTCTATGAGTAACGAAAGTATAGGTTCATAATCCAAACTAAGTATATCTGTTTCAATAATTCTTTCCATAAAAAAAATTAAAATGATAAATAAAAATAAAGTTTAAAAATAATAAAGGATTATCTTAAAAAAAGAATTTTATAGAAATTGAATGAATATGATATAAATTGGTAACATTAATGCTACCAATTTATATACGTAAATATTTTTATTGGGTATAGTATTTGTAAAAAAATAAATTATTCAAACAACCAATCCAACGCAGTTTCTTCTTTATCAAAATAAGAAGTTATTAGACCTGATTCTAGACTATCATCAAACGTCTGTTCTATAGATACTCTTGTAAAAATATCCTCGCTGATAATAAAGGCTAATTTTTTTACTTTTACTTGTTTAAATATTGGAAAGGCTAGATTATTATTCCATTCTTGTAGTTTAGGAGTAATTGTATATTGCATATTGGTGGTGTTTGCTAGAATATAAGGAGGAGTATATAGCAAAACATTTTCTAATAGGTGGTGTATCTGAACTTTGAAACCTTCTTCATTCATAGTCGCACTTTCTTGTTTCCAAACAATTTTTAACATCTCTAACTCTGCGAGATATTCTATCGATAAAAAATCATTATCGAGAAGTGTTGTGATTATTTTCATTGATTTAAAAAATTATATTTAAAGTTTTTTTTATATTTATTGAATTATGATGATAGCTTACTTATTTTGTGCGAAATTAGAGTAAAAAAAATTAAAAAAAAATCACTATTTTAACCAATAAATATACTATTTTTGCAAATAAAGTTAAATTATAGCAAATTAATAAATATATTAACAAACCAAAATAATAACAGAAAATAGCTACGTGAATAATTAATAGCAAATTAATAAATATATTAACAAACCAAAATAATAACAGAAAATAGCTACGTGAATAATTATAGGAGTATCTAAAAAATAAATTACCCCATTTTATATTTAGAAACATTACTTAATATATAAAAAGTATTGGCATTAAACCCAACACTTTTTATAAATAAAAAATTCTATTGGAAAAAATAAATTATTCAAACAACCAATCTAACCCACTTAATTCTTTATCAAAATAAGAAGTTGCGAAAGCAGGTTCAGAATTACCATCAATTATTTGTTCCACAGATACTCTTGTGAAAATATCCTCGCTGACAATAATGGCTAATTTTTTTAGTTTTGCTCGTTCAAATGCTGGAAAAAGTGTATTATTATTCCATTCTTGTAATTTAGGAGGAATTGTATATTGCATATTGGTGGTGTTTGCTAAAAAATAAGGAGGCTTATAAATATTAATATATTCTATTAAGTGATTCATTTGAGTGATAAAGTCTTCGTCGCTCATAGTCAAACTTTCTTGTTTCCAATTAGTTTTTAGCATCTCTAATTCGGAGAGATATTCTATCGATAAAAAATCATTATCGATAAGTGTTGTGATTATTTTCATTGATTTAAAAAATTATATTTAAAGTTTTTTTATATTTATTGAATTACTATAAGATATTACTTATTTTGTGCAAAATTAGAATAAAAAAAATAAAAAAAAAATCACTATTTTAACCAATAAATATACTATTTTTGCAAAAAAAGCCATATGATAGTAAATTTATAAATATATTAACAAACTAAAATAAACTTTTTGATAAAACAATAACAAAAAATCAATCGTATGAATAAAATTATTCATACGATTAACTTTAGATATTTACCTGAATACTTAGATGATTACCATTTTTTATTGAATGATAATTTTTGATGATGCATTTGTTTTATTAGATTTTACATGGATTATAAATGTACCCTTATTTTGGAATTCTATGGGTAAAATCAATTGGTCTTGAAATATATTTTGATACAACAAACGACCATTCATGTCTAATATTTGTACTTCAACATGCTGTATTTCTTTCATTTCAATATAAAAAATACCGTTTGATGGATTTGGATACACATTAAATTTTGAGAGAGATAAATCTTCAATACTCAAAACTACTCCATCAAACTCAAACGCCCCTATATCACATACGCCAACTCTTGCTGCGCCACGTTGGTCTGTAGATGTGCAACCATTTCCTGCATTGATAGCTGGGCTACCTGTTTGCAAAGCCATTGTTTGCGAAAAACCACCGTTATTTGCTAACGGACTAAGCAAAGGATTGGCAATAGTAACGGTTGATGACACATTGTAATCATTCCAATTTGTGGTAAATTTATTGGGGAATTGCAAATTATTTCCCAAATCAGTGAGTTCTCCAGAAGAATGTTGTTGGATATTCCAAGTATTTCCGCCATTGCCTGCCGTATTTTGAAAGAAAATATTATTTTTAATTCGTGTATTTGCGGGGTGTGAAGTAGTAATTGCTCCACCTGACCAGCCTGCATAATTATTGGCAAAAGTAGAGTTTGTAATATTTACTACTGAACTTGCCATTGAGAAAAAAGCCACTGCTCCGCCGTTAGCAGCATAACCTGTGCCATTGGTGAGTTCTCCTCTGTTACCAGAAAAAGTGCAATTTGTAATCTGTGTATCTGCCCAATCTGCTCGGATAGCACCTGCCAAAACGCCTGCTCTATTGTTAGAAAATGTAGTATTTCTAACCACAAAACCTCTATTTTTTGCATTATTCATTTGTTGAATAGCGCCACCACTTCCTCCTGATGTACCACCTGTGAGTGCCATCGAAGTATTATCATTGAAACTACAATTTTCTATTAATACATCGTCTGTTTCATCAGTATAAAGATAACAAGCACCACCTTCGCCTTCGCCTCTATTTCCATCAAATTTTGACCTTCTAATAATAATACTTCCAAGCAAAGAAGTAGGCGTTGCGGGTGTTGCTCGGTCTGTATAAATTGCTCCACCAAAACCACGCAAAAAATCATTGGGTTTACCTGTATCAAAAAAAGCATCAGTAGTTGTATTATTCAAAAAATTACAATCTTCAATAAGTAAAGCCGCATTCAAACCATTGATGGCTCCGCCGTTAATTCCTTTATTGTTCGTAAAGTCTGTATTTTGAATAACTTGGGCAAAAGGTCCCCAAAGCATTACCGTTGAGCCTCTTTCGGTATTGTTTGCAATAGAAATATTTCTATCAAATTTACAGTTTTTAATGGTAGTTCTGCCCTCAAAAGCACTAAAAATAGCACTTCCGCCATCATCTGCTACATTATTATTGAAAATACAATTTTCAAAATTCATAATACCTTGATGTTCGGACTTTATACCACCACCATATTCGATAGTTTTTCCATTAATAATTTTTATATTTTTCAAGTTAAAAGTTGTTGGTTGTACCGAAGTAGATTTGAGCAAAAATACACGTACTGCATTATTTCCGCTAATGGTTATATTTGCTGCTGCTAATCCGTCAATTGTCAAATTTTTACCAACAGGAATTTCCAATGTAGAATTAAGCGTAATGGTTTGGTTTGCCATGCTGGGTGCAAATGAGATTGTTTGCCCTGAAGTAGCACAACTTATAGCTTCTCTTAACGTATTTACGCCTGTGTTTGCATTGCTACTCACTACTAAATTACAGGTTGGATTTGGAGATATAATTGCACTTCCAAACTCAAACGCTCCAATATCGCATACGCCAACTCTTGCATTTCCTCGTTGGTCAGTAGCAATACAACCATTTCCTGCATTGATAGCTGGACTTCCTGCTCGCAAAGCCATTGTTTGTGTCGGTCCGCCATTATCTGCTAACGGACTTAGCAATGGGTCTGTAAATAGAGCATTAGTAGAAGTACCTACGCATCTTCCTCCTATATTTTCTGGGAAGAAAAGATTATTACCTCCATCATTAAGTACCGAATTACAATTTCTCCAAACACTCCAAGGATTAGTAACGGTTTGATTGAAGAAAATATTATTTTTTATCATCACTGTATTATTGCCACCATTATCGCTCGAATGTATAGCCCCACTTTGTCCATTTCCTGAGTTATTGGCTTGATTGTTGGCAAAGGTACAATTTATAATATCTATAGGTGTTGTATTTTGGGGTACAGCCATAGCACCACCATATTGGTTAGCAATATTAGCGGCAAAAGTACAATTTTGTATGGTTAGTTTTGCAGTAATTCCACCCGCAAATATTGCTCCTGCTTGATCGGCTCTATTGTTATTTAAGGTTGAATTACGTAATGTAAAAGGTCTATTGGTGAGTAATGCTATTGCACCTCCCAAACTTGCAGTGTTATTTTTGAAAGTACAAGTATGAATTTCATTTATAATACAATCAGAAATCCACAAAGCACCTCCTGACGCACTCAAAGCGGTATTTCCATCAAATACACAAGTATTAAAAAGTAAAGTAGTGTTTTCGGAAGCAGGACTCAAAGGGTACTCAGAATCTGGAAGACCTGAGTTACCACCGCCTTTGTGCCAAAATGCACCGCCTTGGTTGGCTGAATTTGATTTAAAAGTACAGCCTGTAACTTCAACAGATTGACTATTGTAAGGAAATAAAAACATAGCACCACCTTGTCCTTTTCCGTTTGAAGAATTTCCCTCAAACGTACAACCTCTAATGACTAATTCACCATTATTTCCCCTTGCACCATCATCATAAATAGCGCCACCAGCAGGGTCTGGACCAATTAAGTCCGTAGTGCGATTATTTTTGAAAGTAGAATTGATAACGTACAAATTACTTAATAAATTGCTGATAGCACCTCCTTGATTTACGGCTTTATTATTTTCAAAATAGCCATTTGTAACTCTTAATATGCTCAAACTTTTAGTATAAATTGCACCTCCTCCTCCTTCTGCGTTTAATAAAGAAGTATTATCATAAAATTTGCAATTTGTCAATTCTACATTTCCTTTGAATTGTACAAAGATAGCTGCTCCTTGCGCATTTACATTACCATTTCGAAAGGTAACGTTATTAAAAATAGTGTATCCCGAACAAGAAAACAAGCCAAAGTTCGGACTGGTCGCATTTCTTTGAATAGTTGCTCCGTTTCCATTAATAGTAAGGTCTAAGCCTACCACATTATTAAGAATATCAGGCAATCCTCGTTGTCCTGCATTACCACTTGTACCTGCCCCTGACGAAGTATAATTAACGGCAGTCAGATTATAAGTTCCATTGACTGCTAGATTAATAATGTCCGTTTCTGTATTTGAGTTGGCAGTATTAATAGCGGCAATTAAGCCAGCAACATCTCCATTGGTAATGTTGAAAACGGCTGCTTTTACGTTGATAGATAAAAGCAAGGTGAATAATAACAACAGTGTATTTTTCATTTATTTTTGATTTTTAATTTTAACGAATATTTATTTAATAATTATTTTTGTGATTTATATTACTTCTTTCAATCTATTTTTAGTTTTTACCTCAAGGCTTTTAATAACTTACTTTTGTGCATTATATATATGCTAATACTTAAAAATTTTTCCACTAAGTTTTCAGAAATTTCTATTCTAAATATTAGCAAATTTATTACTTTGTTAGTTTAATTCCACTATCCGCAGATTTGGCAGACCACCCATTAGCAATATTATCTTTGGCAGAATGAACAGAATAAAATACCTCTTGTGAAGAGAAATTAGTTGGGAGTGTGTCTGTATAGGTTGTTGTATTTGCTACTACTTTTCCTATCTGTTTCCAGTCTGACGCATCTACTTTTGTCCATCTGCCTATCGCAAATCCTGTTTCGTCACTACTATTATCTTGCCAATTAAGCTGTATTCGGTTAGTTCCCAAATTTTTTAGTTGTAAATTTGTGGGGTTAGCAGGTTTAGTAGATGGAGTAGTAGGATTTGCATTAGCAGTTCCAGATTCAAATGCTCCAATATCACATACGCCAACTCTTACATTTCCTCGTTGGTCGGTAGCAATACAACCATTTCCTGCATTGATAGCTGGACTTCCTGCTCGCAAAGCCATTGTTTGTGTCAGTCCGCCATTATCTGCTAACGGACTTAACAATGGGTCTGTAAATAGAGCATTAGTAGAAGTGCCTACACATCTTCCCCCTGTATTTTCTGGAAAGAAAAGATTATTACCTCCATCGTTAAGTACCGAATTACAATTTCTCCAAACACTCCAAGGATTAGTAACGGTTTGATTGAAGAAAATATTATTTTTTATCATCACTGTATTATTGCCACCATTATCGCTCGAATGTATAGCCCCACTTTGTCCATTTCCTGAGTTATTGGCTTGATTGTTGGCAAAGGTACAATTTATAATATCTATAGGTGTTGTATTTTGGGGTACAGCCATAGCACCACCATATTGGTTAGCAATATTAGCGGCAAAAGTACAATTTTGTATGGTTAGTTTTGCAGTAATTCCACCCGCAAATATTGCTCCTGCTTGATCGGCTCTATTGTTATTTAAGGTTGAATTACGTAATGTAAAAGGTCTATTGGTGAGTAATGCTATTGCACCTCCCAAACTTGCAGTGTTATTTTTGAAAGTACAAGTATGAATTTCATTTATAATACAATCAGAAATCCACAAAGCACCTCCTGACGCACTCAAAGCGGTATTTCCATCAAATACACAAGTATTAAAAAGTAAAGTAGTGTTTTCGGAAGCAGGACTCAAAGGGTACTCAGAATCTGGAAGACCTGAGTTACCACCGCCTTTGTGCCAAAATGCACCGCCTTGGTTGGCTGAATTTGATTTAAAAGTACAGCCTGTAACTTCAACAGATTGACTATTGTAAGGAAATAAAAACATAGCACCACCTTGTCCTTTTCCGTTTGAAGAATTTCCCTCAAACGTACAACCTCTAATGACTAATTCACCATTATTTCCCCTTGCACCATCATCATAAATAGCGCCACCAGCAGGGTCTGGACCAATTAAGTCCGTAGTGCGATTATTTTTGAAAGTAGAATTGATAACGTACAAATTACTTAATAAATTGCTGATAGCACCTCCTTGATTTACGGCTTTATTATTTTCAAAATAGCCATTTGTAACTCTTAATATGCTCAAACTTTTAGTATAAATTGCACCTCCTCCTCCTTCTGCGTTTAATAAAGAAGTATTATCATAAAATTTGCAATTTGTCAATTCTACATTTCCTTTGAATTGTACAAAGATAGCTGCTCCTTGCGCATTTACATTACCATTTCGAAAGGTAACGTTATTAAAAATAGTGTATCCCGAACAAGAAAACAAGCCAAAGTTCGGACTGGTCGCATTTCTTTGAATAGTTGCTCCGTTTCCATTAATAGTAAGGTCTAAGCCTACCACATTATTAAGAATATCAGGCAATCCTCGTTGTCCTGCATTACCACTTGTACCTGCCCCTGACGAAGTATAATTAACGGCAGTCAGATTATAAGTTCCATTGACTGCTAGATTAATAATGTCCGTTTCTGTATTTGAGTTGGCAGTATTAATAGCGGCAATTAAGCCAGCAACATCTCCATTGGTAATGTTAAGTATAATTAACGGCAGTCAGATTATAAGTTCCATTGACTGCTAGATTAATAATGTCCGTTTCTGTATTTGAGTTGGCAGTATTAATAGCGGCAATTAAGCCAGCAACATCTCCATTGGTAATGTTAAATGTAGCACCAAAAGTTGTAGTGCTAATAAGAAGTGTGCATAGCACAATTAAATAAAATAATAATTTCATACAGATATCTATTTTAATAAATTATTCTTTTTTATGGAGTACGATATATTAGCACTATTTCAAGTAGATAACGTATTTATGTAATATAAAAAGATTTTATATTGTAATAATTTATATATATTTTTCATAGTTATTTTATTGTGCAAAATTAAAGAAAAAAAAATTATAAAAAAAACGTTATTTTAACCAATAAATATACTATTTTTGCAAACCAATCCAAATTATAGTAAATTTATGAATATATTAACAAAACAAAATAAACTTTTTAGTGAAACACTAACACAAATCAATCATATCAAATCACCATACTTTGATGATGATTTGTTCTCACAACAACCTAATTATAAACTAATTTTGATATTAAAAGGGTACGGAAAGAGATATGGAATAGATAAAGTAGAAGATTTTAATCCCTATGATTTGATTCTTTTAAAAAAAGATGTAATGTATACTTGCAAATGTGATGATATTTTTTTACAAGGACACCAAAAGCTAAATGTAGAGGCAATTATAATGAAATTTGATGATGAAATATTAGAAAATATCAGCCTCATACCTGAAAGTTTTCAATTTATTAATTTTATTAAGAATATGGAAGATGTTGTTATTTTTGATGTTAATAAAGCAAAAAAAATAAAACCACTTTTATTGGGTGGCCTTAATAAAGAAGGACTCGAAAAAATGTCTATCATTTTACAAATATTTCATATTCTATGTGACAAAACCTGTGAAAATTTTTTTTGTGAAAATATGGGAGAAAATAAAGAAAATAATACAACAAGAATGACAAGAGTTATTGATTTTACGCGTAAAAATTTCAAAAATAAAATATGTATTGATGAAGTATCTAAAATTGCTAATTTAACTCCAAGTGCTTTTTGTCGATATTTTAAGAAAGAAAAAGGTAAACATTACATTGATTATGTAAACGAACTAAGAATTATTTACGCCTCTGAGTTATTAAAAACAACCGAAATGAGTGTAACACAAATCGCTTTAGAAACAGGTTTTGAAAATTTATCACACTTTTTTAATGTATTTAAAAAAATAGTAAAAAAAACACCTTTGCGATATAGAAAAATGTAAAATTATATTATTTTTTGTAAACTAAATAATGCAAATAAAATTATTCACATTATTTAGTTTTAATTCATTTTTTATAAATTAAATTATTGCATAACTATCCAATGATATGCCTCTTGATATGATTGAAATATTTGAGTAGTGAATAAATTTTCAGCTAATTCTAATGTTTCTCCTGTGGCTAATTGAGCATATAAGTCTTGTGATTGAACAATAGCAGAGCATTTAAAACCTCTTTCTATTAATTTAGGCATATAATTTTCCATCAGCCACTCATTCGTTTCATCAAAACTTCCCTCTAATTGTGAAAGATTTACAATATTTCTGATGACCCGCCAATTATTTTGTTTGGCAAAAATACCAATATTAACATAAGCACTTATTATTAGTATCTCAGGTATACAACCTACCCAACTAACAATAGAAAGATTGTATTCACTTTCATAAGTACAATCACAAAATAATTCATCATTATAAAAGCCAAGAATTTGATGTTCTCCTATTTCTTTGTATTCTACTTTTTCGGACATAACTTTTTTTTTAAAATTGATATTAATTTTTCTGCAAATATAAATAAAAAAGTAAAGTTTTGGCATATCAAAAATATTTTTTTTTGTATTTTCAATTAAATAATTTACTTTTGCATACTCAATCAATATTTATACTATGAAAAAACAGCAATCACTTTTTATTATTCTTGGCGTAGTTGCCATATTTTTAGGTTATGAATTTTTATTCAGAGAATATCCAAAATCATCATCAAAAACAAAAAAACAAGACACAACTGATATAAAAAAAGATAGTGTAATCACGAATAAAACCAATAAAAGTAAAGATGATGAAACAAGTGTTTTCGGATTAGATATTGAAAAAGATACAATTCTTTCTACCGAAGATTCTATTGCACAAACCTATGCGACTACGGTCTATAGAAATCAACAATTAAAGTTTCCACGTGTGCGTGAGGCGTATAAAGCCAAAAAAGAAATCGTTAATCAATATTATAAAGATAAAAAAATTGATGAAGAAACCGTACAAATTTATATTCGTGTTTTCAAAAAAGAAAAAGAATTAGAACTCTGGGCAAAAGATAAAACCAAAGAAAACTTTATTTTATTGAAAAAATATACCATTTGTGCGACTTCTGGTACACTCGGACCCAAACGTAAAAATGGTGATAATCAAATTCCCGAAGGTTTTTATCATATTGATAGATTAAATCCTAAAAGTACTTTTTTGCTTTCTTTGGGATTAAATTTTCCTAATAAATTGGATAAATATGTTTCTGATAGTACAAAAAAATTAAATAGTGATATATTTATTCATGGAGATTGCAAAACCACAGGCTCAATTCCGATGACTGACGAAAAAATACAAGAAATTTATATCATGTCGGTTGATGCAAAAGCAGCAGGACAAAAAAAAATAGCGGTGAGTATTTTTCCAACAAAATTAAATAACGAAAATTTTAATTTTTTGAAAGAAGAATATGCTGATAAACCTGAGTTGATAAAATTTTGGAAACAACTCAAAGATGGTTATAATGCTTTTGAAAAATGTAAAAATTTGCCTGATATTATTATTGATAACAAAGGAAATTATAAAATAAAAGCGTCTTGTACGAAATGAAAGGTTCTTAGAAAATTTATGCGAAAAATGATTTTTTTTGAAATGTGTTTTTTGAATTGCCTCCAGATTTATCTGGAGGATAATATATAATTCAATCGTTGGCTAATAGACATTAATTTTTCACAGGAAATCTACTCAAAGCCTCTTTTACTGCCTCTGCAATTTGATTATTAAAATCTGCTTTTGTATATTTGAATTCTCCAATTACCCAACCTTGCCAAACTACTTTTCCTGTTTTTTTATCTTTGAAATCAATTATCAAAGTCGCTTCTTCATAATTGCGTGTGGTAGTTTGTGGGCGAGAAAATGTGTTGTTATACATTCCCCAATATCCCCAACCCATTGTCGGTGATGTATTTGTGGTGGTTGTTTCTTGTTTATTTTGTGTATGCGTTTGAAAAGAATAGACTAATTCGGGATTTTGTGTATCATTTTGATAAAATTTTGAAGTCAATTCTTTATTGATGGCACTTTCGATGCGTTGCCTTGTCAATTCACTTGTTAAAATTGGATTACTTCTCACTACAAATAAAGTGCGTTCTTTGGCAAAACTTTTATATTTTCTTACATCAATATCAGGAGCAGATTCTGCTCCGATTTTAAATTGTGTTTGACAAGAAAATAAAATAAGTACAAGTAAAATAATTAAATATTTCATTTTTTTTAAAGAATAATTGTTTATGATTTATTCGCAAAATTAGAAAAAATAGCAATGATTACAAAGAAAAATATTTTTTTTGATATTTAGGAATTTTATGCAGAATGTGAAAATATTTTTTTTTGAAATGTATTTTTTGAATTGCCTCCAGATTTATCTGGAGGATAATATACAATTCAATCTTTGGCTTTAGCCGAAATTTTATATTTTTCAAGAATATTTTTTTTACATCAACTCCCAAGCCGTTTTATGCACATTTTTTTCTGTTACATAATCCAAAAAATCATCATAAAATTTATGTCCAGCCAAAGTAGCAGAATCACCAATAACGATAAGTTTTTGTTTGGCTCTTGTCAAAGCAACGTTCAGCCTTCGAGTATCTTGCAAAAAACCAATCTCAGAATTTTCATTGCTTCTTACCAAAGAAATATAGATAATATTTCGTTCTTGACCTTGAAATCCATCAATAGATTGAATATCTAACCATTTTTTATAAGGCAAAATATCAGCATCAGCATATAAAATATTACGCAAAAGTTCGACTTGTGCTTTATAGGGCGAAATAATACCAATCGAAAAATCGTCTGTAAATAATTGCGGTGAAACATTTTGAATATACGCCAATAAATGCAATAAATGTTTTGCCAAAATATCCGCTTCTTCGGGATTAGAACGGCTTTTAGTTTCAGGATTTACTTTCTCTTCAAAGCCACAACCTGCCGTATCTATAAACTCAAAAGGACTCGATAAAACTGCATCATTTTCCAATAAACAATGATTTTTTACGCTTTCATCGGCTTTCAATTCTCCGTGATAAAATTGTCGATTCGAAAATTCCATAATGATTTCATTCATTCTATATTGCGTTTTTAACATTTGATTGATTGATTTTTCGGACATTAGTTTTTCGAATAAAGTCTTTTCTAAACCTTGTTTGGCGGCTTCATAATTTTTGACTGTGGGCGGTAATTGACAATGGTCTCCCGCAAAAATTACCCTTTCTGCTTTGCTAATCGGAATCCAAGTGGCAGGTTCTAAGGCTTGGGCAGCTTCATCAATAAAAACGGTGGAAAATCTTCGATGACGAATAAATTTATTGACACTTCCAACCAAAGTAGCCGTAATTACTTGTGCTTGATTGAGTAAACTTTCTACGATATATTTTTCCAAAGTTTCAGCATCTCTTTTGACTTGTTTTGCTTCTTTTATCAATAAAAAACGTTGTTCTCTTTCTGCTGCTCCAAATTTTCTTTTGTATTTCATTGCCATTTTTTGATATTCTTCGCCTTGTTTTCTCAGTTTTCGCACATTTCTATAATCAGGATGTCTGGCAATTTGTCCATCTAAACTACTATCCAATAAATTTTCGTCTATGCGTGCAGGATGCCCAATACGCAACACTTTTAAACCTTTGGCTATCAATCTTTCGGTCAAAACATCTACTGCAGTATTGCTTGGTGCGGTTACTAAAACCTGTTTTTCGCTCTGCAAAGTAAGTTTAATGGCATCCACCAAAGTAGTCGTTTTTCCTGTGCCGGGCGGTCCGTGAATAATGGCAACATCTTTGGCAGCCAATACCAAACGAATGGCGTTATTTTGCGATTCATTCAAAGTAGAAAGATGATAATAATCGGGAATTTGGGAATGAAAATTAGCAGGTTTTTGTTTCAATAAAATTTCTGTCAATTCTTCTAATCTATCATTTTTGGCTTTGGGAATAAGGTGCAAAATCGTTTCCATTTCCTTAAAAGATGCCCCATCATACAACAAATCAACTCCCAAAGGCGTTTCATCAATCCAATCAGGCAAATCATCAATATTAAAAGAAATCCGCATTTCATTCCTAAATAAATAAGAAATTACGCCCGAAATTTGATTTTTTTCGTTACTTTTTTGTTGAGAATTTAAAAATAAACTCACAGAACCGCCCACTTGAAAAGCAGAAGAATGGTCAGATGGTCTTAAATTTTCGATGCTGATTTGATACGTTTCACCCGTACTAATTTCGATATGTTTGATGTGAATTGGATACCAACACCAACCTTTTTTTTGTCTTTCGTGCAAAGGCGTGAGGACGATTTTTTCTTGATATTGTCTTAATTCTTCCTGTCTTTCGAGGTCTAAAAGTACAGCAAGTTGGCTAAAATAATCATTTGTTGTCATATAAAAAAGCAGTTTTTTAAGTCGTTTTCGTTTAATTGTATATCAAATTTTGCGTTTCCAATCGTTGATAATAACACAAAATTAAGATGATTGTTTATATTTTTTTTATCTTGATAAGTCAAAGAAATGATTTTTTGAATTTCATTTTTCTTTATCAAAATAGAAGGATAAATTTCTTTTAAAAATATATGAATTTCGTTGGTTTCATTCGCAGAAAAACCAATTTTTTGGCTCAAAAAACTTGCCCAAATCATACCTTGTGCCACTGCTTCGCCATGCAAAATTCTTCTGGAAGGTTTGTTTAATAAATACGATTCGAGTGCGTGTCCGAGTGTGTGTCCGAAGTTTAATATTTTTCTAATTCCTTTTTCTGTGGGATCTTCTGTCGTAATTTTTGCTTTTATTTCGATAGATTTGGTAACGATTTTTTGCCAATTTTGTGTACTAATATTTTCTTTTGATAGATGTTGAGATAAAAAATTCCATTCATTTTTGTCTGCAATCAAACTATGTTTAATCACTTCTGCCAAACCCGAACGGATTTGTTCAAAAGGAAGTGTTTCTAAAAAAAAAGTATTTATCCAAGTCATTTTTGGCAACGCAAAAACGCCAATTTGATTTTTAAATCCTTGAAAATCAATACCTGTTTTTCCGCCCACTGACGCATCAACTTGTGCCAAAAGTGTGGTAGGAATTTGTATAAAATCAATCCCACGTTTATAAATAGCCGCACAAAATCCGCCTAAATCTCCAATAACTCCGCCACCTAAGTTAATAAAAGCGGCTTTTCTATCAAAATTTTCTTTGGTTATTTTTTTTAGAATATATTCGCAAGTACGTAAATTTTTATGAATTTCGCCACTTTTAATATTGATTAAAAGATGAGCAGGAAATAGATTTTTGATAATTTCATAACAATATTTTTGTGTATTTTCGTCAACCAAAATAATAATTTTTGTATAATTTTGTTGATAAAACCAATGAAAAAAAACATCATTTTCAGTAGAAATAAGGATATTTTCAGGTAAATTTTGGGACATAGATATTTATTGAATGGCGATAGTTTTTTGCGAATGTAAAAAATTATACATCAACGTAGATTTATAATTTTCTAAATTATTTTTGAATGTTTTATGGTCAGTATAAGTAAAAATATTATTTAATATTTCATCAAAATTAGTCAAAAAATCATTTTCATTTTTTGCTTTTACTATATAATCTACCGTTTCATTTTCTATATTTTCCAAATAAATCAACACTTCATAAAAATCAATAGAAAACATTGTTTTGATGAATGAAATATAATGATATAAAGCAATAGGATTATTTTTAATTTCAATCAAAATTTCTAACCATTCTTGATAAGAAATTTTTTTGATTTCATCAAAATTTTTTATCGAAAATTGAATTAAATCATAAGTATCTCCATTCAATATTCTATTTAAAATTTTTTTGATAATTTTATTGTTGGCAATATCTTTTTTATTCATAAAAAGTAATGTTTATATATTCAAGTAAATTTTTGAAATTGATATTATCTTGTTTATTTGGTTGAAATCAATCTCAAAATAATTTATAAAATATTCTCTCTGCAAATCTAACCATAATTATTTAGAAAATAAAATATTCAAAAAAATATTGTTAAAAAATTGGATAAATGATTATTTTTTCTTACATTTGTTCTATACTTAAACTTAATATTTTTAAATGGAAAATTTATTGGATAAAAATGAAGAACTAAAAAAATATGACCTTAGTTCTTTTGTAGGTTCAAATGGTAAAATTAATTTTTGGGCTTATTATGCGGCTGTTAATAATAAAGTAGCCAATACAAAAGGAACTTATCAAGCTATTAAAGAAAATTTTTTAAAAGATTTAGTCAAAAAATATCAAATTCCTGCCTCTAAATACTCAGAATTTAATTATTTTGATTATGATAAAAGTTATACTATTTATCATTTCTGTGTAGTTATTCAAGAAGATATTTGGATAGTAAAAGATGGTGATTCAAGTGGTTATTTTGTATTATACAATGAAAATTCTCCCCCAAAGTTAGTATCAGAACTATTAAGAATGTTGGAAAGATATGTAATTCCTAATGAGGTTTACGAGGTTTACGTAGAAAATAAAATATTTTTATTGTACGAATCGTATGATAGTTTATCTTTGCAGGATTTTGAAGTAAGAGAAAATACACTTGAAATTGATACGCATTATAATGATGATTTTTTAAATGTCCATGAAAAAATAGTAAAACGTTTGAATACTGAAAATGATAAAGGTTTGGTACTTTTACATGGCGAACCGGGCACAGGAAAAACAAGTTATATTCGTCATTTAACGAGTTTAATCAATAAAAAAATGATTTATATTCCTTCTGAATATGCGGATAAAATTGCTTCTCCTCATTTTTTACCTTTGATGATTTCGAATCCGAATTCTGTTTTGATTATAGAAGATGCTGAAAATATTGTAGAATCGAGAGGTGAAGGAGGTAGAAATGCAGCCGTTTCGAGTTTATTAAATGTGGCAGATGGTTTGCTTTCTGATTGTTTAAATTTACAGATTATTTGTACTTTTAATACGCATATTGATAATATTGACAAGGCTTTATTGAGAAAAGGACGCTTGATTGCTAATTATCAATTCAAAGAATTAGATACTCCAAAGGCACAAAAATTATCGGATAAATTGGGTTTTAATACTAAAATTGAAAATCCTTCTACTTTAGCAGAAATTTATACGCAAGGCGAATAATTTTTTTATTTTTGTGTGCTTATTTTTTGATAAGCACGCAAAAAAATAAAAGTTGAATAGATTTTTATTTTACTTCGTTGCGAATCTGTTTGATTTGTTTGATAGTTAAGTTTGTATATTTTGCAATTTCCTCATTTGATAACGATGTTTCTAATAAACTTTTAGCAATTTCAATTTGTTTACGCATTGCTCCTTGTTCCTCCACAAACAATTCCCTTGCTATTTTGTCCTTTTCACGCATAAGAGCATAATCTTCTAATTTCATAGTTTTCTTGAGTTAAATTTTTTATTTTATGTCGTTGCGAATCTGCTCGATTTGTTTGATGGTTAAACTTGTTATTTTAGCAATAAATTTATCTTCTGCACCTTCTAAAATTGCATTTTTAGCAATTTCAATTTTTTCTTTATATTTTGCAGTTTCCTCCACAAACAATTCTCTTGCTATTTCATCGGTTTCACGCATCAATGCATATTCATACTCTTCTAATTCTTCTCTTGTCCAAGTATGGCGGTCTGCTTGTTGGTAAGCAATTTCGAGACCTTTATCATCTAAATTTTTGGGAATTATTTGTAAATTTTCTGCGTTTTTGATAAAGAAAATCCATTTTTCCACCAGATTTTTTAATTCTTGTTCGGTTTTATTAAATTTTGGCAATTCTATAAAAGAAAATTCTAAATCCTTTAATTTGTGTTCTTTAGTTTCTGAATCTAAAATCAAATGCCTTGATAAATAGTTTGGACTTTCTAAATATTCAAAATCTAAAATACCAATAAAAATAATAGGTTTTAATTTATAATAATTTTCGCCTGCGTCTAATTGAGAAGCATAACCTCTTGCACTATAATAAACAATGCGCTTATCGAGTCCTATTTTGTCCGTAACTTGCATTTCGACAATGTAAGAATTACCTGCTTTATCTCTTGCTCGTACATCTAAAATAGTAGATTTTGAACCAGCCATTCTTGGTAATTGATATGGATTTAAAATTTCTATCAAATCGATTTGTTTATCGTCTTCTAATTTTAACACAGCATTTAAAAACGAAATTAAAATTTCTGTTTTAGTTTCATTGCCAAATATTTTGCGAAAAGCAATATCATTTTTTATATCAGCGAATTTCATAGTTCTTTTGAATTAATTTCTTTCTGCAAAGATACAAAAAAATAACTCAAACAAAAAAAATGTTTGAGTTATTTTCAATAAAATTTATATCAATAAAAAAAAATTATTCCCAAATTACATCGCTGCCTTTTTGGTTTTCCCAACCTTCTAATCTCGTTCCGTACACATCTTCTAACACATTTCTTTTGATTTTTAAAGTAGGCGTTAGCATACCATTTTCGATGCTCCAAGCCGTTTTTACAATGACTACTTTACAAACTTTTTCCCAATTATTAGCATTGGTATTGACTTGTTTTAATGTGGCTAAAATACTTTCTTTCAATGTTTCTTGGCTCTCTTTCATACCCAATTCAGACAAAACTGCCAACGCCAAAGGTTGTCCTAAACCTCTACCCACCAAACAAATTTGTTCAATATTACTATTATCTGCAAATTTAGATTCAATCGGAGATGGCACCACAAACTCGCCTTTTGAGGTTTTGAATTGGTCTTTTACACGCCCAGTAATTTTCAGACAACCTTCGCTATCAATCAAACCCATATCGCCTGTATGCAACCAACCATCAGCATCTACGGTTTTTGCCGTAACTTCTGGCTCTTTATAATAGCCAACCATTACCCATTCTGCTTTCATTAAAATTTCACCATCATTGGGAGAGATTTTAAGTTCGCAATTAGGATAAGGATTTCCTACCGTTCCGATTCTAATATTATCAGTATGCATCAAGGTACAACAACCAGCATTTTCAGTCATTCCATAAGCCTCTTGCACTGTAATTCCTAATTTTTGAAACCAAGTAATCAAAGAAGGGGGCATAGGTGCGGCTCCTGTCAAAACTACTTTTGCTTTCGCCAATCCCAAACCTTTTTTAATTTTATTTTTTACGATACCTGAAAGAATTGGAATTTTTAAGAATAAATCTAATTTCTTTTGTGGCATTTTAGCTAAAATTCCTTGTTGAAATTTTGTCCAAATACGAGGAACAGCCAAAAAATGTGTAGGTTGTGCTGATGCCAAGTTATCTTTAAATGTTTCCAAACTTTCTACAAAAGAAATAGAACCGCCCGAATATAAACTTGCTGCTTCTACAATCGCTCTTTCTGCAATATGACAAAGTGGCAAATAGGAGAAATATTTATCTGAATTTGAGCCTACTTTTAAAACATTTGCGGCTGCTTTGATAGGAGTTGCGACTGTGTAATACGTGTGCATTACGCCTTTGGGCATACCCGTTGTGCCTGAAGTATAAATGATGGTGAATAAATCATGTACATCAGGTACAAAATTAGATTCCATTGGCAAATGTTTAGCACATACCTCATCCCATTTACTTTGGCAATCTTTTTCGGCTTGTGCGGTTGGAAGTGCAATTTTATGAACATCAGCAGGAATACCATCTTTCATACTTTTCCAATCGTCTAATTTGCCAACAAACAAAACTTTACAACCACTATGCGTAATTACTTGATTGATTTTTTCTGCGTCAAGCGTAGGATAAAAAGGAACAGACACGCAACCTGCCATCATAATTGCTAAGTCTGCCATTATCCAATGGCTACAATTTTTAGATACCAAACCCACATTTGAGCCTTTGGGCAAATTCATTGCTTTGAGTGCGGTTGCCATTCTTCTTACTTGTTCTGCTACTTGTTTCCAAGTATATTCTGTCCACAAATTTCCGTTTGGTTGTCTTAAATATACATTATTTGGAATGGTTTTTTCCCAATGATATAAATAGCTTATCAAAGGTTTTACGTCTGCAAATTGCGGATGAGTTGTTTTTTTAATTAAGATTTCTGTCGTTTGCTCTGCCATACAATTTAGAAAAAGAGTTTATAAAAAAATGATAAATGAATTGAAAGTGATAGATGTAAGTATTTAATTTTACGTTGTTTTTAATAAAATTTATACTCATTTTTTTTCTTGTTATATATATAATGCAAATAAAAGAAAAAAGTTTTAATTTATTGTAAAAAAACAAGTAAAAATATGATTTTTTTTTGTTTTTAGCCAAAAAATCCTAAAAAAAGACGTTTTTTTCGATATTTTTATGAATTTTTATGAATTTTGTCAAAAATAAAACCGCACAACTTTTTATGATATAAAGTTGTGCGGTTTGAAAAAAAACATCAAATAAAAAGATTATTTACTTCTTTTGTATTTGCTTTCATCTTTATTATAGAAAAAAGACAAATCAGCATTTTTTTGGAAAAATGATTTTAAAGTAGCAGAGTTTTCGAAAGTCTCATCAATATTATCTGTAACTTCAATCATTAACAAATCATCATTATTAGCATAATTAATTTTATAGAAAAAATATTTGTTGTCATTTTTCATATTAAAGAAATCATGTTTGCCTACTTTTGAAAAATGTCCTTCAAAAGTTTGGTCTAATTTATGTTCTTTTTTTTCTGAATCAAACGTATATTTTTCGATTTTATATAGGTTTGCATTGGTTTTTGAAAACACTAAATATTCGGCTTCTTCTTCTTTGCCGCCACTTTCACTTTGCTTTACCCATTTACCGATTAGTTTTGAATTAACAGCAATACTTGGTGCATCAATAGGAACAGTCGAACTATAAGGACAACCTGTTAAAATAAACAAGGCGAATACTAACGCCAAAAGAGGGAGTTTTGAAAAAATTTTCATTTTTTTAGATTTTTTTTAAAATATATATTTTCTATAACGTTATCACGAGATAAAAGTTGTAATAATTGTTATTTTTTTTGAATTTATTTTTTGGATTGAATAATTTTATTTATCACTCACCTCTAATTTTTTCCAGATATTCAATATATTCTAAATCTTTTTTTATTCCTATAGTTTTCTTGTCTTCAATTAGATCAATATAATTTATAAAATAAATTTTTATTTCTTCTAATTCAAAAGTTTCTTTTCTTTTATTTGCATCAAAAAATTTGATATTTGCTTTTATCTGAGGAAGAATATCAAAGGTAAAATCATCAAAATTTAGTTTAAAAAAAGATTTTTTTGGATTTGGACTTTTTTCATTTTTGAATTCTGTAATATCTTGCCCTAACTCTTCTATTGTTTTCAATATATTGAAGTAATTTTCATAGCTCGGATTATACCAAATATCAATATCTGGTTTTTCTGATAATTCGCCTCTAATATTTCTAGAAAGTCTAAAATAGCCGTTTAGTCCAACCGCTGTTCCACCAACAACCATATATTGAACATCATATTTTTCTAATAATTTACAAATATTTAATAAGATTTTTTTTAAATTCTCGTCCACTTATTTATTTAGATTTATTTTGTTTTGATTGAAAAGCTTTATCATTTCTCATTTCAATGATAAGTTTTTCCAATTCATTATGTCTTTTCAAAATTATTGAATACTCTTCTGTATTGTTTTCGCAAAATTTCAATTCCTCAAATGTAGTGAATTTTTTTACTGATTTCATATTTTATAGTATTTATTTATGTTATTTAAACTAGATTTTAAACTTAAATTATAACGTTTTTTATTTCAGAAAAGTTATATTTCCCACAAAAATAAAAAACAAAATTATAATTTGAACAAAAAAATTGAGTTTGAATAAAATATCTATCAAAATAAACAAAAAATAAATAAACTTTTTTTGGATAGAAAACGTTATAAACTCGTAAAAGTTTGATTTTTAATGGCTTCTGTGATTACTATTGATAAATCCTAAAAACTATATTCTATGAAAAATTTAACCTTGGTAATATTATTTTTTTTCTTATTAGGTTGCACATCAAAATACGAAAAAAACCCAAATAAAAGTGATAAACCTTCTGAAAAAGAAATTGACAAATCTTTCGAAAATGAAAGAAAAAAAATATATGAAAATAGCAAAGATATTCAAAGATTTAACAAAATTTATTCAACTTTTAAAGATACAAAAGCAAAAATATCTTATGGAGGAGTTGATGACTTTGGTAATATAACATCTATTCACTTAAGAGGTAACATACCTATTGATAGCTTTTTGACTTTTAAATACGTAAAAACCTTATGGATATTTAACAATAATTTAAGTTATTTAGATACAATAAATTTAAAAAAATTACATAAATTGAAGAATATATTAATTTATAATTGTGAATTATCAAATAAAATAACGATTATGAATCATATATCTTTGGAGGCTATAACAATATCAAATATAAAAAATAAAATTGATAATATCTATTTTGATAGTCCAATATCTATCAAAAGATTATACTTGGATAAGGTTGAAATAAAAAAAATTACTCTAATTACAAAAAAAATGATAAATCTTAGAAGATTATCAGTGATAAATGATGTAAATGATTACATAAATTTTAATAATTTACCAAAAAATTTAGAAACTATAGAGTTAAAAGATACTCCTTTTAATAGGGAAATGGTAAAAACAGAACAAAAAAAGAGACCTGATATTACAGTTAGTTTTTTTGGAGAAGATTATTATTTGAAATAATTTTTTATGTTAATCCTCGGTTTGTGGCACACAGACCGAAATAAAAGTTACTAAGCTATTTCGGTGTGTGCCACAGACCAAGGAAAATAGAGAGTAGAAATATTTTTGTATATTTTCAAAGTAAATGGTTATTCATATTAGAACAAAATTATCTCCGCAATAATTTCACAAGAACCAAATCAATTTAATCAAAAACTATGGATTTTTATAAAAAATTTGTATTTGTAAAAATATTAAACTAATTTTGTGTATAAATAAATAATTTTATGCTTAGATGTGATTTTAGTCAATTTTCAAAAAATATGCAAAAAGTAAAAACAGAGGAAGAAGTAAAATCTGTTTTTGCTAAATGTTTTGCTATTCAGTATAATACTTCGGACAAGCACGACCTTTATACGCCACAAGTTTTGTTTGAGTTCAAATATGATAAAAAATTATCTAATATAAAAGTACGTGCCGCTGTTTTGGCACAAATTCTTTATTATGTAAGGCGTTTGCGTTTTGGAAAATATATCGATAAATCTATTCCGCCTGCTTTGTGTTTGGCTGATGAAGACGAAGCAATTTTATTCGAAACGGCTACTTGGAGAGATTATTATAACGATACAAGTAAATATGATTGGGATTTAGCACCCAGTAATCCCGACCAGAATTTAGTAAAAGACCTTGCAAATGATAAAAAACTTATCAATAATCACGTTTTTAATTTACTTATTCAAAGTGAATATAATATTTTTTCAAATTTACTTTCTACTTATTTAGATAGTCAAGCAAACTTAAATTTCATTGAAAAAAAGATTATCAATGAATTAAATTTTGAAGATGTTTTTGAATATTGGAATAATATTTTTGGCGATGCAGTAAGAAATGGTTTAAAAACAAGCCGTTATTTTGTCTGTGATATTCAGGAAGGAAGTACTATTTATATGAAAGATGAAAGTAAAGTTATTTTTCAATTTAGCAATGGCGATGCCAAAATAAAAAAAATATTGCAAAGAGATTATGAACATTTTTGGGGCTTATATGAAAAAGTAAAAAATCCAACGATTATTCGTGCTATTTTAGCCAAAATTGATAGATTAAGTGATGATGTAATGAGGCGTTTTCACGGCGAATTTTTTACTCCTATTTCATTTGCTAAAAAAGGTTTGGAATATATTGAAAAAATAGTTGGTAAAAATTGGTGGGAAACTGGAAAATATAGACTTTGGGATATGGCAGCGGGAACAGGAAATTTAGAGTATTATCTCCCACAAAAATCGTTAAAGCATTGCTATTTATCTACCTTATATATGGAAGATGTAGAGCATTGCCAAAAATTGTTTTCAGAAGCAACTATTTTTCAATACGATTATTTGAATGATGACATAGAAAATATTTTTGCCAATGGTACAATTCATTACGAATATGATTGGAAATTACCAAAAAAATTAAAAAATGATTTGGCAAACAAAGATTTGAAATGGATAATTTTAATCAATCCACCTTTTGCTACGAGCCAAACCGCAGGAGCAAATACGCATAGTAAAGCGGGTGTAAGCGATACAAAAATAAGAAAAATAATGCACAGAGAGGATTTAGGAGAGGTTTCGAGAGAATTATTTTCACAATTTTTATATAGAATTAAATATGAATTTAAAGATAAAATAGCACATTTAGGACTTTTTTCAAAAATAAAATATCTTAATGCAAACAATGATGAAAAATTGAGAGAGAAATTTTTTAAGTTCCAATTTGAAAATGGTTTTGTTTTTTCTTCGGCTAATTTTTCGGGAACTTCTAAAAATAATTCATTTCCTGTTGGCTTTTTATTGTGGAATTTATTAGAAGAAAATACTATCGAAAATCAAAATATTATACTTGATGTATTTGATTTAGAGGGTCAAAAAATAGATAGTAAAAATATCAATACAGAAAATAAAAAGAAATTTCTAACAAAATGGATAAAAAGACCTTCAGCCGTTGATACTTTCCCTCCTTTCAGCAATGCAATCACAATCAAAGCAGAAAATAAAGATGTGCGAGATAGAATTTCGAAGAATTTTTTAGCATCTTTGATGTGTGCGGGCAATAATTTTCAATGCCAAAATCAAACTGCATTTCTTTCAGGTCCGTCTGTGAGTGCGGGTGCATTGTCTGTTACGCCTGAAAATTTTGAAAAAGCAATGGTTATTCACGCAGTTAGGCGTATTCCGAAAGCAACTTGGTTGAATGATAGAGACCAATTTATGCAACCAAACCAAATTTTGAGCGAAGAATTTATGGTCGATTGTGCTGTTTGGAATTTATTTAGCACGTCAAATGCAACGGCTTCTTTGAGAGATATTACGTATAAAAATCAAATATATCAAATTAAAAATCACTTTTTTCCTTTTGATATAGAAGAAATAAAACATTGGAAAATTACTGATTCTGATATTTTTAACTCTTTAATGACCGCTAAAAATACGTTTATGTTCGAATGGTTATCACAAAAAAAACAATATTTATCCAAAGAAAGTCAAGATATTTTAACAAAAGCAAAAGAAATTTATCAATTATTTTTTGCTAATTTATCACAAATGCGTACTCCAAAATTTAAAATTCATAGTTTTGATGCTGGTTGGTGGCAAATTAGAAATGCTATGACTGATGTAAATATTGGTGAAAATGAAATGAATGAATTGAAAATTTTACATTCTATTCTCAAAAATAAATTATTGCCACAAATTAAAAACTATGGATTTTTTTAAAATATTTGTATTTATAAAAATATTAAACTAATTTTGTGTATAAATTATATAATTGTTACAATAATGGGAAAAAGTGAGAAAGTAAATAAAGAATTTCACGGCGAATTTTTTACTCCTATTTCATTTGCTAAAAAAGGTCTGGAATATATTGAAAAAATAGTTGGTAAAAATTGGTGGGAAACTGGAAAATATAGACTTTGGGATATGGCAGCGGGAACAGGAAATTTAGAGTATTATCTCCCACAAAAATCGTTAAAGCATTGCTATTTATCTACCTTATATATGGAAGATGTAGAGCATTGCCAAAAATTGTTTTCAGAAGCAACTATTTTTCAATACGATTATTTGAATGATGACATAGAAAATATTTTTGCCAATGGTACAATTCATTACGAATATGATTGGAAATTACCAAAAAAATTAAAAAATGATTTGGCAAACAAAGATTTGAAATGGATAATTTTAATCAATCCACCTTTTGCTACGAGCCAAACCGCAGGAGCAAATACGCATAGTAAAGCGGGTGTAAGCGATACAAAAATAAGAAAAATAATGCACAGAGAGGATTTAGGAGAGGTTTCGAGAGAATTAAATCAATCCACCTTTTGCTACGAGCCAAACCGCAGGAGCAAATACGCATAGTAAAGCGGGTGTAAGCGATACAAAAATAAGAAAAATAATGCACAGAGAGGATTTAGGAGAGGTTTCGAGAGAATTAGCTATGCAATTTATTTTTAGACTTAAAAAAGAATTTGAAGGAAAAGAAACTCATTTAGGTTTTTATTATAAAATTAAACATCTTAATTCGAACAATGACCAAAAATTTAGAGATATAATTTTTAAATTTCAATATGAAAATGGTTTTGTTTTTTCTTCCGCTAATTTTTCAGGAACCTCGCAAGCAAGCCCATTTCCTATTGCGTTTATGCTTTGGAATATATCTAAAGAAAAAAAATTAGAAGAACAAATAATTAATCTGGACGTTTTTGACAACCAAACACAAAAAATTGATGTCAAAAAAGTAGGCACAGAAAATAAAGAAAAACATTTGAGTAAATGGATAAATAGACCAGCAGCCACGCAAATTTTTCCACCTTTTAGTGGTGCAATCAATGTAAAAATTGATAATAAAGATGTACGAGATAGAATTTCGAAGAATTTTTTAGCGTCCTTGATGTGTGGAGGCAATAATTTTCAATATCAAAATCAAACTGCATTTCTTTCAGGTCCGTCTGTGAGTGCGGGTGCATTGTCTGTTACGCCTGAAAATTTTGAAAAAGCAATGGTTATTCACGCAGTTAGACGTATTCCGAAGGCAACTTGGTTGAATGATAGAGACCAGTTTATGCAACCAAACCAAGTTTTGACCGAAGAATTTATGGTCGATTGTACTGTTTGGAATTTATTTAGCACTTCAAATGCAACGGCTTCTTTGAGAGATATTACGTATAAAAATCAAATCTATCAAATTAAAAATCACTTTTTTCCTTTTGATATAGAAGAAATAAAACATTGGAAAATTACTGATTCTGATATTTTTAACTCTTTAATGACCGCTAAAAATACGTTTATGTTCGAATGGTTATCGCAAAAAAAACAATATTTATCCAAAGAAAGTCAAGATATTTTAACAAAAGCAAAACAAATTTATGAATTATTTTTTGCTAATTTATCACAAATGCGCACTCCAAAATTTAAAATTCATAGTTTTGATGTAGGTTGGTGGCAAATTAGAAATGCTATGACTGATGTAAATATTGGTGAAAATGAAATGAATGAATTGAAAATTTTACATAACATTCTCAAAAATAAATTATTGCCACAAATTAAAAACTATGGATTTTTTTAGTTTCTCATAAATTTTTATAGATAAAATTTGTAAAAGTATCATTTTTTTTATAATTTTGCGGAATATTTTCTCTCTTTTTATCACAAAGAACAATCATTTAGAATGAAAAAAGAAATCAAAATTGCTTTATTAGCGATTATTTCGGCAGCGATGCTTTATACAGGCTTTAATTTTTTGAAAGGTTCAGATTTTTTCACACGCACACGCACATACCTTGTCGAATTTAAAGAATTAGATGGACTAACTGTTTCGAGACCTGTGATGTTAAATGGTTTGGCGGTAGGGCGTGTGGCAAATGTAGAAGTAAGACAAAATCAAAAAAGTGGTCTGTTTTTATTGACTTTAGACGTGAGAAATGATTTGATTTTGACCGATTCGACCACTGCTTTTTTGGGTGATAATGGATTATTGGGTGGAAAAGCGGTTATTTTAGAAATCAAAAAAGGTACAAAACAATTATCAGGTGGAGAAATGCTTAAAAATGGTACAAAACCAAATTTAATGGCAGATTTAGGGAATAAGGCAACACCTCTATTATCAAAAGTTGATTCTGTGATGTTGCAAGTAAAAGAATTATTAACTACTTTTAATCAGGCAAAAGGAGATTTGACAAGTAGTTTTAAAAATATAAATGAAATTACTAATTCTTTAAAAAATACTTTAAAAAGCGGGCAAATTGATAATTTATTGGCAAATACAAACCAATTGATGCGTTCTTTGCAGGAATTACAAGGAAAATTTACGCCTATTTTGGATAAAACAAGCCAATTATTAACCAAAGCAAATAAATTAGAATTAGAAGAAACTTTCAAAAAAGCAAGCAATGCAGTTGGACAACTCAACGATATGCTCACTTCTGTCAAAAAAGGCGAAGGAACAATCGGGGCATTGATGAAAAGTGATTCTTTGTATCAAAATATCAATAAAACGCTGTTAGATTTGGATAAAGTATTCTTAGATTTGAGAGAAAATCCAAAAAAATACGTCAATATTTCTATTTTAGGAAAAAAATCAAAATAAATGACAAAAATATTTACCACGATTGCCACACTCAAATCGTTTTTATTAGAACAAAAAATAGCCAACAAAAATTGGGGTTTTGTGCCTACTATGGGTGCGTTGCACGAAGGTCATTTGCAATTAGTCAAAAAAGCAAGTGAAGAAAATGATTTTGTGGTGATTAGTATTTTTGTCAATCCAACACAATTTAATAATGCCGCTGACTTAGAAAAATATCCTCGAAATATTCAAAAAGACGTTGATTTATTAGAAACTTTGGGCAAAGAAATCATTGTTTTTACGCCTACTCCCGAAGAAATGTATCCACATTCTGCTTTATTAAAATTTGATTTTGGTAATTTAGAACGAGTCATGGAAGGAAGTTTTAGAGTAGGACATTTTAATGGAGTGGCGTTGGTGGTGAGTAAATTATTTCATATTGTTACGCCAAAAAAAGCATATCTTGGACAAAAAGATTTACAACAATGCCGAGTAATTGGTTGTTTGGTACGTGATTTAGATTTTGATTTAGAATTGATAATATGCCCAACAATTCGAGAAAAAGATGGCTTGGCAATGTCTTCACGCAATATGAGATTAGACGAAACGCAAAGAAAAGAAGCTGTTAAAATCTCTCAAAGTCTATTCGAAGTAGAAAAAAGAATTAAAAATAAAGAAAATTGGAGTGAAATTGTTGATTTTATTCAATCTTTTTATGCTGATTCTAATTTGCGTTTGGAATATTTTTTGATGGCTGATAATCAAAATTTAACGCTGTTAGATACCTATCAAAATCAAAAAAATGTGGCAATATGTGTGGCTGCATACGCGGGAGAAGTGCGTTTGATTGATAATATTATTGTCGAAATATAGTATCGAAAAAATAATGATAAAAAAAATATTTTTGTTTATTTTTACTTTTTTTTGGGCGAATATGTTTGTTTTTGGGCAATTTCTCAAAGACGCAACCGCTCAACAAATCACTACTGATGCTGTAGAAAAAATATATAATTTTGATTTTAAAAATGCTCGAATTGCGATTGATAAATTAGATAAAAAATTGCCTAATCACCCTGTTGTGCCTTTTTTGTATGCTTACACAATCTCGTGGCAAACATTTCCCTTGCAAAAAAACTACACAGAATATACACAATACGAAATATATTTACAAACTTGTTTGGCACAATCAAAGGCAATTCTCAAAAAAAATAAACAAGATATTGAAGGAAATTATTTTGCGATGATGGCATATAGTTTGATGGCATTGCACGAATCGGAAGCGGAAAATTTTTGGGCATCGGTTGATTTAGGAAAAAGTGCTTTTCATTATCTCAAAAAAGGTTTTGATTGGGGCGATAAATTGGCTGATTATTATTTTACGACAGGTTTATATCGATATTATGCGGTGCAATACCCCGAAACGCACCCCGCTGCTAAGGCTGCAATGATATTTTTTCCAAATGGTGATAAAGTAAAAGGTTTGCAATATTTACAATTAGCCTCTACTCAATCTAAGTTTAGCAAAATTGAGGCTTTTATTTATTTGCATAGTATTTATTCAAAATATGAAAAAAATTATTTAATCGCTTTGGCACAAACCCAAAACCTGATTCAAAAATATCCTTATAATCCTTTTTTTGCTCTCAAACATTGTGAAAGTTTAATTTTTGTGGGACGATATGCAGAGGCTGAATTACTTTTACCAAGATTTGCTACACTTTCAGGAAAAATGTATCGAACTGCCGCCAATACTTTTAAAGGAATGATTTATGAAAAATATTATAAAAATTATGAATCTGCTCAAACTTTTTATAAAAATGCAACACAAATCACAAATGTTGATGTGCGATATTCTAAAGATTTTCAAGCATTGAGTTATGTAGGTTTGGGAAGAATTACTTTGGCAAATGGACAAAAAGAACAAGCAAAAAAATATCTCAAAAAAGCACAAAAAATGACAGAATATGAAGGCGTAAAAGATGAAATTAAAAAACTTTTGAAAGGATTGTAAAAAATGCTTACTGCTCAATTATACGAAATAGAAAATAATAAAATAAATAATTTCTTATTTTTATAGATATAAAAAGCCCGAAGAACGAGAAGAATAAGGCTTTTGTTTATACAATCATAAACATTAACATTTCATTAACAAAATATATTATTAAAAATTTGGTTTTTGGCTTATTTTATATTTCTTTTGCATATACTTAAAAATTATTATCTATAAGTGTAATACTTTTTTTATACATAATTTTTTAAAATCATTTTATCTTACCTCATAACTATGAAATCATTTATCCTTTTTTTACTTTTCTCAATTAATTTTACTTTAATTTATTCTCAAAACATAAAAATTGATTATAAAATAACTTTAAATAGAAATTCTACTATGACTTCAGGCACATTTTTCTATTATCTTTTATTAAAAAATAGTGAATCGATTTATTATAATAATCCCGAAGATGATTTGAAGGGATTGAAGTACAAAGATAATATTTCCGATAAAAGAATTGAGCCAGATGGAACAATAAAAGTAAATGTAGATGTAGACGAACTTACCAAAAATGTTGTCAGTTTTACAAAAGATATTTTTTATAAAAACTATCTCAAAGATACGCTTATTTTTAATGACATTTTGCCTCCTTCAAAAAAAGTTATCGTAAGTGAATCTCTTAATCTTTTTAAATGGAAAATTATATCTAAACAAGACACGACTATTTTAACTTATAAATGCCAAAAAGCAACTTGTGATTTTCGAGGTAGAAAATATGTAGCTTATTTTAGCAAAGATTTATATCAAATGGGCGGACCTTGGAAGTTTGATGGATTACCCGGGCTAATATTATACATATATAGTGAGGATAATTATTTTATCATCGAACCACAAAAAATAGCACTCAATCAAATCAAGGAAGATATAAAAAATCCATATACCAAAGATAAAATTTTGGGATGGGAAGAATATAGAAAATTATTTGAAGAAAAACTGAAAAAAATTGCAAAACACATGAAAGCAAAAAGTGGCGTTAGTGTTAAAATTACTGACCAAATAGAAAATTTAGAAATAAAAGAAATAAAAATAAAAGTAAAAGAATGAAAAACATATTAACATTTATTTTATTTATGTGTTATTCAGTAATTAGTTCGCAAAACATAAAAATTGATTATAAAATAACTTTAAATAGAAATTCTACTATCACTTCAGGTGTATCTTTTTATTATCTGTTATTAAAAAATAATGAATCGGTTTATTATAATAAGCCTGAAGATGATGTAAAGGGATTGAAACATAAAGACGATGCTTTTGATAAAAAAGTAAAGCAAGATGGTTCTATTGAGTTGAAATTAGGTGATAAACATTCAATAACTATTACCAAGGATATTTTTTATAAAAACTATTTAAAAGATACGCTTATCTTTAATGATTTTTTACCACCTTCAAAAAAAGTTATTGTGGGAGAATCGCTTAATCTTTTTAAATGGAAAATTATCCCCAAACAAGACACCACTATTTTGACTTATAAATGCCAAAAAGCAACTTGTAATTTTCGAGGTAGAAAGTATGTGGCTTATTTTAGCAAAGATTTGTATCAAATGGGCGGACCTTGGAAGTTTGATGGATTACCCGGGCTAATATTATACATATATAGTGAGGATAATTATTTTATCATTGAACCACAAAAAATTGCACTCAATCAAAGCCAAAACGATATAAAAAATCCATATACAAAAGATAAAATTATTACTTGGCAAGAGTATGCAAAAATATTTGAAGAAAAATTAAAAAAAATAGCAAAACTTATGAAATCTAAATTTAAGGAATTTGATAAACTAAGTGTTAAAATCACTGATAAAATAGAAGATTTACAAATAGAAGAAATAAAATTAAAAATAAAAGAATGAAAAACGTATTACTTATCTTATTTTTTTTATTCTCTTTTTATTGTTCTGCCCAAAATATTATCACAGGAAAAATACAAGATGCCAATAATACTCCTATATTATTGGCAAATGTTTTAATAAAACAAGGAGATGAAACCGTAGAGTTTGTGATGGCTCGTCAAGGAAAATATAGCATTACTTTGGAAAAAGAATATACAAAAATCATTGTGGAGATTACCGCCAACGGATATATATCTCAAACCCAAACGTTAGATAGCGTTCAAAAAAATAAAACCTATACTTTAAATTTTATATTGCCAATAGACGACATCAAAAAACTTGATGAAGTCGTGATTAGTGCGCCCAAACAACCTATTCAAATCAAAGGAGATACTACAAAATTTAATGTAAGTTCTTTTAGCAATGGTTCAGAAAGAAAAATTATAGATATTATCAAAAAATTACCGGGCGTAGATGTAGATGATAAGTCTGGAGAAATTAGATTTAAAGGAAAACCTATCGAAACTGTTACTTTGGGCGGAGATGATTTATTTGGTTATAATTATAGTTTGGGAACTAAAAATATTAATGTCGATATGGTCGAGCAGGTGCAAGCCATTGAAAATTACTCCAAAAATCCTTTATTGAAAGGCATAGAAAGTGATGACAAAGTAATTCTTAATTTAGAACTCAAAAAAGGAAAAATTGACTTATCAGGAGAAATAAATGGTGGTCTTGGTATCAATGCGAATGAAAAATTAGTAGGCAATTCGAATAATAATTTTATAACGGTTGCGAAAAATTATAAGTCTTTTGGAATTTTATCTTATAATAATATTGGTGTCAATAATTCGCCTCTTGATTATGTAGGTGGTGGAATTGGAGTAGAAAAATTGAAAGAAAAAGATTATTTTGCTAACAAAACCATTCCTGAAACCATTTTAGGTGTAAATTTGGACAATAACAGAAGCAATATTAACAATTCTTTTTTTGGTAATTATGATGCAATTTTTAAGATAAAAAAACGATTAAGTATTAAATTTAATTTGTATTATTTGAAAGATAATATTTTTTCTAATCAATTATCTCAAAGCCAAAACACTATCAATAATCAAACTTTTGTTACTTCGGATAATCGAACTATTTATAAAAAGCCAAGTTATTATCGAGGTGATATTGAAATGAAATATAATACATCTAAAACTTCACTTTTGGAGTATAATTTTCGTATTCAACAAGAACAAATCAATACGCAATCTAATGTTTTGCAAAATAATGAAAAGAATTTTGACAATACCCTTTTATCGAATGATTTTTATTTGAAACAAAACTTACTTTTTACCAAAAAATTATCCACTAAAACGGCTTTGCAGGTTTTGTTGTTTCATTCTACCAATCAAATTCCGCAAGAATTTAGCATTACTCCTTCTGTTTTTAATCCGAATAATTTTGAAAAAGATGTTCAAAAAATAAATAATAGAAAAGATTACACAGAATTAAATGCGACTTTATTGGGTTCGCACAAAGGCTCAAAATATATTTTTTCTGCTAAAATAAACATTGAAAATTCGCCACTTTCTTCTAATTTATCAAGTAGAAATGACAACCTAAATTCACAAATTATTATTTCAATCAATGATTTGAATTATACTAAAAAAACTTTTTCTACGACTGGAAGTTATGGTTTTGAACGTCGAAAATGGAGAATATCTCCTGCTTATTCTATCAGTATTTTAGACCAAAAAATAGAGAATAAAATACAAGCAAACGTACAAAATAGCCAAAATTTTATTTTTGAGCCATCTTTAACCATTCGCTACAAATTAAATGATGTATCTTCAATTGTAGCCACTTCAAATTATAAACAAAAACCAAATACTGAAACGTATTTATTTACTAATCCTATTTTGACGAGTAATAGAAGTATTATGAGCAATCAACCTAATTTATCGTTACAAAATACGTTATCATCAAGTCTTTTTTATAGAAAAAATGATTTATTTAATCAGTTTCGTTTGAGTTTTGGAGCAACTTATCAAGAAAATAATGGGAATTTTTTCTCTAATTTAGATATAGAACCGAATGTAATGCGTAGTAATTATTTTTATTTACCACAAAATACAAATAGTCTTAATTTTAGTTTTTCTACTGAAAAATATTTAGATATGATAGAATCAACCGTCAAATTTACTTCCAATTATTCTATTTCTCAGTATAAAAACATCGTCAATAATTCTAATTTAAGAGATAATCAAAATAATACTTTTAATAACGAACTAACGGTAAGAACTGCATTTGAAGGTGATTTTAATTTTGAAAATGCTACTATTTTTATTCAAAATAATTCTAAAAATAATCAAGGTGGACGATTTAGCAATCAATTTTTAAGTAATATTTCTAAGTTAGTATATTTTCCAAATAAAAAATGGTTTTTCTCTTTATCATCAGATTACTATTTGCCTAATGTTAATAAAAAAACAGAAAATTATTTGTTTTTAGATTTTTTAGCACGATTTAGACCTAAGAGTAAAAAATATGAATTTAATTTTGTGTTTAATAATTTATTGAATAATGATAATTTTACACAAATTGAAACCACAGATTATTCTGTAAATATTTTTCAAAGTAGATTATTATCGAGGTATTTTTTAATGAATGTTAGTTTTAATTTTTAATTTGTCCAAATAACAAAGTAATTTTTAGCAGGAAAAAAAGGAATAAATATAAAAAAAACGCTTACAAAAATTCAAAGTTCTTGTAAGCGTTTTTTTGGAATATTTATAAATTCCCTCTCAATTCTTGTTCTCTTTCTATTGCTTCAAACAAAGCCTTAAAGTTTCCTTTTCCGAAAGATTTCGCTCCTCTGCGTTGTATAATTTCATAAAAAACAGTTGGTCTGTCTTCTACAGGTTTTGTAAATATTTGCAATAAATAGCCTTCTTCATCTCTATCTACTAAAATATTTAACTTTTTAAGTATTGCAAGGTCTTCTTGAATTGCTCCTACCCTTTCAGTCAAAGTATCATAATAAGTATCAGGAACTTGTAAAAAATCAATGCCTCGACTTTTCAATTCTCCCACCGTAAACGCAATATCATTCGTAGCAATCGCAATATGTTGCACGCCTGCCCCTTTATAATATTCGATATATTCTTCAATTTGAGATTTTCTTGCTCCGTCAGCAGGTTCGTTGATTGGGAATTTAATATAACCATTGCCATTCGCAACCACTTTCGACATCAAAGCCGTATATTCTGTAGAAATATCTTTGTCATCAAAAGTAACTAACAAAGAAAATCCCATTACTTTTTCATAAAAATCAACCCATTTATTCATTGCTCCCAATTCTACATTTCCAACGCAATGATCCACGTGTAAAAGTCCGATAGGTTTCAATGGAATAGCACTTTTTCTTGGTTCATAACCCGGCATAAATGCACCTTTATAATTTGTTCTTTCTACAAAAGTATGAATCGTTTCGCCATAAGTTTTGATACTTGCCATTTTTACTTCCCCAAATTCATCGACCAGAGTGATTGGTTTTAATACTTCGGTTGCTCCTCTTTTCATTGTTTCATAAAAAGATTTTTCGGCATCATCTACCTGAATTGCCAATACTTTTACGCCATCTCCATGCGTATATACGTGTTGTGCGATGTCTGTGTTAGGATATAAAGAAGTCGTAAAAACAAATCTTATTTTTCCTTGTTGTAACACAAAAGATGCTTTTTCTTTGATGCCTGTTTCGGGTCCTGCATACGCCACTAACTCAAAACCAAAAGCGGTTTGATAAAAATAGGCTGCTTGTTTGGCATTTCCTACATAAAATTCGATATGGTCTGTGCCGACAATAGGCAAAAAATCTTGATTCATACTTGTATAAAGATAAAAAAATTACTTCTATATTTTGGTACAAAAGTAATGTATTTTTTTTGTTTTTTATAATATATACTTAAAAATAATTGATTTTATGTTTTTTTAGAGATAAATCATTGAAAATCAAGTAAATAAATCTTGGCGTATTTTTATTTTTGCAAACGATTGATATATTCATCAATATTATGTGGATTGACATCATTGCCCGCAAAATCTAACAAAGCATCTAAAATAGAAGCTAAACCACTGCCACCAGATTCCATCAAATTAATTCCCGATTGAATATTTATTTCTCCATTTTCATCTACAGAAACTCCTGTTCCTGCGTGATATAAATGTTGAGGATTTTGAGGAATAGCATCGCCTTCATTATACACTCGAAAAGTTTTATCACCTAAAAAAGCATCATAATTAGTGGCGAATAATAAATCAGCCACACGCGGTTGCCCAAATGTATAAACTCCTTGAATATCAATGTTTTGCTCTTTAAAAACTCTTGCTGCAATCATCGCCAAAGCACCACCTTGACTATGTCCAGTCAGCCAAATATTTTGATTTTTATCTCTTAATGTAGCTAAATTTTCATTGATTTGTTCCCAAACTTGCCCCAATGCTTCCCAAAATCCTTGATGAACATTGCCTGCAAAAATTGGAAATAATCTATTATCCACGTTACTTATCCAATCTTCTACGCTATTGATTTCTGTTCCTCGAAAAATAATCATTACCGCATTTTCATCTGCTATTATCACTACTTCGGTATCAAAACCTGCATTTTTTGAACTGATAAAAGATAATTTGGTAGTATTATCATTTTCTAATTGCAAGGCAATTTTAATTTCTGCTTCGCTTGAATAAGATAATTTTGAAAATTGGGCTAAAAATAAAGCATTTTCTATGCTAAATTCAGTAGCATTTGTGTTGAATACAGACATTTTTTATTTTTGTATATTTTATTCTTCTTTGAAAAAATTAGGGTCAAATCTTTGTTTGGTTTGAAATACGATTTCTTTGATGATTTCTAACATTGCCCAAAGAGAATTAGCATTTTTATCTTTTAACAATACGATTGTTTCGCCATCGATATGTTTTTTATTTTTTCCTATGGTTTCGAGATGAAAAGTAACGGATTCTAACTTGACTTTATCACCTTTTAAAAGTACTTTTGCAATACTATTGACTAGAGATTTTCCTGCCATTTCTCTTTTAGAAACTGATTCATCGGCATAAAAAACAAACCATTTATTCGTAATTTGCTTTAAAACTTGCTTATTTTCTAATTTTACATTTTTAATAAAATCATCTTTGATACTTTCATTTCTGGTAACATATACCAAACTATCTTGGCGTAATACATATAAATCATCTAAAAAAATGCTGTGTCCTTCTTTTACTTCCAAAATTCCTGTTTCTTTTAATGTACTCATCAAAGAATCATAAATAAACAAATTTTTGATTCTGAAACCCATTACCACATCAGAAATATACTTTTTATTATCTTTCAATGAATCAGGCAGGGCTTCAATATCTATTTTTTTGCTGGCAACAACGGTTTCGCCTGTTACCATTTCTAAAAACTCGTCCATTGTCAAAGTCATCGAACTAACTAAATTTTCTGCTTTTTCAGTCCATTCTATATCTTTCAAAAAAACTTTTAATTCTTTTGGGCTAATTCCTGACGATAGAACGGTAGAAGGCGAAGTAATGGGTAAATTTTCAATAAGTCTTTTATTTATTTTTCCTGAGAATAAATTTTTATATGCCTCAAAAAGTTCGGGGCTTGTAAAATATTCAGTATTTGCTGTTACTACGCCTTCATCAAAATCAGTTTGAAAGTGTAAATAATTATTTTTAAATGGAATATTTTTAACAAATGTTTTTACTTCAGGAATGTTCGCAAATTTATTTACATTCAACCATAAAGCTACATCTCTATCGTTATTGAGTGCTTTTTTAAAGTTAGGATTTTTGAGAATTAGGGCAGCACTTTTTGGCGTGTCCACAATTTTTTGGAGTATTTTTTCTGCTTCTAATTCATTTTCTGCTTGGTGTGCGTCTATCATCAATAAAACTCCTTTTGACCAAGCAATTAAATTTTTATCTTTGGTTATAAATTTATATTTTTTATATGTTTTGACATTATAAGAAGGTAATGCTTTTTTGATAAATTTCTCAAAATTTCTTTTGTTAAACAAAGGAATAGAAAATGCGGTATAATTTTTAGTGCCTTGCATCAATTCTCCAAAAACATATCCTTTTCCATTGATTAAAAACATAGGTCTTTTGATACTATCTGCTTTTAAATCTAATTCTAATTCATCTTTTAATACTTTTTGCCACTCTCCTAATTGATGCGTATTTCTAAAAATATTCACACGAGAAGCATACATTACGTCTTCGCCAATAATTAATGTTGCTTTTCTTGCACGTACACAACCTGATAAAAAAAGCATACTATATAATAAAACAGCAGCCAATAAAAAATAACGAATTTTGAAAAATAATTGCATATTTTATAAATTGAAAGGGAATTTTTTAAAACCCTGCAAAAATAATGCTTTTTTTGTAAATATAAAAATAAAAATACGTAAAATTTAGAGTTGCGTGTGTTTTTTTTGAAAATATAAGATTTTATTCATAATGTCCTTTTTCATTTTTTAAACCAATTTATAAAGTTGAGTACTCCATTCATCTAAAAAATTATCAGGATATATGCTCAATTCTCCTTTTTTATCTATTTTGATAGGAGTAACTTTTGAGTATATTTCTTTTTCCTCTTCTATTCTTTCACAAAAAAAGACTGCTATACTATCCTTTATTTCAGGTTTTTCTTTCACTGCCACTCTAATTCCATTCAAAATATGATCACTATGAGTTTCTATAAATAATTGCGCACCTGTTTGAGCTGCTGCCGCTAATAATTTTCCTAATTCTGCTTGCCCACGTGGGTGTATGTGCGACTCAGGATTTTCGATAATAATCAATTTATCTTTGTCTGCAGTCAATAAAGCGACAATTACAGGCAAAGCATAAGATAAACCAAAACCTACTTGAGTTGGATTATAACTATCTTCTCCAAATTTATATTTGAGTAAAACTTTATCTTTTTTTAAGTGTGTAAATTCAGTTTCTATACTTACATTGGGCGATATTTCAGATAACCAAGCATTTGTTTGGGCTATCAATGTATTATTTTTCGCTTTTGGGTGTAATAATTCTTGGTGTTCTATTTTTTGAATATTGCCATAATTTTTTAAATAAAAAGCGGTATGCTCACCCAAAATACCTAAATTTCTTTTATCACAAACATCTATCATCGAAGCAGGATATTCTTTTTGTGGAATTTGTCTTTCGGGCATTAAATATTGAAAATTTTCACTAAAAAGAACATATTTTGATAGAATTTCTTCACTATATTTTGCGTTACTATGTAATCTACTTCTCATATCAATAAATTGAAATTGCCAAAAAAGTGGATTTTGTTCTGAAAATTCCAAATGAAATAGAATTTGTTCCTCGTTTTTTTTTTTATTATAATGCAAATCTTTTCCTGTTCCACCATCAAATAACATATCTATATTTCCTGCTTCTGTATTTAATGCTAAAGTTCCCGAACTCAAATAATTTATACTTTGTTTTAATAAAAGTAAAACTTGAATAATAGAACTTTTTCCTGAGCCATTTAATCCTGTAAAAAGATTGAGATTGCTTAATTTCAAATCAATATGTTTCAATGATTTGAAATTTTTTATTTTCATATTTGTTATCATAATTTTTTATTTTTGAAGTCAATAAAATATCGTTTTTCAATACATTCAAAGCCTTGCAAAGTTACTAATTTTTTACAAGATAAAAAAGTAAATATAAAAATAAAAATACGTAAAATTTAGAGTTTAGTATGTTTTTTTTGAAAAACAATAAAAAATAGCACAAGTAATGTTTTTAAAATAAAAAATATAATTAAAATCATTTATTTTTTTAAAAAAAATTTGTTTTCATACAAAAAATAATTACTTTTGCTTTTTACTAAATTAAATAGATAAATGATTTTAAAATCACGTACACCTTCTTATTATTTTCGAAGACGATTATTCTCCAATCCGCCTGCCGTTTTTGGAATGATAGTTATCGTTTTGTTGGTAATATTATCTATTTTAGGGTATTGGATAATGCCTGATTCTACGCCTTTTGCCAATGAAAGAGCTGATGAAATTGCCAAACAAAAGCCCGGTTTTAAGGTATTGATGCTAAAAATAAGAAAAAATAGAGATATTCCACAAAATAATATTTTTTATAATTTATTATTTGGACAAGAAAGCCAATACAACATAAAACCTATCGAAACCTATAGAATTGATAGAAAAAAAGCATTAGTATATGTAAGAGAATTTGGGCAAGGCGAAAAAGAACAACCATATCCTTTGGCTGATGTAGTTTATCAATTATATATCGGTCAATCTGATAGATTACCCAAACATAATCCCGAAGGTAATTTTTCAATTCATAGTGGAGACTTAATTTACTTAGATTACCACGAAAAAATCGTAACCGTTTCAATGAATGAAGCCATTGAAAAATTTGAAAAAAATAATATAGAAAAAAGATATTATTTATTAGGAACAGATAAATCTGGTCGAGATATGTTGAGTAGATTATTATTAGGAGTTCGAATTTCTTTGGGAATTGGTTTAGTTTCTGTAACGATTGCAACATTTTTAGGTTTATTATTAGGTTCGTTGGCAGGCTATTTAGGGGGAGGAATTGATAAATTAGTTGTTTGGTTTATGACAGTGGTTTGGTCTATCCCCGGTATTATGTTAGTGATTGCGATTAGTTTGGTGTTAGGAAAAGGCGTAATGGTTACTTTTATTGCCATTGGATTGACTTCGTGGGTAGATATTGCACGTACTGTGCGCGGGCAAGTGATGAGTATCAAAGAAAAACCTTTTATAGAAGCAACCAGAGCATTGGGTATGAAAAATGGTCGAATTATTTTTTATCATATTTTACCAAATATTATCGGACCACTTTTAGTAGTAATGACTTCCAATTTTGCCTCTGCTATTTTGACAGAGGCTGGATTGAGTTTTTTAGGTTTGAGTGTGCAACCTCCCGCTACTTCTTGGGGAGTGATGGTGAGTGAAGGATTTCCTTTGATGAATTCGCCCAATGGATTTTATTTGGTAATTTTTCCTGCTTTTTCTATTGCTTTAACAATTTTGGCTTTTAATTTATTTGGGAATGGTTTAAGAGATGCATACGATGTTAGAAATAAATAATAGACAATCAGTTCAACAAAAAATGGAGTTGGAAACATTGCTCCAAATTACGCAGTCGATTAATAATAATGTGTCTGAGTCTGATTTGTATGCGATGTTAAAATTTTCTTTGAGAGGAAGTTTTAAAGTGAAAAAGTGTGCTGTTTTTGTATTTGATGAAATCTGGGAATGTAAAACTATTTTTGGTAATAAAATTATTTTTACGGCTGATAAATTAGATATAGAAATTTTACAAAATATTACAAAACTTACTTTTATCAAAGATATTGAAATAAAAGACGAAGCATATCAAGAATATGACGTGGTTTTACCTATCAAACACAAAGATATTATTTTGGCGTATATTTTTTTGACTTTTGATATGAATATTCCACAAGAAGACGAGCAAATTTATTTCATAAAAACTTTAGCAAATATCGTGATTGTAGCGATTGAAAACAAAAAATTGATTAGACAACAACTCAAACAAGCCTCCAAAGAAGCATCTAATCAAAAAGAAATGGAAATTGCTAAACAAGTACAATCTTTGTTGTTTCCTAAAAAATTACCTTATACAGACAATTTAAAAATAAAAGCAACTTATTTTCCACACGCACTTATTGGGGGAGATTATTATGATTTTATTCCTTTGGAAGATAATAATTTTATTTTATGCATTGCAGATGTATCAGGAAAGGGAGTTCCAGCGGCTTTATTGATGTCTAATTTTCAGGCATCTTTGCGAACTTTGGTGCGACAAACTCAAAATTTATCTCAAATTATTACAGATTTGAATCATCAAATTTATTTTAATGCAGAAGGTGGACATTTTATCACGTTTTTGATTGTTTTATATAATGAAAAAAATAAAACTTTACATTATATCAATGCAGGACATAATCCATCTTTTTTGTTTGATTTTGATACTGATAATGTTCATTTATTAGAAAGTGGTACGACAATTTTGGGCGTATTTTCTCCATTGCCTTTTGTAGAAGAAGGAATAATTCAGAATTTGAAAAACTTTTATTTATTTAACTATACTGATGGAGTTACCGAAACTATCAACGATAAAAACGAACAATTAGGCAGTGAAAATTTATTGGAAATTCTCAAATCATACCAAAAAAATGATTTAACAGAAATACACGAAAATCTAATTGACCATCTCAATCAATTCAAAGAAAAACAAGATTATGTTGATGATATTACAATGCTTTCGTGCAAAGTAGAATCGAAATAAAAACTACAAAAATCAATGCAAATCAGCATTTAAAAGGTCTTTTAACCCGCGACCTTTGATAAAATCCTGCTCCCATTTTTTTAACTCTTTGTAATTAAAACTAATCAAATCTTCTGTTTTATCTAAATTTTTTAGGACAATCCAATCTCTCTTTGACAAATAACCATCAACCAACATACCCAGAATAAATAATTTTGCTAAAGTAATTCTTGCTTCAGGACTTAATTTTTTGATTGTTTGTAATAACATTTCTAAATTTAGTTTTTCTCTATTTTTATCAATCACCAAATCAAAACCATTCACAATATTTTCAGCCAATATATAATGATTATGATGAAAAGAACGTTTGGCAATCGCAATAAAACGCAAACAATCTAACAAAACAGCCTTAAAATTCTCGTCATGATATAATTTTCTTTTGAATGTAATCACAAAACGGCGGATTGTATCAGGAGCCAAAACTCTCACTTTTGTTTCTCTAAAAACTCGATACGAAGTATATGCGTCCCAAAAAGCAAAAATAGGCAAACTAATAAAATCAACTAAAAAACTTAAAAAACTATATCGAAGCATAAAACGACCCAAAACTCGTCCTACTAACATTTTAAGCAACATATTACTCAAAGTTGCCTTGATTTTATTCCAAATACTATACAAACTAATTTGCCATTTTGAGAGACCTTCCATAGGATTTATATCAAAATCTAACAATTCTTTTGCCTGTTTTTCGATGCTTACTTCGTATAAAATTTTAAAATGTTTATCAAAATTTCTATCTTTTTGATTTGGAAAGTTACAAATATGGCTTACTTTTGCTACTGCTTTCAGATTCAAAATAATCAACAACACAATTTCTAAAATCGCTAAAAATAAGCCATAAATTGTAAAAGATAAAGAAAACGAAAATTGTATTCCCCACAAATTGACTTGATAAATCGGAAATAAAAAAGGAAATAAATAAAATGGAATATACAAAAAAATCACACCACACGCACCATAACAAGCCGCCCAAAAAATGATATAATTTTTTGTTTTTTGGAGTTCGGTTCTTTCTATGTCATTTAATAATTCTTTGGCTTCATCTCTTTCTATTTTAGTATTTTTTTCTTTGAATAATTTTTGAAAATAATATAAGGTTGGATTTTTCCACCAAGATATTGGTTCGTTGATTATGCTCATTTTTTTGGATAAATTGCTGGATAGTTTTAATTTTTTTTTAATATATTTTTGGTTCATTTTTTATTTCACGTACCAAAGAATAATTCATAGTAAAAATAGATTTTACAATTAGAAATACTAACTTGTCATAATAGAAATTTGTGATAAATAATAATTGTTTTTTTGTGGATACAATTCAGTTAATTTTTCATACACAAAAATAGACTCAGACACACGCCCTTGTGCGAACAAACGCAACGCCAATTCTTCAGAATATTCATCATTATTAGTTGTATGTGGGCTAAATTGAATAGATTCGACTTCTATTTTTTCTCTCAAATCTTGCGTTTGTTGCGAGCCAATGGCTTTAATTTGTTTTTCGAAATATTCTTTTTTAGTAGGATATTCTTCTGCTAATTTTTGATAAATTTGTATAGATTGTTGATTTTTTCCTTCTTGAAAATAAAAAATTGCCTGGCTTTCTGTCCAATTTTCTATTTTTTCAGACTCCACAATTTCTAATTTAATTTCTTTTTTTTCTATATTTTCAGGAAATATCTTAGTAATTGTTTTAGATGAATTAGTATCAAAAGAAACATCAGTTTGATTAAATGTATCAAAAAATGAAGTGATTTTATCCTCTTGATTTTCTTCTTTTTCTACAATTTCTATTTCATTTTTAGGTTTATTTTCCTCAAAAATCACAGTCATTGGCGAAATAAAAGCCGTATTTACTTCTTCCTTTGTTTCTTCTTCTGATAAAATATGAAATTTAACTTCTGCTTTTTCGGTTGAAATTTCTTTCTCTTCTTGTTTTTTTATATCAAAAATAACTTCATTTTCATTTATTTGTTCGGTTTCTATTTCAGGTTTTTCTTCATTTTTTATATTAAGAATAATTTCATTGTCATTTTTTTGTTCGGTTTCAATTAGAGGTTTTTCTTCACTTTTTATGTCAAAAATAACTTCGTTATTTTGTAGTAGTGTTTTATTCTCCACTTGACTTTCTACCTCATTTTCTACTTCATTATTTTCAAAATTATTTTCATCATCAAAATCTTGATTGATTGGTAAAAATTCTATAGATTGATGATAATCTTGCAAAACTTGTGTTGACTCTTCGGTAGAACTATTGACAAAATCTTGTAATTCTAATTCATCAATCCAATTATTCTCTGTTATATTTGTTATATTTTCTTGAATAATTTCAATTTTTGAGATATTATTTTCCTGCAAATTTTCTTTCAAAACAGTATCAGTATTTTCATCTAATGAGTCCAAATCTGCTAATTCATTTTGATACACATAGATTTTTTTACCCAATAAACTCAATAATTGTTCTTTAAAATATTCTTTTTTAGAAGGATACAATAACATCAATTTTTTGTACATTTTGATACACGAAATTGTGTTACCGTCATAATATAAACCCATTGCTAAGCCTTCATTGATAGCTTCGTACAAAGGATGTCCATATTCATCAAGATTTTCAAAAAAAGCATTTGTTTCTAAATCTTTGTCTGTAATATTTTCAGTTGGAGAAATTTTATTTTCATCTTGTTTCTCATTTTCAAAACTATCAAAAAAAGATATTTCTTCATTCTTTTCTGATTGTTTTGTAATCTGATTGGTTTTTCCTTCCCTATTTTCTTGCTGCTGATTTATTTCTTCTTCTGTGTGATATTTTTCTGATTGAATAGGAAGAATTTTATGATATTCTAACTCAAAAACTAATTGATTATATAAAAAATCGCGCAAAACATTTCTTTTATACGTGTATGCGGCGGCTCTACGCAATTTTTGTGGAGCTAATAAACTTTTTGTGTCATTCGTATATTTAGCAATTAAAATATGTGTAGTTTGACAATATGGATAAGCAACTGATATTTCCTCCAATTTTTCGAGGTCAGTTTCTATCATATTTGTATGATTTTCCAATAAATTAAGCAAAAATGTCTTTTCCATTCAATCTAATAAAAGAAATAATTATAATTTGAGTTCGCAAATATAATAAAAAAAATAAAAATTACACATTTTTAGTTTTTTTTTTTTACATTGACAAAAAAATAATGTTTTAATATTGAAAATTATTTAATTTTTTTATACATTTGCATAAAAATAAAGAAATAATAAACAAAGAAATAATAACATGGCTAAAAGATTGATACGCTTTGATTGGGCAATGAAAAAATTACTTCGTCACAAAGCTAACTTTGATATTTTGGAAGGTTTTTTATCTGAATTACTTCATTTTGATGTAAAAATAGAAAACATTTTAGAAAGTGAAGGCAATAAACAAGATGAATATGATAAATATAATCGAGTCGATATTTTGGTGAAATCGAATAGTAACGAATTGATGTTAGTCGAAATTCAAAATGAATCTGAGGTCGATTATTTTCAACGTATGATTTATGGAGTTTCAAAATTAGTAACTGAATATATCAAAGAAGGCGAAAAGTATGAAACGATAAAAAAAGTATATTCTATAAATATTGTCTATTTTGGCTTAGGACAAGGTTTAGATTATATATACGAATACAAAGGCGAGTTCATTGGTTTGCATGAACATGATGTTTTGTTGCCTTCATATTTTCAACAAAATACTTTCCACATAGAAAAAATATCTGATATTTTTCCAAAATATTATGTGTTAAAAGTGAATAATTTTAATAAAGTGGCTCAAAATACGCTTGATGAATGGATTTATTTTTTAAAAAATAATGAAATCAAAGATGGATTTAATGCAAAAGGTTTGGATAAAGTGAAAGAAAAATTGCTTTATGAAGAATTATCTGACGAAGATAAACTAACTTATAAACGTTCTATCGAAAATCATAGAATTGAAATGAGTGTGAAATATACGAAAGAACACGAAATGAAATTTGAAATTGATAGAGCGAAAAAAGAAGCACAAGTTCAAATCGCAAAAAATATGATTACAGACAATGAAACCAATGAAAAAATAGCAAAATATACGAATTTAAGTATTGAACAAATACAAGAATTACGTATTCAAAAATAATTTTCTCATCAATTTATCCAAAAAAATATAAAAAAACTTATTTTTTTATTATTTTACATATCTACATTTAAAATATAACTGCTATGAAAAAAATAACGCTCTTTCTATTGATTTTTTGTGTAATCATTACGAATACATTTGCACAAAAAGGAACTAAAAAACTGATAGACAAAAGTGTACGCTTTGTTTATTTGGTTTCTAAAGATAGAAAATTAAATCCTCAATATCAAAAAGGCATCGAAATGGCTGCTAAAGATATTCAAGGTTGGTACAAAAAACAACTCAACGGCTTTACATTCAAACTCAATAAACCGATTGTTGAAGTTGCTTATTCTGATAAAAATGCCAATTATTTTTATGACAATCCTATTGAAAAACGGGAGAAAAATACTTGGGGTTTCTCTAATACACTTGCCGAAGCACAACGATTATTAGGAGCAAAACAAAGTGATCCCAATTATATTTGGGTGGTTTATTCTGATGGACCTGGTGATCAAGGAAGGGGTGGTGGTGGCGTATGTATAATGCCTGAAGATGATTTATTAGGTTTGATAGGTAAGCACGTCAAACAACCTGAAATCAATCGTTGGATTGCAGGTTTGGGACACGAAATTGGGCATGCGTTTGGTTTGCCTCACCCCAAAGATACTGAAAAAGATGCTGATGCAATTATGTGGACAGGAATTTATGGAAAATATCCCGATAAATGTTATCTTACGCCTGAAGACAAAGAAATTTTAAAACAAAGTCCTTTCTTTTTTGATGATAATGGCGTGAATATTGCGGGAGAAGTCAAAAAAATAGCAGAATATTCTTACAAAGGTGGAATGTTTTCAAGAATGAAAAATCTCAAAACAAATAATATAGTTTGGTTAGAGACAAATAACGCCAACGAAGCGTATAGGTTTGCTGAATATCAACAAGACAAAGAATTTTATTACCTCAAAGCAATCGATAGAAATATAAGTATTAAAATCCCTTTGGCTGGTGGAAATGGTTTTTTATCAACGAATGATGGAAAAAAATGGGGCTTTTTTCAATCGTTTAAAAAGATATAAGAATAGAACAAAAAATGAAAAACCTATATGATTTTTAAAAATTGTATAGGCTTTTTTACCTTTCAAAATAAAATTCTCCTATTTTTTTTGATTGATTAAAAAAAATAATATCTTTGCATTGATAAACGAAATCTCAAAGATAACTAAAAAATATGGCGGATAATAAACTCAACAAAGAACAAGCACAAGAAATTATTACACTTATTCAATCGGGAATTATACGAATGCCTGAAGTATTCGAAAAACTTGATAATTATGGCGTAAAAAGTGAGAAATTAGAAAATTTTAAAACGCAATTTATAACGCAAAGATACGGCATTGGTTTTGAGGAAGCAATGCAGGTTTTTGTGAATGAAACAGCCAAAACGAATATCAAAGTCATTGCTCCCACAAAATACGATATATTTTTTAGTTTTTCTTCTTCGGATAAGGCGGAGGCAATCGAGCATGTGCGTAATTTACGCAAGTGTGGTATGAGCGTATTTTTTTCTGATGATGAATTGAATAAAAGTGCAGGTCAGGATTTTGTAGATAAAATCAATGACGCACTCAAACACGCAGACCATTTTATTTTACATTGTACGCCTAATGCTATGGAATCGCCTTGGGTAAAAAAAGAATATAAACTTTTTTATAATTTCATACATTTGCATAATGAAAAGAGAGGTTTTTTTATTTTACAAGGTAAGGGATTTAATGCTGATTTATTACCTTTTGAATTACAAAGCGTACAAGTAACTCTTTTGGCTGATATAATGAAAACATTGAATTTGAAACTTCCTGAAGAAGAAATTATCCAAAAACTAACACAGGAAAATACAAATTTACAAAAAAAATATAGCAAAATAAAGGAAGAAACAACATTTGTTCATCAAGAGTTGGCAGAAAGAGATGAAGAACTGAAAATTGAACAAAAACAAAACTATACTTTAACGGCACAAATCAAACTAAAAGAAAAAGAAATCGAGCAGAAAAAACAAGAAATTGAACAACTAAAAACACAAGCCCAAAATCCGCAAGAAACCAATCAACTCAAAAATAAAATTATTGAGAAAGAGGAAGAAGTGGAAGAACTTTATGGTGAAATCAGAAAAATAAAAGAAGAAATAACTTTTGTCAATAAAAGACTTTCTGAAGTAAAAAACGAATTGACAACAGAAAGAAACCAAAAATATAATTTGGAAACAAAAATCGAACAAAAACAAAAAGAAATTGAACAACTAAAAACACAAGCACAAAATCCTCAAGAAACTACTCAACTCAAAAATAAAATTATTGAGAAAGAAAATGAAATTCGAGACCTTAAAACTCAAATTCAAAAAATAAATGATGAACTAATTCTTGCAAATAAAAAACTTTCTGATGCAAAAAACGAAGTGGTAATCGAAAGAAACCAAAAATATAATTTGGAAACAAAAATCGAACAAAAGCAAAAGGAAATCGAAATAATAAACAACCAAAAAAACGAACTCCAGACAGAAAACAAAAATTTATACAGCAAAATTACGATTTTAGAAAATAAAATAATAACCTTAGAAAAACCTGCTATTGTTACCAATACACAAACTACAGGCAAAAACTACACAGAAACCATAAATGGCGTAAGTTTTGAGATGATTTGGGTAGAAGGAAGTGATAATTTTTTATTTCAAGATACAAAACGGATTCGTTTAGATGGTTTTTATGTGGGCAAGCATTTAGTAACACAACAACTTTATCAAGCGGTGATGGGTGAAAATCCATCACATTTTAAAGCACCACAAAAACCTGTAGAAAAAATAAATTGGTATAAAGCCATAGAAGTAGTTGAAAAAATATCAAAAATAACGAATAAGAATTACAATTTACCTTCTGACGCACAATGGGAATATGCGGCAAAAGGTGGAAAACTAAGCAAAGGCTATCAATATGCAGGTAGTGATAATATTGATGAAGTTGCTTGTTATAAAAATAATAGCAAGGAAAAAGGAGAAAAACATGCAGATTACGGCACACACATTGTCGGTCGTTATAAGCCCAATGAATTAGGTATTTATGATATGTCGGGCAATGTGTACGAATGGTGTCTGGATAATTATGAAGATAAAATTTTAGATCAAATTCCTACTAATTTTTCGAATCCATTATGGGTAGAGAACACTTTAATTGATAGTAATACTATCATTAACAAAAATCGCACCAAAAATGATAAATTTCGTATCGTCCTGCGTGGCGGTTCGTGGATCAACTATGATGATTGGTGCGGAGTTTCGGATCGCAACGGCTACAATCCGACCCTCGACTACAATGACCTCGGTTTTCGTTTGTTTTCCTTTGTGTCCGCCAAGTCTTTGTAACCCTTTTCTTTTTTACTCTTTTATGCTTTTTTTTCTTTTTGGAGGTTTTTCAGTCTTCAAAAAAGTATGTAATAGTTTTACTTTTATAACTCCTAACAGCGAAATGATAAAGAAATATTTTTGTTTTTCTTAGTTTTTTATTCAGAATTATCGGCATCATAAATTTGATAATTTCCCAAAATATATGTATCTTTGCATCAAAATATAAAACAATATGGCAAAGAAGTCTAAGGCAAATATAGGCGTATATATCAATCCATTTACAGATTTTGGTTTCAAAAAATTGTTTGGCGAAGAAACAAACAAAGAGTTTTTGATTGATTTTTTAAATGCTCTTTTATTTGAAAATCAAAACAAAATTTCTGATGTTTCCTATCTACAAAACGAGCATACGGGCAGAAGTGAGGAGGATAGAATGGCAATTTTTGATATTTCTTGTGAAACAAAAGAGGGCGAAAGATTTATCGTAGAAATGCAAAATGGCAAGCAAGAGTTTTTCAAAGACA
>JAAFJG010000002.1:0-25637 GCA_013298075.1 Cytophagales bacterium | reverse complement strand
CAAAACGAGCATACGGGCAGAAGTGAGGAGGATAGAATGGCAATTTTTGATATTTCTTGTGAAACAAAAGAGGGCGAAAGATTTATCGTAGAAATGCAAAATGGCAAGCAAGAGTTTTTCAAAGACAGGTCTTTGTATTATACGAGTTTTCCAATTCAAAATCAAGCCAAAAAAGACTCCAAAAAAGATGATTTTGTTTGGAATTATGAATTAAATAATGTTTATTTTGTAGCCATTATGAATTTTAGGTTTGATGAAAAAAATGCGGTCAAAAAAGTAAAACATCATATTGTGTTAAAAGATTTGGAAGATAACACAATATTTAATACCAAATTGCAGTTTATTTATTTAGAGATGCCTAATTTTGAAAAAACGATTGATGAATTAGAAACGCATTATGAAAAATGGTTGTTTTTATTAAAAAACTTACCAGCCTTAAAAAGTATTCCTCCACAATTAAATGATGATATATTTATGAAAGTATTTGCAAAATCGAATGTATTGGGTTATCTCGAAGGAGAATTGAATGAATATAGAAGTAGTCTAAAAACTTATACTGATTATATGAACTCAATTAATACGGCTGAAAAAACAGGACAGAAAGTGGGAAGAATTGAGGGAGTGAAAGAAGTTGCCTTAAACTTAATAGAAGAAGGTTTAGGTAATGAATTTATTCAAAAAGTTACAAAATTATCTTTCGAAGAAATAGAAGAAATTAGAAAGGAAAATATGTAATTTTACTTTTTATTAGTTTATCATTTGGAGTTGTCAAGTCTTCGATATTGACAACTCCAAATGATAAACATCTGCGACTAATTTTGTATTTAAAAAAAATGCCGTTTTTTCAGTTTGTCAAGTCTTCGACATTGACAACTGAAAAAACTACTTTATAGTTTTACTTCTTACAAAATTTTAAAAATTTATCATACCAAAAACCTTCTTTTAAAATATTTGCATTGCCAATCATCACTAATTGTTCTTTGGCACGACTTAAGGCAACGTTCAATTTTTTATCTACTTCCAAAGCGTTTCCTTGTAAGTTTTTCATTTGTGCGGGGTGATTGATTGCCATCGAAATTAAAATAATTTCTCTTTCCGAACCTTGATAACGTTCTACGGTATCGACTGTAATCATTTCTCGTAATTCATCATCTAATAAACTATAAATTTCTGCGATTTGAGCGCGATAAGGCGTAATAACACCTACGGTTTCGTGTGTGAAAGTACCTTTTTCTTTGGCAATATCACGAATTAAATCTAACATTTCTGCGATTTTTTGTGCTTCTTTTCGGTTTAATTTAGGCGTTTCTTCTTTCTCAATATCAAAAAATAAAACTCTTGATTTTGATAATTGTTGCTCTAATTGTATATTTGAATCAGGATTATAAAAATTAAATTTTTCCTTTTGTTTTGGACTTCCTGCCTGTAAAGTTTTATAAAATTCTTTGCTGATAAATCCTGCAATATCTTCGTGTGTTCTAAATTGTGTTGATAACATTGTATAACTATCACTCCAATTATTTTTTTGTGCATTGCGTAATAATCGTTCAAAAACGGACAAACTCATATCTTGCAAACCAATATTTTTCATCAAAATATCTTCTGATTGACATTGAAAATTAGATTGCGTAACGACTGCAGGAAGTTGTTTTTCATCTCCAATCATAATAAACCTTTCAAAATAAGGAGCAATACCACAAAGCATCGGCTCTAATAATTGTGAGGCTTCATCAACGATTAAAATATCTTTATTTTTGACTAAATGGGCATATTTGAAAAAAGAAGAAACCGTAGAAACAAAAATTCGAGTATCGTTTATTTTTTCTATCAATTTTTCAAAATCATTTTCAGCAAACAAACTTTTATGATAAAATTCAGAATGATTATCAAAAGTACCTAATCTAATGTATTTTCCGCTACACGTTTTTTCTATTTTTTGACAAATTTCATCAGTCGCACGATTGGTAAAAGCCAACAAAACAATCGTTTCACGCGTATAATTGTATAAATAATCGGTAATAGAACGCAACATTTGAGATGTTTTGCCTGTTCCGGGTGGTCCTTGCAATAAAAAATAATTTTGAGTTCGAAGTGTTTTTGATAAAATATCGATTTGTTCTTCGCTCAAAGTCGTATAAATATTTGCTAAATTTTCTTTAAATGCTGTGGTTTCAGGCGTAAATTTCGGTTCTGTCATACCATACCAAATCTCTTTTTTAGTGGGATGTAAGCCTAAAAAATCAGACAATGCATTCATTTGCGTTCCGTAAGATTGCTCTAATAAAGTCGGTTCGATTGCCCAATACTTAAATTCATCTAAAAATGCTTCGGGCATTGCTTTGTGCCAAATTTTTAAAGTAACTTTTGTACTTGTGATTTGTTGAATATTTGCCTTCAATAATTGATAATGCGTTGGCTCTAATTCTTCGATTTCTTTGCAAGGATATAGCATTACTATATCACCTTTTCGAAAAGCCGTTGCTTGTTTTTGGTCTAATGGTCTCAAAAATGTAATTTCACTGATTTCATTGTGATATTTTTCGACTTCTAAGCCGTATAAAATAGCAAAATTATTCTTTTTTTCGTGTAATGTATTTCTCCAAAGTCCCGAAAAACCAGACGCACTTTCAGACAATAAATTCCCACCAATTTTAGCTGTAATCAATTCTCTTTGCACCAAACCCATCAAAGAAGCAAAATAAACTTTGTCTAAAGATGAGGCATTTTTCCATTTGGTAGCAAAATTTTCTACGTCTAATTGCGTATATTTTGAGAGTTTTTTAGTGCTTTTTTTAAATTTTTCTAAGATTTTATCATAAAAAATTGGTATTCCTTGACTAATTTCCCAATCTAAAAACACGATTTGATTGCGTATTCTTAATAAATCTTGGGCATCAAATTCCAAACTTCCACAATCTCGCAAAGGTGTTTTTTCATCAGACGAATATAAAATACAACTCACGCCATTTCTATCAGGAAAAGTAGTTTCTAACAATAAATTATAGCCCGCCACTTGCAATAAATGGTCATAATTCGCAGGCATACGTTTTGCCACGCCCGATTTTAACTCAATAATATCTTTTCTTTGTCCGTGTTCAATATCAGTCAAAAGAATATCTAAACGCCCTTGCAAACCATATACAGAAGACACAAAAGTCGGCTCAGTTAGAATATGAAAATTTTCGTAGCCGTCCATTACCTTTTTCATATTCAAAAAATGCGATTGCAATTTATCGTATAAAATAGGAATTTCGCCCACCTGTACGTGTGAAGAAAGTGCGTCTGCTTGCTTATCTTGCATAGATTGATTAAAATAATCATCATACGTTTGGGTGGGATTGGCTAAATATTTATCTAAAATCTCGTTGGCTAAAGTTCCTCTAAAAGTATGAACACTACCATTAAAAGAAGTTAATTTATCTAGCATATAAAAATAAGAAAAAGCAGGAATATCTTCTTTGCCACATAAAGCAATTTTTGTAACATCAATCAAATAATCGGCGTGAATGACAAAAGAAGTATTGCGTGTAGATACAAAATGATTATCTTCTAATTTTTCTAAATACGTAAAATAAACGGTTTGATATTTTTTGACCCAAGCATTACATTCAGAACTCAAATAATTAGTTCTAAAATTTTCACCTTTTTGATTATAAAAAGCAACATCTGTCAAAGTTATTTTTACAATTCCAAAATTTTCTGTATCACATTGTAAATGAATTTGTTTTAAATTGTTACTTACGCCTTCCAAAGGGCTTTTTTCTGTGATTGTAGCCAATAAGCCTTTGATTTCTGCTTGTGGAATTTCGGTATAAATGAGCGTGGGAAGTTCTTTATTTTCCCATAAAATATCTATATTTTCGGGAATATTCCCCTCTGAAAAACGAAAAATTGTTTCAGCCATTACTTTTGCACACGCCAAAACCAATTCTTTTTCGGGAGAATAATTTTTTTGTGTCAATGCTTTTCTGCATAATCTACGAATAGATTGCAATACTTCGCCTTCTTGTTTCGAAAAATTATAAGCCTGAATTAAGAAGTTTATTTTTGCAAACCAACCTGAAAATATTTGTTTTTCTCTTTGTTCTGTGAGTTGATTGATAAATCCTAAATATAAATTATTAAAATTTCTTAACCTAAAATTTTCATTTATTTCATTTTTAGTCAAAACATAATGAATTTGGTCATAATAATATAGGCTTTCGAGTTCGTTTAGGAGGATATTTTTTATCATTTTTTTTGAATTTTATCGTTTTTTTGGCAAAGTTATGATAAAAAATTGACTATTTACGCAATTTTTGTATTTATTTTATCCCATAAAAAAATAATCTGGATACATTCTAACCACCAAAGCAGTCAAATATAAAATAATTGCCAAACCTAACAAAGACCAAACATATCCAATTTTACTCCAATTGATTTCATAATATTTTTCTAATAAATAAATCACAAAAAAAGTCCCGCCAATTCCACGTAAAAGAGGAATATTTTCAATAGAACCAATCCATAATGCTAAAATTCCTGATATAATCGTGATAATTTGTATCAAAAAATATTCTTTGCCGTAAGGAATTTTGAAAAAATAGAAATTTGAATAAATCAATAAACCTATATAATAAGAAAAACTACCAATAAATAAAGTGCCATACGCAAAAGGCAATACATACGAAATGGATAATAATTCGGTTTTTTTCAAAATTATATAAGTTGTTAATAATATAAAAGAAACGATAATATTCAATAAAATTACGTCATCTTTTCGAAAACCAATAAAAATAATAGAAGGATATAAATGAATTGTAAAGCCTAAAATGGTATATAAAGCCATAATAGTTATAAAACCAATCAATATACTTTGAAAATAATACGCACTAATTCCCCAAATAATTAACAAAATAAATGCAATACTATTATGAATAAATAGATTATTGCTTTCGCTTTTTTCATCTATCCATTTATGAATATACACACTGAAATACAAAGAAGCTAACAAGCCCAAACAACAAGGAAAAACGATATATACTTTGATATTTTCAGGCATCGAATCAGCCCAAAAAATACCAAAAAAACAAGTGCCATACATCAAAAATTCATAGACAACGATTGGAATTTTACTCAAAATAGCAACTAAATAAATGCCCATCAACATAGAAATTGCTACCACCAACAAAATAGCAGAAAGCACAATCATAATATTGACAAACGTAAAAAAACCTCTAATTCTCAAAAATAGATTTTTACCTTCGTCTTCATCTATGGTTTTGAGAACGGCACGCAATTTATTTTTTTCTGTGATTTTAAGAATATTGCTTGCTTTTTGTTCTAAAAGTTGTTTTTCTTGGTTAGAAATAGTTGCAGAAATGATTTTTTTCTGTTCCAAACTATCCAAAGCCATCAAATTATACTTAATTTTTGTTAATTGTTTGATTTCTTGTGGCGTATATTCTCGAATTTCTTGTGCATTGAGCAAAGAAATAAAAGATAAATAAACAAAAAATAATAAGAAAAAAAAAGTAGATAGTTTCATTTTTTTTTAATGATAGAGGTTTTTAGCCATTTATTTTGAAAATATAGAAAAATATCAATTTGAAAAATAGAGAGATTTCGGCTAAAGCCAACAATTGAATTGAATTTTATATTATCCTCCAGATAAATCTGGAGGCAATTCAAGAAATACATTTGAAAAACAATATTTTCTATTTTCCACACAAATTTCTTAATAATCAATTAGTTTTAAATAATTTTGATAAAAAAATATTTTATCATTCTTTCAAGATTTTAAAAATCTTGAATATACAACAAAGGTAAACAATTTTCATTTAAAAATAAGATATTTTGTTGTATTTTCTTGTTATTTTTTGTGAGAGAGAAAAATAGTTTTTTTTATATATAGTAAGAACCTTTTTTAGCAAATAAAATAGAATTGAAAGATTCGTCACGAAATTATTTATTTATTTTCTCACTTTCCTCCATTATTGTAATAATTAAATATAACTTTATACAAAATTAGTTTAATATTTTTACAAATACAAATTTTTATTCAGTTTAATACAAAAATAGGAGAGGGGGTAGTTTTTTGTAATGATTTCTAAAACTTTATTTTTGTGTATATTTATTTTTTTTAATATCAATTTATTGCTTTATTTTTTTATGATTAAACCATTGAGAAAATATATTCTGATTGAGATTGTTTTCATTATTATTTATTATTAAATAAAAATATTATTATGCATCATATTTTGGTTAGTTTTTGCGATTTTGAGAACTCTACTTAACATAATATAAATTATAATTAAAAATATACGCATAAATCAAATATCCAATTATAATATACAGGCAGGGAAAATAGTTTTTAAATTTTAGTTTTTTATTTCTCAAAAATATTATTTATTTTTGCAGGGGAAAATGTAAATTACTTTTGTTTCCGTTTATAAATATACTAAGATTACTTATTATTACAATACAAAATAAAACTTAAAAATATGAAAAAAATCTTTTGGTTTTTATCCTTATTATATTTTTCAACTCATATTATTTTTGCACAAAATAATTGGGATTGGAAAACTTCTAACATTGAATTTAAAATAAAAAATGCAGGTTTCTATGTTAATGGCTCTCTCAAAGGTTTGGAGGCAAAAATAAATTTTGACCAAGGTGGAAAAGATGATTCGATTGAGGCATCTGTTAAAACAAATACTATCAATACAAATAATGGAGCAAGAGATAGACATTTGAAAAAAGATGATTATTTTGATGTCGAAAAATATCCTACTATGTCTTTAAAATCAGTTAGTTTTTCAAAAGTAAGCAAAGATAATTATAAAGGTTCATTCAAATTAACTATCAAAAAAACAATAAAAACAATAGAAATACCTTTTTCTTTCAAAAAAAGTGGAAAAACAGGAGTTTTTGAAGGCTCTTTTGTTATCAATCGTTTAGATTATGGCGTAGGTGAAAGTAGTTGGATTTTAGGAGATAATGTTACTATTAAAATTAATATACAAGCAGTACAATAAATGTTGCTTCTCTCCTACTCTATCAAAATATAGCAAAATATAAATTCTTTTTTGTGTCTAAAAATTGCATAAATCCTACTTTTTTGGCTTAAATTATATCCTTTTGACTTTATTTTATATTATTTTTATAAATATTTTCAAAATATTTTAGAGATATGAAAAAAATACATAATTTTGCACGCAAAGAATACTTTGTAAATTATCAATTAAACTCTTAAATTTTTTGTATGATAAATAGCATAGAAGAAGAAGAAATCAAAAAAGCATTTGAAAACCGCAGCTGGAACGAAGTAAAAAGTTCTAACTCTTGGGTCGTTTTCAAAATTATGGCTGAATTTGTAAACGGCTTAGAAAAATTATCTCAAATCGGTCCTTGTGTTTCTATTTTTGGGTCTGCCCGCACAAACCCTGAAAGTCAGTACTATTTGGCTGCTGAAGAAATAGCCGCACAATTAGTCAAAAAAGGATACGGAATTATCACAGGTGGCGGACCTGGAATTATGGAAGCAGCAAACAAAGGTGCAAGACGTGAAAAAGGTAGTTCGGTAGGTTTGAATATAGACCTTCCATTTGAGCAAAGTAGCAATCCTTTTATTGATAGCGATAAATTAATTACTTTCGATTATTTCTTTGTACGCAAAGTAATGTTTGTTAAATATTCTCAAGGTTTTGTGGTGATGCCGGGCGGTTTGGGAACTTTGGACGAATTATTTGAAGCATCTACTTTAATTCAAACTAAAAAAATTGGTCGTTTTCCGATTGTTTTATATGGCAGAGAATATTGGAGTGGATTGATGGATTGGATTAAAAATACAGTTTTAGGAAAAGAAAATAATGTAAGTCCTGAAGATTTAGACTTAATTCAAATGGCTGACACGCCCGAAGAAGCGGTACAGGTGATTGATAGTTTTTATAGCAAATACATTCACAAACCGAATTTTTAATTTTATTTTTAGGAGATAATCTAATAAAAATTTGGATTTTTCTATCTCCAAAAACTCGCAAAATTTTTATGAATTTTGCGAGTTTTTTATTTTATTTTCAAATATATTGATTACTTTTAACAAATATTTGTAAACTTTTTGTAGTTTTGTGCAATAAAATTAAAATTGTATTCTTCCACAAAAAATATTATAAAAATGATAAAAAAATTATTCATTTATTTGCCGTTTTTTTTGTTTTCTGATTATTTATCTGCCCAACAAATCATTCCTTTTTCTCAATTTGGAAAGTTTGGTTTAATAGATACGCAGACAAAAAAAATCGTTTCCCCTCCCCTATTCAAAGAAATTAATTATATTTCAAATCAAGCAATTTTAGTAAAAGACGATGAAAAATATTTTTTTATCAATAAAGATGGAAAACCAATCAACGATAGAAAATTTTGTTTAGTCAATAATTTTTCTGAAAATATGGTTTCTTTTTTGGAAGATTGCGAAAAAGGAAAGTATGGTTTTGCAGATTCTAAAGGACAAGTATTGATTGCGCCACAATATTCGAAAGTAACTGATTTTAAAGAGGAATTAGCGGCTGTTTTTTTGGAAAAAAACTGGCAATATATCAATTTTAGAGGACAAAAAATGATTCAAATTGCTGATTCTTTTTCAGTCGCAAAACCTTTTCAAAATGGCTATGGAATTATTGGAAAAAATATAAATTATACCAATAATCAACAATATGAAATAGGATATTTTCAAGTAATCAATAAACAAGGAAAAACAGTAGTAGATACCAGAAAAGTTACGCAATTATATCAAAAAAATACGCCCAATTTTAACCCAAAAATCCAATTTAATTATATCAAACAAATCAAAGAAAATTTAATTGTATTGTCATCTGTTTATGAAGATTTTGATACAAATAATCAAGATATTTTTAAATTAGAAGTTTATGAAGCAGTTTTAAATCTTTCTAATAATACTTTTATAGAATTGCCACAAGAAAAATCTATCGAAATTATTTCTTCAAAATTGTATAAAATTGAAAGTGAGAAAGAAAAAAAGAAAATTCAAGTTTTTGCTTTGCAAGCCTATAATAACAAACCTTTTCAAGTAATTCAAAATGCCAAAAAAATAGGACAATTTCAAGAAAACCGTTTGCCATTTTTAAATACAAATAATGATTGGGGATATATAGATGAAACAGGAAAAGAAGTGATTCTAGCACAATATAATTTCGCAAGTGCTTTTTATCAAGGAAAGGCAATCGTAGAAGAAAAAAATAAAATGTTGGTGATGTTAGATAAAAACGGAGAGGCAATCAATATCGATAAAAAAGGAACTTTACTCAAAAAAAGCTTTCAAGCAAGCATAGGCGAGGAAGTAGAAAATTCTGTTTTTACACTCAAGTTTGCTAAACGTTTTGGATTTATCAATCAAAATGATAAATATTTACCTTTTGGTATGTTTGTGTATGGTTTTGATTCGATTTTAGTGGATATAAATACGCCACCTTTTTACGTCAAAAAACAAAAAGGTTGGGCAATGATAAAAAATAATGATAAAAATATGTTGCCTAATTTATATCAACAAATTATCCCTTTGCCTGTTGATGAAAATAATATGGTCATCAAGTATTTTTCTTTTGTAAAATTAGATAATAAATACGCTATTTATCACGAAAGCGGGAATATTACTTCTCCTTTTATCTTCGATAAAATTCAAAATACACAAACTGAAAACATTTTTTTGGGAAATATCGAAGGCAAAAATGCCTTAGTAAATGTAGTGGGAGATATTTTATTGACAGATTTTGAGCAGATTTTAAGTGAAAAATATGAGCATTTTATTATCCAAAAAAATGGTAAAATTGGTTTAATTGACCAGTATTTTAAAGAAACTTTGCCTTCTATTTATGACAAATTAGAATGGTACGATAACAATAATATATACGTTACGCAAAATGGTAAAATTGGTTTGTTTAAATTAAGCGAAAATAAATTTTCATTGCCTTGTGCCTATACGAGCATAGGAAATTTGCGAGAAAAATATGTTACTATCCAACAAAATGATAAATTTGGTTTGATGGAAAAAACGCCACAAGGTTTTAAAATGGCTTTTGAAGCAGAATATCAAGCCATAAAATTAGAAATTTTTGATAACGAAAAATATTTTTTAGTCAAAAAAAATCAAAAATTTGGACTTTTAAATATGAATTTAGAAACTTTATTGCCTACAGAATTTAATTTTATCAGCAATAAAAGTGATTATGGACAAATAGAAAAATATTTTTTAGTCCAAAAAAATGGTAAAATTGGTTACACAACACGCAGAGGAAAAACCGTAATTCCTTGTGAATATGAAAAAATAAATTTATTTCGTTCTTTTGCCAATGGCTGGGCTTTTGCCAAAAAAAATGGTTTTTGGGGGGCAATAGATACACTCAATCGAATCAAAATTCCTTTCGAGTATGATAGTTTGTGTAATCGTTATGCAGAAACTAAATTGATTGATTTTGATGCTAAAAAAGGTAAAAAATGGGGAATTATCAGCGATGTCAATGAAATTTTAGTTCCTATTCAATATGATGAAGTAGGGCGAATTTATTTTAATAATGATACTCCATTTGGTATCAAAATAAAAAATAAATGGGGTTTTTCGGATAAAGAAAAAAAAATATTAGTCAAACCACAATTTGATGATGCCAAACAACCTTTTGAAAGCAAGCAATTAAATCCAAAAATTATCGGAAAATCATTTGTTGCTTGTGTTAAAAGGAAACAAAAATGGGGTTTGGTAGATATGACAGGCAAAAAAATTATCGCTTTTAAATTTGATGAAGTCGAATATTCAGACCCGAAAAGTGAGTTTCCTATCAAAGCAAAAATCAATCAAAAATGGTTTTATGTAAATTGGAAAGGCGAAACGAAACAGAATAATGATTGATAAAATAAATAGATAGCTAAAGAATTTATTCAAGGTTTTAAAAATCTTGAAGAATTTTTATTTTTGAAAGAAAATTTATGGATAATATTGGAGCAGTTTTTATTTTAGTGTATTTTTATCTGTTAAAAAAACAAAAAAAAGTATAAAATTATGGCAAAGGTAAAACTAAGCATTGAAAATGATTTAGGCGAGGAATTGCTTCTAAAATCTTACGATTTAGGTGGAGATGATATTAGAAATATAGATGAATTAGAAAATGTTATGGATACTTTTTATGAAAAAAGTATGCCTGAAATAACTACTGAGATACTTAAAGCTTCGCAAGAAAAATTTTTAAAAAAGTGGATACAAGACTAATGGAGAATATCCAATAAATATGCTTACTACCTTCGGTTGTTTTAAATTTTCAACTTATCGTTTAAAAAGTTGTGGTGATAATAAAAATTTATTAGAGGTCATGGGCAGTGTTGTTAAATTCTTTTTTTTTAACAAATAAAATACAAATTAATTTGTATAATTTTTTGTAAAAAATGTATAATTTTTTGAAAATCTTATAGATTTGGCAATTATATTTTGATTTGTAAAATAATTTACCTGACAAATATCAGAACTTAACAACACTGACCATATCCGTTAAATCATCTGTTTGTGTGGCATTGTATGCGGCACTTACGCCATATTCTTTACCTATCAAAACCACAAAAAACCAAAAACGCCCAATATTATAACAATCAAAAATAGGTTTTTCGGGAGCATTATTCATTATTTGTGCTTCTACCATAGCAATAAGCAACTGCCCAAGCACATATTTCGTTAAATATGTTTCTGCTTGAAAAGTTTGGAAAAATAAGAACGGAGGTTTGGGCTTTTGCACTCCTTTGGCAACAAACAAAATAGTTTCTTGATATTCTTCTGCAATTTCAAAGTTTCTGATTAAGTTATTTTGTACAAATACTCTGTAATTATTGTGTTTATTTCAATCAAAACAGGAAAAAAAAGGATAAATAAACATCATTCTTAATTCGTCTTCGTTCCAATTTTCTACATTTTCCCCAAGAGATATGCGTAATTTTTCAAATCGTTCAGTCAAAGGTAAAAGATTTGAAACCTCCAACCACATTTGTAGTGCAGGTAAGTTTTCTATGCGTTCAAGCCCAAACGCTATTTCCACATCTTCAAAAAGCCATTGCTCAAAAGGTCGCTTTATCATATTCCTAAATTTTTATGCAAAGGTACGTTTTTTCTGTATTCCTAATACTTTTTTTAGGATTTATTTCTTAAAATAGACAATAAAACGAATAAAAATTACATACATATAAAAAAATCATAAAAAATAATTTGTTATAAATAATAAAAAATGAGTATAAAATAAATAATAAATAGTTACAAATATATCAAAAAACAAAAAAAAGGTTGTTTTAACATATTTTAAAAAAATACTTAAAAAATATTTGGTAATGTATAAAATAAATCACTATCTTAGCGTTTAAAAAGAAATAGTATTCTGAAATGGAGCAACAAAAATTTGCAACACCTTCTATCATTAAAGTAATTGGCGTAGGTGGCGGCGGCAGCAATGCAGTTCGTTATATGTATAATAAAGGCATCAAAGATGTGGATTTTATAGTTTGTAATACAGATGTGCAAGCATTAAATATGAGTGATGTGCCTACTCGTTTGCAAATAGGTGCGGGACTAACTGAAGGCTTAGGTGCGGGTGCAAATCCCGAAGTCGGACGTGAAGCGGCTCTCGAAAGCAAAGAAGAAATTAGAGAATTGTTTAGTCATAATACCAAAATGTTGTTTATCACAGCAGGAATGGGCGGAGGTACAGGCACAGGAGCGGCTCCCGTTATCGCACAAATTGCCAAAGAAATGGGAATTTTGACTGTTGCAATCGTTACTTCTCCTTTCGGATTTGAAGGCAGAAAAAAAAGAACACACGCTGAAGACGGCTTGAATGCGTTGAGAGAAATGTGTGATACCGTTTTGATTATATCTAACGATAAACTCAAAGAAGTATATGGAAACCTTAAAATGAGTGAGGCTTTTTCGCAAGCAGACAATATTTTAGCAACCGCAGCCAAAGGAATTGCAGAAATGATCACCGTTGAGCAAAACGTAAACGTGGATTTTGAGGACGTGAAAACGGTCATGAAAAACTCAGGAGCAGCCGTAATGGGTTCTGCCAAATCAGAAGGAGAAGGAAGGGCTTTGAGAGGAGCGCAAGAGGCTTTGAGTTCGCCATTATTGAACAATCAAAATGTATTTGGAGCGCAAAAAATCCTTTTGTCTATTATGTCAGGAAAATCTGAATTAGGCATGGACGAATTGGGCGAAATTACGGATTATATCACCGAACAAACAGGCACTGACGCGACTATTATTTTTGGTTTGGGCACTGATTTATCTTTGGGTGATGCGATTCGTGTAACGATTATTGCGACAGGTTTTAAAGATGATATTTTTGTTCGTGAAGAAAAAGTAGTTAATAATGTGGTTAATAAACCTATTGAAAATACGCCAAAACCAGTAGAAAATACGCCAAAACCAGTCGTTGAAGCAGAAGAACCAAGAATAGTTACTTTTAATTTACCTCCGCAACCAATGCCAGAGGTAAGAAAAGAACCATCTAAAATTGTATATGATTTAGATGAAGAATCTGATGTTAAAAATTCTGTAGAAAATACGCCTAAAACAACAACTATTGGCTATGATTATAATCGTTCTCAGTTTATTTCTAAGGCTGATGAATTGATAGAAAAATTGAAAGCATTCAATAAAAATGAATCATCTAATGAAGTTTCTGCCAAAGAAATGGAAATTCCAGCTTATTTGAGAAGAAATCAATTTAAAATGCCTCATAATAATAATAACAATAATAACAACGAAAATTCATAATTTATTGTTTATGTTTTGAAAGCTGTGGAAAAAATATTTTATTTTGTTAATTTTATTTAAAATTTATTTTTATTCTTAAAAAAAAGTAATTATATATATTTTACAAAATATTATTTGGTAAAAATTCAAATATGCAAATTTTAAATAATTAACATATTTGTTTAAAAAATTATATTTAAGTAATAAATTAACAAAAATTAAAATTATAAAAAAGGTAACAAAATAAAAATTTAAGATTTATATTTTCACCAAATTATATTTGGATTATTATTTATCAAAAAAAATAAAGAATAAAAAAAACCTTATTTAAAGCCATTTTAAGGACATTTTTACTAAGAAAATATTTTTTCCACAGCTTTCAATTATATTGATAAAAAAAACGCTTTCAATTTTTTAGTCGAAGGCGTTTGTTTTGTTATTGATGTAAAAGTTAAACTAAAAAAATAAAATACTATGAAAAAAATAATTTTAATTTTGATACTTTCCGATATAATTTGTATATCATTTTCATTGCGTGCACAACAAAAAGATAGTATAAGATTCAAAAAAAATGCTATTTATTTTGGTTTAAACTCAGGACTAAGTTATGAAAGAGTTTTGTTTACAAGAAAAAAAACGAAAATTATTGGTCGTGTTTTTGGAATATACTTAGGAGGAGAAAATGAGGTAGGTATTTATTCTCCAAAATATCTCATTCCCAGCAAATTAATAGGTACTTCTTTGATATATGCAAGAAGTTTTAATGATCCAAATTATCATTTAGATGTAGAAATTCTTTATGCAGACGGTCAGTCCATGGGAATAAATGGCTCACAAGATTACAAAAATCTCACATATACTATCAGAGTTTTTACACACCCTATTGTTGAAAAATACTTTCTTGGAAAAATTGGTTGGAGAAGACAGAGACCTGATGGTGGTTGGGTTTGCCGAATGAATGCAGGTTTAACATTAGATAAAAATTTATATATCGTTCCTGAAATAGCACTCGGTTATAGTTTTTAGTATTATTTTTTTATTTTTGCGATAAGGATAGAAGTAGACTTGCAGAGACAAAAAGGCAAAAAATACGTAGGAATGAAGTGTTTTTTGCCTTTTTTGGCTCTGTGCTTTGCACGATAGGCTGTAATCGCCCAAATCTTTTCCAAAAATTGTTACGAAAAATCATTTTTTATGCAAATTATTTGTAATTTTGCAACAGATATATAGAAATAAAATAGAAATAAATACCTCACAAAATTATCTAACAAATAATAAAAATGAACCAAGAAACGCCTTTAATGAAACAATATAACACTTTCAAAGCACAATATCCGGGTGCCTTGTTATTGTTTAGAGTAGGAGATTTTTATGAAACTTTTGGAGAAGATGCGATTATTACCAGCAAAATTTTGGGAATAACGCTCACCAAAAGACATAATGGCTCTGCCTCTGAAATAGAATTAGCAGGTTTTCCACATCATTCTTTAGAAGTTTATTTGCCAAAATTAGTGAGAGCAGGGCAAAGAGTAGCCGTTTGCGACCAACTCGAAGACCCACGTTTTGCTAAAAAAATTGTCAAAAGAGGCGTTACCGAATTGGTTACGCCCGGTATGTCATATAGCGATAGCGTGTTAGAAACGAACAAAAACAACTATTTAGCATCGATTGCTATTAGCAAAAATAAAACTTTATTGGGTATTTCTTTTTTAGATATTTCGACAGGAGAGTTTTTTGTAGGCGAAGGAAATCAAGAATATGTAGATAAATTATTGCAAAGTTTTGAGCCGTCAGAAATACTTTTCAGCAAGGCACAAAGAGCGTTTTGGCAAGAATGGATAGGTGATAAAATGAACGTTTATTTTTTGGAAGATTGGTTTTTTCAATATCAATTTGGTTTTGATACGATTTGCCAACACTTCAAAACGCAATCTTTGAAAGGTTTTGGCATTGATGAATTGGAACAAAGTATTGCGTCTGCGGGAGCGATTTTACATTATTTATCAGAAGCACAACATTCGCAAACTAAACATATTTCTAATATTGCTCGACTCGATGAAAATAGATATGTTTGGTTAGATAAATTTACGATTCGAAACTTAGAATTACTTTTTCCACAAAATCACGAGGGCGTGGCTTTGGTTGATGTATTGGATAAAACTATCACGCCAATGGGTGCGAGATTGCTCCGAAAATGGCTTGCTTTGCCTTTGAAAGACAAATCAAAAATCGAAGAAAGATTGGCAATGGTAGATTTTTTCTTTCAAGATGCTGATTTGAGAGAAGAAATTATGCAAATTTTGAAACACGTAGGAGATTTAGAAAGATTGATTTCGAAAGCATCTGCTCGAAGAATTAAACCGCGTGAAATGGTGCAAATCAAAAAAGGACTGATTCAAATTCAAAAATTAAAAGAAAACTTAGACCTTCGCACAGAAACTCCTCTCAAAAAAATGGCAACACAACTCAATGCGTGTGATTTTTTATTGGAGAAATTAGTCAATGAACTCAAACCTGAACCCAAAACGGTTACGAATGAAGGTGATTTAATTTGTGATAATGTGAACGAAGAATTAGACGAATTGCGTGATATTGTCTTTAATTCTAAAAAACATTTAGATAAAGTTTTGCAAAATGCTATCATCGAAACTGCGATTACGTCTTTAAAAATAGATTATAATAAAGTATATGGCTATTATTTAGAAGTAACACACGCACACAGAAGCAAAGTGCCTAAAACTTGGATTCGCAAACAAACTTTGACCAATGCAGAACGATATATCACAGAAGAATTAAAAATTTATGAAGATAAAATATTGAATGCAGAAGAAAAAATCAATATTTTAGAGCAAAAATTATTCAATGATTTGGTGCTGGTCGTGGCTGATTTTACTTTGCCAATTCAACAAAATTGTAAGGTAATTGGTGGCTTAGATTGTTTAACAAATTTTGCCCAATTATCCGAAAAACATAAATATATAAAACCTGAAATCAAAGAAGATAATGTTCTCAATATCACGAATGGAAGGCACGCAGTTATCGAGCAACAACTCAATGCTGATGAAAGTTTTGTACCCAATAATGTTTATTTAGACAATGATAATCAACAAGTTATCATTATTACGGGACCGAATATGTCAGGAAAATCTGCTTTATTAAGGCAAACGGCTTTGATTGTAATTATGGCTCAAATGGGTTGTTTTGTGCCTGCAGAAAAGGCAGAAATTGGCATTATTGATAAAATTTTTACACGTGTGGGAGCGTCTGATAATTTGGCAAAAGGCGAATCAACTTTTATGGTGGAGATGATGGAAACTGCGAGTATTATGAATAATTTGAGTGAAAAAAGTTTAGTTTTAATGGACGAAATAGGGCGAGGAACGAGTACGTATGATGGCATTTCGATTGCTTGGGCAATTTTAGAATATTTGCATAATCACCCAAAAACAAGACCAAAAACACTTTTTGCTACGCATTATCATGAGTTAAATGAATTAACGAAAAATTTTGAACGCATCAAAAATTTTCACGTTACGGTGAAAGAAACAGGAAATAAAATTATTTTTCTACGGAAATTAGCAGAGGGAGGAAGTGAACATAGTTTTGGAATTCACGTGGCACAAATGGCAGGAATGCCCAAAGAAATTGTGCAAAGGTCAAAAGAAGTTTTGTTACAATTAGAAGAATTAAGAGAAAAGCAACCCGAAAAATCGATTAAAAATTCTTTGAAAGAATTGCCAAAAAAACAACAAGTACAGATTTTTGAGGCAGCACAAGACCCAGTTTTAGAGCGTTTAAAAAGTATGCTTAAAAAAATTGATATTAATACATTATCGCCTATTGAGGCTTTGATGAAATTAAACGAATTGAGAAATTTAGTGAAATAAGTTTTTGAAAAAGTGCGAAAAAATGATTTTTATTCAATTTTTCGCACTTTTATTTTATTTAGCTAAACTTACTTTTTTTTGCGTAATTTTTCTATTTCATCAATAGACAAACCTGTTAATTCTGAAATCGTTTGACTATCAAACCCTTTTTTAATAGCGTTGAAAGCGGTTTCGAATTTTCCTTCAAGTTTTCCTTCAAGTTTTCCTTCGAGTTTTCCCTCAAATTTTCCTTCCTCAATACCTTGTTTATAAAGTACATCATTTTTGATGTCTATGTCTAATGTAATTGCCATATCATTTTCTATAGTTTCGTGAAAAATACTTGTTAATTGTCTGAGCCGCGACAAAAGTAAAATTTTAACTTTACACAAATATTTATTTTTTTTTACGTAATTTTTCTATTTCATCAATAGACAAACCTGTCAATTCTGAAATAGTTTGACTATCAAAACCTTTTTTAATAGCATTGAAAGCAGTTTCAAATTTTCCTTCGAGTTTTCCTTTCAATTCGCCTCTTTCAATACCTTCCTCAATTCCTTGTTTATAAAGTACATCATTTTTGATGTCTATGCCTAATGTAATTGCCATATCGTTTTCTATAGTTTCGTGAAAAATACTTGTTAATTTTCTCAGCCTTGACAAAAGTAAAATTTGTCGTATATATTTCTTTAACGTAATATCGTCCTTACTTATTTTTTGCAAGGTTAAAATTATTTTTTTTAAAACATCTTTCGCGTTTTCCTGTTCAAAATCACATAAAATTGCCAACATTACTTCTTCTGGTATTTGTGAATCAAGAAATATTTGATAATCAAGCGTATGCAAACTTAACAACTTAAAACCTCTAAATACTTGATCATCAGGCAGTTGAGTAATCATTTTTGAAGGTTTATCATCTAAATAAACAACAATTTGCTCAATATCAATATTATTATATTCCTGCATACGCAAAATCATATTGGTTTCATCTTGTGTCTGAAATTCAATATGCAAAATAAATTTTTTTCTCCTTTTAGTATAAACCATTTTCAAAAAATCAGCCTCACGCTCGGTAGTGGTTTGAAGTTTATCTTTGAGTTCTTCCGTTTTTCGTATTTTAATATGAAGGTGTTTTTCGCAGAGTGCCAAAAATATCTGCTCCACATTTTCCTTAAAAATTTTGTCGTATTGTTTCGATTCCATTACGCAAAAATAAAAAATATTTTTTTATTTATCAAATTTTATCCGTAATTTTTTTCAATTTGAGTTATCAATCTCGAAGACTTGACAAACTCCAAAACTTATATTTTCTCCAATTATTAAAACATATTTTATAATTTAAAAATTCTTATTTATCTTTGCACTATGAAGAAAATAGGAATTTTTTTTGGTGGTCAATCACGTGAGCGTGAAGTATCTTTTGCAGGTGGAAGGACTGTATATGATAATTTGGATAAAAATTTATTTGAACCTGTTCCAATTTTTGTGGATAGTTTGGGCAATTTTATTCAATTAGATTGGCAATATATGTACAAAGGAACGATTAGAGATTTTTATCCTCCCGCTCAATTTGTGCCAAAATCTTTGCATAAAATTCAAATTTATATTGAGTCTTTGCTCGATTTATCTGAAGAAAAATTAGAAAAAATAATTAATTCGGTAGGAAAAAAAATTGAGCCACATCAATTTAATTCATTGTTTGATTTTGCTTTTTTGGCTTTGCATGGACAATATGGCGAAGATGGAAACATTCAAGGAATTTTTGAATGGTATAATATTCCTTATTCGGGCAGTGGAATTTTGCCTTCTTCGATAGGAATTAATAAAATTTTTCAAAGTAATATTCTTAAAAATGCAGGTTTTTATCGACCCAAACAAGTTATTCATCAAAAAAATAAAATTGTATTTTTTGAAGAAATAGCCAATCAATTAGGTTTACCTTTTGTTATCAAAGCACCCCATCAAGGTTCTTCGATTGGTATTTCTATTGTCAAAAATAAAGAAGAATTTGAGAAAGGATTAGATAAAAGTTTTTTCATTGAAAATATTAACATTGTTGATTGGAAAAATAAAAATGAAAGTCAAAAACAACATTTTTTATTAAAATTTACAGATATTCGAGAAGGAGTTGGTTTTCCTGTTTATACACATCAACAACAAAAAATTAGCAATCCTGAACAACTTTTAATATTGCTTAATCAGGCAAATGAAAATATAAAACTAACCGCAGAACATTCGGAAGAATTTGTACTTTTTGAAGAATTTATTGATGGAAAAGAATTTTCTTGCATTGTGATTCAAGATGAACAAGGAAAAGCATTAGCCCTCCCTCCTACTGAGATTCGAAAGTTCAATGAAATGTTTGATTATCGTTCTAAATATCTACCGGGGACGAGCCGAAAAATTACGCCCATCGAAACTTCTAATGAAATTATAGAAGAAATTAGGACGCAATGTTGTCGATTATTTGATACTTTAAATTGCAATGTATATGCACGCATTGATGGATTTATTACTAAAGACGAAAAGATATTTTTGAATGACCCCAACACAACTTCGGGTATGATGCCTTCTTCTTTTTTCTTTCATCAAGCCGCAGAAATTGGTTTAAATTCTAAGGATTTTTTGACATATATTATTAGAACTTCTTTGGCTGAAAGAATTAAAACAGGAAAAAATAACGTCATTCTCAAAGAAAAATTAATTGAATTAGACGAAAAAATTACCCAAAACAAAACCAATTCGACACAAAAAATTCCTGTGGGAGTTTTGATGGGCGGTTATTCGACTGAAAGACATATTTCGATGGAAAGTGGGCGAAATGTATATGAAAAATTGGCTTCTTCTATCAAATATGCCCCTTTTCCTGTGTTTTTGACAGGTGATGAAAATTCAAATCAGTTGTATATTTTGCCTATTAATTATATGTTAAAAGACAATGCAGACGATATTCGAGATAAAATTCATCTCCAAAAAACGGCTTCGATAATGGAAAAAATTATCAAAGAATTTGAAAATATTACCCAAAAATATGTAGATTTTGTGTTGCAAAAACCGCAACAAATTTCTTATCAAATCTTAGCAGAAAAAACAAAATTAGTGTTTATTGCTTTGCATGGGCGACCGGGCGAAGATGGGGCAGTACAAAAAGAATTTGAAAAATTGGGTATTGCTTACAATGGTTCAGGCGTAGAAAGTTCGCAAATTACTATCAATAAATACGAAACTAACGAAATTTTACGAAAAAATAATGTATTAGTCGCACATCATACGTTGGTTTTTGAGAAAGATTGGATAGAAAATAAGGAGAAAATTTTGCAAAAAATTGACACAGAATTTCATTTTCCATTGATTGCCAAACCTGCCGATGATGGTTGTAGTTCTGCGGTCAAAAAACTAAAAAATAAAGAACAATTTATCGCATTTGCAGAGATGATGTTTAGACCTTTTCCTGATTTTTTGGAAAATGAAATGAAAATATTAAGCCTAAAACAAAATGAAGAATTTCCGCAAAAAAATTATTTTTTGGTCGAAGAACTCATCACACAAAAAGATGCTCAACATTTTTTAGAGATTACGGGTGGAATGCTTACCAAAAATAATGAAGAAACTAAAGTTATTTCTTATGAAGTTTTTGAGCCAAGTGAGGCGTTGGCAACAGGCGATGTATTGTCGTTGGAGGAAAAATTTTTGGCTGGAGAAGGGCAAAATATTACGCCTGCTATCTATCATTTAGACGCAACTTTGAACGCAAAAATATCGACAGAAGTGCGAGCAGAATTGCAAAAAACCGCCCAATTACTCAATGTACAGGGATATTGTAGGATTGATGCTTTTGTGCGTGTGTACGAAAATCCGTTGAAAGTAGAAACGATTATTATTGAAATTAACTCGTTACCCGGTATGACTCCTGCGACTTGTATTTTTCATCAAGCGGCTTTAAATCAATATAAACCATACCAATTTATCGATAAAATTTTAAAATTTGGAGCCCAAAGAAATAAACATTAAATTTTATTTTTTAGGGAATTTACTCCCTTTTTTGATGGTTTTTATTTTTTCATAAAAAAAATTGATTCTTCTAATTTTTTCGATTTCAAAGAAGAAATGATTACCTTGCTCAAGCAAGTAATTTATGTGAGTATGGAAACGATTAGAATTGTAAAAACGATTGATGAAACGAAATAAAATCTATAAAATGTCCAAAATTCGTTTCAAGTTCATATTTATAAAAACAAAAAATGACAAAAAAAAAATTTGATACAATAATAGTCGGAACAGGTTTGGGAGCGTTATCAACTGCCTGTTTATTGGCAAAACAAGGACAAAAAAACCTTATTCTTGAACAAAATTATTTAGCAGGTGGTTGCACGAGTTCCTACTGGCGAAAAGGTTTTGTGTTCGAAAGTGGTGCAACTACATTGGTTGGCTTAGAAAAAAATATGCCATTAGGATATGTTTTGAACGAAATAGGAGTAGAAATAAAAGCCCGAAATTTAGAAAATCCTATGAAAATTCATCTTAAAAATGGAGAAATTTTAACTCGTTATCAAAATTTAGAACAATGGATTGCAGAAGCAGAAAGAGTTTTTGGAAAGAAAAATCAAAAAGAATTTTGGGGGTTTTGTTACCAAGTCAGTAAATTTGTGTGGCAAACTTCATTAAAACAGCGTTTTTTTCCACCCAAAAAAATCAATGACTTTTTACAATGTATTAAAAATGCTACTTTTATGCAATTTAATTATGCTATTTATGCGTTTTATTCAACAGAATGGCTATTGAAAAAATATGATTTGTTGGATAATCAATTATTTGTCGAATTTGTGAACGAGCAACTAATTATTACTGCCCAAAATTATCTCAAAGAAGTCAATGTATTGTTTGGAGCAACGGCTTTATGTTATACTAATTTTCCCAATTATTATGTAGATGGTGGTTTGATAAATGTGGTCAATCCTTTGCTTGATTATGTAGAAAAAAATGGCACAGAAGTACATTTGAGAGAAAAAGTAGAAAATATTACGTATCAAAAAACGTCAAAAACATATCAAATAAAAACCAATAAAAACGAATACGAAAGTAAATATATTGTTTCTGGGATTCCTTTGAATAATACCTTAGATATTTATCCTGATTCGAATAAAAATTTACAAAAAAAAGTATTACATTCATCACAATTAAGCAGTGCTTTTCAGATGGGCATTGGTTTTAAATGTATCGATAAACAAAAATTTTCGTGTATTCATTACCAAATTCATCTCGAAAAATCGTTACCTTTTTTGAATACAAAATCTATTTTTATCAGTCTTTCGCACCCAAACGACCACACACGCACAGACGAAAAAGACCAGATGATCGCATCTATTAGCACGCATTGGCACAATCCTGAAAATATTTTGGTGGAAGATAAATCAATTTTAGAAAAATTTGTGATTGATATTTTGGTTGAAAAAGGTTTTTTTGAGGAAAAAGATATTGTTTATTATCATTCATCAGGACAAAAATCTTGGGAAAAATGGACAGGCAGAGCCTACGGTTTTGTGGGCGGTTATCCACAATTTAAACACATCAAACCTTGGCAAATGGTGGAGTCAAGATTGGATAATCATAAAGCCTATATTTGTGGTGATACTACTTATCCTGGGCAGGGAATTCCGGGTACGGTTTTGAGTGGTATTATTGCTTTTGAAAAAATGAAAGCAGATGGGATTTGAAAAATATCTACTAAAAATAAACTTTTTTTAGTAAATAACGTTATAGATAGGCAGCCATTTTTATGAGGTGATAAAAAGAATAGAATTTTAATGGTTTTAAAATAAAAAACGTTTTACTTTTATCAAAAATTAAATACTCAAATAATAATGAAAAAAAATTGTTTTTAGTCTAATTACTTTTATATGTATAAACATAGGTTTACAAGCACAAGAAGTAGAAAAAAAACTTGTAGGAAAATGGCAAATCACTTCTGTAAAAGCCTCTACAGAATTTAAGGATTCACAAAGTGCAGTAGCAGATGCTACCAAAGCACAAACGGAATTTGCAAAATATAAAAAGACTTTTTTTAATTTTAAGGAAGAAGCAAAATATGAAATTGATGGTAAAATCCAAGAAAGTTTGTATCGTTTTATGGGTGAAAAACTTTATTTAGAAGTTGGTAATGCCTAACTTAAAGGAGTTCCTGAATTAAAAGATGGTAAAATACTTTTTACTTTTTCACGTGGAATGGCAAAAGTTACTTTTACTTATGAAAAGGAAAGTAATAAAAAAGATAAAAAAGATAAAAAAGATAAAAAGTAAAATAAATAAATTTATCAAAAAAATATGAAAAAAAAGTTATCCACACTTTTTTTTCATATTTTTTTTGTACCTTTGCTGTCTATTTCTTTTTATATTTTTAGAAAAGGAATAAATATACAAAAAATCAATCTTTTTTAATATAAAGGCATTGATAATCAATAATATAGAAATATAAAAAGTCCATTTAACCCTTTTATTTTTTAATATGGAAAATTTCCTTGATGTACCCGCTGAGCATGATCGTTATATAGTATGGGAAAAATGCCTACAAGAAATTAGACAAAAATTAGATTTACAAGCCTATAAAACTTGGTTCGAACCTATTAGAGCCAAAGACTTAGAAGGCAAACAACTAACAATAGAAGTACCAAGCAAATTTTTCTACGAATATTTAGAAGAGAATTTTGTGAGTGTGATGCGCGAAGCAATGAACAATACTTTGGGAGAAGATAGCCAATTATTATATTCGTTAAGAATAGAAGATGGAAGTTTTGGCTCAAATGCTCCGCAAACACCCAATTCTATTTTGTTGAATGGTAATGATACAAAATTAAATAAGGAAATGAGCAAAGAGCGTTTTCAAGAATTATACGTGGAAACCCCTCTTAATTTTAATTATACTTTTGATAATTTTATTGAGGGTTCTTGCAATCGTTTGGCACGTTCTGCGGGCTATGCGGTGGCTCAAAAACCTGGAACTACGGCTTTTAATCCTTTGATGTTGTATGGAGGAGTTGGTTTAGGAAAAACACATTTGATGCAAGCCATCGGTAATTATGCTAAAAATCAGGACGATAATAGAAAAGTTGTGTATGTTTCTGTGGACAAATTTACGAGCCAATTTGTCAATTATATGAAAAATAATGACTTGGCAACTTTTAGAAGTTTTTATGAACATATTGATATTTTATTGATTGATGATGTGCAGTTTTTGGGGGGAAAAGAAGCAACACAGGATATATTTTTCAATATTTTTAATCATTTACAACAGGGCGGAAAACAAATTGTGATGACAAGTGATTGTCCGCTTATCGAACTCAAAGGATTGACAGATAGATTGCTTTCTCGTTTTAAATGGGGACTTTCTGCGGATTTGCAACAGCCCGATACAGAAACAAGAATGGCAATTATTCAAAAAAAATTACAAGATAAAAACATCGAACTTGATGAAAATGTAGTCGATTATTTGACCAATGCAGTCGATAGTAATGTCAGAGAATTGGAAGGAGCAATCAATGCGTTATTACATTATTCTGTGAACAATATTTCCATTACGTTAGATATAGCTAAACAAATTGTACAAAATTTAGTTCAAAGCCATGATGACAATAAAGAAGTAAGTATTGATGAAGTGATTAAAACAGTGAGCGAATATTTTGGCGTAAGTGTGGAAGAATTGCGTGATAAAACACGTAAAAAAGAGATTGTCATTGCTCGACAAATTGCGATGTATTTTGCCAAAGAATATACAGGTTATTCTCTCAAATCAATAGGCTATCAATTTGGTGGCAGGGACCACAGCACGGTTATTCATGCCATTCAATCAGTGAGTGATTATATGGCGGAAGGTAATGAAATCAAACGATTTATTGAAGAAATTGAAAAAAAATTTAAGAAAAAATAAATTTTATCATCAGAAATAGCAAAAATCTCTCAAAAGAAATATTTTGAGAGATTTTTTATTTTACTTTTTC
>JAAFJG010000019.1 GCA_013298075.1 Cytophagales bacterium | reverse complement strand
TTGTGTGTAAACTTAAATCATTTAGGTTATTTAAGTCAGAAAAAATAGACACTTTAGCAAACTTTGTAATGCCTGTTAAAAAGAAAAAACGAATGTGGGAATCCAAGCCTTTTAAGGTACTATAAAAATTTTTGAGAATATCACGATTTTCAATAGCCAATTCCATTTTTCCTTTTTCCAAATAATCACCAATAGGTTTATCATATTCATCAATCAAAATAACCACTTTTTCTATTTTGGATAATTTGATAATGAGTTCATTGAAAATAGATTTTATATCGTCAGTATTTATCTCAACATTGTATTCTTGAGCAATATCTAATAATCTTTTTTTGAGCGTAACTTCTAAACCTAATTTATCATAACTCAACAAAGTAAAATCAATTTTTATAATCGGGTGTTTTTTCCACTCGATTTTTTCTTCTATCCAAAGTCCTTTGAATAAGTCTTTTCTTCCTTCAAATAAATAATATAAAGTATTGACTAACAATGATTTACCAAACCTACGCGGACGCGAAAGAAAATAATAGGCACCTTGCAACATCTGATAAATGTATTTAGTTTTATCCACATACACATAATTTTCTTCTCGCAATTTAGCAAAATCTTGTATGCCAATAGGATATTTTTGATTTTCCATAATTTATTTTTTATTGATATTTTTCGTATAAAATTTCTTTAATTTCTTTTTCATAACAATTTACACCTATCAAATAAATTTCTTTACTCGTAAGAATAACTATTCGTTAAAACAATGAGGTAATCCTCTTGCCCACTTTTATTTTTTACTTTGATCATCTTAAACCTTTGATTTTGAATACTTCTATGCGCCACTAATGACTAACATATTGATTTGTTTACCTCCAAAATCCCGATCGGTTCTATCCATACATAAATCCGTACTACCAAATTCACAAAAAAGGAAAAGAGAAAAATAACCTACTCTTCGTGTAAAACAGCATCTCTTAAAAAAATTTTGTAAACACCTTTTTTTAGAAGAACTCAAAACATTATCATTGAGTTTAAAGGCTATTTCGTTTAATTGAACACCTTTTCTTTCTATCATAGCTAAAATCATAGACGTAGCACATTTTTATCGAGATAAATGTTTAAATATAATAAAATTTGTCAATATTTTATGTATCTTTGCAGTCTGAAAATCGTTTATAAATAGTAGTTTTTATCTTAGTAAAATAAAATTTTACTTTTTTAACGATTTTCTTTTTAAATAATTGCTTTTTTTTACTAATAAATTTTGGCGCGATTTTTATAAATACGTTTAACAAAAAAAACTTAATTATCAATAAACTAAAAAAACATCTAGCATCGTAAATTTTTTATTAAAAAATATGTTGTGTTTGAGTACTTTGTAAAATCAGCCTCAAATATAGCTAACTTATTTTTAAAAATTAAAAATACTTTTCACAAATTCTAATTTTTATACCTAAAAAGACAAAATAATGCGTTTTTCGTCGCGTTTAACCTGTAATTTAATAAAAACTATCAAAAAAAATGGCTCAAATTATTATCCTTGATTTTGGTTCTCAATACACACAACTCATCGCAAGACGTGTGCGTGAAGCAAATATTTATTGTGAAATCTATCCCTTTTCGTCTATTGATAAAATTGATTTTGATACAGAAGTCAAAGGAATTATTTTATCAGGAAGTCCTTGTTCAGTTCGAGAAAATAATGCTCCTGATATTCCTTTTTCTCTTTTTGAAAAAAATATTCCTGTATTAGGCGTATGTTATGGAGCGCAACTTATCGCACAAAAATTTGGAGGAAATGTAGAGCCATCAAAAATTAGAGAATATGGACGTGCTAATCTTAATTTTATCGATACAAAAAATGCATTATTCAAAAATATCGACCTAAATAGTCAAGTATGGATGAGCCATGGAGATACGATTACAAAAATTCACGACGATTTTTTAGTATTGGCAGGCACAGAAAGTGTAAAATATGGAGCGTATCAAATCAAAAATAAACAAATTTTTGGCATACAATTTCACCCCGAAGTTACACACAGTACTGATGGAAAACAACTATTAAATAATTTTTTGATAGATATTTGTCAATGTGAACCTTCTTGGACTCCCAACACATTTGCCAAAACAAGCATCGAAAGTCTTCAACAACAATTACAAAATGATAAAGTGGTTTTAGGTCTTTCTGGTGGCGTAGATTCTTCGGTGGCTGCTTTACTTTTGCACGAAGCCATTCATCAGAATTTATATTGTGTATTTATTGATAGCGGACTTTTAAGAAAGAATGAATACGAAGAAGTTTTACTATCCTATAAAAATTTAGGTTTAAATGTAATCGGTGTCAATGCAAAAAATGAATTTTTTCAAGCATTAGAAAATTTATCAGACCCAGAACAAAAAAGAAAAGCCATCGGAAAAACTTTTATTGAAATTTTTGAAAAAGAAGCTAAAAAAATAAAAGACGTAAAATGGCTCGCACAAGGTACTATTTATCCTGATGTGATAGAAAGTGTGAGCGTTAATGGAACTTCTGTAACTATCAAATCTCATCATAATGTAGGTGGATTACCCGAAAAAATGAATCTTAAAATCGTTGAACCATTAAAAATGTTGTTCAAAGATGAAGTAAGAAAAATTGGAAAAGAAGTAAATTTACCTGAAAATATTTTACATAGACATCCTTTTCCAGGACCAGGCTTAGCCATCAGAATTTTGGGGGATATTACAGAAAAAAAAGTAAGTACTTTGCAAGAAGCTGATTTTGTGTATATCCAAAACCTCAAAGAATCGGGTTGGTATGATAAAATTTGGCAAGCAGGTGCTATTTTACTCAACGCACAAAGTGTAGGCGTAATGGGCGATGAACGCACTTATGAAAATGTAGTGGCGCTGCGTGCCGTTACAAGTTTAGATGGAATGACTGCCGACTGGGTGCATATTCCCTATGAATTATTAGCCAAAATCTCAAACGAAATTATCAATAAAGTAAAAGGTGTTAATCGTGTTGTGTATGATATTAGCTCAAAACCACCTGCAACAATTGAATGGGAATAGTTTTTAGGAATAAAAAAACTAATGGTTCTTAGGAAATTTGTGCGACAAATATCTTTTTTTAAAATGTATTTTTTGAATTGCCTCCAGATGTATCTGGAGATTAATATAAAATTCAATCGTTGGCTCTATCCAAAATTTTTATGTTTCTCAAATGGATATTTTTCTATATTTTTAAAATAAAAAGATATTTATATATAGACCAAAATTAGCTCCGCAATAATTTCATAAGAACCAAACTAATTATATGTAATAATAATTGTTGTTTTTTTTACTATCCATAAAATACATTTCTACAAAAATAAAAAAATGAAACAAAAGACATAGTAGAAAAAAATGTGTTCGTTTTTTGGGAGTTGTGAATTAAAAATTAAAAAACATTTTTTAAAATAAAACGTTTGCAGTTTCAAAAATAATTTTATAATTTTGCTAAAAATTTTAATTTCATCATCAAAATATAAAAATAAAGTGGAATATCGCATCGAACATGATACCATGGGTGACGTAAAAGTACCCGCAGACAAATATTGGGGAGCGCAAACTCAACGCTCAAAACAAAATTTTACTATTGGCGTAAATCAGTTTACAATGCCAAAAGAAATTATTGATGCTTTCGCTATTTTGAAAAAAGCAGCCGCCAAAACTAACCAAGAACTTGGCGTACTTTCTGAAGAAAAAGCAAATATTATTGCAAAAGTATGCGATGAAATATCAAATGGACAATTAGATTCCGAATTTCCTTTGGTAGTTTGGCAAACAGGTTCAGGTACACAATCCAATATGAATGTCAATGAAGTAGTCGCAAATAGGGCGCATGTATTGTTGGGTGGGAATTTAATGGACGAAAAAAAACAAATTCATCCTAATGATGATGTCAATAAATCACAATCTTCGAATGATACTTTTCCAACGGCTATGCACATTGCAGCCTATAAAATTTTGATACAACATACCTTGCCAAAAATAGAAAAATTACGCAATACTTTGCATCAAAAAGCAGAAAGTTTTAAAAATATTGTTAAAATTGGACGCACACATTTCATGGACGCAACTCCGCTCACGCTTGGGCATGAGTTTTCGGGGTATGTCGCACAATTAAATTATGCACAAAAGGCAATTCAAAATACCTTATCACATTTGTCAGAATTGGCTTTGGGCGGAACTGCGGTAGGTACGGGCTTGAATGCTCCCAAAGGTTATTCGGAATTGGTAGCGAAAAAAATTGCAGAATTTTCGGGACTTCCGTTCGTAACTGCTCCCAATAAATTTGAGGCGTTGGCTTCGCATGATGCGATTGTGGAAAGTCATGGGGCATTGAAACAATTAGCAGTTTCATTAATGAAAATTGCCAATGATATTCGAATGTTGAGTTCAGGACCCAGAAGTGGTATTGGAGAAATTTTAATTCCTGAAAATGAGCCGGGTTCTTCTATTATGCCTGGGAAAGTAAATCCGACACAATGCGAGGCTTTGACGATGGTTTGCTGTCAAGTTTTGGGCAATGACGTAGCAATTTCGGTGGGCGGAATGAATGGACATTTTGAATTGAATGTTTTCAAACCTATGATTATCGATAATTTCTTAAAATCAGCTCGTTTGTTGGGCGATGCTTGTGATTCTTTTGATGAACATTGTGCGATAGGTATCGAAGCCAATCAACCTTTTATCAAAAAACATTTAGAAAATTCTTTGATGTTAGTAACAGCTTTGAATACGCATATTGGCTATGAAAATGCGGCTAAAATTGCTAAAAAAGCACATAAAGAAAATAAAACTTTGCGCGAAGCAGCCTTAGAATTAAATTTATTAACCAACGAACAATTTGATGCTTGGGTAATTCCTGAAAAAATGGTGTAGATTTTTTATTTATTTTGATAGTTAAATAAGTATAATTTTTGAGTGATTTTTTAATGATTTTTTTGATAAAATTACTAAAATTCACTCAAATATTATTTTAATTCTAATTTTGTAGTGATAATTTTTTGCAATAATTTTATCATTTTTTGTTCTTCTATTTCATATTTATCTTGTAATTTTTCCTTCATTTTTTTAGTAATAAATAATTGATGCGTACCATCTAACCAATCCATAATAATAGGAAATTTGTAGTCATTTTTGATTAAAATATCTTTACAAATTTCTTTGTATAATTCAAAAATTTTAATTTCCTCTTTGATTTCGGGTTCTAATAAAGTTTTAAAATTATCAAATAATCGTTCTGCAGCTTGGATAATAGTTTCGAAAGCCGTATTTGATTTATCCAAATTAAAGATTTCTAAAAACTCTTTGGGTTTTGCTTCTCTCAAAATTGCTTTTACACGCATTTTTAAATAACTATTAAACAATCTATAAATCGACAAAGAATAGCCATCATACGTATCGCCCAAACCTTTGAGTTGAAAAGAAACTTCCAATCTTTCTAATTCGTGCACCGTTACACGCCTCAATAAATGCTCTTCGAAGAGCAATAAAGCACTTTGTTCTTTTTTGACAATCTCAAGATTTTGATAAAACTCACCATATCGACATTTTATTTGCGTATTTTTTCTATTGTATGTAATTTGCATATATAAAGGATATCCTTCTTCATTTTTATTGATGACAATGGCGTGTAAATTAGTATTTAAGAAAAATTTAATTGTTATTTTTTTTGGTTTTTTCATATCAAATAATGAATTTTATACGTCAATTTTTTCACAAAAGTAAACAAAAAATATGAATTTATTACTCTATATGACATTTTTTTTTTCATAATTATTTATGACTCTTACCAAACTTGGAACTGATAAAAAATAATTCTGTAAAATGATATAATATTAGTCTGATTAATATTTAGTCATAGTAAAAAATTTGTTTTTTTATTTTGTATAATAGAGTTTTTTAAATGGTAGCCAAAAATTGACAAAAATAATTAAAAATTCAAGAAAAAAGAAAAAAAATCCGTATTAATCCGCTAAATCCATGTTATCTGTGTGCTAAAATCTCTTTCATTTAAAAAATACTAATTTTACTCTATCCTACTAAAAAAATCTATTTGATATTTAGAATAATTTTATTGATGAATTTATTCAGCTAGCAAGAATTAAAACCCATATTTTTAACCCTTAAAAAAACATCAGGTAGTGTAATATTTTTATCTAAAGTCTAAATAAATTATTTTGGACTAAAAATGGAATATTTCACATTTTTTTCATAAATTAAATCTAAAAAATAAAATTTTAATCAAAAAATATCGTTGTAAAAATACTCATAAAGAGAAAAATTAAACTTTGACAAACAATGAAAACTACCTCACATATTGCGACCGATTTACGCAATACATCTTTATTTCAACATATTTTAGCCGTACAAAAAGGAGAACGAAAATTTGAAAATGTATTTCAAGCTGTTTCCAGAATGATTTTAGGAGATAACCAAAAAATCAAAAAAGTAAGCGTAAACGGATTAAATACATACGATTTTTTAGTTTTTAGAGAAGGTAAAAAACATTTAATTGGTATGTATGACGAAATCAATAGTTTTGTCAGCTACGTAAAAGATGCAGCCGAAGGCGGTTCTTCTGCCGAAATGGCGTTTGTATTGATTGGAGAACCTGGCAATGGAAAAACTTATTTTGTAGATTTTTTGAATAAATTATACAGAGATTTTTGCACGATGACCGAAAATCGCCGTTACACATTCAAATTCAAAAATTTAGAAAAATTAGGTGGCTACGGAAAGATTTATGAAATAGAATCACAAACTTTCGAAGACCCATTAATTTTAGGAATGAATTTGTTCGAAACTAAAAATCAAAGTTTTGAATTATTGACCGAAATGGGCTTTTCTGATATACAACTCGAAAAAATAAATGATAATTATAGACCTTTGGGAGCGTGTACGGATTATATTTTTGAGGAAATAAAAAATTATGCGCAAGGAGATTTGAAAAAAATGCTCGATTTTATCGAAGTAATTCCTTTGCCAATCAGCGAATCACGCGGAACCTTGACAGGAAAATATGCCGCCAAAGATAAAATTACTTCTTCTGCCGTAGATTTATTGGGCGAGGAAGCCATCACACGCCTTTTGCACATCACAGACACACATAATCCGTATCGTTTTGATTTGCGTAGAGGTGCGTTGGCACGTGTAGCGGGAGGTGGAATTCATTTTGCAGACGAAATTTTTAAAAATAAAAAAGATTTAATTCAAGTCTATTTAGGCGTAATTCAAAATAGAACTATAGAAATGGAAGGTTTTAAATGGCCTTTGGATAGTTTGATAATTGCCACGAGTAATAATGCGGAATTTGGGCGATTTTTGGAGGAAAAAGAACAAGCACCGATTATTGATAGATGTCGTTTGTGTTATATGTCGCACAACACCAACTATCATTTGCAACAACGATTAACGTCTTTTTCGATTGGAAGCCACGAAAAAACTACTTTTTCTGGTGAAAAATTACACTTAGATCCTAATCTTAATTACGCACTTTCTGTCGCAGTTACCTTGACTCGAATGCCTAAATCTGATAAATTAAATCCAATCGAAATGATGAAATTGGCAGCAGGAGAGGTGGCGGGAGAAAAAAGTGTAAAAACATTGACAGAAATTATCAATGATTTGAATGCTGAGCCTGATGTTACCAAAAGATTTGGACAACGTGGTTTAGGACACAGAAATTTGGGGCGTGCTATTCAAATTTTATTAGAAAAATCTGAAACGCAAGAAGGAAAATGTATGTATGCAGGAGATGTTTTTAGAGCGTTAGAAACAGTGATTTTGGATTATGTACGTGATGCACAAGAGCAAACTAAATATTTAAGAGATTTAAAAATTGCCAAAGAATTGCACCGAAAAAATGTAATGACTGCCATTTTTAATGCGTATATGGACGAACCCGCAGCCATTCATAAAGACGTTTTGAATTATGTAAATATGGTGATTGGTATTGATGCCAAAAATTTGGGAGCAAGCAAAATTTGGAGCTATAGAGACCCGCAAACGCAAAAAATTGTGTCTTTAAAAATTGATGAAACTTTTATTGATATGGTAGAAGAGAGATTGGGGCTGAAAAGTAGAGAACAAAAACAAAGCTACAGAACTACTATTTCTAAAATTTATGGACAAAAAATGATGCAAGAACCTGATTATGATTTTATGGATAATAATGATTTAGTGAAAGCAGTTACTGATGTTCGATTAAAATCTGATGTCGCAGGAGCAGGAAGTTTGGTAGGTGCATTATCGAATCGTACCAATGAAGAAAACCAAAAATTATATAATCGAATGTTGGATACGATGCAAAATAAATTAGGTTATTGTAATACTTGTGCATTAAAAACCATAGAATATTTTTGCACGACAGAAGATAATAACTAAATAAAAATAAAAAAAACTATGAAATTTCTAAAAGTTTCATAGTTTTTTTTGATAAATGAATATTTTTTCTGGAATACATATTCAAAAATAATTCATCTTGTATTTTTCTAAGTTATAAATCTTTTAAAATCAAATAAATCAATCTTGAAAATCACTAAATCTTGGTATGATTTTTACTTCAAAGGCAGTGAAAAAGTGATTAAAGTTCCTTCATTTTCTTTACTTTTGATGTTGATAAGTCCTTTATTTGCTTCCACAAAATCTTTACATAACATCAAGCCCAAACCTGTTCCGCCCTCTTTTTCTGTTCCTTTGGTCGTAAAATTTACTTTTGTATTAAAAATCTTGTCGATATTTTGTTCAGAAATTCCTATGCCTGTGTCTTGCACGCCCACATATATTTTTTCGACTGTTTTGTGAGAAACGATGATTATTTTTCCATTTTTATTTGTAAATTTAATGGCATTATTGACTAAATTTCTAAGAACGGTATCCATTTGTACTCGGTCTGCAAACGCTACATCATCTTCACTTAATTCATTTTCAATCGTAATATTTTTAAATTGTGCAGTTGCTTGGAAAAATTTTTTTTGTTTTTCAGCCAAATGATACATACTTATTCTTTCTGGTTTTGGATTGATGCCGTGCATTTGTGTTTTTGCCCAATTCAATAAAATATCCAAAGTTTCTAAAGTTACTCCTGATATTTTTCTCATATTATCCACCAGCAAAATTTCTTCTTCTTCACTAATTCCACCCATTCTCAAAAGCGTTGAGAAATTATGAAAAGCAATCATTGGAGAACGCAAATCATGCGCAATGATAGAAAAAAGTTTGTCTTTTATGTGGTTCAACTCATTTAATTTATCTCTTTGTTCTGTTAATAATTTATTTTTTTGTTTTCTATCAAAAAATAAATATAATAAAAATAGTCCTATTAAACCTAAGAAAATAATTACGGTTATTGAGTAATAAATTTTATTGTTAGCATTTTGTAATCTATTTTGAATTTTTTGTTTTTCTGCTTCGACTTTACTTTTCTCACTTACAATGGCTAATTCTTTAATTTTTTGGTCTTTTTGTAAATTTTCGAGCGCTAATTCTTGTTTGGTTTTGTTAGCCATCAAATTTTCTACTTGTTTACCAATGCTGACGAGTTTTTCTTCTTCTTTCATAAGTTCTTTTTGAGCCAATTCTAATTCGAGTTCTTTAATTTTTTTTGTTTTTTCTAAATTTTCGTTTTCAATTTTTATTTTTTCATATTTAGAGGCTTTATCTTCGTTTTTTTTGGATAGCATTTCATTTATATCTTTGTATAAAATAAAATATTCTTGACTTTTTGCGTTATTATCCATTTTTGAGTATGTTTCATACAACATACCATAACACAAACGCATATCTTTGAGGTCATATTTTTGGCGGGCTAATTCTAAGGCTTGCTCCAAATAAATAATAACTTGTGGATAATTTTTTAATTTTCCTGAAGCAACAGACATATTTATCAAGCTGGAACGAATTCCATCTTCTCCGTTTTTTTTACGCCAAGCATATACTTTTTCGAAATATTGGAGTGCCTTTGCATAATCATTTTTATCTGCGTTTATCAAAGCCAAATTACTATAAATAGAAATGATACCAGATTGATTACCAATATTTTGGTTAAGTTCTATGGAACGATTGAAATAATTAATGGCTTCATCATAATTCCTATTTTCCCAATATATAGTAGCAATTTCGTTCAAAAACCTTGAGGCTTCTTTTATATCGCCCGCTTGTTTTTTTTCGTTTGATTTTTCTAAAAGTTTTTCTACATTTTGGGCTGTTATATTAGATGGTTGTGCTATTAGATTTATCAAAAATATAAAATAAAACAAAAAAGAAAAAATAATGAATGAATATTGGTGCATGTTAGAATTATTTATAAAAGAAACTAAACTAAGCTAATAGTTTTAATGTAAAATTTTAAAACGTATAAATATAATCAATATTATTTCAATAAATGTTTTGTTTTTATCGATAAATAAATGATTTTTAATTTATATTTTATTTTTATACTTTAAACTCTGTGCAAATAAAACGAATTTTTATGAATTTTTGTTGTTTGTTTCGTATTTTTTATTTTTTTATTTCAATAAATTATTTTTTATCTTTCATTATCTAACAAAATTGATTAAAAAATTAAACAAATATTTGTTATTTTTAAAAATAAAAACTAATTTGCACCAAATTTAGTTATATTCACCTAAAATATTTTATTATATGTTAAAATTACGTCATGTAATGTTGTTTTTATTGCTTATTTCAATGGTTGCTTGTGGCACTGACAAAAAAAAAGCATTGGCTCGTAAATGGAAAGTTGATGTAGAAGCATTAAAAACTTATATGAAAGCCGAATTAGAAAAACAAAAAAAAGAAAAACCTGAAGGCATTGAATTTGCTGAAAAAATGGTCGACGGTATGGTAAAAATGTTGGGTTCTATTGTAATGGACTTTAAAGCAGATGGTACTTTAGAAGTTGGAAATGGTGAACGCAACCAAAAACTTAAATGGGAATTATCAGAAGATAAAACTCAAATTATTACTAAAGACCCAAAAGGAATAGAACAAAAAATGAAAATTAAATCAATTTCAAGTTCAAAATTAGAAATTGAACCTGATGATAAAGATAAAAAAAGAGGTATGCCAACTTTGATATTAATCCCTGCTTAATTTTTATTTTATCTAAAAATAAAAAAAACTCCAAGACTTTATTTTTAAATCTTGGAGTTTTTTTATTTTTATTTATTTATCTTATCAACACAAAAGTTCCTTGCGTTTCAAATCTTTCTCCCAAATTATCTTCTGCTTCTGCTACATAAATATACGTCCCATTATTTGCCTCTGTGCCTTTATATTTGCCGTCCCAACCTTGTTCTATATTTTGAGAAGTGAATAAAACCTCGCCCAATCTATCATAAATCACCATTTTAAATCTTTTAATAAATAAACCTTTGGGTAAAAATGTATGATTCACACCATTAGGCACAAACGCATTCGGGAAAAATAACGTAAATTTTTGTTTGACCTCTATCATATTAGAATAACTAAAAATAGTATTAGCCGGATCAATAATTACTTTAATTCTATATCTCATAACTTGCCTATCAACCAAAGCATCGTCATCTAAATAACTTGTAGCCAACAAATTAAATGGAATCTGGTCATAAGGCGTGCCTGTTTCATCTAATTTTTCTAAAATATATCCTTGATAATTATTATCAGGATGAATATAAGCAGTCCAATTTAATCGAATACTTCCTTGTTGATAACCTGACGTAGAAAGATAAACAGGGCAACTCAAACCTGAAAAAGCAGACGTTTGATTGCAAGCATTTGTATAGCGAATATTATAACAAAATTGCTGTGTAATTTTCAAATCACTATCTAATAAATTTTGTGAAACATTGTTATAAATAATAGATTGCCCATTTTTAACTACTTCAAATTGTGTGATAGGTGGTTGTGTTGGCACATTCCAAAATATTTTTATACTTCTATCCGTAAAAACCGTTGTGTTAAAAGTAGCGGGAATAAGAGGAGGAATAGTCGAAAATGCTTGCACACAAGATTGATTACTTTGGCTCGTAAATGTTCCCAAAGGCGATAAAAATTCAATAGCCACAGCATAACAATAATTTGCTAAACAAACCACTTCAGTATCATCAAATAATTGTGTATTAATATTATTTATCAACTTGAAAGCCTGCCCATTTCTATAAATGACGTATTGTTGAAAAGTATTAGCAGGAATATTGGCGGTCGGATAAACATTCCATTCTAATTTATTATTATTATCCAACACCGTTATTTTTAGATTAAGATTACAAAAATAATTACCACTTGTGAGTTCGTTGCCACAATTATCTTTTACTTTTACAGCAAAACAATAGGTCAAATTAGTTGTGTTTAGATTTTCAAAACTTTTGGTAATAATTGCCCCAGTACCGTTAATAGTACTTTCTGATATATTATTAACCAAAAATTCATATCGAAAATTTGCATCTGTTACCAAAACCATATCAATTTTTCCATTCGTCAAACCTCTTATACTCGTGCTCAAACTTTTGATATAAGGCAAAGGTAAATCATTGATTGGATTAACTATTTGAGCATTTACGCCACCACAATTCCCTGGTACATATTTCCCCGTTACCGAAATCGAGACAGGTGCATTGGTCAAATAACTATGTAAAACTGCGGCTGCACCTCTGATAACTATTTGCAAAGGACTTCCATCGCCCCAATTTATTTCGTATTGTTCATACGTATTATCAGGAATAAAAACTGATATTTGTCTTGCAGAACAATATTTTATTTGGAAAATAGGTGGCGGAGAAGGCAAAACTTGTATATAATTTGTTCTTCGCACACTATCACCTGACGTGGCTATTTGCACAATTTGAGTGATAGAATATAAACCGGGTGCCGTATAAGTATGGGTTGTTCGCGGCACAAAACCTTCTGTTTCGCTATATTTATAAGCAATTAAAGTTGGATTAGGCGTAGGACTGCAATTACTTACATTGATGGTTAAAGGGACGCAACCTCTCACTTTATCAGCCGTAAAGCAAGCTTGTGCGAAATTATAAGAAATAAATGTAAAGAAATAAACAATAAATGCAAAAAAAAATTTCATTATACAAAGCATAAAAGAATAAAAGATAATATACTTAAAAACTCCCTCACCTTTGGGGAGGGCTGGGGTGGGGCATAATTTTGCTCAAAAGCCCCACCCTAACCCTCCCCAGTGGTGAGGGAACTAAAAATAAGTTTTTTTGGTGGGAATTTATTTTTTAGATGCCCATAAAGAAATATATACAAAAACGATAAAATCTTTATTTTAGTATAAATAATTGATTTTAAAATGGTAATAAAAATATCATAAATAAGTTCTATTTATAATTTTTTTGCAAATGTAGCTTATTTTATCTACCTTTGCAAATTAAAATATTAAATCATTACAAAAAAATGGCTTCAAATTTCATAGATTACGTAAAAATATTTGGGCGTTCGGGAGCAGGCGGGAAAGGTTGCTCAAGTTTTTTACAAGATAAAATGACAGCAAAAGGCGGACCCAATGGCGGAGATGGGGGAAGAGGCGGACACGTAATCTTGCGTGGAAGTAGTCAATTATGGACTTTATTACACTTAAAATATCAAAGACACGTTTTTGCAGAAGATGGACAACACGGACAACCAGCACGTTGCACAGGTCCGCAAGGCAAAGATTCTATCATCGAAGTTCCGTTGGGAACTGTGATGAGAGAGGCAGATACAGGTAAATTTATTGGTGAAATTACGGAAGATGGACAAGAATTTATTTTGATACGTGGCGGGCGTGGTGGATTAGGCAACGAAAAATTTAAAAATTCTACCAATCAATCTCCTCAATATGCACAACCGGGCGAGCCACAAGTAGAATTAAGTGTAGTTTTAGAGTTAAAAGTATTGGCTGATGTGGGTTTGGTTGGTTTTCCAAATGCAGGTAAATCTACTTTATTGTCGGTAGTTTCGGCTGCCAAACCAGAAATTGCTGATTATGCTTTTACGACTTTGGTGCCTAATTTGGGCGTAGTTTCTTATCGTGGTTATCAATCTTTTGTGATGGCTGATATCCCTGGTATTATTGAAGGAGCAGCAGAAGGGCGAGGACTTGGAATTCGTTTTTTGAGACATATCGAAAGAAATTCGATTTTACTTTTTATGATTTCAGCAGAAAGTAAAAATATTCAAAAAGATTACGAAATTTTATTGGGCGAGTTAGGCAAATATAATCCTCAATTATTGTCCAAAGAAAGATTATTGGCTGTAACCAAATCAGATTTATTAGACGATGAATTGATGGAATTGACAAAGGAAGAATTGCCTAAAAATTTAACAACTATATTTATTTCTTCAGTAACACAAAAAAATATTCAAGAATTAAAGGATATGATTATGGCTTTATTAACCAAAGATAAAGCGGAAGCATAAATAAAGAATTCGCAAAAGAAATAATTTTTTTGCGGATTTTTTTTGAAATTGATAATCAAATATGAAGTTCTATTTTTTTTACTTTTTATATATTCAAGATATTTTGGTGGTAAATGGGATTAAAAAAACTTGATTATATTCAAAAACGGTTTCAATTTTTGTGTTTTTTAAATTGACTCCAGATTTATATGGAGGATAATATAGAGTTCAATTATTGGCTTTAGCCAAAATATCTGTGTTTCTCAAATTAATATTTTTATATATTAGTATTTTTTTAATGAAAGAGATTTTAGCACACAGATAACACGGATTTAGCGGATTAATACCGATTTTTTTCTTTTTTCTCGAATTTTTAATGATTTTTGTCAATTTTTGGCTACCATTTAAAAAACTCTATTTTCAAAATAAATAGCTATTCATATTGAAACAAAATTAGCTTGGCAATAATCTCTCAAGAACCAAAGCGTTTATATTAAAGGTATCTTTTTATCTCCTAAAAAAATTATACTTTCACGCCTTAAAAATCATTTTATCATCAAAAAATAAAAAATATAAAAAAAAATTGAAAATATTTATGCAATCGTTTGCAAAATTAAATAATCCTTTTTATCTTTGCATTGTAAAATATAAACAGGGATGAAATTTGTGGTTGGTAATTATTTTTCACGTCTTAGATTTTAAATTTTTCATAGAAAAATTGTAAGGTAAATAATGTGTTTTTATTGTTCGTCGGAAACGGTCAAATAATTTATTTGACTGTTTTTTTTGTCTAAAAATCAAAATAAAAAATGATTTGTATTCTCGAATACAAATCATTTTTTTTATTTTTAGGCTTATTTTTTAGGTCTATTTTCCAACATATTACTTACAATCTTTCACGCAAACGGCTTTTTTATTGATAGTAAAAATATTATCACTACCTGCTTTTTTGACATCAGCCAAACCATTGGTAAAATTTGTACCATAACTATAAATGGCAGGCACAACAATTATTCCCTGTTCATCAACGTAACCAATATTTTTTCCGATCTTTACTCGTGCCATTCCTTCATAATATTTATCTAACACATCACAAACCTTTTGCCCTTGTTTATTAAGATAAAAAGTTTCTCCATCAATCAATTTTGCTTGTGCCAATCCTTTATTAAATCTTTCAATATATCTAAAAGAAAGCGGAATAATTTCGTTGCCATTTTTATCTAAATATCCAACTTTATCGTGTATTCTTGCCCGAACCATATCACCACCTACATCAAATCCTTCCAAAAAATCATATTTCAAAGACGTTACTTCTTCTCCTTTTTGATTAAGCAAACAATATTTTTTCCCACTTTGAGCCACTGCACGTCCATTATAATAAGGTTGAACTTTATCATACGTTTTTTTAGGTTTTTCGATAGTAGTAGATTCTTCTTCGTTTTTTTTTGGTTGTTTTTTAATTTCGGTTTTTGGTTCTTTTTTAACTTCTTTTTTGTCATCTATCACTTTTTTTTCTTTGATTGGTTCACCAACTTTTTCACCTTGATTTTCATCGATAATTTTTTCATCTTTTTGAGTAGTATCAGGCATTACAGATTTTTTGGGAATAGGTTCCTCTTCTTTTTTTACGATTTGTTCTTGTTCATTTTTTTTTTCAGAACAATTTGTAAAAGAAATTAGAAAAAGCATAAAAAGACATGAGTATATAATATTTTTAGACATAGTGGTTTTATAAAAACAGGTTTTAGAGAAAATGTGTGTTATTAAGAGATATTTTATAATTTTTTTAATTATTTCTTAATAGAAATACGTTGCAAAATTATAAATATTTTTATAAAATACCTAAAAAAATGTTTTTTTTTTTTAAAAATAGTTTTTTATTTTTGTCATTGAAATCTATTTATTTTTTCACTTTTTCCATACCAATCGTATAAGCCAGAGTAATATCAAAATAAATTGGATATTCTTTTTTTTCTTTGTTTTTGACCAGATAAACCAAAAAATATTTATCATTTTGTCCATTGATAGACTTCGAAACGATGCTTAATTGATTGCCCATCACCACCATTTCCGCATCTTTGGGAGAAACCAAAATAATCGGATTTTCGTAGGAATTGCCCACGCCAGACGACATAACCACGCTTATCAAACGATTGTAAAGATATAAATGACGTACAGATTCTTTTTTTCGACCTATCGCGTGATACGTATAAGCACCCTCAATATGAGCGGACAAGGAAACAGGATTTTCTTCTAATATTTTTTCCATCATTTGTAAGGCTTTTGGAGCATTTTTGGCATCTGTGAGCCTTCCCAAACTATCTTCCCAAACGATATGTTTGTAAGGGTGATAATTTTTTTGATAAACACTTCCATAATATAACATCAAATAATCAATTTCTAATAAGGTAGAATCTGCGGCTTGAAATCTTTTTAAAAGTGTATTATATTCATACACACCATTTTTTTCGGTGGTCATTTGTTTGATAATATCATAAGAAATGCCTTGAATTTCTTGAGAATATAGGTTTATATTTTGAAAAAATATCAAAATAAAAAGATAAAAAAAGTATTTTTTTGATAAATAACGCATTTTTTTAGAGAAATGAAAATAGAAAAATAAGCCATAATTTTTGAGTGTAATTTTTTATTTTTTGATAAATAAATCTACCAAATCATTTTTTAAAATTACACACAATTTATAACGTTTTTTTTTTATTTTAGATATATTTTTTTGAAAATATTGATAAAATATCATTTTTTTTTAGCATATTTGCAAAAAAAATTCATTTTTTATGCTACCAGAAAAAAATAATACTAAAATTTTAAATGCTTGGGCTTCTTTTGATTGGGCAAATTCTGCTTATAATTTGGCTATTACAGTCGCTATTTTTCCTACTTATTATGATGCGGTAACAAAGGCGGCTTTTGGACAAAAAAATAATATTACTTCTGTTAATTTATTAGGAATTGATTGGAATACAGCCACTTTATATTCTTTGGTATTTACTTTTTCGTTCTTATTGACCGCTATTTTGTCGCCTTTGTTGGCTGGAATTGCAGATATGGGTGGAAAAAAGAAAGTTTTAATGCGTTTTTTTACGTATTTGGGTGCGGCTGGCTGCATTGGTTTAACCTTTTTTACAGGCGAAAATATTGGTTGGGGACTTTTTTGTGCGTTTATTGCCAATACAGGTTTTTCTGCGGGTTTAGTTTTTTATGTATCTTATTTACCCGAAATTGCTACGGCTGATAAATGGGACAGAGTGAGTGCCAAAGGTTTTTCTGCAGGTTTTTTGGGAAGTATCGTGCATTTGATTATTTGTTTATATTTGATTTTGAATGCCAAAAGTTTGGGCATTGATGAAGGAATTGCTTCTCGTTTTTCATTTTTATTAGTCGGGATTTGGTGGCTTGGTTTTTCACAAATTGCATTTTTTTACCTTCCTGCTCAAAAGAAAAAAAGTACAGAAAATACAAAAAAATTATTACAATTAGGTTTCAAAGAACTCAAAAAAGTATATCAAAATTTACAACAATTACCACAAGCAAAATGGTTTTTATTTGCTTTCTTTTTTTATAGTATGGGTTCACAAACCATCGTTTTATTAGCGGCATTATTCGGAAGTCAAACGTTTAAAATGGGTTCATCAGAACTTATTCCAGTGATTTTAATGTTACAATTTTTAGCCATTATTGGTGCGTATAGTTTTGCTATTTTATCCGAAAAAATCGGTAATAGAAATGCTTTGTTGATTAAAATTACTTTTTGGGGAATATTGGCAGTTTTAGGTTATTTTATCGAAACAAAAACACATTTTTATATACTTTCTGTGGGCGTGGGCGTGGTTATGGGTGCGATGCATTTATCTCGTTCTACGTATGCAAAACTAATTCCAAGCGAAGGAAACGAAGAAAATACTTCTTATTTTAGTTTTTATGACGTTACAGAAAAGATAGCAATTATGTCGGGAACTTTTGTATATGCGATGCTCACACAATTTTTCAGTATGCAAACGGCAATTTTAGCATTAGGTCTATTTTTTATCGTTGGTTTTGTATGTTTATTGCAAGTGAAAAATAAAAAAACAGAAAACGATTGTATGATAAAAATTGAATGATTTTTACTAGATTTTGCAACAGACTGAAAATATATTTGGGGATTTTATTTGAGTTATATTTTGAATTGCCTCCAAATAAATTTGGAGGATAATATAAAATTCAATTGTTGGATTTAGCCAAAATCTCTGCATTTTTCAAATTGATATTTTTTTTAATAAATACCATTTCTATTTATAACAAAATAAAATTATAGGTGCATGGGAGATTATTGCGGAGTTAATTTTGTTTTATTAGAGTTTTTTAAATGGTAGCCAAAAATTGACAAAAATCATTAAAAATTCAAGAAAAAAGAAAAAAAATCCGTACTAATCCGCTAAATCCGTGTTATCTGTGTGCTAAAATCTCTTTCATTAAAAAAAATACTACTATAAATAGCCATTTATTTTGAAAATATAGAAAAATATCAATTTGAAAAACGTAGAGATTTCGGCTAAAGCCAACAATTGAATTTTATATTAACCTCCAGATAAATCTGGAGACAATTCAAAAAACATATTTCATTTTTTTTATTTTCCGCACAAATTTCCTAAGAACCAAATTATATCCGTAATAATTTCCCATACGCCAAACTAAAATCTCCTAATTCAATCTTTAAAAAATAACAATACTTATAATTTTTCTGTATTTTCAAATAAATTAATAAACAAATTTTACGGATTAAAACGGATAATTACAAAGAAATCACTAACATATTGATTTATTGTCTTCTAAAGTCCGAATCAGTTCTATCCATATATAAGTCTATGTTACAGAATGCACAAAAAAATGCACAAAAAAATGAAAGAAGAAAAATAAGTTAGGGAGTATATAAAAAATAAACTACCCACTCAAAAAAACCTATTTTTAGTTCCCTCACCGCTGGGGAGGGTTAGGGTCAGTGTTGTTAAATTCTTTTTTTTTAACAAGTAAAATAGAAATTAACTTGTATAATATTCTGTAAAAAATCTATAATTTTTTGAAAATCTTATAGATTTGGCAAATTATATTTTGATTTGTAAAATAATTTACCTGACAAATATTAGAACTTAACAACACTGGGGTTAGGGTGGTGCTTTTTAGTAAAATTATGCCTCACCCCAGCCCTCCCCGAAGGTGAGGGAGTTTTTTTGGGTATAATATTTTCTACTTAGTCCCTTACTCTTCATCTAAATTGGATTTTTTATACTTATCTTACAAATTTTTTTTCCACCCAACCCAAAAGATAAGGTTTCCAACGTGGCTTATCAGAATATGTATTTGTTTCTTCATAAAAATATCCATCCATTCCGTGCCAAAAACTTTGTTTTGTAGCTATAAAATCAGGAGAAATAGCCACTAAAAACCATTTTCCTTGTTTGGCTAAAATATATCCTTTGCCCACTTTGTCAAATTCAGCCATTACATTTCCATACAAAGATTTTCCACGCAATTCTGGTATATCAGGATTCTTTTCAGGAACAGGAATATTTACTATTTTTGGAAAAATTCTTATTTTTACATTAGGTTTAAAAGTACATTCTATTGGTTTTTCGAGCATTTTTTTTGGCGTTTCTGTGGAATCTGAATAATAAAATTTAGAATAATCTATTTTTCTTGTATCCAAATCAAACGAAACATTATGTAAGACATCAGTTTCTGCTTCATCAATCGTAATATTTCTATAACGTAAAACTATTTTTTTGTCTTTTTTTAACAATTCATTAAAATCTCCTCCCGCACTCCAAAGCACTTGCCAATTCCCATCAATCAAAATATATACTTTAAATCCATAACTCGGACCGAAATAACCCGAAGGAATTGCAATCAAATCGGTTTGTTTATCGCCATCAAAATCAATGGTAGGAAAAGGCAAACTATTAGGATATTCAGTTTTATTTTGCTCTGTTGTATCCAATAAAGCGGTTTGAAAACCGTCCATAAAAGTTTCTAAATCTGTATTTTCAGGCGGATTTTTCTTGTAATACGCATATAAATCTAAATAAATTGCTTTTCTTTCAGGATAAGAAGTTTTTTTGGAAAATGCTTTTACCAAAATTAAATAATCTTGAAAAAAATGAACTTTTTGTCTAAATGCTCTCAAAATATTTTTCTGCTCCAACTCATTAGGCAAAAAACAATATGGATGCAATTCTTTTAATCCAATGTATTCACCATTTTGATTATAAGAATTAGGAAAAGATTTGCTTAAAATAAACGGAGGTGTATTACTATTTATCTCTCCGTTTTTTTGTGCGTAAATAATAGCGGAATGAATGTATAAAATACATATCATTCCTACTAAAATATTTTTTTTAAAATGGTAAATCATCAGTATCATTACTTATTGGTAAGTCAGCAAATGGATCTGCAGGTACTTTATCCACGCCACTATAGCTGCTTGGAGAATCTTTTAGGCCTCCGTATGTGGGAGTTCCTTCTTCGCCTGCTTCTATTTTCCACGCTTTTAAGTCGGTGTACCATTTTTCCATATACTCTCTTGACTCCACATCAAAAGATACTTTTACTGTGCTATCTATGCTTGTATTTTGAAGTTGTGTTACTTTATCGCCCCACATTTGCATACATACTTTTTTAGGATATTGGTCTTGTGTTTCGATAACAAAACTTTGTTTTTTCCAAGAATTTCCTGTTTTTCCTGTACCTGATTCTTCAGGCATTATTTTTATTAATTTACCAACTAATTCCATTTTTTAATTGCTTTTTTGAATTATTTTTTAAGTTAGTTTTTGATATTTGAAAACTATTATGCAAATAAAATATTTTTTTTTTACTTTACAAAATTATTTTTTATAAATGTGCGAAAAAATCTTACAAAAAATAAATATTTGATATTTTTGTACGTTTATTTTTTGGTTTTTTTGTTGATTATGTGTTAAATATTGTTTGTATTTCGTTCATAATTTTATCCGTTTCTATCAAAGCAATGATTATTTTTTGATAATGCAAAATATCTTCAAAAGTTAAGACCGTTTTTTTGCGGTCTTTAAGCCATTTTTGAGCGGGTTGATAACCACCAATATAAAATTCCCAAGCAATATTTGGTACATTTTCAAAATATTGTGTTTCATTGATAAAAACTTTTTTGTTTTCGTATTTTATTTTTGTGATGATATTATCGCCCTCGATAACATATTGAATTTTATTTTTTTCTATGCTATTTTCTTCGAATATTTCACTATCCAATAAATGTATCTCCCGAATTTTTTTACCTAATTTAACCAATTCCCAAAACATATTTTTATCTTTAGGATAAGGCACATTTGGAAAATCTATTTTCAAAAATTCTTTGTATTTTTCTCGATAATCAAACGAATGTAAAACTGCATAAATATAATCTAACACATCTATTGGCGCAAATGTATTGAGCATATTTTCCTTTTCATTGGTAAAAACTATATCTAAATTTTTTGCTATTTGATTGATAATCAATAGATTTAGATTGGGTTTTCGAGTTTCATCAACTTCAAAAATTTCTTCAGTGGACGAATTTTTAGGTTGTTCATAACTTTCGAATTGTTTTTTTAATTTCTCAAAAGTTGCTTTTGCTTCTTCATAAATACTTCTATTTTCTTCGAATAATTTAACTTCATTATCAGTTGTTTTTTCTATTTTTTGATAAAAAGTAAGCAGTGTTTGATGAAAAAAATCGCTCACTTGTTTAAAATGATTTTCTGCATATTCTAAATTAGCCATCAAAATTTGTTTGTCTATTTCTGAAATAAAAGGAACTTTTTTAGGTTTCTTTTTTTGAGGATATAGATAAAGTGGACAAACAACAGACGAACTCATTCCCGCTAAAGCATCATCAGTAGCTTGATTGGTAACAAAAAAACCTATATGAGAACCTACTTTTATTCTACGAACAGTTACTAATCCTACATTTCCTCCTTTCAAAAAATGTTGCATTACTTCGTTTCTTGGATAACAATGAAATCCTTTTGATTTTCCTGTATAAAAAGTCCATTTATCATCAAAAGGACGATAAGCAATTTTCGTAAAAATACCTTTATTTGGATAATGTGTTTGCAAGTCTTTTTTAGCAAATTTTACTTGCCAATCTCTCGTATCTTTTCCCAAATCAAATTTATTTCTTGCCATTTCTTCGTCCTCGATATTCAAAAAATCTTCAATCGTTTTTTTTGCTTTTTCTTTGGTAGAATGAATGGTAAAATTATCTCTTGCCGTTACAATTCCTACACTATTTAAAGGAAATAAATCGTTCAAAGAAAAGCCTTCTTGATAACTTGCCTGCTCCTCAAAATTCTTATTCACAAAAAAATAATTGGGAGCAATATTAGGCAATTCTTGATACGGAACAGAACTTAATGAGTTGATATTCAAAAAGTTATACTTAAATTCTCGCTTGCCAAACAAATCAAAATGAAGCACTTTTGCTAATTCATCTTTTTGTTTTTTACCTGTTTTTATAAAAATATTTATCGAAACTCCTTGCATAATATCAAACACATTTGCGTCAGGAGTTCCATCGGGAGAAACTTCTTTTTTCTTCGAATTTCCGTGTAAATCTATCGTATAAATTTTATCAAAAGTTTTCAATAAACTCCAACGCATTCCTCGAAAAGTTGGATTATCTAAAAAGCCATGTGGATTGATAAAAGCCAAAATTCCGCTGTTATTTTTTTCGATATAATGTTGTCCATAACGAATAAATTTTACATAATCATCGTTCAACCATTTTGGGTTTTTTTCTTTTAATTTTTGATTTGAATGTGGTTCTTTTTTATAATCTTCCATCAATTTCATTATCCATTCACTCTTATTGATGCTTTCGCCACTATAAGGCGGATTACCCAACACACACATCACAGGCGTATCTTTTTTGATAATATTGGCTTGTTTTCCTTCCTCAGTTAGCCATTGGCTCATAAATAAATGGGGAGTTTCTGTGGTTGATTCCTCCAAACTATTGGTTAAAAAAATCCTTAATCTTTCATTTTTTATCGATGTAAAGCCTGTTTCTCTCAACAATAAATCTAATTGCAAATGTGCCATCGCATAACTCGCCATCAATAATTCGAAACCATTCAAACGAGGCAACAAATTATTTTCTACATAATCATTCCAAATGCCTTTTTTTGTTTCGAATTTTTGGTAAATTTGCTTGATAATTTCTGCCAAAAAAGTGCCTGTTCCTGTGGCTGGGTCTAATATTTGCACCTTAAAAACTTCTTTTTCGGGCTGTTTTCCTTTGGCATTGATAATTACTTTACTATTATCAGCCAAACCATCTGACAAATTAAATTCGGTTTTGAGCAAATCATCAACGGCACGCACAATAAAATTGACCACAGGCGCAGGCGTGTACCAAACGCCTCTTGCTTTGCGTAAATTGGGGTCATATTCACTTAAAAAATTTTCATAAAAATGGATAATTGGCTCTTCCATTTTTGTATCTTTTCCATAATCTTTTAAAATTTCTGCTACATTAGAAGCCAAAAAAACCGCTACCAAATCATCAATTACCCATTTTATTCGGTCATCAAGTTCGAAACCAGCCATATAACCAAACAATTTTTTTAGAAATGGATTAGTTTTTGGAATCAATTCGTAGGCTTTTTGTCTGCTAAAATTATCTAAATTTGTATCGTGTAAACGAGCCGCAAACAAGCCATAAGTAATTGTTTGTGCATATACATCTGCAAAAGTTTTGGGAATAATATCGTGAATTAAAACCTCTTTAAAAGCGTTCATTTGGTCTTTTAAGGAAGAATTTTCTTGACTTTTTTCATCAGAAATCAACGATTTTTCTATTATATCAGAAAGAAGTCTTGCTTTGGCAGCCATAATTTCTGCTAATTTTTGGCTGTTTTGAATCGATTGACTTACATTTAATACAAAATTTTTCAAAAGATTTTCAAGAATAATAAAATTTTCAGGTAAAAATTCTATGCCTTTTTCTGTGAAATTTGCAATGCTAATTTTGGTAATAAACTCTGTATTTCTATAAAAATAAAATGTTAAATAATCGGTAAAAATCAAATTATTTAAAGACAATTTATATCTATCAAATTGTTCTTTGTTCCCATTTTTTTTTGTTCCTTCTAAATCTTTATCACCCATATTTTTGGCTTCAATAAAACCAATCGGAATATCTTTTTTAGTCAAAATATAATCGGGCGCACCACAAGCTTGTCTTTTTGGCTCGTTGGTGGCTTGAATTTCTGGGCATAAATATTCGATATATGTTTGCAAATCACCTCGAAAAGTGTGTTCGGTGGCATTGCCTAACATAAATCTTTGATTGATATTTTCTAAATATTGTTGCGTTGTCATAAGTTTAGATGAGGGTGATTTCAAAAATATCTCAAAAAATTATTGAAGAACAATTTCATCAAAATTAGTAACAAAATTATGTTTTTCACCCGCTATCGTACCCACACGCACTAATTGCAAAGTTTGAAAATTGGCTTCTTTGGCTGCGTCTAATTCTTGTTCAATATCAGATAAAAACAAAATATTATTTGGCAAAATATCGTTTTCTTTCTTTATTTCATTTAAAATATTTTGATATGATATTTTTTCCCTCTTCTCTCCTACTTTTGTATCAAAATAATGAGAAAAATATTTTGTCAAATCTCCTTCTATTGATGAGCCAAATAATAGTTTTTGAGCAGCCACCGAACCCGAAGAATAAATACCTAAAATGATATTATTTTGATGCCATTTGATTAAATTATGTGCCACATCATCATAAATATGCCCTTTCAATTCTCCTTTTTCGTAGCCTAATTTCCAAACTAAACCTTGTAAATTTTTGAGGGCGATATGTTTGCGGTCAATATCGACCCAATGCAATATTTTTTGGATAATTGCCGAATAATCAAGCGTTATATTCTCTTCTTCTTGAATTGTTTTTTGTACTAATTCAAAATTATCTTTGATAAAACTTTCATTCGCATTTTGTGTTACAAATGTTTCAAAATGTTGCTTAAAATAAGGAAAAAGCACCTCAAACACAAAAGAAATAGAGGTCGTTGTACCTTCTATATCTGTAAGAATATATCGAATATTTGATATTTTTTGCATAATTATAATAATTTTTTATTCTATTTAAAACATTATTTATTCAAAAAAAGTTTAATTATTTGTTTTATTTTTTTGAATTTAAAAAATACAAGTTTTTAGAAAATTATTATAGAATATTTATCTATAACTGATGTTACGCAAAGTAAAATTCTAATTTGTAAAATGGTAATTTCATTATCATAAAGTATTGATTTTCAATAAATATAGATTTAAGAAAGCAGAATAAAATGAAAGAAAATCTACTTATTACAAATATTATTTAAAGGCTGCGTAACATCAGTCTATAAAATAAAAAAGTAGAGTTACTTCTTATATTTTAAGCAACTCTATGAAAATATTTTTTATCTACTTTTTATAACCTTTTTGACATATTCAATGCTTACATCAAAAAAATCAGCCAACTCTACAATAGTCATTCCTTTTGAATGTCCTTTTAAGATGTTCTTATTTTTTTCTTTTGCTTCGCCTTTTGCTTCGCCTTTTGCTTCGCCTTCTGCTTCGCCTTTTGCTTTACCAATTAGTTCGCCTTCCTGATAACGAAGGTCTTTTGTAATATCAAATGTAATATCCATATTTTTGAGTGTTTGAATAATTGTATTTTGTAAACCACGTAACTGACTCATCACATCTATTTGTCGTAGATATTTTTCTTTTTCCAATGTATTTTTATAACGTTTATTAGTGTTAGTTATTGTAACAATTCGTTGTAAAATATTTTTCACTGCTATCTCAGGTTTGTCTTGCCCAAAACCTGCCAAAATTCCTAAAATTACAAACTCAGGAATGTCAGATTTTACAAATTCTAAATAACTTTTATCACGAATATCTATAATTTCAAATTCGTGGTAAAATTTTTTTTGTCGAGTATAATTGAGCATACTCATTGGCTCATCTCCTATATAAATCACATATTGTTCAACGATTAAATCGTGTTTACGGTTCAAAATACCATAATATTCTGCCATTCGAGCATTCATTCTTAGTTCATTTTTTGTCTGAAATTCTATTTGTAATAAGTAATCTTCTGCACCATTGCGACCTTTTATTTTTTTCAAAAAATCAAGTTCCCTTTCTTGTGTTACTTGAATTTGTGGGTAATAAACTGGAATAAAATATATAAACAATTTTATATAAAATTACACAATTTATTTGTTTTTTAATAATAAGTGTTTAACTTTGCACTATGATAAGTGTAAAAGAAGCTTCTGAACTATTAGGCGTTACGCCTAAAACACTTCGTTTATGGGAAAAAGAAGGAAAAATTATCTCTCATAGAACAGAAGGCGGACATCGTAGATACGAAATTACGGATTTATTAGGCTCGAAAAAAGAAAAATCTTTAACAGTTGCCTATGCTCGTGTGAGTTCCCACGACCAAAAAGGTGATTTAGAAAGGCAAATTATACTTTTAGAAAGTTATTGTGCCAAACAAGGTTATAATTTTGAGGTTATATCAGACTTAGGAAGTGGTATGAATTATCACAAAAAAGGTTTAATAAAATTGATAAAATTACTTTGTTCTTACCAAATAGATAGATTAGTAATTACACATAAAGACCGTTTACTACGTTTTGGTAGTGAATTAATTTTTACTTTATGCGAAATTTTTAGTTGTGAAGTAGTTATTATCAACAAAAGCGAGCAAAGTACTTTTGAGGAGGATTTAGCCAATGATGTCTTAGAAATTATCACCGTTTTTTCTGCTCGTTTATATGGGAGCAGAAACCATAAAAATAAAAAAATTGTAGAAGAATTGCAACAAGTTGCCAATAATTTAAAATAAACTATGCAAAGTCTAAAAATACGTTTAGAACTCAACGATAAGCAAAAAACACTTGCTCTTCAGCACGCAGGTGTGGCAAGGCACGCCTATAATTGGGGTTTAGATGTATGTAACAAGGCTTTTGAAAATAAAGAGAAAAGACCTACGAGCATTGATTTACACAAAAAATTGGTGGCAGAAGTCAAAAAAAAATATAGTTGGTATTATGAAGTTTCAAAATGTGCACCACAACAAGCCTTGCGAGATTTGGATACAAGTTTTCAAAGATTTTTAAAAAAAGTAAGTAAATATCCAACCTTCAAAAAAAAAGGTAGAAAAGATAGTTTTTATTTGGAAGGTAATATTGAAATCAAAAATAATCGTATCAAATTACCTATTGTAAATATCCAACCTTCAAAAAAAAAGGTAGAAAAGATAGTTTTTATTTGGAAAGTAATATTGAAATCAAAAATAATCGTATCAAATTACCTATTTTTGGGTGGATAAAATTAAGCGAAAAAATCAAAGATTTGAAAGGGGTCAAAAATGTAAGAATTTCAAGGCAGGCAGATTTTTGGTTTGTCAGTTTCAAAACAGAGGCAAAAAAAGAAAAAATAAAATATGGTAAAAATAGTTTTGTAGGCGTTGATTTGGGCATCAAGACCTTAGCAACTTCATCTAATCGAATGACTTTTGAGAATAAAAGACCTTACAAATTTTACAAAAGGAAGTTAAAAATTGAACAAAGGAAGTTATCAAAAAAATATCAAAAAAATAAATCGAAAAAAGAACAATCCAAAAATTATGGCAAACAGCAAAAAGTTGTTGCTCAATTACATTATAAAATTGCTTGTATTCGGGAGGATTCTTTACACAAATTAACGACCTATCTTGCCAAAAACCACGTCAGGATAGCCATAGAAGATTTGAATGTAAAAGGAATGAGTAAAAATCATAAATTATCGAGTGCGATTTTAGATGGTGGCTTTTATGAATTTCGTAGGCAGTTGACCTATAAATGTGACTGGTATGGTTCTAAATTGGTAGTAGTGGACAGGTTTTTTCCAAGTTCAAAGTTGTGTTCAAATTGTGGACACAAAAAAGAGAAATTATATTTGTCGGAACGCATTTATACTTGTGAAAAATGCGGTTTGCGTATGGATAGAGATTTGAATGCAAGTGTAAATCTTGCTAAACACGTGGTCAGTTAGCCCACGCTGCGGAGCGTCAAGCCACCTGAGCCTTATGGCAAAGGGACGCTATGAAACAGGAAGTAAACAGCAAATGTTAAAGTTTGTGTAAGTTTTATGTAACGGTCAATATCTACCATATCATTGGGTTGAATATTGAGGTTGAAAAGACTATCAATAAATGGCAAAGTACATTCTACCATATTTTCTTTGATAATTTTATCAAATTTATTACTTTTATCGATTGGAACTTGTTGAGTTTGTTCTTGTTTATTTAACATATTTTTTTTGTTACTGTAATTTTTTGTGTGGTAAATAGATAATGAGATCTTTTTCTTTCATACAAAGCGGAGACGTTAATGCCTCCGCTTTATATGAAATTGTAAAATATTTTTCAGAAATTACACTATATTTTGATGTAAAAAACACTTTCACACTTTTAATTACAGTAACTTTTTTTTTGCAAATATATACATTTATGTTGGCATTTGTATTACTTTTATTTATAATTTTTTATAAAAAAATAAATCCAAACAAAAATAACTATTTTGTAAATTTTAAATTCAAACAATCTAAAAAAATACAAAAAATATAACCATAATTTGAAAAAAATGGCTGCAATAAAAAATAATTTTATTAGAAATTTTATTTTCTTAATTTGTAAAATTCATTTTTTTGTTGTATATTTGCACAATTTACATCAAAATAAACAAATGTCAAATCACACTACTTTTTTAGATAATTCTGCCCAATATTTACACAAAAAATATGGTAATACTATTGATAATATTTGTTTAATTGTGCCTAATAGACGCAATGGAGTAGTATTAGAAACCACCTTATCTACTTATTATCCTATCACAAAAAAAAATCAAAAAATTTGTGAAATTATTGATATTGAAAACTTTATCAGCGAAACTGTAGGTTGGAAAGCCGCAAGTCCTGTGATTTTATTATTAGAATTATTTGAAATATTTAAAGAATTTGAGCCAAATACAAAACTCGAAAAATTTACAGGTTGGGGACATATTTTATTGAAGGATTTTGATTTGATTGATAGAAATTTGGTCGATTCTGAAAATCTATTCGAAAATTTACAACAATTAAAAGATTTAGATAATTGGAAATTAGCAGAGCCAACCGCTAAAATGAAAGATTATTATAAATTGTGGGATAATTTAGCCAAAACATATCATATTTTTTTAGCCAATTTGAAAAAAGATAATATCGGATATAGTGGTATGATTTATCGAGAATTGGCTGAAAATTTAGAGAAATATTTCGGGCAAAATGCCGTATTTGAGCAATATATTTTTGTAGGATTTAATGCACTTAGTCAAGCAGAAGAAAAAATTTTTGATTATTTATTGAAAAATAAAAAAGGTGAAATTTTATGGGATAGCGATACTTATTATATAGAAACACAAAAAGAAAATAAAGCAGGGCTTTTTTTAAGACATTATAAACAAAAATGGGGAAAAGAATCTTGGAATTTTGAGGAAAATTTATTAGCAACCTCAGAAAAAAATATTACCATTATCAAAACCGAAAACGCAAGCCAACAAGGGCGTGTGGCGAATCAAATTTTGAAAAAATGGCAAGCAGAAAATCAAGACAAAACCGTACAAACAGGATTAGTTTTAGGTGATGAACAATTATTGCTTTCCACGCTTTCTTCTTTGGATAAATGTTTTGAAAATCAAATAAATATCAGTATTGGGCTTTCTTTGAAAGATTCTGCGATATTTAACTTGATTGATGTTTTGTTCGAACAACAACAATTAGTAATTAGAGATAAAGAAAAAGATTTGATAAAATTTAGTCATCGAACCATCACAAAACTATTCAATCATCCTTTTTTAAGGCAATACGAAAAACGAAAAACTGCTCCCGAAACCACAGAAAATACAGCCGATACTGAAAAAGCAAAAACAGAAACAAGAAGTTTACTTTTTTTATTGACAAATTTTATTCATAAAGAAAATTTAATTTTTTTGAATGAAAATGAAATTTTTACGTTGATTAACAATCCAAAATTTATAGAAAAAGTACAAGACGAAGAAGGACTTTTTGAATATTGTGAATTGGCGAACGAAGTATTGTTGCCTGTTTGGAAACTTCTTTTTTCGCATTGGAAACGCCCCAAAAATGCTCTCGAAAATTTATTAGATTTACAAAAACTAATCTACGAAGAAGGTATTTATTTTGAGTCTGCTTATTTATTAGAATTTGAAAAAATATTGATAGAATTGCAAATGTTTATCAATCAAAGACCAAATAATATTGACCTAAAAACCTTTAAAATATTCCTTTATCAAGCATTTAGAGAAAGTAAATTTGATTTTGAAGGTGATAAATCTACGCCTTTGCAAATTATGGGTTTGAATGAAACGCGTAATTTAGACTTTAAAAACCTGATTATTTTATCGGTCAATGAAGGCAATATTCCACGCCGTAAAAAAATCCAATCTTTTATTCCTTTGGATATTGCCGCTGCCAAAAAAATTCCTACTTATCAAGAACAAGAAGCAATCGTAAGTTATTATTTTTATCGTGCTTTGCAAAGAGCGGAAAATGTTTTTTTGGTACACGTTGCTCCTTCGGATACGTATGGAGGCAATGAAAAAAGCCGTTTTATTTTGCAATTAGAAAATGATTTGTGTCGATATAATCCAAAAATAAATTACCAAACTTTCAAAACTGCCCTCAAACCTGTTGATGCGTTGCCCGAAGTGCCTTTGATTTATGAAAAAGACGATAATCTTATCAAAAGAATTAAATTACAATTAGTAACAGGCACTACGCCAAGCCAAATTAATGACTTTATAAATTGCGGTTTGAAATATTATTTTAGCCATATTTGTAAATTAAAATCTTTGAAAAAAGCCGAAGAATTGATGAGTGGACGCGAAACAGGCAGTATTATTCACGAAATTTTAGAGGAAGTTTTTAAAGAATTGGCGTATAAACATAGTAATTTTATTGAGGCGAATCATATCGAAGAAATTATTGATACCATTCCTAAAAAAGTTGATGAAAAATTCAAATTAGATAGGTATGCGGGCTATCAAATTACGGGTAAAAATTTTGTTATCAAGGAAAGTTCTATCAGTATTATCCAAGAATTTTTGAAAGCACAAGTCAAAGAAATTCAGGACAAAGGTATGCCTTTTGAGATTTTAACCTTAGAAAATCAAGAAGCAGAAGATTTAAAACATCATACTACTGTGTCGGTTGAAACTGATTTGGAGGTGAATGGTGAAAATATCAAAGTGCTTTTTAAAGGAATTACGGATAGAATTGATAAATTTGAGCAAAAAGTTCGAATTATTGATTATAAAACTGAAAAAGTAGACCGAGCAACGCTGAATTTATCCAAAGAAGACATCAATCAACTCATAGAAGATGCTGAAAAAGGAAAAGCAAGGCAAGTTTGGTTATATAAATATATTATTGCCAAACAAATTGTAGAAAGTAATGGCAAAGGTTATAAAGTGGGGGAGGTAAAATTGTACGAAAATGATAATTTAAGTACAGGAATTTATAGTTTAAGGAATTTAGAAGATGGTTTTTTGGAATTAGAGTTCAAAGATACACAACTTTTACCACCTCATACAGCAGAATATGTGATGAAATCTGAGCAATATTTAGCCAAAATTGTAGGTAATATTTTAAATCCTGAGATACCTTTTGAACGCACCAATATTGTCAAACGTTGTGAATATTGTAATTTTAATAGTAGATGTGGACGAGGTTAAAAAAATAAGGTTCATTGAAAATTATTGTGGATATAATTTTATCCTATATGAATAGAAATGGCATTTATGCCATTTATTTAAAAAAATATAAAAATATCAGTTTGAAAAATATATAGATTTCGGCTAAAGCCAACAATTGAATTTTTTATTATCCTCCAGATAAATCTGGAGGCAATTCAAAAAACACATTTCAAAAAAAATATTTTTATTTTTCACACAAATTTTCTAAAAAACAAAATATTTATGTATTTTTGCAACCTAAAAAAATATGTTGAGTTGGTTTTTATTGAAATAAAAAAGATTGTCTTTTTTTAAAAAACAATCTTTACTTTAAATACAAAATAGAATTTATATACTGAAACAAACCTTCATAATGCGTAAATGGTCTAAGGAATTGAATTTATGATAACACCATTGACGCAGGCTTTCTATTTCGTCAGCCGAAGGGAGATAAGATTGTATTGATTTTCTTAACTCTTTTTCAAACACCACTAAGTCAAAACTGACTTTTTCTAAAATCATTTTTACGTATTCAAGCATATTTTTTTTTATAAATGTTTTTTTAAAAGGTCTATATTTTAGAAGTCGTTTAATTTTCATTAACAGAATTTAACTTATCTAAGATTATTTAGGACAAAACTAAGAATTTATTTTGATATGTACAAATATTTAGTATTATTTTTTTATTTTTTTTCAAATATTTTTTTATTTGCCCAAGTCAACATTGAAATAAGCAAGGTAAGAATTGCTTTGAACGAACCATTTTCTATCCAAATTGAAAGCGTTGGAGAGCCTATCAAATATCATTCAAATTTTCCTGAAATCAATGGTTTCAAGAAATTAAAAAACACACAAAACGCTGAAGTTACGAGTGAAGGAATGAAAAAATATGTTATTATTCAAACCTATCACCCAAAAACCAAAGGAAATTTTGAGTTGCCTGCTTTTCAAATTAAAATCAATGATTTTACAAAAAAATCTGACAATTACACGATTATTGTGGGAATAAAAGATAAAAAAAAGCCTGATTTAGAAGATATTGAAGAAGAAGAAATCAAAATTACAGAATATAATGTAAATGCAGAGGCTTTTTTAGGACTTAATATTGATAAAAACGAAATATTCGTGGGCGAAAGTGTGTATGTTTATCTGGCTCTTTATATTTCCAAAGAAAATTCTGCTCCAATGAAATTTATTGAATTAGAAAAACAATTAGAAACCATTGCCAAACAACTCAAACCTGCTAATGCGTGGGAAGAAAATTTTGATATTACGAATATAGAAGGAACAAATGTGGTTATAAATGGCAAAGAATATGAACAAAGGAAAATTTTTGAGAGCGTATATTTTCCATTAAATAAAAATAATTTTTATTTTCCTATTTTATCTATCAAAGTTTGGACAAAAAATAAAATTTTATCTTCTGAAACAGAAGAAGAGAAAAATAATTTTGATAATCCAACTAAAAGAATTGAAAAAACATTTACTTCTACGCCCAAAACTATCAAAGTAAAAGAACTTCCTCCTCACCCATTGCGTGAGCGAGTGGCGGTGGGACAATTTTCAATTTCAGAAGATTATTATGAATTTAAGGCACAAACAGGACAAAATAGCAAATATTATTTTAGAATTTCGGGAGAAGGGAATTTAATGGCGTTTTCAGAGCCTAATCTTTTTGCTCCAAGAGGTTTGGAGTTTTATCCACCCACTTTACAACAATATATCGTAAAAGGAGATGGAAAAGTAAGCGGAAACGTAACTTTCGAATACAATGTATTGCCAAAACAAGCAGGAAAATATTATTTTGAAGACCATTTTCAATGGATTTATTTTAATTCAAAAACCTTAAAATACGATACACTGAAACCAAAAGTAAATTGGCAAGTTTCGGGCGTGAATTGGCAAGACAAAGCACTTTCGAATACACAAAGAGATTTTTACTCTCGAATTAACAAAGAAAGTAATAATTTTTTAGATGATACTTTTAGAAAAAATTGGCAAAATATACTCCAAATATTTATTTTTATTATTTTTGTGGGCGTAATAATTTTGATATTTAGGTATTTATTTTGAGATTTTCGTTGAGATTTTTGTTGAGATTTTTCTTAATTTTTCAAGATATTATCCACAATCATATCAGCGTGTTCTCTCGAATTTTCGATAAACCATTTATTCGTTTCCATTCCCCCACAAACCACTCCTGCCAAATACACTCCTTTTTGATTGGTTTCGTGTGTGTATGGATTATAAAATGGAATTTTTTTATCGTCATCGCTCAAAGTAACTCCCAATTCATTCAAAAAAGCATAATTAGGTTGATAACCTGTCATTGCCAATACAAAATCATTTTCGAGGCTAATTATTTGATTTTCAACTCGAATATTTACTTTATTTTCTTTTATTTCGATAATTTCAGCCTCAAAATATGCTTTGATACTTCCTTCTTTAATTCTGTTTTCAATATCAGGTTTTACCCAATATTTGACACTTGGACGAATATGACTTTCCCGAATCACCATCGTAACTTCTGCTCCACGCCTAAAACATTCCAAAGCCACATCAACTGCAGAATTGGCTGCCCCAATCACAATTATTTTCTGAAAAGCGTACAAATGTGGGTCTGAATAATAGTGTAAAACTTTAGGCAGCCCCTCTCCTTTCACGCCTAATAAATTTGGAATATCATAAAAACCAGTGGCTAATACTATATTTTTCGAAAAATAAGTATTTTGAGAAGTATTTTTTGAGGTATTTATTTGAAAAATATTGTCATTTTTATCAATACTTTCCACCTTTTCGTATAAATGAATATTCAATTTCCAACTCAAAGCCACACGTCTATAATAATCTAACGCTTCTCTACGCGTAGGTTTGTCATTGTGAGCAATAAATGGAATATTACCCAATTCTAATCTATCCGCCGTAGAAAAAAAAGTCATATTTGTTGGATAATTATAAATAGAATTGACCAAACAATTTTTCTCAATAATCAAATAAGTTAAATTTGCTTTTTGGGCAGCAATGCCACACGCCAAACCAATCGCACCACCTCCAACAATCACCAAATCATATATCATTGTAAATATTGAATAAAATCTTGAAACATATTTTTTAAATCTATTTGTAATTTTTCGGATTTTTCGGGAGAATATATAATCTCTTCGTGATTCATATAAATATCTTTACTTCGTTCTACTTGTAAAGCGTGAATATTTTTAGTCGGATTTCCAAAATTTCGAGTAATAAAACCACCTTTAAAAGGAGTATTGTGAGAAAAACTATAATTTTTACTCAAATGTTTAACCGCCATATCAATCAGTTTTTTATCTGCAGAAGTTTCATCATTATCTCCTAAAATAATATCTACAAAAGATTCCTTTCGAATTGTTGGTACATTTCTACGAATAGAATGAGCATCATATAAAATAGCTTTTCCAAATTCTTTTTGAAAATTTTCTAAAATTTCTTGTATTTTTTGGTGATATGGATAAAAATATTTTTCCTTTCTTTCTTCAATTTCTTGAGTATTTGGGCTATTTTGTATATATAAATTATCCCCTAAAAAATCGGTCAAAGGAACTAAATCAGTAATTACTCGCCCATCTTTATACAAAGGTTCAGAGTTTGGAGTTCTATTCAAGTCAATTACCCAACGATGATAATTGGCTTTAATAATGGTAACGCCCATTTCTGTAACAAAACTATATAATTTATCTAAATCAAAATCAGTATCATCAATCGTTTGTATTTTTTGAGGTTTAATATTATTTTTTATATCATCAGGAAAATATGTACCTACGTGAGGAATACTTACTAAAATAGGAACTATGTTGTTTTTGGGAGAAATAATGGTGTATGAAAGCATAATTTTTGGTATTTTTTACACACAAAAATACAAAATAATATTCTCAAATAAAAATAATTCTTAAAAAAATAATGATAAATTGGAGAAATCAGCATAAAACAAAAAAACATAACTAAATTAGTTATGTTTTTAATTGGGAGGTTTCGAGCGGGGTCGAACCGCTGTGGGAGCTTTTGCAGAGCCCTGCCTAACCACTCGGCCACGAAACCTTTTGGTTTTTTATATATACGGTTTAATTGATTTTTGTAATCAATCAAACCGTATTTAATTTTTTATTTGCTTTCGCTTTCTTCTGTTGCTACCACTTCAGCCACTACTTCAGTTTTTTCTTCTGTTACTACTGCTTCTTCTTTTGGAGCTTTAGTTACTTCTTCTGTTACTGCTGCAGTTTCTTCTTTTGGTAATTCAGCATCTTTTTTGTAAGTACGCAAATGAGAAAGAACGATTTTTCTGTCATCTTTTACAAATTCAACGACTACAAAATCTAATGCTTCGCTTAATTCAGCTTCGCTACCATCTTGTTTTGCCAAATGTTTTTGTACGCAAAATCCTTCTACGCCATAAGGTAACTCTAACAAAGCACCTTTTTCAATTTTTTGCGTTACAGTACAACGGTGAATAGTTCCGGGGATAAAGATAGTTTCGAATGTATCCCAAGGATTTTGTTCTAATTGTTTGTGTCCAAGCGCCAAACGTTTGTTTTCAATATCCAATTCTAATACAACTACTTCTAAAGTATCACTCACTTTCACATATTCAGACGGATGTTTTACTTTTCTTGTCCAAGACAAATCAGACACGTGAACCAAACCATCAATACCTTCTTCTAATTCTAAGAATAATCCAAAGGTAGTTAAATTTCTTACAACACCTTTATGTCTTGTGTTGATAGCATATTTAGTAGTCAAGTCTTTTTTAGTCCAAGGGTCTTCTACTAATTGTTTGATACCCAAAGACATTTTTTTCTCTTCTCTTTCAATAGTCAATACAACTACATCAATTTCATCACCTACTTTTAAGAAATCTTGTGGATTACGTAAATGTTGGGACCAAGACATTTCAGACACGTGAATTAAACCTTCAACACCCGGAATTACTTCTAAGAACGCACCATAATCAGCCACATTCACAATTTTGCCTTTCAATTTTGAACCAATTTGTACATCATCACCCAAAGATGCCCAAGGATGAGGATAAAGTTGTTTCATACCCAAAGAAATACGTTTTTTCTCTTCATCAAAATCCAACACCACAATATTTACTTTTTGATCCAACGACAATACATCTTCAGGATTGCTTACTCTACCCCAAGAAATATCAGTAATATGTAACAATCCATCTACCCCACCTAAATCAATAAATACACCAAAATTGGTCATATTTTTGATAACGCCTTCTAATACTTGTCCTTTTTCTAAGTTTGTCAAGATTAGATGACGTTGTTCTTCTAAGTCTTTTTCAATTAATACTTTATGAGAAACAACTACGTTATCGTTTGTATAGTTAATTTTGATAACTTTTACCTCCATTTTCTTACCCACATAAATATCAAAATCACGGATAGGCTTCACATCAATTTGAGAACCTGGCAAGAACGCCTCTACGCCAAAAATATCTACAATCAGACCACCTTTTGTGCGTCTTCTTACTAAACCTTCTACTATAATATCAGTATCTAATGCTTTTTGGATATTATCCCAAGCCACTAATACTTTTGCTTTCTTACGAGAAAGAACCAACTGACCATCAGCATCTTCACGACTTTCCACAAACACATCTACTACGTCACCTGCTTTTAATTCAGGCATATCGCGAAATTCAGCTACAGAAACTAAACCATCTGATTTTGAACCGATGTGTAAAATTACATCTCTATCTCCTATACTTACCACCGTCGCTTTCACAACTTCTTTTTCAGCAGAGTCAGAGATTGTCGCATCGTACAATCTTTCTAATTCAGAGCGTTCTGCTGTTGTGTAACCACTTCCAAAACCCTTGCTGTTTAATTTTTCCCAGTTAAATTCTTCGTTTTTGATACTCATAAAATTTGTATAAATTGGCTTTGAATACATTAGTTCTTAAAGCCCTTAGAACTAAAATTTGTTAATAATATTATTTTGTTTTATTGAGGTGCAAAGGTAAAAATTTATTTTTAATATTCCAAATAAATATCAATATTTTTTTATTTTTTTATTTTGATTTATTTTTTCACCTATAAATTCTCTAGTTCTTTCACAAAAACCAACAATTTTCGATTTCACCAAAATATTTAGTCATTAATTGTATCTTAACTAAGTTTTTTATTCATTTATTTTTATTACAATTACGTTTCCACTACAAAAGCCTGCAAACCTGCATATTCATTTTTAAATACGTTTTTACCAACAATATAAAGGTCAATTTCAATCTCTCCCACCTTAAATATTTTTATATCGGTTAATAATTCGGTTAATTTATGTTTGAATTTTTTAAAATTTTCAGCCATTTCGATAGTTTCTTCGTCATCATCTTTTTTTATTTTGATATAAAAAGCAAAGAATTTATCGAATTCCACTAATTGAAATTTTTCATCTAATGGTTTTTCTAAAAACTTCAAAATATTATCTTTTTCAAAGGCTTGTTCAGTCGGAAAATTCCAAACAAATGGCGTTAAATCAGAATCGGTTTCGCTCATTATATTCAAACCTTCTGAAAATTTTTGAATATTTGCTATAAAATCATCTTTTGCAGACATATTTTTTTGTTTTTTTTAAGTGAATAAAATCAGTAAAATAATTATAAAACTCTACGCATAAAAGTTGGCAAAGCAAAACAACCTGAATAAACTTCGTGGTTAAAATACTCTAAATTTTTCTCCATTTCTTTCATTGCTTCAAAACGTGGAGAGGTTTTTTCTGTGTATTTTTTTGACGCATACGCAAAACTCCAAGTACCACTCGGATAGAAAGGAATCGCAGATAAATACAAAGTATTATACGGAAAAACGGCTTTTAAAACGTCAAAAAGTTCTTTTTGTATTTTTTTGAAATAATAAGGACTTTCTGCTTGTGCCGCCAAAATTCCATCAGATTTTAAGGCTTCGAAGGCTTTTTGGTAAAATGATTTTGAAAAAAGTCCTTCTGCTGGTCCTACAGGGTCGGTAGAATCCACTAAAATGACATCAAATTCATTTTTATGATTTTCAATATATTTCACGCCGTCATCAACCAATAAAGTCAATCGAGGATTATTAAATTCTGAAGCAATCGTTGGAAAATATTCCTTAGATTTCTCTATCACCAACCCATCAATTTCAACCATCACACATTCTTTGACAGAAGTATGTTTTAATACTTCTCTGGCTGCTCCACCATCTCCACCACCGATAATTAAAACTCTTTCAGGATTTGGATGTGCGAATAGAGGCACGTGAGCAATCATTTCGTGATAAGCGTGTTCGTTTGATTCTGTGAGCATCACACAACCATCTAAAACCATCATATTTCCAAAATGAGGAGTTTCATAAATTTCTAATTTTTGAAAATCACTTTGCCCTTCAAAAAGTTTTTTACCAACTTTCATTGAAATTCTTGCACCTACCTCAAAAATTGTTTCATCAAGGTTTTCGTTTAACCAAGTTGTTTCCATTTTTATTTAATTTTTAATTGAATTTTATGGTGCAAAAATACAAGAATTATTTAAAAAATAATATTTTTTTTTATATTTTTTTTGATTTTTTGGTAGGAGAAAAAGTTTTTTTGCACTCTACATGACAATTTTTTTTAAGAATTATTTTTTAAGGATTATTTGTTAAAATTTTGTTATATTTTGAATACTTTTAGTATGATTTCACAAAGGCTTTGAAAAATAATTTCAAATTCTTTTATTTTTCGTTCTTTTATTTTTTTTGATTTTCCTCTGGAGGCATCTAAGTTTCTAAGAAAATCTCTTCCTTTTCTAAAAAAACTATTTTCTTTATATCCATGATTTTTAATAGGTATTGGCGTATGTTTATTTACTTCCAATCCAGCCCTGAATGCCACCACAAAAGCCATAGATATGAGTGCAAATAGTTTTCTCATACGCACTGCATCTTGTAAATGGATACGTTCCTTTTCTACTAATTGTAGGCAACATAAAATTGTATATATTCTATCATTGACAGCAGAACAACCTCCATTTTCATTCACAGGCTCAAACCAAATCGGGATGCCAACCCTATGACTATAAGCAGTTAAAACCAACATATTATGCGTAAATTCTCCAAATTGCCACTCAGTACGGTCTAAACAAAAGGTTATTTTACCTTTTTTAGGTAGTAAATTAAGTAAAAAATCAGCTACCGAATAAAAATATAAATCAAATTCAGACATAAAACGTTGTGTCCTGCGAACTTTGCTACCTTCCAAAGCCTCACCTGATATACAGGCTGCAATAGAATGATACTGAACATTTTTAGAAGACAATAATGCCATAATAAAGGTACTCATAAAATCTAAATGAAATTTTTGAACATTTTTTTTAGCACAAAAACTTTTTTTTAATGCAAGTTCCAAAACTTGTTGTATCTTTGCCTCGTTTTCTAATGAAATCATTGGGTTTAATTTGATTTAGTAAGAGACTTCAAAGTTAAACCCTTTTTTTGTAAATACAAAATAAATGAAAAAATAAAAATAAATCATTGAAAATCAACTTATTACAAAATTGTCATGTAGAGTGGTTTTATTCTTTTATATTTCGTAGTTTTTCTATTTGCTCAATCGTCAAACCTGTTATTTTTGATATGGTGGCATTATCCAAATGTAATTCAATAAAATTTTTAGCAACTTCAATAAGTTTATCGTCCACTGCAGTTTCCAAAGCACTTTTCATTCCCCAATATTGAATCAAATTTTCTTCATAAACATGCTTTTGTTCTTTGGTTAAATGGGTTGCCGTATCAAATGTTTTTTCAAAAATTGATTCATTAAAAATAGTTGCTTTGATGTACTTTTTCATAATCGTTATATAAAAAATTGAAAATCAATAGTTTAAAAATAAATTTCCGCTCCTAATATGCTCTTGTTTTAACTCCCAACATAAAATTTACATACGCTTGATGCACAACTCTATTGCCACCCACAGTCGGATAATTTCCTGTAAAATACCAATCGCCTGTATGTTTTGGGCAAGCTTGATGTAGATTTTCTACGGTTTGAAAAATAATTTCTACTTTTGTGTTTATATCTTTGCTGACAATTTGAGCAATTTTTTGAGAAATATCATCATCAGAAAAAGACGCATACAATTCTTTTACATAATTGATGGGCGAAGGTTGATGAGAATTTAGGCTTTCCAAACACTTTTCAAAAACATCTTCTAATTTTGATGCCTCTCCTCTTTCTTCCCACAATGCTTTGACAGCCCGAAAAGCAATAAAATCACCCATTTTTGACATATCAATTCCATAACAATCAGGAAAACGAATTTGTGGAGAAGACGAAACAATCACGATTTTTTTTGCTTCTAATCTATCCAACATTTTCAAAATACTTTTCTCCAAAGTGGTGCCACGCACAATAGAATCATCAATCAAAACCACATTATCAATGCCTTTTCTGACAATTTCATAAGTGGTGTCATATACGCCCGCCACCATTTCGTCTCGATGCGAATCATCAGTAATAAAAGTTCGTAATTTTACGTCTTTGAGGGCTAATTTTTCGATTCTTGGTCTGAAAGAAAGGATTTTTTCTAATTCTTCATCAGATAAATTTTTATTAAAAATAGCACTTTTTCGAGTTTCTATCAAATATTTATCCAAACCTTTGGTCATTCCCAAAAAAGCAGTTTCGGAAGTATTTGGAATATACGAAAAAATCGTATTTTCCAAATCATAATCAATAGATTTTAACACTTGTGGCACTAACAAACGCCCTAAATCTTTTCTTTCTTGATAAATTTCGGGGTCATTGCCGCGTGAAAAATAAACTCTTTCAAAACTACACGATTTTTGTTCTTTGGGAGTTGTAAATTGTTGTTCAGAATAATTTCCTTCTTTGTCAATAATCAAGGCGTGTGCAGGCGAAATTTCTTTGATTTCTTTATAATCTACGTTAAAAACGGCTTTAATCGCAGGTTTTTCGGAAGCAACCACAATAATTTCGTCATCTGCATAATAATAAGCAGGACGAATTCCGTTGGGGTCTCTCGCCACAAAACTCGCTCCGTATCCTGTAACTCCCGCGAGTGCGTATCCGCCATCAAAATCTTTACAAGAACGTTCTAATACTTTTCTAATATCTAATTCTTTTTCTATAATTTTTGTGATTTCCTCTCTGCTCAATGTATCTTTATATTTTTCGATGAATTTAAAATTTTCTTCATCTAAAAAATGTCCTATTTTTTCCATCACCAAAACCGTATCCATTTTATCTTTCGGATGTTGTCCTAATTCGACTAATTTTGAAAATAATTCATCAACGTTTGTCAAATTAAAGTTGCCCGCACAAACCAAATTTCTACTTCTCCAATTACTTTGTCTTAAAAAAGGATGACAATTTTCTAACGTATTTCCGCCATGCGTACCGTATCTCAAATGCCCTAAATAGATTTCTCCCAAAAAAGCAACGTCTTCTTTGAGGCGAGTGGCACATTCGAAAGTAAAATCATTTTTAGGAATTTCGAGATTTATTTTCTCTTGAATACGGTAAAAAACGTCCTCAATTGGTTTTTCTGCATTAGAACGATAACGACTAATATATCTTTTTCCTGCGGGAATATCAATTTTGATGTTAGAAACGCCTGCTCCATCTTGCCCTCTGTTTTGTAGTTTTTTCATTAAAAAGTACAATTTTTGTACTCCATATTGATACGTTTTGTATTTTTCTACGTAATATCCAAAAGGCTTTCTAAGCCGAACAAGTGCAATGCCACACATAAAATTAAGTGTTGAGGTTGATAATAAAATTGATGTGCAAAGATACGCATTTTTTTATAACTTTCCGTAATTTTTTAGTTTTTGATAATAATCACTTCCAAAACGAATTACGCCTTGCCCCACACAAGCGGAAGTAGTACAATAATTTAGGTTTTTATAAGATGCTTCTACCAACCCAATATCTTCTGCATATACTTCAATTCTACGATTTAAAGCCACTAAACTCGAATCATTTACCTGAAAAATTTTGACTGCTTGCGGGAAATTTTGTGTGTTATTGATTTGATAAGATTGTCTTACATTTTTCATCTGAAAATCTTTTGCACCCAAATTATTATACGCATTGCCATTCCAAGTTTTTCCTTCTTGAAAAGGAAAGGCTAATTTCGTAAAAATAAAATTATTCGCTGATTTTCTTACCCAATAATTTGTTTTTTGGACAAATCCAGTCGAATCAATCACCCAAACATCTGTACTTGTATTGCGTTTGTATTTTTCGTATCTATACGCAGCAATATTATCCAATCCATTAAATAATTCTTTTATTTCTTCTCTGATTTGATAATTGATAGTTACGGGGGCATTGATTAAAGTATAAGTAATTTCTTTGACATCATATTCCCAAAAAAGATTTTCTTGCAAAGGATAAAAATCTAAACCTAAATCACGCAAATTAGGTTCTTCATTTTTGGGCGTGCAAGCCGCAAAACAAATGATCACCACGATAATAAATAAGATATTTTTCATATATTTTTCGTCTTTTTTGGAACTAAAACGCAAATTTAAACATTTTTATTATTTTATTGTAAAAAAAACAATCTTTTTTTTGTTTTTTTATTTAATCTATTCTATATTTGCAACCTTAATAAAAAGAAATTTTAAAATTGTAAACTTTATATAAGAAATGTATATTTTCATTGTTATATTAATTTTGTTAGTTAGTTTTTTACTCACATTAATTGTTTTGGCTCAAAACCCAAAAGGAGGAGGTTTGAATACTCAATTTACAGGCGGTGCAGGTAGCCAAATAGGCGCTCGCCAAGCAGGAGATTTAGCCACAAAACTCACGTGGGTATTAGGAATTTCTTTATTTGTGTTAGTTTTAAGTTCTAATTTTGTGCTTGATAAAAAAGGCAACAACTTAGATTTTAGTAGCCCAAATGTAGAAAAAGCAAAGCAAAAACGTTTACCTTCTGCTGATAAAACTGAAAAGCCTGCGGAAAGCAAAACGCCTGCAAACTCAGATAAAAAGGAAGATAAAAAATAAATCGACTTTCATTTTTTTTTTCATATCATATTTTTTGTTTTTATTGGAAAAGTATCTTTATTATAAGGATACTTTTTTTGTGTTTATGCGTTTTTAGTTTGTAGAAAAATGGCACGCGGATAACTCGGATTGAGCGGATTTAAACGGATTTTTTAATCCTCAGTTGTGTCACACAGACTGAAGAGAAAGAATATCATTAAACTTTAATTTCTCTTCGTTGCTTAATAAATCATCGATATGTTGAATTGCCCATTTTTTATAGGCTATTTCAAAAAAATCATTGAACGTTAAATCTGCTTTTTTTAATAATATCGAAAAAAGTTCTGCATGTTTTTCTCTCATTTTGATTGTTTTTGATACCATTTTTGGCTTTATTGTTTTTTGTTTTGTTTTCATTTTGATTGAATTAACTATATTTTAAATATTTATTGAAACTAATTTTATAACGTTATTTATTCAAAAAAAATTTATTTTCTTCGTATTTTTTTTTCGAATAACAAATTGATTTAGTAGTTTTTTCAGTTGTCAATGTCGAAGACTTGACAATCTGAAAAAACGGCATTTGTTATAAAAAACGACTTATTCGCAGAAGTTTGTTATTTTGGAGATTGTCAGATAAAAAGAAAAAAATGGTTCTTTATGAAATTACTGGAAAAAGTAGCAAAACTAAGCTAAAATTTCTAAATATTTTTTAAAAAGATACTTTTTTTTACTTGGAACAGAAGTTACAAATTATCTTTCCAATAAAATCATAAAGAACCAAAAAAATATTTTATTAGTAGTTTTTTCTTCCAAAATAACAAACTGATAAAAAAAAAGAAAAAAAAAGCATAAAAGTGTAAAAAAGAAAAGGGTTACAAATACTTGGCAGACACAAAAGAAAACAAACGAAAACCGTTGAAATAGTCTTTGTTGGTCGGATCGCTGTAGTAGCGATACGAAACACCGAACCAATAATCAACGTAGTACCACGAACTGCCACGCAGGACGATACTTGAATTTTTGGCACAATTTTTGTTATAAATAATAATGCTATCATTTTTAGAAGTATCTAAATAATTTTCATAATTATTTTCTTCATAAATTGTATTTGTCCATTCCCGAACATTCCCTGACATATTGTATAAACCAAAAGCGTTGGGTGGTTTCAAGGCTACTTCTTGTGTGCATTGACGACTACTCTCACGAAACCAAGCAACCTCATGCACATTATCACTATCCGAGTATTTAGTATTTTCTCCTGCTTGTGCCGCATATTCCCAGCAAGATTCAGAGGGTAATGTATATAGACAAGGAGAATTATTTTTTTGAGCTAATTCATTGAATTTTCCCAAAAATTTGTCATGTATATATACCCAAGAAACAGAATCTACAGGTCTTTTTGGAGATTGAAAAAAAGATGGATTTTCGTTGGTAATTGTCTGCCATAGTTCCTGAGTTACTTGCGTTTCTCCTATCCAAAAATCAGGCACGGTCAAAACTTGTGGCTTATTATCATCATCAGAACCATCACCACAAGTGAAAGTTCCGCCTTTGATAAATATCATATCAAAAGAAATTCCGTTGATAATTTCAGTATAATGGTCTAAATGTTCGAATGTTCGCATACAATTATATATTTTTGCAAAAGTAAAATAAAAAATGAAAATATACAAAAATTTTGTTATTTTTTATCTGAAAAATAGAACGCGGATAACGCGGATTTAAATGGATTTGTTTATATTATCCGTTTTAATCCGTAAAACCCGCGTTATCAGCGTGCTAAAAAAACGAAAGAAAAAGTAAAAAAGAAAAGGGTTACAAATACTTGGCAGACACAAAAGAAAATAGCCGAAAACCGACGTTATTGTAGTCATCGGACGGATTGCCGTAGAAATGATACGAAACCCCGCACCCATCATCGTAGTTGATCCACGAACCGCCACGCAGGACGATACGAATTTCGTTATTTTTGACACGATTTTTGTTATCAATAGTAATACTATCATTTTTAGAAATATCTAAATAATTTTCGTAATTATTTTCTTCGTAAATTGTATTTGTCCATTCCCAAACATTGCCTGACATATCATACAAACCAAAGTCATTAGGCAATTTGAGGGCTACTTCTTGGGTGCACAGATGACTATTCTCATCAAACCAAGCAACCTCATGCACGTTATCACTACCTGAGAATTTGGTATGTTGTCCTGCTTGTGCAGCATATTCCCAACAGGGTTCAGAAGGCAAAGTATATAAACAAGGAGAATTATTTTTTTGGGCTAATTCATTGAGTTTTCCTAAAAATTTGTCGTGTATATGTACCCAAGAAACAGAATCTACAGGTCTTTGTAGAGATTGAAAACAAGATGGATTTTCGTTGGTAACTGCTTGCCATAGTTCTTGAGTTACTTGCGTTTCTCCTATCCAAAAATCAGGCACGGTCAAAACTTGTGGCTTATTATCATCGTCAGAACCATCACCACAAGTGAAAGTTCCGCCTTCGATAAATATCATATCAAAAGAAATTCCGTTGATAGTTTCAGTATAATGGTCTAAATGTTCGAATGTTTGCATACAATTATATATTTTTGCAAATGTAGAAATAAAAAATGAAAATAGACAAAAATTTTTGTTATTTTTTATCTAAGAAGTAGCACGGGGATAACTTGGTAGAATCTGCATTCTAAAATCATCTCAATCTTAGTATAAATTTATATATTTTAGAAAAAAAATCTTTTTTTTTGTGAATATTAAAAAAAAATACTATCTTTGTCCAAAATAAAAAAGTAAAATAAAGATTTTTTTTCGTTATTTATTTTACAAAACACCAAAAAAAGAAAATATGCGTTACGATTCTGATTCGTTAGGAACATTATCTGTCCCTGATGATGTTTATTACGGCGTGCAAACCGAAAGAGGTCGCCAAAATTTTAATGTTTCTGGTCGAAATATCGGTCAATATCCTCAATTTATTGCTTGTTTGGCAATGATTAAAAAGGCTGCGGCATTAGCAAACGAAGAAATTGGTGCTTTGCCTTCGCCTATTGCGCAAGCGATTTGCACAGCTTGTGATGATGTGATTACGAACAAAATTAAATCCAATAATTTTCCTGTCGATATGATTCAGGGCGGAGGTTGTATTTCTACGCACATGAATATCAACGAAGTAATTGCGACAAGAGCCAACGAATTATTGACAGGCGAAAAAAATTATGAGTTTGTTCACCCGAACAATCACGTCAATATGGGGCAATCTACCAACGGAGTTTTGCCTTCTGCCCTCAAACTTACGCTTCATTTTTATATTCTTAGTTTATTGAATAGTTTGCAAATTTTATTAGAAACATTCGAAGAAAAACAAGAGGAGTTAAAAGATGTTGTCAAATTGTCGCGTACTTGTTTGCAAGATGCCGTACCGATTATGATGGGGCAAACTTTTAGTGCTTATACTTCTTTAATCAAACGAAATATTGAACAATTAGAAATTCAAGCTGATATGTGTTTAGAAATTCCTTTGGGTGCGACTGCGGTCGGAACGAGTTTGGGGATTCGAAAAGGATATTTAGAATCGGTTTATCCATTGATGCAAAAAGTAACAGGATTGATGGTTCGAAAAGACCCTAATTTTTTTGATGCGTTGCAAAATGGAGATAGTTTGGTGCAACTTTCGGGGACTTTGAAAGCGATTGCGGTCGGTATTTCAAAAATTGCGACAGATTTTAGGTTGATGTCCAGCGGCAATAGAAGTGGAATGAGGGAAATAACTTTGCCAGCCGTACAAGCGGGTTCGTCTATTATGCCGGGCAAAATCAATCCTTCTTATCCTGAATTGATGAATCAAATTGCGTATCAAGTTTGTGGCAATGATTTGACCGTTACAATGGCTGTCGAAGGCATTGAATTAGAATTAAATATTTGGGATTCGATTATTTCAAAAGCATTGTTCGAAAATTTAGAACTTTTGACAAGAAGTATTCCACTATTTGCGATGAAATGCGTGAAAGGAATTGAGGCAAATAAAGAAGAATGTTTCAAACAAGCCGAAAATACTTTGTCTTTGGCGATGGTGGTTTCGACTGTGTACGGATACGAAACAGGCGTAAAAGTAGCCAAATACGCCCATAAAAACGACCTTTCTATCAAAGAAGCCTCGATTCGTTTGGGAATTATGAGCAAAGAAACTGCCAATGAATTGTTAGATGTAAAAATGCTCACTGACGTAAAAAGAAGTGTAGAAATTACGGAAAGAATGGCGGATATTCAAAAACAAAAAACCAAAGATTTGATTGCTTCGCTTTCTTTATTGACAAGGCAAAAAATTTATGAAGCAGTCGGAAAAGTGATTTGGGCTGATGACGTGGTTTCGAGACAAGAAAAATTAGTAATGCAAATGATGGACGAAGCATTGCAATTAGAAACAGAAACTGCAGTCGCACAAATGGACGATATAGATGATTGGTTATCAGGTGATTATATGTTACTTCCTACGCAAGATAAAGAAATTATTTTTATCTGTTCGGCTTGGTTTTCGGAAGTTGATGACGATATTGCCAACCAAGAATTAGAAATTTTGGAGGATATTAGAATAAAATTAAATATATCAGAAGAACGTGCCAAAGATTTAATTTTGAGCGTTCATAGAGTTCACGTTGAAAAATCTGAGTTAGTTCCACAATGGGAATCGTCTTCTTGGTGGGAAGAATTAGAAAGATTGTTAGTAATGGCAATCGAAATCACAAATTAAAATAGTATGGCATTAGATAAAAATGGCATTGCACAACGCATCGCCCAAGAATTAAAAGATGGTTTTTATGTCAATTTAGGCATTGGAATTCCTACTTTGGTAGCCAATTATATCCCCGAAGGTATGAATGTGGTCTTGCAATCTGAAAATGGACTACTTGGCATCGGTACTTTTCCAACGGAAGAAGAAGTCGATCCTGACCTTATCAATGCAGGAAAACAAACAATTACCTTGCAAACAGGCTCGGCTTTGTTTAGTTCTGCGGATAGTTTTGCTATGATTAGAGGTGGGCATATTGATTTAACTATTTTGGGAGCGATGGAAGTTGATGAAAATGGCGATATTGCCAACTGGAAAATTCCTAATAAAATGGTGAAAGGTATGGGTGGTGCGATGGATTTGGTTGCTTCTGCCAAACATATTATCGTAGCAATGCAACAAGTTGATAAAAGTGGCAATTCAAAATTACTTAAAAAATGTAGTTTACCGCTCACAGGCGTACAATGCGTAAAAAAAGTGGTAACTGAATTGGGAGTTTATGATATTTTGCCCGACGGTGGTTTTAAATTATTAGAAAGAGCGCCCAATATCAGCGTAGAAGAAATTATTAAATCTACGGAAGGAAAATTAATTATTGAAGGCGAAATTCCTGAGATGAGGTTTTTTTAAATTTTTTTTTGTGTTATTTTGTTTTGAAAATACCTATTTTTTGATGAATAAGTTTTAATTATTATTATGAAAATCGAGTCTTTTGAGTTCAATGATAGAGAAAGTAAATGGAAAGTTCAACCTATTCAATTTAAAAGTCTTACTTTATTGGTAGGTGCTTCGGGAGTAGGAAAAACTCGTATTTTAAAATCATTGAATAGTTTAAAAAATATTGCTTCTGGTAAACCTTTGAATGGAGTTGAATGGAAAATTATTTTTTCAATTCAAAACAATCATTATATTTGGGAAGGAAAATATGAATTGAACGAAAAATCATCACTCGAAATAGCCATAGGCAGAGATGAAACCGAAAATACAACGAAAAAATCGAATATATTTTTTGAAAAAATAGTTTTAAATGATGTTTTGATTTTTGAAAGAAATGGCAAAGAAATCACGTATAGAGATAATATAAGCACTATTCCTATCAAAGCAGCACAAAGTTTTTTGGCTATTAGCAATGACCCCGAAATTGAAAAAGCACAAAAAGCATTTTCAAAAATTCTTTATAGTGATTATTCTAATTTTTCAGGCGGATTATCTACTACTCAATTTATCAATCAAGATATTATCAAAAAATATAAAAATACTGATGAATTGATGAATTCTGAAGAAAGTTTGATAGATAAATTGTATTGGGTTTATAAGAAAAATAAAAATATATTCTCTCGAATAAAATCTGATTTTAAAATTATATTTCCTCAAATTGAAGACCTTAAAATTGAAAGCATAGAAGAATTAAAAGATTCGTCTTTGCCTTTGCTTTTCAAAATTTCTCCATTTATTCAAATAAAAGAAGAAGGAATAGAAGATTGGTTACATATTATAAATATTAGTGCGGGTATGTATCGAAGTTTGGTGCATATTATGGAGCTTCACTTGAGTCCAGATGAAACTGTAATTTTAATTGATGAATTTGAAAATAGTTTAGGAATAAATTGTATCGATGAAGTAATCAATCAAATTAAAGAAGCAACGAATCGAATTCAGTTTATTATCACAAGTCATCATCCTTATATTATTAACAATATTAACTATAAAAGTTGGAAAATAGTAACGAGAAATGGCTCGAATGTATTTGTTCAAGAGGCAGAAGATTTTGATTTTGATAAATCAAAACATCAAGCATTTATCCAACTTATCAATTTACAAGAATATAAAACAGGCATAAAAAAAATATGAACTTATATTTTATAGTAGAAGGAAGTACTGAAAGCGAGTTTTATCCAAGGTTTTTAGAATATTATTTTGAAAATTCACTTACAAGAGTAAATTTTGCTTGCGATGCCAAAGAAAATAATTATTATTTGCTTAATAGTGGTGGTTGTAATTTTTTATATTCTGGCTCTCAAATTCCAAAAAACTCTGATGCTTCCCTAAAAAATGCTATCAAAGAAGTAAATAGCAATCCTATTTTTAATTACTTAATTGTTTGCATTGATGCCGATGAATTGACAATTCAAGAAAGAAGTAATGAATTTGATAAATACATTAATGAATATAAAAAAGAAGGAATTTCATTATCAAAAAATTGTGAATTTCAACTTATTATACAAAATAAATGCCTCGAAACTTGGTTTCTTGGTAATGAAAAAATGTTCAAAAAAAATCCAAAAGATGAACCTTATCTTTCTTATACAAAATATTATAACGTAAAAAAAGATGACCCTGAAAAAATGGGTAATTTTAATGACACTTTTACATATCAAGATTTTCATTTACAATATTTGAGAGTAATGTTAAGAGAAAGAAAAAATATTTATAAAAAAGAAAAACCAGATGTAGTTTTGAGTGATGAATATTTGCAAAAATTAGAACAAAGAGTTTCAAAAAAACAAAAACATTTACAAACTTTTGCAGAATTTGTAGCGTTTTGTCGTCAAGTTAAATTCAAAATAACTTCATAACTTTTAATCTAAAAAAAATGTCCTATATTTTTATTTCTATTGAGTATTTTTCTGCTTTATCAACAAAAAATAAACAGGTAGAAATTTTTATTGAGCATAATATTTTTTACTTAGTCCCTTATTATTATTGACTTATTCATAAAAATCATCTCCGATTGTTAAAGCAATTTTTCAAATCTAAGGAAAGGTTTTTGATTGTGTTTTTTTAGGGAAAATAAATCTTATTCGTAATAAAAATGACAAAAATTCGTTATCAAAGCTATAAACAAATAAATAAACAAAAAATAAATGGCATTTAGAAGTTTTACGGCAGAAGATTTAACTAAAAAATTAGGCTTAACATTAAAAAGCGAAGTGATTTTTGAGAATATTCAACTTATTCAACCTTCAGAATGGTTAGCAAAAACTTTAGAAATCACTCAAAAAATGCCTAAAATGAGCGAAAAGGCAAAATCAGAGGCAATTATTTTTCCCATTTTGTGGGATATTGCCAATAATAATGCAGATTTTTGTACTTTGTATTCAGGCGAAACTTTGAATGGCGATATAAAAAAAGGTTTAAATGGAGAATGTGATTTTATTATCAGTAAAGGCTCTAATATTTTGGCAATGAGTCCGCCTGTTTTCACTTTGGTAGAGGCAAAAAGGCAACAAAATATTGAAGAAGCAATTCCGCAATGTGTGGCTCAAATGGTAGGAGCAGAATTATTTAATCAAAAGAAGAAAGTACCTTTGACAAGAATTTATGGCTGCGTTACTTTTGCTGATGTTTGGAAGTTTTTAAAATTAGAAAATAATATTTTGACCATAGATGTCAATACTTATTATTTTGATAATATTCCTTTAATTTTGGGTGCATTACAAACAATTATCGGTTTTTATAAAGAAACATCTAAAAAATAAATTACACACTTTATATTTAGAAATGTGATAAATTATAACATGATTACTTACTTCGAACAAGTCAAAAATCTGTTGCAACATATTGAAAGTTTAGACGAAAGAATTGCCTCATGGATTGCCACAGATGGCGAAAATTCGCTTATGGTCAGGCAATACAAACATCTACGCAAAGACTTCATCAAACAACTAAATGAAGTGATGCAAACACATGGGCTTATGGTACAAGAAGTCTAAATTATTTTTTTAGTCATATCACCTAAATTCGTATAAATTTCCCAAAAACTATATTTTTTAATGCTTGATTTCAAAAAAATGTTCTATATTTTTATTTCTATCGTATTTTTGTATATATTTGTATGCGTATTAGTGTATATATTTCAGGAGCGTTTAATATTTTTTCCTACTTATTTAGATAAAAATTATCAATTTCGTTTCAAAAATTGTGAAGAAATATACATCAAAAACAACAACGAAAACGATAAATTACACGCACTTTTATTCAGAAATAAACAAAAAAAATCAGAAAAAGTAGTTTTATATTTTCATGGAAATGGCGGAAGTTTGGATAGTTGGGGAAATGTAGCGACAGATTTTACCAATCAAGGATACGATATTTTGATAGTTGATTATAGAACTTATGGAAAAAGTAGAGGAAAAATCAGCCAAAAAAATTTATTTGATGACGCAAAATCTTGTTTCGAATTTCTAAAAAATGAGTATAAAGAAAATAATATTACGATTTTTGGACGCTCTATCGGAACAGGAATTGCTACTTATTTAGCCTCAGAAACAAAACCTGAACGCTTAATTTTGGAAACTCCTTATTATAATTTTCAAAGTTTGATAGCACACCACGTACCTTTTTTGCCTGTTTTTTTGATTTTAAGGTATCCTTTTTCTTCTCATCAATACATCAAAAAAGTAAATTGTCCGATTTATATTTTTCACGGAACGGAAGATAAAACAATTCCTTATCAATTTGGAAAACAATTAGCGAACTCGATTCCAAAAGAAAATTTTATCACGATAGCACAAGGAACTCACAATGATTTGAGTACTTTTCCAATGTATCAACAAAAACTAAAAGAAATTTTACATCATTCAAAGCAAAATAAAAATGAATAACACAAAACTTTTAGTCGAAAATTTGAGCATAGGTTATCAAAAAATTTTATTAAATGATTTACATTGGGAAGTAAAAGAAGGCGAATTTTGGGCGATTGTGGGGAATAATGGAAGTGGAAAATCTACACTTATTAAAACTTTATTAGGCTTACAAAAAAGCAAAAAAGGGAATATTTTTTGGGAAAATGAAAATATAAATCAACTCAAACCTATACAATTATCTAAAAAAATTGCTTGGGTTTCGACTTATTTACCTGATATTGATTTTTTAAAAGTAATAGATATTCTTAAAATGGGAAGAAGTATTTATACCAATTTAAGAGATAATCTCACAGAAAAAGATATAAAAATCATTGATGATACGTTGGAAATGATGCAAATGCAAGACAAAAAAAATGATTTTTTTAGTCAATTAAGCGATGGACAAAAACAAAAAGTAATGTTGATGCGTGCTTTAATTCAAGACACAAATATATTGATTTTAGACGAACCAACTGCCCATTTAGATTGGAAAAATAGACGTTTTTGGTTCGAATGGTTATATAATTGGACAAAAAATTTAAAAAAAACGGTGATTGTTGCGACACACGAGTGGGATTTGGTGCAACAATATTGCCCGAAAATTTTACTCATTGCCCAAGAAAAATACTTAATTGATAGCCCAACTTCTCAAAAAGCCATCGATTTTTTTGAGAAATATTAGTTTTTTTTAATTGTTTTTATTCTAATAACAAAAATATTATGTAAGACTATTTTGTAAAGGTCAAACTATTTTAGAGACTAAGTAAAAAATATTATACCCAATAAAAACTTCTACTCATATAAAGTGTTGGCGTTAACGCCGACACTTTATATATTCTTTCATATTTCTAAATATAAAATGGGTAATTTATTTTTTAGAGGCTCCCTTATTGTAATTAAAAGTGTGGAAATATTTTTTACATCAAAATATAGTGTAATTTCTGAAAAATATTTAAAAATTTCATATAAAACTGAGGCATTAACTCCTCCAATTTATATAAAATAATAAGAAAAAATCTCATTATTTATCTACTACACAAAAAATTACAGTAAGCAATTTTTTTATTTTTATGGCTTCTACTCCCATATAAATGAGCAGAAAAGACGGTGATAATCTCCAAGACATCATTGGCTAAATCCTTCTCAAAAGTACTTTGCTCACTTTTATTGGTAATAACTACTTCACAACCGAAAATATAAATCGGTAATTTCGTATCTATGATGCCCGCTTTCTGTTCTATGAGAGATAATTTTTTCTTCTTTTTCCCATAAATGAAGTGTTTTAGGCGTAAGACGTAAGGGACTAAGTAGCAAATAATATACCCACCGAGTACGATTCCTTCAAGGTTTTAAAAACCTTGAAGAAATTTTTCCGATAAAAAACGCTTTTAAATGGGTATTATATTTTTTAGAAGATCCCTAATAGTTCAGAAGCTTCTTTTACACTTATCATAGCAAAGTTAAACATTTATTATTAAAAAACAAATAAATTATGTAATTTTATATAAAATTGTTTACATATTTTATTTCAGTTTGTTATCCTGCTGGTAAATCTGGAGGCAATTCAAAAAATACGTTTCAAAATATATATTTTCATTTTTGGCACAAATTTTCGAATAACGAAATCTCTTGCAATCGATTTAGGACAGCATCAAAAAACCAATATTTGTATATATTTTCAAAAAGAATAAAAAAAATATTGATTTTTTTTTGTAAATTCAAAACAATTACATAACTTGCAACGTTAAAGTAATAAAGCCTACAAAAATGGGCAAAATATAACTACCTTTCTTTCTATTTAAAATATAGATTGTCATTCAATATCAATCTTTCTTTCATTAAAATAATTTGATAAATATAAAAAAATCAACCTTTTTTAGTAAAAATAATATTTTAAGTAGAAAAATATTTATTTTATCTATCTATCTTTTAAATTTTTTCCTTTCTTTTCACAAAAATCCATAATCATTGGTTTTATGTATAACATTGACGAACTTAGTCTAAAAATTCTTTCCGAGCTAAAAGAAATAGCCGAAACCCTTAAAGTAGAAAATTTTGTATCACTTGGCAAAAAAGACCTTATTTATCGAATATTAGATAAGCAAGCACTTTTACCCGATGTTGATTTATCTTCTTTGAAAAACAACAAAAAAGTACCACCCAGAACCCTACAAAGTAATCCAAATAACCAAGAGGATACAAACAAAAGACCACGTATTCCCAAAAGAGAAAACGTAAAAGAAACCACAGAAAATCAACCAAAAATTGATATTCCTAAAAAAGAAGAAATTTTTGCTTTCTCTATTGAAGATGAAGATATTTTTGCTACCACCGAAAAACCAGCTATTGACGAAGAATTGGATTTGATTGCTTCTATTCCCACAAAAAATACAAAATTTAAACCTGAATACGCTATTCAACCTGACGAAAATACAGCAAAAATTGCTCAAAAACCTGCTTACATCAATCACCCTTATAACAATAAAAAGGATAAGGATAAACTGACACGCGAATTTGACGGATTAGTTGCCAACGAAGGCGTTTTGGAAATTATGCAAGATGGATACGGATTTTTGCGTTCTTCTGATTATAATTATTTGGCAAGTCCTGATGATATTTATGTTTCTCCTTCTCAAATCAAATTATTTGGGCTAAAAACAGGGGATACTATTAAAGGTCCGATTCGTCCTCCGAAAGAAGGTGAAAAATATTTTGCTTTGTTAAGAGTTGAAACTGTCAATGGGAAAACAACCGAAGAAATTAGAGATAGAATTCCTTTTGAATATTTGACTCCACTATTTCCACAAGAAAAATTAAATTTAAGTACGAAACATAATGAAATGTCCACTCGTATTTTAGACCTTTTTGCACCCATCGGAAAAGGACAACGAGGTATGATTGTCGCACAACCCAAAACTGGTAAAACAGTTCTTTTGCAAAAAATTGCCAATGCTATCGCAGAAAATCACCCTGAAGTATTTTTAATGGTGCTTTTGATAGATGAAAGACCAGAAGAAGTTACGGATATGGCTCGAAATGTAAAAGCCGAAGTAATAGCCTCTACCTTTGATGAGCAAGCCGAAAGACACGTAAAAGTGGCAAGTATTGTGTTAGAAAAAGCAAAAAGATTGGTAGAATGTGGGCATGATGTCGTGATTTTGTTAGATTCGATTACACGTTTGGCGAGGGCTTATAATACGGTCGTGCCGTCTTCGGGTAAAATTCTTTCAGGTGGTGTGGATGCAAATGCTTTGCATAAGCCTAAAAGATTTTTTGGCGCAGCAAGAAATGTAGAAAATGGTGGTTCATTGACAATTATTGCCACTGCTTTGATTGATACAGGCTCGAAAATGGACGAGGTTATTTTCGAAGAATTTAAAGGAACAGGTAATATGGAATTACAACTTGACCGAAAATTAGCCAATAGAAGAATTTATCCTGCGATTGATGTGCCTGCATCAGGTACACGTAAAGAAGATATGTTGATGACAAAAGAAGCTTTACAACGCGTCTGGATACTGAGAAAATATATGAGTGATATGACTTCTAACGAAGCAATGGACTTTTTGATGGAAAAAATGAAAGGAACAATGGATAATAACGAATTTCTAAATTCTATGAACGGATAGTTAGTATCGTTTAGAAATTTATAAAAAACTCATTTTAATATAAAATTAAAATGAGTTTTTTTATGTCCAACCTTCTGCACCCATATTAGTATTTTTTAAATGAAAGAGATTTTAGCACACAGATAACACGGATTTAGCGGATTAATACGGATTCTTTTCTTTTTTCTCGAATTTTTAATGACTTTTGTCAATTTTTGGCTACCATTTAAAAAACTCTATTATATATTTACAAATATTGGAGCAGGAATATCGTATAATTTTTAGGATATTTTTAATAATTCAGAGGTTTATTTGATAGGCGTGAATTGTTATGAAAAGGAAATTAAAAAAATTGTAAAACTACTTAAATTTGATATTTCAAGCATATTTAATCTTGCTTTTATATGTTTTCATTTTATTTTATTAAAAATTTGTATTTTTTAAAACAAAATAAACATTCATTACGTTATTATTCTAATTAAAACGTTTCCATATTTTTTATACTTATATTTTTTTAAACAAATTTTGTTTACAAGTATCAAAAATATTACTAATATATCAAAAATACTTATCTTTTTATGTTGATTACTCCCGGAGAATTATTAAAAAATATCGACATTCCTGCCGATTTACGAGCTTTAAAACCTGAGCAATTATTACAGGTTACACAAGAATTAAGAAATTTTATTATCGATAATGTATCTGTATTTGGAGGACATTTTGGGGCAAGTTTGGGCGTAGTCGAGCTCACAACAGCCTTGCATTATGTGTTCAATACACCTGAAGACAGAATTGTTTGGGACGTAGGACACCAAGCGTATGGGCATAAAATATTAACAAGAAGACGTGATATTTTTCATACCAATAGATTATACAATGGTATTTCTGGCTTTCCCAAAAGAAAAGAAAGCGAATATGATACATTTGGAGTAGGTCATTCTTCTACTTCTATCTCTGCTGCCTTAGGAATGGCGTTGGCTTCGAAAGAAAAAGGAGAACATAGACAACATATTGCTGTCATTGGTGATGGCGCAATGACTGCAGGACTTGCCTTTGAAGGTATGAATCACGCAGGAGTTTCTGATACCAATTTAATCATTATTTTAAATGATAATTGTATGTCAATCGACCCGAATGTGGGTGCTTTGAAAGAATATTTAACCGATATTAGTACTTCAAAATGGTACAATGGTTTTCGAGATAATGTTTGGAAAATATTAGGAAAATTCAATAAAATAGGTCGTTTTCAAAGTATTGCAGCCAAAATAGAGCAAATGGTAAAAGGTGCATTATTAAAAAATAGCAACCTTTTCGAATCGTTAAATTTAAGATATTTCGGACCTATTGATGGACACGATATTCATCATTTGACAAGCGTTTTGGAAGATTTAAAAAATATTCCAGGTCCTAAATTATTGCATTGTATTACTGTCAAAGGAAAAGGATATGAATTAGCAGAAAAAGACCAAACCAAATGGCACGCACCTGGTTTGTTTGATAAAATCACAGGTAAAATTCAAAAACAAACATACGATAAACCACAACCTGCGAAATATCAAGACGTTTTTGGGCATACTTTATTAGAATTAGCCAAAGAAAATCCTAAAATTATGGGTATTACGCCTGCAATGCCTTCAGGTTCTTCTTTGAATATTATGATGAAAGAAATGCCAAATAGAGCGATTGATGTAGGTATTGCTGAGCAGCACGCCGTTACAGTTTCAGCTGGGTTAGCTGTCGAAGGTATGACTGTTTTTTGTAATATTTATTCAACTTTTATGCAACGTGCTTATGACCAAGTTGTCCATGATGTTTGTATTCAAGAACTTCCTGTAGTTTTTTGTTTGGATAGAGGTGGCTTTGCGGGAGCAGACGGACCTACGCATCACGGTGCTTATGATATTGCGTATATGCGTTGTATTCCAAATATGATGGTTTTTTCGCCTATGAATGAAGTTGAATTACGCAACATACTTTATACCGTTTCTTTAGATGAATTTAAAAATTACAAATCTGCGATTTCTATTCGTTATCCACGTGGAGAAGGTGTAATTCCTGATTGGAGAAAACCTTTTGAGAAAATTGAAATTGGAAAGGGTAAAAAGATACAAGAGGGCGAAGAAGTAGCAATTTTAACGATTGGACATATCGGCAATTATGTGGTAGAAGCGTGTGAAACTTTGGCAAAACAAGGTATTCAACCTGCTCATTATGATATGCGTTTTGTGAAACCTTTGGATACAGAAATGTTAAAAGAAATTGCTGAAAAATTTGATAAGGTAATTACTATCGAAGACGCTTGTTTGCAAGGTGGATTTGGTTCTGCTGTTTTGGAGTGGTTTTCTGATAATAATTATGATATAAAAGTAAAAAGGTTAGGAATGAAAGATGAAATTTATGAACACGGAACGCAAATGGAACTGCACAGAGAAGCAGGTTTTGCCCCCGAAAATATCGTAAAAGAAGTCAAAAATTTAATGAAAGTAACCGTTTAAAAATACACATAAAAAATCTCGAATTTTATTTTTAAATTCGAGTTTTTTTTTCTTACAAATAAAATCAAAAAAATATTACAAATCAATGCACATAAATAGTCATTTTTTAGACTTTTATTATTTTTTTAAATAATAATTCCAAAATTGTTTTTTATTTTTACAATTTAATTTATCTTTGCAATGTATAAAAATAAAAATACGAAAACAAAAATACAGAAATGAACGAATTTGTAATAGAAAAACGCAATTTATTTAGAGCAATTGGAGAATTATCTTATGTAATTGCAAAATCTGATGGAAATATTAGCAAAATAGAAAAATTAGTTTTTGAGGAAGCACTCAAAGAAGAATTGGGAACAGAAGGCTGGCTTGCCAAAGATAGATTTGATATGTTGGCTTCACAAGGTATGAAAGCAGGACTCCAAGAAACTTATCTTAGAGTTTTATTTATGTTCAAGCAAAATAAAATTGGTTTAAATAACGAACTCATAGAAAAGTTTATCAATATCTTGGAAAAAGTAGCAGGAGTTTCAGGAATCACAGACGAGGAAATTGAAATTATAGAAAAATTTAAAACTGACGTGAGCATAATTTTATAAATAATCACAATAATAACAATAATTTTTTACACAATTTTATATATATTTTATGAATACAAATTTACTATTTTATTTTTTGAGAATATTTTTGTTGGCAAGTGTCTTTTTGTTCTTCCAACTTTTATTTTCTCAACTTTTATTTTCTCAAACAAAACCTATTGGACGATCTATTCAATTTAAATAGGTTTTATCTCTTAATTTTGGCGTAAAATTTTAAATAAAAAATATTTTTTAATATCATCAACATAAATTTTTAATAATTATGGCATTCGAATTAGCCGCTTTACCGTATAGTTATGACGCTTTAGAGCCTCATTTTGATAAAATGACGATGGAAATTCATCATTCAAAACATCATCAAGCATACATCACAAATCTTAATAATGCCATTGCAGGAACTGCTTTTGAAGGCAAAACCATTGATGAAATCGTAAAAGGATTGGGACGTGAAAATATGGTGATTCGAAATAATGGTGGCGGACATTTTAACCACGATTTGTTTTGGTCGATTTTATCACCTAACGCAGGTGGCGCTCCCGTAGGTGCGTTGGCGGAAGCAATCGATAGCGTTTGGGGAAGTTTTGATACTTTTAAAACAGAATTTCAAAAAGCCGCTATGACTCGTTTTGGCTCAGGTTGGGCTTGGTTATGTGTCAATAATGGCAAAGTTGAAATTTGTTCTACGCCCAATCAAGACAATCCTTTGATGCTTGATGCAGGTTGTGGTGGCACGCCAATTTTAGGTTTAGATGTGTGGGAACACGCTTATTATTTACATTTTCAAAATAGACGTGCAGATTTTGTGGGTGCATTTTGGAATGTAGTAAATTGGAATAAAGTAAATGAAAATTATTTGAAAGCCAAATAATATTTTTTTAAAGTCCTCAAAGTTTATGTTTTATTGCATTTTCTTTGGGGATTTTTTGTTTTTTATGATGATACCTTCTGATATTATTCAACAAATAAAAGACCGTTCAGATATTTTTGAAGTGGTGAATGATTTTGTTTCTTTGAAAAAAAAAGGACAAAATTATACGGCTTGTTGTCCTTTTCATAACGAAAAAACGCCTTCCTTTTCTGTATCACAAGTGAAAGGAATTTATAAATGTTTTGGTTGTGGAAAAGGTGGCGATAGCGTTTCTTTTATTATGGATATTGAAAATTTATCTTATCCTGAAGCATTGCGTTGGTTGGCAAAAAAATATCAAATCGAAATTCCTGACGATGATAAACCGCTCACAGACGAACAAATCAATCAATTTAACGAAAAAGAAAGTGTTTTTGTCATTCACGAATTTGCCCATCAATATTTTATTCAACAACTTAAAAATACAGACGAAGGAAAAACTGTGGGTTTGAGTTATTTCAAAGAAAGAGATTTTCGAGATTTTATTATTGATAAATTTGGTTTAGGATACAATCCAACAGGCTGGAATACTTTTACAAAAGCTGCTTTGGAAGCTGGTTTCAAAGAAGATACATTGATAAAATCAGGCTTGACGCTCAAAACAGACAAAGGAGCTTTGATAGATAGATTTCGAGACAGAGTGATGTTTCCTATTTTTTCGGTGGCAGGTCGTGTGATTGGTTTTGGGGGTAGAATTATGACTACCGATAAAAAAGTGGCAAAGTATCTCAACTCGCCTGAAACGCCTATTTATGAAAAAAGTAAAGTTTTATATGGTTTAAATTTCGCTAAAAAAACAATTCGAGAAAAAGAAAATTGTTATTTAGTCGAAGGTTATACAGATGTGATTTCTTTGCATCAAGTTGAGATTTTGAATGTGGTTTCGTCTTCGGGAACTTCCTTGACCATAGAACAAATTAGGTTATTACGCCGTTTTACGCCATTGGTTACGGTTTTATATGATGGTGATTTTGCGGGAATTAAAGCATCTTTGCGTGGAATAGATTTGATTTTGGAAGAAGGTTTAGATGTAAAAGTGTTGCTTTTTCCTGATGGAGAAGACCCTGATAGCTATTCTAAAAAATTAGGGCAAGTAGAATTTTATGAATTTTTAGAAAAAAATACACAAGATTTTATTACTTTTAAAACCAATTTATTCATCAAAGAAACTATCAATGACCCTATCAAAAGAGCCGAAGGTATCAAAGATATTATTGCAAGTATTACTAAAATTCCTGATGTAGTTAAAAGAGAATTGTTTTTTCAACTCACAGCCAAATTATTGGATACAAAAGAAGAAATTTTGATAAGTGAAAGCGAAAAAATTATTCAAAAAGAAAAAAAGAAAGCACCATTATTAGAAGAAAATAAAACACAAAATAATGAAGAAACAAATGTAACTAACGATGAAAATATTACAGAAGACAAACAAAAAGAAGGCGTTTTTATATTTAGTAGAGAAGAAAAAGGCGAATATAAGCAGGAAAAGGAATTATTGCATTTGATATTGAATTATGGAGAATTAGAATTGATAGATGAAAAACCATTGTTGTTTTTTATTTTGAATGAAATTGCAGACTTAAATTTTCATATTCCTTTGTATCAAACTATGTTAGATGATATGAGACTTGAAGCTAAATTTGATAGAGTTGCGGGCAAGGAATATTTTTTAAATAAAGAAAATGAAGCCATCAAAAACTTGGTAGCAGAACTACTCATGCCTAAATATACGATTTCAGAATCATGGGAAAAAAAGTTTATGGTATTTACTCCACAAGAAAAAGACCACGTGTTAGTGAATGTTCAGGAAGTAATTTTACGTTTGAAAATATTTTATATTTTAAGAATGATAAAAGAAAATGAAAAAAATCTTAAAAATGCAGAAACCGAAGAGGCACAAGATAATTGTTTGATGGTTGGATTGAAATTAGAAGCGATGCGAAAAGAAATTGCAAAAGGTTTGAATAATGCTATTTTCTAAAAAATTTGGTTGTCTGACAATTTTTGTGGAGAAAAGAACTTTTCCTTTATCAAAACGAAATTATAGTACAATCGTTAAAAGTTTTAATACAAAAAATTATGTTAGGCTTTCATAAACTTTGGCACAGACACAATTTTTGAAAGTATAGTCTCTGCACCGAGCAAAGCGAAGGTCTGACCACACTTTCAAAAATTTATAAAATAAAAAACAAAAATTTGTAATCTTAGGTTTTCCACAAAAATTATCAGACAAGCGTTTTTTTAAGTTGTATCCCATAATCTTCCGCCACATTGTTTACAGTAATGAGCATCACTATCGTGTTCATCGAGTCCACAATCTAAACAATCTTTATCAGTTGTAATTTTCTTTTTTCCATCTCCCTGATTATAAATTTCAGCTCCAACAATACTCGTAAACACAACAATGGTACTAAAACCCAATAACATCAAAGCGGAAGCAATCATTTGTCCGGGTAATGTTTTGGGAGTTACATCTCCATAACCAACGGTTGAGATAGTAACTACAGCCCAATAAATACCTTTTGGAATGCTGACAAAACCATTTTCTTTGCCTTCTACTAAATACATAATCGTTCCTAACAAAGTTACAGCAATCAAAATAGAAATAATAAAAAGAGAAATTTTTCGTCTACTATTTCGAAGTGCCTGTGTCAAAACCATCAGTTCTTTATGATACAAAGAATATTCTAATAAATTAAAAACTCTTACCAATCTAAACAAACGAATCAAACGCATTACTAACAAAAAATTAACATTAAAAATACCTAATAAATCTACATAAAAAGGAACTAAGGCTAAAAAATCAACGTAGCCCATTTTACTAAACATATATTTTTTATAATGAGGTGCCGCTAAACATCTCAAAGCATATTCAATCGTAAATAAAATAGTAATAAACCATTCTGCAAAGTGAAATTGATTCGCATATTTGGCTTGTAATTCTTCTACGGTTTGTGATACGACAGCCATCGAACTCAATAAAATTAAACCAAGTAAAATACCCGAAAAAGTTTTAGAACGATATAATATTAAATATAACTGGTATCGCCAATTTCGTTTTTCTACAAAACGACGTGCAGCAGTAAAATACACCTTTTTTTTAGGAATATTTTTTTTCATATTCTCTTTTAAATTCTCTTTTAAATTTTCTTGTGTATTATCTTTTATTTTGTTTTTGTTATCTAATGTTACTGTAGCCATATTTTTAGGTTTTTTCTTGCGTGGAAGTTATTATATTTATATAAAACAATATTCCTACCAAAAAATAAAAACAAAAAAAACATCTACAAAATTTATACTATTTTGTAAATGTTTTTAGATAAAAAAGAACATTATTTTAGACTTCCATCAATATTTTTTTGTTTTTTGATAAAAATTCAACACAAATTTCGACCATACTTGTTGAGCCAATATATAAAGGGGTTCTTTGATGCAAGGCATCTGGAACTATATTTAAAATTCTATTTTCGCCATCAGTGGCTGTTCCGCCTGCTTGTTCTGCAATAAAAGCCAACGCATTTCCTTCGTATAAAAGTCTTAATTTTCCTTTGGGCGATTTTTGAGTAGGTGGATATAAATAAATGCCACCTTTTAATAAATTGCGGTGAAAATCTGCGACCAAAGAGCCAATATATCGTCCTGAATATCTTTTATCTTTGCAATATTCCAAATAATTTTTTACTTCCTCTGGAAAATCTCTATAATTTCCTTCATTGACAGAATAAATGCTTGCCGTTTCGGGCATCATCATATTGGCGTGCGACAAAATAAATTCACCCAAAGAAGGCTCATAAGTAAATCCATTGACTCCATGCCCTGTGGTATAAACCAACATAGTTGAAGAACTATATAATAAATATCCTGCTGCTACTTGTTTGTAACCTTCTTGCATCACATCACACATTTCCACAGGCGTACCGATGGCAGACAAACGCCTATACACCGAAAAAATAGTACCAATAGATACATTGACATCAATATTTGAAGAACCATCTAATGGATCTATGGCTACTACATATTTTCCATCATATTTTTCGGTATCAATCAAATCTTCTTCTTCTTCAGAAATAATACCGCAAACCTCTCCCCCATTTCTCAAAGCACGAATAAAACGTACATTAGCAATTACGTCTAATTTTTGTTGTTCTTCTCCTTGCACATTTTGAGCTCCAAAGGTTCCTGTAATATTGATAAGTCCAGCACGATTGATCTCACGATTTACAATTTTTCCTGCCAAAGCAATATCTCTCAAAAGTTGTGAAAGTTCTCCTGTAGCATAGGGAAATTGCTCTTGATGTTTGCTAATAAAGCGGTCTAATGCCGTTCCAACAGGTAAGACCCATTCTTCTTTATCCATATTCAATGTTATATTTTTTAACTTTTAATGACTATTTTAGAATCGTTTTTTGTGTATATATGTAATAAAAATGCAAACGATTGCGTAAAGTTCGTAAAAAAAATTGAAATAAAAAATAAAAACAAGTTTTTATGAAAATTATTTTTATTTTTAAAATGTTTTTTTGAGTTGAAAATTATTTATTTTAAAATATTTAATCCAAAATCATCTTTAATTTTGATGCTAAAAATATTTTTTTCAAAATTATTGCAAACGTTTGAAATTATTTATAACTTTGCACAAAAATTGTTTCTTATTATCAAAAAAATATATATTGTGATGCAAGAATTTGGTTTAAAATCATCAAAAAGCGGAATAGAAACTTCTGGCGTAAAAAATGCAAAAGAAATTTTTTGGAATCTTAATCCCGCTGAATTAACAGAACACGCACTTATCAATAAAGAGGGTGTTCTAGCAGATAACGGTGCTTTGATGTGCGACACAGGAAAATTTACTGGACGCTCGCCCAAAGATAAATTTGTAGTGAAAGATGAAAATACTGAAAAAACAGTGTGGTGGGGCGATATTAATTTCCCATTCACACCCGAAAAATTTGATGCCTTAGAAACAAAAATGCTCGACTTTATCAAAGATAAAACCTTGTATGTACGCGATGCGTATGCAGGAGCGCACCCAGATTATAGATTGGATTTGAGAGTTATCAATACGCAAGCATGGCAAAATTTATTCTGTTATAATATGTTTTTAAGACCTACAACAGAAGAATTAAGCACTTTTACACCCAATTTCAAAATTTTATGTATTCCTGAATTTGAAGCAAATCCCGAAGTTGATGGCACAAGACAATCTAATTTTACGATTGTTAATTTTACTAAAAAAACTATCTTAATTGGTGGAACTGCTTATGCAGGCGAAATGAAAAAAGGTATTTTTTCTGTCCTCAATTATTTATTACCTCACGAACATAAAGTATTGTCAATGCACTGCTCTGCAAACGTTGGCAAAAATAACGATACTGCTGTATTTTTTGGACTTTCGGGAACAGGAAAAACAACACTTTCTGCTGATGCATCAAGGCATTTGATTGGCGATGACGAACACGGTTGGTCAGAAAATAGCGTTTTCAATTTTGAAGGTGGTTGTTATGCCAAAGTAATCGATTTATCAAGAGAAAAAGAACCAGAAATTTGGGACGCAATCAAATTCGGTTCTATTTTAGAAAATACTCGCTTTATTCCAAACACTCGAACTCCTGATTATAAAAATAAATCGGTAACAGAAAATACACGTACTTCTTATCCAATTCATTACATCAATAATGCGTTAGAAGTGTCAAAAGGTCCGATTCCTCAAAATATATTCTTTTTAACGGCTGATGCTTTTGGAACTTTGCCTCCGATTTCTAAATTGACTGCTGGGCAAGCAATGTTTCATTTTATTTCTGGTTATACTGCCAAAGTTGCAGGTACAGAAGTAGGCGTTTTAGAGCCACAGGCTACTTTTTCGGCGTGTTTTGGGGCAGCATTTTTACCTTTGCACCCGACTAATTATGCTGAATTATTAGGCGAAAAAATGAAAAAACATCAAGTAAATGTTTGGTTGATAAACACAGGTTGGACAGGTGGTGCATACGGAACAGGCAAACGTATGTCTTTGCCTTACACGCGTGCTATGATAAATGCGGCGTTAGAAGGAAAATTGGATAATGTAAAATATGAAAATCACCCTGTTTTTGGTGTGGCAATGCCTTCAGAAGTGCCAAATGTGCCAACTGATATTTTAAATCCACGCAATACTTGGGCTGATAAAAATGCATACGATGAAAAAGCAAATCATTTAGCAGAATTATTTACTAAAAATTTCCAAAAATATGCTGATTTTGCCAATGAAGAAATTTTAGCGGGCGCACCCAAAGTGATTAGCTTGGCGTAATTTTTTTTATATCTTAGAAATTATTGCGTAAATAATTTTATTCTACTATAAAGGTCATTTATTTTGAAAATATAGAAAAATATTAGTTTGAATAACATAGAGATTTTGGCTAAAGCCAACGATTAAATTTTATATTGTCCTCCAGATAAATCTGGAGGCAATTCAAGATAAATCTGGAGGCAGTTCAAAAAATATATTTCAAAAAATATTTTCATTTTTAACACAAATTTTCTAAGAATCTTGTTTTATATTTATGCAAAAAAATCACTCAAAAATATTATTTTTTTGAGTGATTTTTTTTGGATTGTTTTCATATTTTCTTAAATTGCCTCCAGATTTATCTGAATTGCCTCCAGATTTATCTGAATTGCCTCCAGATTTATCTGAATTGCCTCCAGATTTATCTGGAGGATAATAAAATTCGACATTGGCTTTAGCCGAAATTTTCTATTTCTGAAATTGATATTTTCTATATTTTCAAAATAAATATCAAAATAATTTCTATTTATCACAAAAACTATTTCGCTCTAATTGCTTCCACAGGGTCTAATCTTGAAGCCATATAAGCAGGAATCAGCCCTGAAGCAACTCCCACAAAACCAGCAACTCCCAAACCCATAAATACATTTTTGATACTCAAACTAATCGTTAAAGAACCCAGCGGAACATACGTCAATAAATAAACCAAAAATAAACCCACCAAACCGCCAATCAAACTCAAAAATACAGCCTCAAATAAAAATTGATACAATATAAAATAATTTCTCGCACCCAATGATTTTTGAATACCTATCAAATTAGTACGCTCTTTTACGGACACAAACATAATATTAGCAATGCCAAATCCACCTACCAAAATCGAAAAACCACCAATTATCCAACCCGCAAAACTAACCACGCCAAACAAAGAACTCAACGCATCAGCAAATAATTCGGTACGATTGAGGGCAAAATTATCTTCTTGATAAGGTTTCAAACTCCTTCGTCCACGCATCAATCCACGCAATTCGCCTTCTAATTCTTGTAAATTTTTGTCTGTTTTTTTGCCTTTGATAGCAATCATTGGGTCAATTCCTTTGTATCCAACCCTAAAAATCTTACTAAATGCACCATAAGGCATCATCAATCTTTCATCTAACGAGGTTTCGCCAAAAAGATTTGCGCCTTCTTTTTTGAGAATAGCAATCACCGTAAATTGTCGTCCTCTTACTTTCACCGTTTTTCCGATGGCAGAGGTTTGTGGAAATAAAGTTTCGGCAATATTCGCACCCAACAACACCACATCACGCGCATTTTCTACTTCTTGAGGCGTAAAATATCGCCCCTCTCCTATTTCAAAATCTGTGATTTTATTGAATTGAAAAGACGTACCAATCACCAAAACATTAGACATCGAACTATTTTGATGCTTAATAGTTAAACCCATTTTTCGCATCATGACCGCTACTGCTTCCGCTTGTGTGAGGTTTTTTTCTAAAAATTTATATTCATTGACAGAATTTGAAGGGCGTGCCATATATTTCCACCAAGGATAATCACTCGACCCAAAAGACCAAGGAAATTTTTGAATATAAATCACGTCATCACCAATAAATGACATATCTTCTTTTAGTCTATTTTCCAAAGAATCTACAATCGTAAAAACAGAAATAATAGCAAAAATACCTATCGTAACGCCCAATAACGACAACAAAGTTCTCAATAAATTGCTGCTCAATGCTTGCATCGCAAACCGCAAACTCTCAAATACTTGTCTAATATAATAAATTATTTTTTTCAACATGTTTTTTATCTTTTATCTTTTATTATATGTAACCAAAAATGAAAAAAACTACATTATTTTCTAAAAAAAATATTTTTAGAAAAATAAAGAGGATTTTGGTAGGTAGATTTGATAAACGCCGTTTTTTCAGATTGTCAAGTCTTCGACATTGACAACTGAAAAAACTACTCATAATCAAAAAATATTTCTTTCTTTTCAAAAATAAAACCTCTCTCCTATCAATTATTTTTTATTTGAAAAATATATTGTACGTATATAAGTTTATATAAAAATAACTTTATAAAAAATGATAAATTAGGTTCAAATTGAACATTTTTTTATAAAAATTTGGTT